>CAXRIU010000001.1:0-4375 GCA_964231135.1 Bacteriovoracaceae bacterium
GAAGAGATTAAAGCACCTACTCTTCGCTTCGGTGAAAAGCTTGTTGGGACTATGCGTGTAGTTCATAAGGGTGAGCAAAGGGTAATTGAAAAGATGATTTCCCTTCGAGAAAAGGGTTATTCATTTAAACGAATCTCTGAATACTTAAACGATAAAAACATACCAACTAAACTCGGTGGGTCATGGTATCCATCGACAGTAAAAGACATTGTTAAGCGAGAGCTTAAAAAAAGGGAGGAATAGTATGCGTGCGATAATTGAGATATTTCTTGCGATATTATTTACAGTAATTACAGGGACTACGGTTTTAAACTTATCTAGCAAGGCTATTAAAAAAGAAGCTATAATCAAAGTTCATAAAGGACTTCCGTCACTTGAAGTGTTCACTAAGAAGCTGACAAAAGCTCCTTAAAAACTCTTTTAGCTACATTTACCAGAACAGCAATCTTGATTTTCACTTGGTTGCTCTTTTTGAGGCTTTGAGAGCTTAATAATTGTTAATCCACCCTTAATAACAATAAGTGAAACAAGACCACCGATAATTAAGTCAGGGATATTAGTTTTGAAAAAGTAAACTAAAGCACCAGATATAATAACACCTGTATTTACAATGACATCATTGGCAGAAAATATCCAACTGGCTTTCATATGCACTTCCCCATCCTTATGTTTATGAATAAGAGTAAGACACCATATATTTGCAATTAGAGCAACAATTGAGACGATTATCATAAAGTTTGATAGAGGCTCACTTCCAAAATAAAATTTTCGACCTACTTCTACAAGACACAGAAGACCTAGCGTTATTTGTATAATACCACTTAAAAACGCTGTTCTATTTTTTGCGGCAATACTTTTTCCAACAGCATATAAACTAACACCATAAACAAATGAATCTGCTAACATATCTAATCCGTCAGCAATTAAACCTGTCGATTCGGCATAGTGGCCAATAACTATTTCCACGATGAACATTGTGAAGTTTATTGCTAAAAGGTATTTTAAAGTTTTTGCTTCAACACTTGGAGCAATGTCTGGAATATCCTTTTCTGAAATTTCTTCAGATGATACAACATTTCCGGGCAAAGAAATTCGACTCAAACCATGAAGAATCAAATCACAATCATCTTTGTGGTAAAAACTTGCAATTCGGTTACCTAAGTCAAATTCAATTTTGATATTTTGATCTATTTTTTCAACCATTCCTTCAATCATTTTAATTTCTGATGGACAGTCCATTTTCTGAATCTTTATCATTGTCTTCTTCATTTATTTTATACTCTCATAATGCTTTTTGTAGTTACTAACGATAAATTAACACTAACTTATCAAAACAATACCTACTCTAGGCGACTAGGCAATCCAAATTAAATACAGGCCAACACCAACTAGTAATGTCCCTGAAATATAATCTGCCCAACGTCGATATTTTTCTGAAGATAATCGTGAAATTACTGAGGCAAATGTAGTTCCAACAAGAATAATAGGAATCCCTATTCCGATTCCATAAATAAAAAGCAGTAACCCTCCCCAAGTTGGATCACCTGTAGTTGCCACATAAGACAAAAGACCTGCTAAAATGGGAGTCGCACAAGGTGTAATGACTATTCCTAAGATTCCTCCCATCAAAAAAGCCCCAAATGCTCCATTTACTTTTACATTTACTCCAGAAAATGTTGGAAGTTGAAACTTTAAAACCCTAAGTAGGTACAGGCCAAAGACTATCGGAACTATTGCAATAACATAGAAGGGCCAAGTACCAATTTGGCCAAAAACCTTTCCTGCAAGCCCAGAAATAATTCCAAGAATTGTGGTAACAACACTTCCACCTAAAATAAAAAGCGTTGCAATTCCTAAATTTCCACGAATAGTTTCTTTTTTTAGAGCTGCACAACAACCGGCTGCTGCTGGATAAATTGGAAGACAGCAGGGGTTGAGGCCAGCAATAATCCCACCAATAAAAGCAAGAGGAAGTGCTATAGATTTGCTGTATTGAAATTCACCAGAAGTGATAATGTTAAGCGATGAAATTAAAGAGTCAAAGAGTTCCATTAATAATACCTCAAAGATTTATTTTTTCACGATCTGCTTTATCGCATGCCTTAATTTTTTTATGACTCCTGATCCTTCTCCTTGGAAACGATTAATTACACTATCATTCTGTCCAAGAAAAATTACTGTTGGTGAAACCATAATCTTATATTTTTTATACTTATCTGAGATTTTTCTAATATCAACTTCTTCAAACGATACATTTTTCCCATTTTTAGATTCTCTTGCTAAACGTATTATTTCTGCGCACCCACAGCTCGTCTCTGCTTCTCTTGGATCAGCAAACAGCATCACTTTGGTTACTTTTTCATTTGCGTAAACAAGGCTTGAAGTTCCCATAAAAGTTGTCAAAAGTAACAATAGTGCAATCCATACTTTTTTCATAATATCTCCTTAACAACACTTTTTAGATTTACAGTTACTGGTCATATCTTCTGTAGGTGTTTGAATAACCTCTGGGTCTTGCGCCTTATCTTGTATAAATGGTGTCCCAATTCTTAAAAATTCATCTGCTTTTGCTAATTCTTTTCCCAAATAGCTAGCATGATCTAACTTACTTATGAGGTTGTTTTCTATAATGGTTGAATAAATAGAGCCGATGTCTCGTCCCTCTACAATTTTATTTAAGACTCCATTGTTAGTGTAATGCTCGACAGTAATCAAATTCTTGTCTTTATCAGGGTAAATTACAAAATATCCACTTGGATCAAGCTTTAATGGCGGTGGACAATTGGCCTGAATTTTCTCTATCCCTACAGACATATTAATAGCTCCTTCAAACACTGGTATATTTTGACTTGCACATTCATTAATCGTTTCTTCAATTTTATTTAAATCTGAACAACCAACTAAATTTATAAGCTTAACTTGTTCCTTTATTTGATTAATACTAGAAATATCTACATTTTTTAACAGAGGACGTTTTCCTTTCGCTCCAATTATCCGCATCTTTTCTGGATTTACACCATTTTCAAATAAACTTACTAATGATTGCCCTGGCAAATGCCCAATTTTTTGTTCCGAATCATCACCGCACAAAATGAGGAAACGAACATTTGGATTCGTTGATAAGTTTTTTACAACTCTCTCAATTCCAAGATTTTCAGTATTCATAGTACCAACAATACTCACCCTAGGATGTCCAATATCAACAATCTTATCCATTAGGTCTTTTGAGTTTAGTGTGCATATTGCAACGGGAGCTTCAAAACGAAGGATCTCATAACTGCCGGGAAGAGGTGGCCACCCTGATCTCTCTTCTACAAAAATATCATCTGTTGCACAACCGTCAGGCTCAAGCTCAACATCAGGATATGCTTCTGATAAAAAATTAGTTACTTCTGATGGGTAGCATATTTTGCATCCCAAACAATCGTATTGGACGGTTTCAAAAGTTTTTTTAGACTCTTCAAGAAGAGGGGAAATTAACTCTTTATCAGAAGAATCAATTTCTTCCATCTTGCCTTCAAGGGCATTTACAGTTCCTTGCTGGCAACCGCACTTCCAGCATTTTTTATACTTAATCCCATTTTTAAGGTGGGTAATGATTTCATCAATTGGTTTTGTCGCCATCTTAAGTATCTCGCTTCTTTAAGTAGCCATGATCTTGGAGATTTCAAATTTCTCCATCCGTGGTCGCTTTTTCTTGGATTCTTCAAGCAAGCAAAGTCCAAGCTCAAGTAGGTTAATTACACAAGGGTCATTGATTTTGTAATAGATTTGGTTTCCCTCTCTTCGAGAGGCTACAATATCTTTATCCACTAGGCGTTGAAGCTGATTGGAGACTGCCTGAGGCTTCATTTCGACAATATTTGATAAATCGCTTACACATAGTTCTTCTTTTAAGATTAGGGCATGAATTAATCGTAAACGAGTTTCGCTAGTTAAAACCTTAAAGAGATTCATTAGTTCGCCTGCCGTATCAGGTGATATAAATTTTTGATCCTTTATAGAGTTTGAGCTTGTCCTGCACCTTTTCATAATTTCTCCGCTATACTAAGATTGACTACTACACGATATCATGTAATGGTATAAAACTCAATGCATATTAATTCTAAAATGAGAAAGAATGAGGTAAGGCATCGAAAATCAACAAAGTTGTACAAAAAAAATGAGACACCAAACTCCGCTTGGCTCCAGCTTTCGATAGCCGTAACTTTTGAAATAGTAGGTGCCATTAGCCTGGTGGACGAAGGAAGATGCCACGCGCACCAGTCTTCATCCGTTGATAATAATTACTCAAGCCTTATTATACTGGCTTTTCACTACCTTTCAACGCCAATTCAAAATGAAGAACTTTTAAGGAAGCTCTATATTGAGATGG
>CAXRIU010000002.1:0-22305 GCA_964231135.1 Bacteriovoracaceae bacterium
CTTAGTTTTCTTTGCAGCTTTTTTTGCTACTTTCTTTTTTGTTGTTTTCTTTTTGGCAGCTTTTTTTACTGTCTTTGCCATTTTTTTCTTAACAGCTTTTTTTGCAGTTTTGGCCGGCTTTTTTGCCACTGCTTTTTTCGCAACTTTTTTAGCTACTTTTTTCTTTTTAGCCATAATGAAGTAACTCCTGATGAATTAAGGACCTAAAATAGCACTAATTGGCTTGCATTGCCAAGTCGTGTCCTAGCTAATCGACTTAAATTCACTCGTCGCAATAACGACTCTTTGAATCTCTGAAGTCCCTTCGTAAATTTCAGTAATCTTAGCATCTCTAAAGAATCTCTCAACTGGATATTCTTTAGTATAGCCATTCCCACCTAATACCTGAATTGCTTGAGTAGTGGTCCACATTGCAGTCTCAGCAGCAAAAAGCTTAGCTTGAGCACTCTCTTTGGAGTATGGCATTTTTCTATCTTTTAAAATACTTGCGTGATAAATCAAATGTCTGGATGCCGCAATCTTAGTACTCATATCAGCAATTTTAAATTGAATTGCTTGCAGAGCTGAAATTGGCTTCCCGAATTGAACTCTTTCTGTTGCGTAGCGACGACAATACCTGAATGCACCTTCCGCAATTCCTAATGCCTGAGAAGCAATACCAATTCTTCCTCCATCAAGAGTAGCCATCGCGATTTTAAATCCTTTCTTTTCTGGACCAAGTAAGTTTTCCTTAGGAATCTTCACTTTATCGAATGCCAAAGAACAAGTTGATGATCCAGCGATCCCTAATTTCTCTTCTTCTTTGATAATCGAAAATCCTTCAGAAGAAGTCTCAACAATAAATGCAGACATTCCTTTATAGTCGTCAGTCTTTTCAGACTTAGCAAAAACAATGGCCAGGTCAGCTTCTTTTCCGTTAGTGATCCAGTTCTTAGTCCCGTTAATCTCCCAGTGGTCTCCCATATCTGTTGCAGAAGTAGTCAATGAACCTGCATCTGTACCAGCATTTGGTTCAGACAAACAGAAACACCCAATCCACTCTCCAGAAGCAAGCTTTGGTAGGTATTTCTTTTTTTGCTCTTCTGTACCAAATTCAAGAATTGGCCAAGTCGCTAGAGAGGTATGAGCTGAAACTAAAACTCCAGTTGAAGCACAGTTTCTTGAGATTTCCTCAACGATCATAGCGTAGCTTAAATAATCCATCCCAGCTCCGCCGTACTGCTCAGGAACATAACTTCCTAATAGTCCGTTCTCTCCCAATTTAGCGATGAGCTCTTTTGGAATGCTGTGGTTTTTATCAATACTAGCAGCTAGTGGAGCCACTTCATTATCTGAGAACTTGGCCACCATATCTTTAATTTCATTATAACTTTCATCTAATAACATTATTTATCTCCGTAATTGTAAAAACCGTTTCCAACTTTTCGCCCTAATCTTCCAGCTGCCACATACTGCTTAAGAAGTGGACAAGGACGATATTTCGTATCACCAAGCCCATCAAATAAAACTTCCATAATAGCGAGGCAAGTATCCAGCCCAATGAAATCTGCTAAGGTCAGTGGTCCCATTGGTTGATTTGTTCCAAGCTTCATTGCAATATCAATATCTTCTACTGAGGCTATCCCCTCATATAGTGCGTATACCGCTTCATTTATCATCGGCATTAGGATCCTATTAACAGCAAATCCTGGCATATCTTTGGCGCGAACAAATGTCTTACCCATCTTCTCTGCACAAGCCGCGACAGCATCAAATGTTTCTTTTGAAGTCTCTAGGCCACTAATACCTTCAACTAGCTTCATTACAGGAACTGGATTCATAAAATGCATACCACATACCTTATCTGCTCTTTTAGTTTGAGCTGCGATCTCTGTAATAGAAATGGAAGAAGTATTTGAAGCTAATATCGCCGAAGGCTTTGCGATCTCATCTATATTCTTGAAGATTTCAAATTTAATCTTTTTATTTTCAGTAGCAGCCTCCACAATTAGGTCAGCATCTTTAAGAGCGTTAAGATCTGTAGACTTACTTATTGCGGCCATCGCTGTGTTAGCAGTGGCTTGATCCCACTTCTCTTTTGCCACCCCTTTATCCAGCTGTTTTTTAATAAAATCGTAGCCAAAATTTAAAGATTCTTCACTCACATCGAAAAGAACCACTTGATAACCTGTCTGAGCTGCCACCTGAGCAATTCCACGCCCCATTTGACCAGCACCAATGACACCAATTGATTTGATTTCTGCCATACATATATCCTCTTAAAAATTAACCTATTGAATATGCTTTCTCTGACCTGAATGGTCAATCGCTAAGCGGCAGATGGACGCGCAGCAAAAATAAAACATATATTCATAAAGTTCTTGCAAAATGGTGTTCAATGCCATAAATAAGAACACTATTTTTGCAACAAGAACTAATTATTTAGGAGATTATAGTGGCAAATCATAAGTCGGCAAGAAAGCGTATTAGACAAAACGAAACGAGAAGAACTAATAACAGATGGAAAACTTCAAGAGTTAGAACTCAAGTTAAGAAACTAAGAGGTCTAATCGACGAAGGTAATAAAGAAGAAGCGACTAAACTTTTTCCTATTGTTCAAGCTCTATTTGACAAGCTTGCGAAGTCAAGTGCTCTTAAAAAAGCAACTGCTGGTAGAAAAGTTTCTAGACTAGCTAGCCAAATTTCTCGTTTATAGTCTTTATACTAAAGAAAGCTTAAAAATAAGCCATGTGGTTGATATCACGTGGCTTTTTTTTGTTTAAAATTTAAGATCCATTCACCTATGTCCGATTAGATAAGTGTAATTTTATCTAATGGAAGACATATGAAAAAACTCGCTCTTTACTTAGTTTTGGCCGGACTCTTTGGTTGTAATATTGGTGGGAATAGGTACCCTGCGAATGATTATCACTACAAAGAGACTAATGAGCCTGTTGCCTTTGCCCAACTAAAACTCATTACTATTGAGCGAGGACTACGTGAAGTTGTTGAAAAATCTCCCATTCTAAAATCACTAGATCGTTTCGAAATGGATCCAATGACTCGGATACTCAATGTTAAGATGACAGTCGACTATCCAATTCAGAATCTTTTCGACTTTACTCAAATTCCAAAAAACGATATTTCAGACTTACACGATATTGAATTTTCAGTGAGTTTTCCGGAAACAAAAACACTCTCTCAATCTCGCTACCTAGGTTTAACATTTCATAAATTTAAAATTGATGGTGACGATTATCTCGGAGCTTTTGAAGTTATTGCATCGGTAGTAAAAACAATCTTAGCTAATTCTGAACTAGTAACATACTTATATAGAACTCATACAGAGAGCATTCCTGATAATGATTTCAAATTGATTCTCCAAGAGGTGTTGGATGAAAACGGAATCGTTGTATTTCACACGACAAGAAAAATTAACTTTAAGCTAGATCTCTCAAAATTTGCAAGACTCAATCCTTATACTCAAGACTATGATAATTTAAGGCTATGGCGTTTCTCTCCCACACTATTTGAAGGAGAAGAAGTCAGGTTTAAAGTTATCGCTGGAGAAGGTAAACCTACTGATAAATGGTTGAACTCTCAAGAAGCTAAATTTACGGAGGACAAAAGAACTCTTCTCCAGGTGAGAACAGAACTTTATCAAACTTATAGTGACATCAATAATGTGGAGATCAATAACACAAACTTTTTCAAGCAATTACTCGGGCATGAAAATATAGACTTAAAAAAGATTCCTAAAAATTATCAATCGGAAGCCTCGAAGCTTTTATCTGATCTCAAACAAAAAGCTCAAAAGTATTTAAGTCGAAATAATGAAAACTATTTAGCTGATCCTGAATATGAATATCTCCAATACACGGAATTGGCTCAAGGTGCGCTACGAAACTATGTCTATGATTTAGATAGACGGTTATCACTAGATAAGAATATTCTCCTCGGTGGAGATAAAACCAGTGAAAAAAAGCCCCTCATCACAAAACTAATTTCTCAAGATCTCCTCAACAAAGGAATGAATTTCTTAGTAGATATTGAACTTCAAGGGGGAAATCAACTCTTCACAGAAGCTCAAGCATGGCTTATGCCACAACTTCCAGGAATTGCTCTCAAGGGAAAAGTTCACCTTCCAATAGATTACCTTCTAGGGCAAATGAATGAAAAACTAATTGGAAAAGAGATTAACTCTAAAATTGAAGATGACAAAACTGGTTATCCAGTTGAAATACTTCTCGAATCGCGAATGACCGACAACGGAGTTTTGGCGCTGGATATAAAACAATTAAAAATCCAAAGTGGAAAGAGTGAACTCAAATTTGATCGCAACTCAAAAAATCAGAATTTTCTTTTTGATTTAACTAAACTGTACCTAGCTAATACCCTTTCGACTCTTAAAATAGATACTGATGATATTGACGATCCAGAAGCTGCAAAGCAAGCCGAAATTGATACCATTTTAAGCTATTTGAATGAGCTTCGTTCTGAGTATGTTTCTCTTCGAAGTATGGATCTTGCCACCTTGATGCTAAAAGATATTCTCTACAATCCCTACATCGAAGCAGGACAAGACCACCTCAACAAAAAAAGGGAAATCCTTATTGGGCAAATCTTTTCTTACAATGAGGCAAGTAAACTGTTTGAAATGAAACTTGATCCAAATATCGCCGTAGATAAAATTAATAATGTCTCTCATAATCTACAAGTTTGGAGTGTGGCTCCACTCTATTCAAAAGAATTAAACAATACATTCCTAGAATTCTCGATCGGACATGGACTCCGTTCTCAAAAATATATTGATGATTTATATTTTCGAGGTGGAAATGCTGAGAACTCTCAATTTAGTGGAATCTATTACGACCTAGGTAAAGAGCAAAGTACCGTCGACTTTCTTTTTAGTCTAAATTTCGACTACCTCAAATATTATATCAATCATTTCCTTGCGGAAATGACACAGGTCAATTCAGTAGATATCAAAAAACAAGCCGAAGACAACAAAGGTGAAAGTTTTTTTGAAGTGGGTAATGTGAATATTGATATCACGAGTGCCAATACGATCAAACTCGATATGCAAATTAAGAAAGCAGTCTATGAAAGAACCTTTCGAAGGTTATGGTTATCATCAACTCTTAAAGAGGATACCTACTCTATTAGTGCAAACTTAAAAGTTGAATCAAAGGAAGTGCCAGTTGGTGCCAATTCAAGCCTGAAAGACCTTCAATACTCCACGCAAGCAATTAGCTTAATACCAACCAATGTTAAGATTGTTAATAGCTCTCCTTACTGGGTTAATCGTGCCCTAACTAAGCTTCTTTCCAGTGCTGCCAACTTGGCCTTAAATAATGGAACGATGAAAAAACTTCTTTTAAAAATGGTGGGGAAACATTTAAGTAAAATGTATGCTGAAACAGAAAACCAAATGTATGGACATCCAATGGAGAAAATTGCAAGGCTACAAGCAACTTCGCAAGACCTACTTGTTTTTCTTAATCCCAAGCTTGCAGGGCAAGCCTTTGATGTTCACCTGACTCAAACTCAAGACCCCGTAAAGTCTTCGATTAAACTAGATTCGATCAATCAAACCATGCATGTGGCGCTAACCTCTGGTGCTACCATGGCCAAGCAAGACAAAAAGGATTTGATTGATCTCGTGGTGCAAACAAAAAAACTAGTGGGAGGTTTGGATCAGGTAAAATCTAAAGAAGACCTCGTTGCAATTCTTGATAACAGCCAACTTATTGGAAAGCTTATTACCAATTCGGATAAGGAAAAACTGAGTGTCTACAATCAATACTTAGCTCTGCTAAATAAATACGACCAAGTTCTTCATACAGTTAAAATCCCTCATCAAAGTGAGTTACAAAGAACAAGGATCACTGCTGCTGGGTCTGAATTAATGTATTTTGCAGGTGTAGCTTTTAAACTAAATAGGAGCCTAAGCGAGTTAATATCCAAGATGGAAAAATTTGGCCTAACAAGTAAAAATGAATACTACCCTAGCTTTGTTGAAGCTAAACAAAAAATTAATGACAATATTCTTCTCCCTTTAATTGATGAGTATAGAAATCGAAATCACCGGATAAACAAGACGGTCATCTCGAACAAGATCAGTTATTGGACTTATCAAGTCTACCCTGATGCATATTTAGCGGAGGAGATTTTTAAACTGATTGCTCAGAAATAAGTTGGTTTAAGCTTTTTTGCTGATTACCTTCTTTGGCCGGAATATTAGACATAGCATATTCAGACAATGCCGTGATGGTAAAGCTTGGATTCACTCCAATATTGCAAGGAACAATTGAACCGTCTAACACGTAAGCATTAGGATAGTTGAAGAGTTCAAACTGAGGACTCACAACACCTTCACTAGCATCTTTGCCCATAGGATTTCCACCAAGAATATGTGCAGTCGCAGGAATATCAAACATTTCAGGAAATGCAGATTGAGCAAAGCCATCTACTTTCTTCGCATACCTCTCCATAACATTTGCGCCAGAGGGAATAAATGCTGGTACCTTCTGTGAGTCTTCAAGTACTAAGCGAGAAAATGGCCACCTTTTTAAACTCATTTTCATCGAGCTATCAAGGTGCTGCATAATTAAAAAGATAACTGAATTTTCCGCCCAAGGAGTAAATAGGTACATTTTCAAAAACTCTAAAGGATTAAAAATAATCTTACCAAGAGACCGAAAAAAGCGAGTTGGTGTCCTACTAAAATTGACGTAAGGAAGGGTTAAAAGCTTCATAAAGCTTGAACCATTTGGATACTTACAAATCTCAACATGGGTATCTTTATCAGGATTCATAATTGAACTGATAGCAACCCCTTCATTCATTTTCGTATTCTTAGTGGTGATTCCACAAAGCATCTCAGAATTCGTACGAATATTTTCACCCAATTTATCTGATATATTAGGCATAGTTCGATATTGATATTTTTGCTTTAAGAGAAGATCCATCGTCCCCAGAACACCTCCAGAAAAAACCACTCCTCTGGATTGGAAAATATTCCTCTTTTTAAAAAACCAGGCGCCCGTTCTCTCGGTATGAATGTAGTACTGATCATTCTTAAATTCGATCTTTTTCACTAATGTCTTAGGCAAAATTTTTGCTCCAAATTTTTTGGCGAAAAAGAGGTAGTTTTTATCTAGAGTATTTTTTGCGTTATATCGACACCCCACCATGCAACCGGCACATGAAGTACATCCAGAGCGCAGTGGCCCTAGACCTGAAAAATAAGGGTCTACTTGTTTATTAGGATCTCCAAAATAAACTCCAACTTTCACGTTCTCAGCAGAGTCTTCCTTACCTAAATCCTTGGCCACCTCTCTAAGTACTTTATCAGCCTTATGTGACCATGGATTAGGAGCGACTCCTAACATGAAACCAGCAGTTTGATAAAAGGGAGATAGAACCGACTTCCAGTCCTTAAAACGACTCCATACCTTATTATTAAAAAACTCATCAGGTGGGAACATTAGAGTGTTTGCATAGACAAGGGAGCCTCCCCCTACTCCTGTCCCAGATAAAATCATAACTCTTCTGAAAAAAGTAATTTTTTGAAAACCGAAACATTTAATCAAGGGTGCCCATAGATATTTTCGAATATTCCAATTCGTTTTAGGAAAATCCTTTGCTTGAAATTCGCGCCCTTTTTCTAAAACGGCTACGGAATAACCTTTTTCACTAAGTCTCATCGCTGAAACTGAGCCACCAAATCCAGATCCTATTACAATATAATCATACTGTTGCATAACTCTTTATATGATGAACAGAGAGCTTCGAAAAGGCTCTAAACCTTGTAAATATTATAAAATGTCCAGTTTAAGTTAAGAGCTCTTTAAGATTGCTGTATAAGGGTTGAACAATATTTAGATTTGGGGAATAAAGCCAGTATGAAAACATTACTGCTACTACTTACTTTAGTTTCTTCTTTTAACAGTTTTGCTTTGGCTGTAAACCTTAAAAATCTCAACATGCAGATTGAATCCGAAATCCATTCCCAGCGAGATAAAAATTACGACTTGGTTGGAGAGGAATCACTCATCACCCTAAAGCCCCAATATTGGGTAACCGATAGGATGCGACTTGGACTAGGCATCACCTATATGGAGAGGCAAATTCAGGGAACTGAAAAATACTCCGAAAGTAAAAATAGAGATCACCTTCAAGAGATCTATTACCGAATCCGCTATAAGCACCTTTCTGAAAAAGAGGGCGATCCATTAGAGCTCAGGTATCAATTCAGATATTATCAAGACCAAGATCCTCACTTTATTGAGAAATATGGTTCGGGTTCAAATTATCAAGCAAGAGTTTATTTTGGTAAGAAGCTTTTGGGTGGACTCTACATCAGCCGTTGGAACAGCTACTTAAGATACAAGAAATATCAACTTAATGAGTACGCAGGCGATAGAAGTCGAAACTATGAATTACGAGCGAGAATAGCTCCCACCTATAGATTTAAATACGGTTATGATTTAGGTTTAACTTTTACCTATAACCATATCTTTCAAAATGATAATGCCGACGACGAAAATGTGGCCCTTGATTTGTCCCTTAGAAAACAAATTGATAGCCAAATGGCAGCGATGTTAAGAGTTGGTTATCCTTGGTTGGCAAAAAACGAAAAAGGCGAGCTAGCTGAGAATGCTGTTGCACATAAGGATATTCAGTATGCTCTAAATTTTCAGGTTAATGTCTTTTAATCTTGATAAGGGCGATAAACACAACGGAATCCTACGTCTTTGAATGTCATATCATCATAAGCTGAAAAGCTAATGGCAAAAGCACCTGCGTAAATTCCCGTTTTATAACTTCCTCCGCGAAGAGTAGCTCCACCAGTTCCACCTTCGAACTGACCTAGCCCATAATCCGAATTATAATTTGCCGTTGCAACACCAGCAGGGTTTCCTGGTGAATAATAAATTTCGTCTAAATCACTATCACCATCAGGTTCAATATCGCACATCTCTTGACTGCCATATTCACTCCAAGAATCATTACAGTCCTCAGGTCCAATTTGTACATCGTCTTGATCTTCGCTCCCGAAATCAACCCACTCAGATAGATTTCCAGCGAAATCCCAAATATTTTGTCCGTTTGAAAGAGTAAGTTTCGCAGTAAGCGCAGTTCCTGTTCGATCCGCCTCGGCTCTTCCATCGACATCCCGAAGTCCACTGCTATCAGTTAATTTATATCCACAGCTATCATCAATTCCAACATTTCCTCTAAACATGCAACCAGATCCAACAACCCCACTATCCCAATTGCTGGCAACTGCTTCAACATTTCGAGCGATAGTCATCCACTCATAGATGTTTATAAGATCGTAACCTTCACCTAAAGAGCGACATTCGTCTTTAGCTGTTTGCATATCTAATCTTCGCCAAGGTCTGTACACCGAACCAGATGATCCCTCATAACTTCCCGGTTTAAAAAAAGAAGTACCCCAATTTTCAGTGGAACAACTATACTCATTACAACCATAGCTATTGAGACCATAAACATCGCTTGAATTTGCAAGTCCATAACTTGGAATATCGTACCAAGGTTTAGCTTCAAATTGCATTACGCAAAAATCGTTGGCCACATACTCATTACCTGAGTCAGCCGGTACTTTTATATAACCATCTGGACACTCTAAAAATTCATAATCTAGAGCTGTTGTCGTACAGTCTGAGTCAACTCCATTTACATTGGTGGTTTTGGCGTAGAACTCATAAGAGCCAAAGCTAGTAAGTTCATCAACTTTTACATCTGCCACTGTGTTTTCTGTCGTTGCACTTCCGACTAAGTTAGCATCACTACAAGCTGAGTCAGTATAAATCTTTACAGTATCGCTTGGACGAAGATTGGTAACTTGAATATATGGATTCTTTCTTATGTCGTATGCATAAGTAAAATTATCGTCATTGTAATTTAAAGTAATTGTTGGTGTATCTGGCTGACTATTAGTTGTAATCGTCACGGATTTTTCATTTGAGTCAATCAACGAGTCATCATCTTTCATCCTCACAAGAAAACTATAAGACTGTCCAGTTTTTAGCTTCGTTGCAGAGTAATAGGATGCAGGAGCTTCAACCCGATCAATAAGTTGGATGATTCCGTTAGTTACATCATAGATATAGTATTCTTGAGCATCAACGCTATCAGTCCAATATAAAAGTGCAGAAGTATCTGTTACAGAAGTTATTCCACTAAGACCATTGAAGCTTTTACTAGAGGAAAATACCGCACTAGTTTCTCCTTCAACATACGCAGAAGTAGGATATTCATCGTAGTCTTTAGTCTCACAACTAACGATCGAAATTAAGAATAGGCCTAGAATGAAAACTTTCATTAAGTATATTATCGATCAAATCTGGCCAATTCTTTAGTAAATAACTCAGGATCCAACGAAAAAATGAGACTTTAATCACGGTAAATACATGAAATTCTATTAAAGCCCAAAACTTGGTCCCGAAAAATTGCCGAATATCTTCTTAGAGCTCTTATTTCAGTATCTGGCCAAATATCAATATCCAGCGAACGACCTGCACTAGAAAATCTTAAGGTAGAACTTCTAGAGTTCATTTTAAACATCGTGAATTGATCCCTTATCCATCGCCCATTTTGGTCACGATAATTGAGCACCACACGAGTATTTGAAGTATTACTCCCCCAGTAATTTATCCCAAGATCAACCCCACTTCCATTACATTCTATTCGATCAATAGCGAAGACCGTAGGTGATAAAAATAGCAAGGCTAAGAGTTTGAAATTCATAATAATTCCTTTTTTTCATTCTCCAAAATTTAATTGAACCTGACAAATCTTCCGATCAGCTTTCCGTGACAGATTCAGAACTAAAAGAATGGACATTCAAAGTATCGAAACTTCTCTATGAAAAGATCTATGATGATCCGTGGTTTAGTAAATTATTTCGCAATATCGACCAAGAAATCATTACTTCTCAGCAATCAGACTTTATGACGGGAGCTCTCGGTGGACCAAAGACTTTTTGCGGAAGAATGCCAAAAGATGCGCACCCTCAAATTTGGATTGATGAAAATATTTGGGAATACCGAGAAAATATCCTTAAACAAACTTTTGAAGAACTAAACGTACCGATGGCCATTCAAGAGAAATGGTTAAAAATAGACAATGCTTTTAAACATGCCATTATCAATAAGGCAGGGCCTGAGGAGTGTTTTGGTCGGTATAAAACTGAGGAAATCATCTATGAACCAATGCCGGCTCACCTAAAAGTCAAAAAATCAGCTTAAGATTCCTTAACCCCCTTCAAATCTATATTAAAAACAATTTAACATTCCCTTTTTTATCCTTTTCATAGGCTTTTTTTGTAAACTTTTTCTCCCAAACTCCGAAAACAATATGAACCGTATAATTTTGGGAATCTAAATAATTTAGGAACTATTTATGAACAAACTAAAAGGCTTATCTCTAAACTGGAAACTCTTGCTAAGTAATATATCTTTATTACTTACGCTAGGACTTGTTCTATTGTTTCAATTCAACTCCTCGCTTAACCAGCAGCAGTTCGAAATAAGAAAGGGATTTAAGAGTAACTCAACAAAACTCTCAAATAACCTAACTCAAAATTTCTATGCGCTTTATCATAATGCTCAGGTCTTCGCTAAGAACGAAAGCATGCAGACGAATGACTTTGGAAAGCTAAATTTCTATTTCAATGAAGTCGTCAGCCTCTACCCTGTATATGATTTTCTTTTATTAGTAGACATGCAAGGTAACTATATTGCTTCTAACAGTCTTTCTGGAGACGGCAAACAATTAAATATTGAAGGTCTTAAAGCGACTAACTTTGCGAGTGAAAACTGGTTTAAAGCTGTCAAAGAAGGAAAGCTTACAGAAAATTATGCTAAAAAACTGTACGGATCTTTTTTTGGAGAATTAGAGAACTCTTCCCTCGCTAAGTCATTATATGGGGCAGAGAAAAAAGGTTTCCCAATCTCTTCCGCTGTACAAAGTGAGTTTGGTGAAGCGAAAGCGGTTCTAGTCACTTTTGCCAATGTAGCTTGGGTGCAAAACGAAGTAGCAGCACTTCAACATGCAATGGAGAAAGAAGGAAATGCTGGAAGTATTATTAGAATTATACAAAATGATTCAGATATAGTTTTTAGCAATGAAAAAGAAGTTGCTCCGCTGACAAGTACTGCAAATGTTAAGTTTCATGATTCAAAAGAACTAGTTGAAGACAACTATAATATATCTCACTGGTGGATTGCTCCGGAGCCACTTGTTTCAGCAGAAAAAATTGATAATGCGAAATTCGTTGAAACTCTTAACTGGCGTGTATATGTAGAACTAGATTCAAAAAATGCTTTCGCTGGAATCAATACTTCAAAGCAAATTTTTGGACTTAGCTTTATTATCTCTTTAATCCTTGCCGGGGTTATTGGATTTTTCTTAAGCAAAGTTCTTTCCGGTCAAATGGTAAGCGCCTCTGAGCTTGTAACCCAAGGGTCTAGTGAAGTTGCCAAAGCATCGGACGATATTCTGACTCAAACAAAACTTTTATCTGAGTCGACTAGCTTACAAGCATCCAATCTACACGAAACAGCTTCTTCTCTTAACGAGATTTCCGCGATGGTTAATAAAAGTGCATCTCACTCTCAAAATTCGAGGGAACTATCTTCTCAAAGTAGAGACTCTGCACAGACAGGAATGAAAACAGTGCAACAGATGCTAAATGCCATTGACGAAATTGCACAAGCCAACTCAGAAATTATCGAACAGATGAATAACAATTCACGAGAAATGAAAGAAATAACGAATGTAATTCGTGAGATCGAAGAGAAAACAAAAGTCATAAATGACATCGTTTTCCAAACAAAACTTCTCTCTTTCAACGCTTCAGTTGAAGCAGCGAGAGCCGGAGAGCATGGTAAGGGCTTTTCAGTTGTCGCAGAAGAAGTTGGTACCCTTGCAAAAAGTTCTGGTGAAGCGGCACACGAAATCGAAGAAATGCTATCTAAACAAATTGATAGAGTTAACACCGTTATCGAAGAGACTCAATCGAAGATTGATACTCTAGTAAGAAGAGGTTCAGACAAAGTAGAAGTTGGTAAGCAAGTGTCTCAAGAATGTCGTTCTGCCCTAGAGCAAATCTTAGAGAAGTCTGCCAATCTTGATGCAGCAATCGAAGAAATTGCAGCGGCAAGTATAGAGCAATCTCAAGGGATTCAAGAAATCTCAAGAGCGATGGATCAATTAGATGACACCACAAGAAGAAACTCTTTGATTGCTCAGGAAGTTTCTAAAGAAACTGAAAGATTGAACACACAATCTGATAAATTAAAAAGTGTATCAAAGGTACTAAACGAACTAGTTTACGGCGACAAGAGTTTTAATTCAGCTGGAATAGTAAAACTAGAGAAAACTTCAGAAAAACCTAAAAAAGAAAAACTGGCTGAGGTCATTGAGATCAAGCCAGAAAAAACTGAAGCCCAACAACAACCAAAAGCAGCTCCAGAAGCACCTGTAAAGAAAGTTTCTGGTGGTGAAGATTTTTCAACTTCGTCAGAAGATGATTGGGAAGACTTATAAGTCTTCCCACTTATAACCTACCAGACCAATCGGTCTATAGTATTTGTACAATAAAACAAAACTTAATAATTCTCTTAAACTACAGCACTCATTGACATTAATAAAAAATCAACAAGAATAGTTCTATAAAACAGATTTGTTTTTCATAATAAGGAAAGGAGTATCCTAATGAAAAAATTATGCCTTACGGTGTTGGTGCTAGCTTCCTTCTCTGCAATTGCAGGACCGAAGGAAGACTTCATGGCTGAAGTAAAAAAACAATGTAAAAAAGATGATGCCGCTGCTGCAACTTTAGCAACTGGTGGTCGTCAAGGTAATGTTATGAAGTGGAAGACTTGTACTTCTGCGACAGTAACAGTTGGTGACTGTACTTTAACTTGTACAGATAGTTCATCAAAAATCGGTGGTTAATTTAAGTTATTAAAATAAAGGAATATGAGATGAAAAAATTACTAACGACAACAACTATGTCTATGCTTGTAGTTGCTGGTGCACAAGCTCAGACTCTGGAAGAAAGAGTTGAAGCATTAGAGTATAAAAGCTACGAAAACTTCTTAAAAATTTCTGGTGAACTAGAAATGAGAATGGATGCAGTTAGCAGAAATAATAAAGAGGGATATACTTATATCACTGATGCAACTGCATACGGAACAGATCTTCAAACAGCGGCAGCATCATCTGCAACAGCGACCTTCCTAGGAACTGAGTGTGGAGAAAACTGGACTTCTAATAATTCAAAAGATGGATGTGTGACTTTAGGTGACGACCAAAAAGATAACTCAACATACGCTAGAATGTTTATGAACTTAAACATTGAGTCTAATCCTTCTAATAGATTAACTTTCTATGGAAGACTTTCAATGGCGAAATATTTATCTGAAATTTCTTCAACAGGTAATAGACCAAATGAAGCTGCTTTTAGTGATTTATCAGCAGGTGCTAATGCTGATAGAGCTAACCTTTGGGTTGAAAGAGCATTTGCAAACTATAAGATGAATGACACGACTACTCTTACTTTTGGTCGTCTACCAACCATCGACGGTGCACCTCTTCACCATCACCGAAACCAACCAATGACAGGTAACTACCCTATTCTTGCATTCTCTGCAAGTTTTGACGGTGTTGCAGTGACTAAGAATTTTGGAAATGCTCATACAGCAAGAGTTATTTACTCTCCATTTTCGACTCCAAACTATAATGACAGCATTTCGAAGCAAACGAACTCAGATGGTGATACAGTACCTAGACTATCAGACGCTTTTGCAGCGATGTATGAGTACAATACGCAAGTTTCTTTCGCTAGAAAGCTACACGTAATTGCTATGCATAACTCAATTGGTTCAATGCCAATCGCAGGTACCAACCTTACTCTAGGTATTCAAAGAACTTCTTTTTATGCTGAATTACTTGGTATTGCAGGTTCTAATTTTTCCGTTGCCGTTCACGGGATGAGCTCAACAACAAAATCGGAAGGATCAGTAATTGGTATCCAAGGTTCTGGAGGATGGTTAACGACTGAGGATGATGATGAAAATACTGGTTCAGCTTCTGGTGCGTTAGTTAAGTACAATTTTGACTCTGGATTCATGAAAGGTTCTTCTCTTGGAGTTGAATTCTTTACTGGTTCTAAAGGGGCTTTCCTTTACGATCCAGCTAATAACGATCCTGTTTCAATGTACACTACTTATGGTTCAGCTTACAGAGTATTCTATGCGAAAGACTTTGAAGGAGGACTTAAGTGGGTTGCTCAATACATGAATCAACAGCAAGATTACACTTACGCTTACGTAGGTCTAATTGGTGAAGAAATTGAGATCGATAGAAATACAAGTTTTGTATCTACTAGCTTAATTGCAAATTTTTAATAATTTGCTTTGAGAGAAAAAAACTATTTGGGGAGACTCTAGTCTCCCCTTTTTTATTTTGTAGCGTCTATTTCTTTACAAACTTTCTGCTCTTCATTCTTGGCCTTAAGCTGCATTCTTATAATATTTACTCCAAGAACATCAGAGAATTCTTCGATCTCTGTATACTTATTTTTGCAATTTGAAATTGTTTTTTTAGTCATGAGCCCCCCCACCAAATCTCACCTTGAGAAAGTAATTCATCATATGCATCAAACCATAAATCATGATCAGGATTTAAAATGACTTCTCCCTTTTAAGATGCTCTCTAGGGATAAATATGCAAAAAAAAGGCCACCTCAAATTGAGATGGCCCCTTATAAAACAGATCTGAATTTTTTAACGGCTTATTTTACAGACCTTACTTTTTTAGATCAAATCGATCAGCTCTCATAACTTTTGTCCAAGCTGCAACGAAATCTTCGATCATTTTAGCCTGGCCATCATCAGCAGCATAAACTTCCGCAACTGCTCTTAGTTCCGAGTGAGAACCAAAGATCAAGTCAACAGTTGTTCCTGACCACTTAAGCTTACCAGTCTTTCTATCATAACCATTGTAAACACCATCTTCTTTTTCTGATTTTTTCCACTCAGTCGACATACTAAGTAGGTTGACAAAAAAGTCATTGCTAAGAGTTCCCACTCTATCTGTAAAGATCCCATGCTTAGAGTCACCAGTATTAGCACCAAGAGCTCTCATCCCACCAATAAGGACAGTTAATTCAGGAACAGTTAATCCAAGTAGGTTTGCTTTATCTACCATTGATTGTGCTGGAGACATATAAGCCTCTTTCTGATCATAGTAGTTTCTAAACGGATCAGCCTTGGGTTCCAAATAACTGAAAGACTCTACATCAGTTTGCTCTTGAGTTGCATCAACTCTTCCAAGCTTAACAGGAACATCTGTTCTTACACCTGCTCTACCTGCTGCGCGATCTATTGCTGCTGCTCCAGCAATAACAATCGTATCTGCTAGTGATACATTGCTACCATTTGCCTTATTGAAGTCTTTTTGAATTTCCTCAAGTTTCGTTAATACTTTTGTTAATTCTGTAGGATTGTTTACTTCCCAATCTTTCTGAGGTGCCAAACGAACTCTTGCCCCATTTGCTCCACCTCTCATATCAGTTGCTCTATAAGTAGAAGCTGAAGCCCAAGCAGTTCTTACTAATTCTTGAACTGTTAAGTCTGAGGCTAAGATTTTCTTTTGTAATTGTCTCACTTGAGCTTGAGAGATCAACTTTCCTGTTCTTTTTGGAAGAGGATCTTGCCATAAAAGAGAAGCTTTTGGAGACTCTTTTCCTACATATCGAGCTTGAGGTCCCATATCTCTATGAGTTAGTTTAAACCATGCTCTTGCGAACGCATCTTCAAACTCTTTAGGATTTTTTAACCATCTCTTAGTAATTTTCCCGTAAGATGGATCCTCTTTAAGAGCTAAGTCTGTTGTAAACATGATGGGTGTATTCTTCTTTCTCTTGATGTGAGCATCAGGAACAATCTTTGCTGACTCTGCATCTTTTGGAATCCACTGTGTAGCTCCTGCAGGACTTTTCGATTGAACCCATTCATATTTGTAAAGATTCTCAAGATATTGCATAGTCCACATTGTCGGAGCTGCAGACCAAGCTCCTTCTAGACCAGAAGTTATTGTATCTTCGGAATGACCTTTACCACATTTATTTTTCCAACCTAGACCTTGTTGCTCTATAGAAGCACCTGCAGGTTCTGCACCTAAACACTCTTCAGGCTTATGAGCACCGTGAGCTTTACCAAATGTATGCCCCCCTGCGATTAGCGCTGCTGTTTCTTCATCATCCATTGCCATTCTTCCGAAATTCTCACGAATGTCTTGAGCTGCTAATAAAGGATCAGGTACTCCATTAGGTCCTTCAGGATTTACATAGATTAACCCCATACGAGTAGCACCTAAAGGCTTATCAAGCTTTCTTTTCCCTTTATGGTTATGCCTATTACTTCCAAGCATTACTGCTTCAGGTCCCCAGTAAACTAAATCAGGTTCCCAGTCATCAGTTCTTCCTCCGGCAAAGCCAAAAGTTTTAAATCCCATTGATTCAAGAGAAACGTTTCCAGTAAGGACCATTAAATCTGCCCAAGAAATACTTTTTCCATATTTCTTTTTGATCGGCCATAAAAGACGTCTAGCTTTATCTAGGTTCGCATTGTCAGGCCAGCTATTTTGAGGTTCAAGTCTAAGCTGTCCACCAGCTGCACCACCTCTACCATCTGTTACTCTGTAAGTTCCAGAACTATGCCACGCCATACGAATAAAGAAAGGCCCGTAATGCCCCCAATCCGCTGGCCACCAGTCTTGAGAAGTCGTCAAAGTTTTCTTGATGTCCTCTTTGACTGCATCTAAATCCAGTTTAGAAAACTCTTTGGCGTAATCGAATTTGTCTCCAAATGGATTTGATTCTACAGAATGTTGTCTAATTGGAGAGAGATCTAATCTCTCTGGCCACCAAAATGACACAGGTCTTGGCTCACCTTTAGCGTACTGCTTCTTATGAGCATCTGACATATCTTTATGCCCAGATGCACAACCAACAGTAAGCGCAAAAGCAAGTAACATACTACTTGATAGCTTTTGTTTAAACATAGCTTCCCCTTATCTAAGTTTATTTTCGTAGATAAAAGTTACGATGTTAGTAAGTTTTTCTCAAATAGAAATTTCCGATGGGGCGATAAAGTTTTTCTATAGCTAGACAAAAACTTGATCAATTTAGTATATGGTGACAAAGATCAGAATTCTAGTGTAGACCGCACTATACCTGATGATTCATCTTGGGAAATTTTAAAATCAATTCCAGCATGACGACAAAAGATCTTAGCAATAAACATTCCAAGACCCAATGAAACCTCATTAACAGTATCCTCGGTACTCTGTTGGTGCACAACTTCATTAAGCTTCTTAAACCTCTCCGGATTTATTTCAGACGACTTATTCTCAATTATTAATTTGTTTTCTTCAAAAGCAATACACACGGCTTCCCCCTCAGGAGAAAACTTGACTGCATTAATAAACAAATTCGCTATAATATGATTTTGCAAAATACTTTTATCTGTTTTTACCATTACATAATCATTAGGATCCACACTCACCTCGACCTTTATCCCGTGCTCCGAAATTTTCTTACTGTAAACGTCACATAGATTGGTAAAAATATCATGGAGTCCAACCTTATTTTCAGGATAGTTTTGCTTATTTCCTTTTAATATTTCTCTAATCGTTTTAATAATATCTGAAGTATTGTTCTGAGCCTTTTGTAATTTTGAAATTAGGTCCTCGTTATAAGATTTTCCCGAAACTAAATTCTGCAAGCCAAGTTGAACCACAAAGACTGGATTGGACAAGTCATGAACAAGTGTTCTTAACAAGTTACTTTCACTTTTGATATCAATATATTTTTTCAATGCTTCCTCGCGACTTTTTGAATAGCGATAGAAAAACAAGCCTAGCAATGCAATAATTAAAATACGGTATAGGCCTTGCTGAATAAAAAGATTTCTTTGTGCTTCTATTTCGCTGGAGAGGTTGAAAGTAAATATCACATCTCTTCCAACGAACTTGGACCTATACTCAACCATATAATCTTTATTACCGTTATCTTTAATAGAATTAAAATAATAGCGATCAGAATTGACATCAAGTAAAGAGAAACCCTCTGCCGAGAGTAAGCTCATATTCTCGATTTCACTAAAGAGAGTTTTGGCCAAGATCACAACATTAATCCATCCTCTTTGCCCATTCTTGTACTTAAATGGTGCATAAAAAATTACTGCCTCCCCACCTTGATAAATTCTAATTGGAGGTAAATAAGTTACGTCTTCAAGAGATGGACCCTTTTCAAACAAATCTGAAACCATATCGTCCGGATGATTCTGAAGTTTTTTACCTAAAGCAGCTTTATTGCGTTCATATGGATTTACATGCTTTATCGTAAAAGTCTCATCAACGAAATTGAAAGCATAAATGCTCTTAAATTCGGAAAGGATCATATCCCCTAAAAATTGATAATATTCTTCTTCATGCTGCTCTTTCTCTTGAAGAGCTTGCCTAAGAACTAGAATTACTCGGGTATAATCATCTAAAGTTTGCTGTAGACGCTTACTTTCTGATTCAAAAACAGTTTTCGTCTTATTCTTGATAACTTCAATACTTTGCTGATAATGGACCCAATGAAAGGAGAACCCTACTACTAAAAATAAAAGAACTAGTAAAAAAGTTTGAATTTTATGGTTCATAGATTTTTTCACTCGGCAACTTTCCTCACTAATTCATCTTCAATTATCAAGACAGAACTATTACTATTACTCATCTCCACGATATTTGAGAGATTACTAGACTTAGCCTTCAGAAGACTATCATTATCCAATATATAAATTTTGTCGTCAAAACTTAAGAAATCCTTTGGTGCGCCTATTAAAGGATTTTTAATCTGACGAACTAATTCAGTACTGTTCTTGGCGGCTCGCCCCTCAACATCTGCCGAAAGCTTAAAAATCTTTATCCAATTCTCGCTTGAAGAAAGAACAACTAGCTCTTGGTCAATGATGCGAAAATTTGTTGCCGAATTCAGTTCTAAATTTACCAACCTTCTTTTGGGTACGTTATTTCCGGCGACTCTAATATCAAATGCCAGTATTTCCGCATTACCATCTCTTTCATTGAGAACATGTAAAAGATTCTCTTGCTCATTAATTCTTATCGCAATGATATTTTGAAGATAAGTTTTATCACCTCCAATAAAAAAGCTATTTTTATTTTCTATCAAAATAAGATTTGCTACCCCATAAGCACTGTACTCTCCTAGAGTTTCTCGTTGATAGCTATTGGTATTTTCTTTAATCAGGTCCGCACAAAATGCAGGTATCTTAATAGGATTACCTTTTTGTGATCCAAAGTTCTTAGCCGCACCTATACATAATTCTAGATTACCTTCTGAGCCACTAGCCGTGTTTATAAATATGAGTATCCAACAAAGTATGAATTTCATTATCTTGTTCCTTCCAAAGTTAAATCAACATCTGCGACACCCGTATCAGTTGCTGTGGCAGTACCAGTCTTTAGGCCAGCTGGATCAATATCCAAGTACTGAATATGCACGGTACAACTATCATTTTTTGCAATAACAAAACCTGAGCAATTATCAGTTACAAGCGAATAAACTCCACTCGCGGTGTCAGTAATTGAGACATTAAAGCTTGCCGTTGTTGGTCCACTACCTATGTTTTTAACAGTGAAACTCACCGTAACATTTGTTCCTGGATCACCAAAGTCATAACTAGAAATCACAGAGCTGGACTCTTCCCATTCAAAATCAGGTATACCATCGCTATTAATTAAAACATCACTTAAATCTGGCGCTGAAAAACTTAAATTTGAAATCGAGTTGCCATTTAAATCCATAATTGATCCAGTATTTAAATCTAGTGAGCTATTTAAATTTATCCCATCATCATCAACCTCGCTTCCCACTACGTAGGTACAAGTTGTAGAGGTTGCACTAGCAGATTGACAGTTGGCATACATACTTGCTCCACCGACATTTAGTACCAGCCTCGTTCCAGAAGTAATATTAACGGTCTCACTAAAATTGACAACAAAATCAATATTGTCTCCATTATCATATCGGCCAGTAGCAGTAGTAGTTACACTTGTGATATACGGGAGAACAGTTTCTTTGAGTGCAGTCTTCTCTGTGGCGTTGCCAATATTTGACACTGCATCTGTTTGACTTGCATTGAACTCAATAGCAGGATCATCCGAAAGCCCAGTTAAATCTACTGTGTCACTCCAAGCACTACCTGAGCAACTCGTAGTCCCAGAAATATCGCTTCCACCACTTGGGGAGTGAATTATATAAGACACGTTCCCCTCACTATCCTCACAACTACCACTCACAAGATAACTACTTTCGTTGCCAGAATATATAGTGACAGTAGAATTGATGCTCACAATTGGAGCTACTGTATCCTTTAAAACTGTTAACTGAGCTGCTGTACCAAGATTTCCAGCGGAATCAGTCTGACTTGCATCAAACTCAATCGCGGCATCATCACTTAAACCTGACGCATTGAGAGCACTAACGCTCCAAGAACCTCCGCCGCAAGTGGTAGTGCCGGAAACATCACTTCCTCCACTTGGAGAATGGATGACATACGACACATCCCCATCACCACTAGAACAAGAACCAGAAAAAGAGTAACTGCTACTATTACTTATATATATGATGCTCAGACTATTTATACTCAAGCTTGGAGCGATAATATCTTTTATCGCGAACCTCTGCGCAGCACTTCCAATATTTCCAAATGAATCTGTCTGACTTGCATCAAAAGTAATACCGCTATCATCATTCAGTCCCACGAGGCTAATTCCCCCACTAGACCAACTACCGCCTGAACAAGCAACTACACCTGTCACATCACTTCCACCGCTTGGTGAATGAATTGTATAAGAAACGTTGCCATCTCCACTAGAACAAGTTCCTGACACTGCATAAGCAGCGTAGTTAGTAGAGTTTACGGTACTTGGAATATTGATTGAAACGAGAGGTGCTGCTGTATCTTTGATTGCCGTCAGTTGAGTAGCAGCTCCTGTGTTTCCTGCGCTATCAGTTTGAGATGCATTAAAAGTCACAGCTCCATCATCAGAAAGTCCCGAAAGATTTAAAGTACTCGCACTCCATGTTGAACTGGAACAAGCTACACTTCCAGTCACGTCACTTCCACCACTTGGGGAATGAATTGTATAGGTGACATTTCCATCCCCAGAACTACAGCTTCCGCTGATTGAATAAGACGATTCGTTTGAAGA
>CAXRIU010000003.1:0-52588 GCA_964231135.1 Bacteriovoracaceae bacterium
GATTTTGAGACTCGTAGTAAGCTTATTTTTTGATTAGCACCTAGTTTGTATTTTATATAGAGAGCAAGCTTATATTCTCCCGGCTCAATTAAAGAGATATCAACGGTCACGATTTCAGAATCAACAACCGCCACACTTGCCGTAATGTCTCTAAATCGCTCATCAGGCGTGGCTATTTTAAAATTCACCTCTGTAATACTAAAGTGTGGAGTCTTACCTTCCACTTTGAATTTTAATTTATTTGGATCTTCGGAGTCGATACTTTCAACACTTACAGGACCAAATTCATTTTTAAGATCCTCTATGAAATTTAAAATCTTAAACTGTCTTTTCTCTTTTTTTACGATCATTTTATTTTTGGTAAAATGGTCATGAGACTTTCTATGTTTAAAATGCTTTAAGGATTTTAAAGCTTCTGGTACTTTTGGGGCCTCAAGATTTTTAGCTTTAAGAGCTTTGGTTGTGATGAACTCTAATTTTTTCTCAAGTTCAGTCGCAGCAAAAGTATGCCCCATACAAATTAGAAGGCCCAAAAGAATGAATTTCATAAATAATAACTCCAATAAACGTGCAGAAGAAACTTAGCCTAACACGAGACTTTTAAATTCTTTTCAGAATATTCCATATAAATTGCCCTATCGGAGCTAGAGCATTGAGGTTGAGTATTATTTTGATTTATTTTAGACAGGCTGAGTAGTTTGAGTAGCTTAGAGAGATTTGGCTTAATTTCACTTAATTTGCCAACTATCTCCGCCAAAGATGGCAATTAAAATAAATTTTAGAGAAAAATGAGAATCCAACAACTTACGTAGTTTTGAGCGCTTACAGCTAAGACTAACTCTTTAAAAAAGAGTCAACTATGTAATGTAATATCTAGTTAGCGTTTAGCGAATATACCCACCATCTACCGAGGACATCATTATCTTCTGATGGCGCCTTGAAGCTTGTCAAGGTTGGCCTGCCATAGTCCTTAGCTTCTTTAAATTCTAAAAAAAATAAAACCGCATTAACTGCGGTTTTATTGTATTAAGTAAATTTTTATTTTTTATTCGTTTAAGAATTAGATGACATTTTAAAGTCAGAAGAACTAGCAAAGCTTGTTGTTTCATTTTCATTTCTTGAATGTAATTCTTTTACTTCTGCTGTAGAAGAAGTCTTCAAGTAATTATTAAGAGTTTCCTCATGATCTTTTAAAATTGCGGCTTTCAACTCATTTGGATCAATAGTCAACACCTCAGAAACTTTGCCTAACATCTTTAAAGGAATGTTGCATAAAGCTCTCTCAACATTACTAATAAATTGACCATTCTTATATCCCAGCAAATGTGACAGCTCTGATTGAGAGTACCCCTTTGGGTGTTGAAGTCTTTTGTTTCGGATCAGAGTCGCAATATGCTTAAAACAACGCATGTAAATCTCCTGCTATGAAATGAGTTAGTTATATTAATGATTTTTTTCGGAATGTCTTTAACAAACTTGAAAAAAACTATAAAACAATAATGCCAAAAAAATAGATAAAAAAATATACGAGGAAAATTTTGAAAACACTTGTGTCGTGGAACGTTAATGGAATTAGAGCATGCAATAATAAAGGATTTCTTGATTGGTTGAATGAGACTTCACCTGACATCATAGGGTTACAAGAAATTAAAGCTGAACAAAATCAATTCCCTCCAGAAATATTAGAACATAAAGACTATAAAATTTTTATTAATCCTGCCGAAAAGAAGGGATATTCAGGGGTTGCAGTTTTAACAAAAAAAAATCCAGAAAAAGTAATTGATAAAATCGGAATAGAAAAGTTTGACCGAGAAGGACGAACGTTAATTTGTGAATTTAAAACTTTTGTTTTTATTAATTGCTATTTTCCAAACGGCCAAAGAGACCATGCAAGGGTGGACTATAAGTTAGAGTTTTACGAAGCCATCTTAGATATCTATAACGCTTATATAGATCAAGGGAAGAAAGTCATTATTACTGGCGACTTTAATACAGCTCATCACCCAATTGACTTGGCCAATCCAAAGTCTAACAAAAATACAACAGGCTTTCTCCCACATGAAAGAGAATGGATGGATCATTATATCAATGCAGGCATGATAGATGCACTTCGCTTTTTTGAACCTGAAACTCCAGGTATTTACAGCTGGTGGACTTACCGAGGTGATTGCCGTGCAAGAAATATTGGATGGCGTATTGATTATTTTATGGTGAGCAAAAATTTAAAATCTAAACTTAAAAGTTGCAAACACCTAACTGATGTTATGGGAAGTGACCACTGTCCTATTCTTTTAGAGTTAAAATAGTTTAATTACTAAAACTCAACCCAGAAATAACTCGAACCGTTTTCCATAATTTTTCGGTTCATGTTTTCTCTGAAGCGGCTGTAAGAGTCATAGTTTTTAGGCCCCATAACTTCTTTCAAATTTTTTAAATATTTTTGATTAATCTTGGATAGCTCAATATTGTCTTCCAAAGTGAAAAGGTATGGCTCATTCTCTTCCATACTAGACATCTTCGGAATAAGATAATCATCTATCTCTTTTTTTCTTTTATCTGCTAACTCGCGATAAATATCGGCTACAGAAGGATCTAGACCCAAGTCTCTCTCCATAAAAGCGCGGTATTCTCGCTCCCAAGTTTTTTGAGCCACTTTCATGGCCTCTTCACTAAATTCGTTAGCCGCATGTTCTGGTTCTTCCAATTCTATGACTTTACTGTGTTTAATCTGATCCTGTTGTGCTTCATCCTCAGGCATGATTTCTTCTTCAATAAATTCAATATTATTTTCATGACGCTTATTTGGGATTTGGGAATTTTCGACTTTAACTGCAGCAGCTTTTACAGAAACCTTATCTACACTTGGTGCGTCTTGCTCTTCATTGGTGATCAAATAAGCATTGAGAACAAGTGAGAAAATTAAAAGAATTCTAATTGAACGTTCCTTCACGCCTTATTCCTCCATAAGTTTAAGCCTGATCGAATCTAGGATCACACATAAATATAGCGATTTTTATACAAAATGCGAAGCGTAGTTTCGATCACAGTTTCAAGGGTTTACACTCTACCTTGAGCAAAGTTCACCTTTATAAAAGGTCCCTTGAGGAAGGCTATCTAATTTCGAACGCGGAGCAGAGTGTACAACTCTTTTCAATAAATTTTCAGCTGTATCAGACTCTTTCACCCTTAGTTTTTTTAGAACGACAAAATTTGCTTCTTTATTCTTATCAAAATTACCTACTCTTTCATCCACCTCTAAAATTTTTGCACCTGCAACAGTCGAACGAAAAAGAGCTTTCGTGTAAGTGGCTTCTTTAATTCCTCTTGCATGGTTCTGGTCTACAAAAGAGCGCATTACATCTAACATCGACAAAAATGGTCCCCCACCAATATCGGAAGCTAAAGCCCATTTTACTCCATACTTTTCTGCTTTTCTAAAATCAAAAAGACCAGAACCTAGACCTTTATTTCTAATTGGAGCATTAGAAGTCGGGCAATGGGCAATCGAAGTTTTTGTTCTACTTAATTGCTTTAACTCTCCCGGAGAGAGGTGGATACCATGTCCCATAATTGTCTTCGGCCCTAATTGGTCTGAAATTTCATAGATATCCGTGTATGTTTTAGCCTTTTCAAAACCTTTAAATGTTTTATAAAGGCCCGTTACAAAATCAATTTCACCTTTAGTCTCACTCAAATGGGTTTGAATAAAACTTCCATTCTTCTTGGCGAATTTAGCGGTCGCTTTCATAGTCACCGGATCTGTAGCAATAGCAAATCTAGGAGTAAGGGCATAACGACTTTTGTATTTGCCACTCATTCTCTTAACAATATCAACAGCTGCTTCTGAGGTCTGGCTTAAAAACTTAGGTGAATTAATCGTCATTAAAACATTTCCAATAACAAAGTCACCTTTTGCATGGTCCATAGCATACTCTAGAGCATGCTCATGAATAGATGAATAACAAGCGCCTCCCAGGGTTCCCGTATTGATAAGCCTTTGAAAAAAGAATTTTGCTTTTTTCTTAGCATAAGCCTTACTTTTAAATTTTGATTCGGCAGGGAAAGTGTATTTATCTAGCCACTCTAAAAGGTTAGCTTTTGGCATTTCTCTCACATCATCCTGCACCCAATGAAAATGCATATCAAAAAATGCTGGTACAATTAAATGCCCGGAGAAATCTTCAATCTTATCTGAATCAGCTATATCAATTTTACTTTTAGGCGCTAATTGGGCGACCTTTCCATTTTCAACAACTAACGCACCGTCAATTACTAACTCACACTTTCTATCGTTAATTGGGTTTAAAAAATGTCCTAAAATTATCTTTTTCACATCTACCTTTCTGTTTACGAAGGTGCATATTTTACATAATCTTTTTAATATGAAAATTTCGAATTTTATCGCGCTGTGTTTTTTATTTTGTTTCAACCTATTTGCTGCAACAGATTATTCCATCCAGAAAATTACTTATCTCAATATATCGGCATCTATTAATCCTGCGGTAAAAAATTATATCGAAAGTAACCTTGAGAAAACTTCGAAAATTCCAGGTGGGCTGTTAGTTATTAAACTCGATACTCCTGGTGGGCTTGTTTCGACGACAAAAGAGATTTTAACTTTAATCGGAGACTCAGATATTCCCGTTGGAGTTTGGATTACACCAGAAGGTGCAAGTGCTACCAGCGCTGGAGCTATCATCGCAAGTGGAGCACACATATTAGTTATGAATGATGGTACTAATATAGGTGCTGCAACTCCCATAACAATGGGGAAAGATATTGACCAAAAAGATGCAAGGGCCAAGGCAATAAATGATCTTGTGGCATTAGTAAGAAGTCTTTCAAAAGTCAGAGGGAGAAATCCTGAAGCTTTTGAAAAAATGATTTCCGAAGCAGAGAGCTTAGACTCACAAACAGCACTTAAAGATAAAGTCATAGATGCTATTGTACATAAAGAAGCGGACTTCAAAGAATTTCTGACAGGTCTTGAAATCAATTTAAAAGGTGAAGCCTTAAAGCTTCAAGTAAGTGACTCGGTCGAAAGTGAAACCATAGACATGGACCCTGGACAGCAGGCGCTTAATATTTTTGCGAACCCAACGACTGCTTATATCCTTTTTATAATTGGAGCAGCACTACTCTATTTTGAATTTCAAGCACCTGGTGGTTTTGTGGCCGGTGCAGTTGGAGTCATTTTTCTCGTACTCGCAGCTATTGGTTTTCAAGTACTCCCTTTAAACTTTGGGGCCATGGGACTGATTGTTCTTTCATTCATCCTATTTATATTAGAAGTTTTCATCACAAGTTTTGGAGTCTTAACTATCGCTGGTATTGCATCTCTAGTATTTGGCTCGCTATTTCTCTTTCGAACAGAAAATAGCTATATTGAACTCGAGCAGACTGCCATTTGGTCTACTGTAGCTGCCGTAAGCTTGTATGTAATTTTTCTTGGGTGGTATTTCGTTAAAACATATATCAAACCTAAAAATTATTACTCCCAAAAAGGTGAAGAAGGTCACGTGGTGAACTTTAAAAAAGAAGAAGACGGTGAGTTTTTCTACCAAGTAAAAGTAAATGGTGAAATTTGGAATGCGGTTTCCAAGGAACAATTACCTATCGATTCAAAAATAGCGATAATAGAATCAGACCAAGAAAATATGATTTTAAAAATACAAAAATCTTAAAGGAGATTTAAATGTTTGCATTAGCACCAATTGTTGTCATTCTTGTCCTACTCGTCTTGAGTTCAGTTAAAATTCTTAATGAATACGAAAGAGGTGTCATCCTACGTCTAGGTAGCTACTCTGGAGTTAGAGGACCAGGTTTAATCATCCTTATTCCTATTCTAGAGAAAATGATTAAGGTTGACCTAAGAGTTGTGACCATGGATATCCCAAGTCAGGATATTATTACTAAAGATAACGTAACAATCAGAGTGAATGGCGTTGTTTACTTTAGAGTTAATAATCCTCAAAAATCAGTTATCATGGTTGAAAACTTCTACCACGCAACTTCTCAAATTGCTCAAACAACTCTTCGTTCTGTTGTGGGACAATATGAGCTGGATGAAGTTCTTGCAGAGAGAGATCAGATCAATGGAAAACTTCAAGCTATTCTTGATGATCAAACTGAGCCTTGGGGTGTAAAGGTTACTAACGTTGAAATTAAAGCGATCGATCTGCCAGAGAATATGCAAAGAGCGATGGCGAAACAAGCTGAAGCTGAAAGAGAAAAAAGAGCGAAAATTATTTCTGCTGATGGTGAATTTGAAGCCTCTAAAAAACTTGCAGATGCGGCAGAGATTCTTGCAACTCAAAAAGATGCTTTAACTCTTAGGTATTTAGATACAATGAGAGATGTGTCTGCTGGATCTGGAAAATCATCAGTTATTTTTCCTGTGCCGGTAAATTTTCTCGAATCATTTTTTAATCATAAATCATAAAAAAAAGGGAGTCGTTAGACTCCCTTTTTTATAGTTCATTCGGCCCGATCGCCTGTTCATCAAATTTATTCAAGTCTTCAGAAAAACCTTCTTTCTTAGAATCAACCGAAGCGGGAGCTCTTCCCCTAGACTTCTTCTGTTCATATATTTGAGGATTTTCATCTAAGACCTCTTGAAAGTTCTTAGAAACTTCTTTGTTAAAATCACTTAAATCTACATCATTTCGGGCCCAAATAGAGACTGAAATTAAAACGACTATAAGTAAGACCATCCACTTCATAGCTTCCTCCTACTTTATCTGTATCGGAAATGAAGGGAATTTTAATAAAAAAAAGTTGAAGGTGGTAGATTTGACCTAGTGAAAAACAAAAAAAAAGGGTGACTTATAGTCACCCCAAATATTTGATTATCTTACAACAGATCTTTCATTGGCCTTTAGAACCTTCTTTCTGATTCTAATATTTTCTGGAGTAACTTCTACCCACTCATCATCATCAATCCAATCAAGTGCCCACTCTAGAGTTCTTGGCTGAATTGGTGGAAGAATAATATTGTCATCCTTACCAGCCGTTCTTACTGAAGTTAAATGCTTCTCTCTAACAACGTTAAGGTTCATATCGTTTGGTCTAGTTGACTCTCCAACAACCATTCCTTCATATACTTTTTCACCCGGTTTAATAAACTGTTTACCAGATGAAAGAAGATTATAAAGTGCGTATGGAGTTGCAGTTCCATTTCTATCAGAAACTAGAGCACCGTTTTGTCTGGCAAGCATTTTACCTACATACTCACCATACCCTAGGAAATATGAACTCATTAGTCCCTCACCTCTAGTATCAGTTAGGAATTTTGATCTATATCCAATAAGTCCACGAGAAGGAACTTTGAACTCGATTCGAGTACGATTTTCTCCAACAGGAGCCATCGCTTCCATTATACCTTTTCTAGTTCCCATCGCTTCAGTGATTGCCCCTGTACTATCACTAGGAACATCAAATACAACTTTTTCATATGGCTCTAGCTTTTCGCCGTTTTCCTCTTTCATCAGAACCTGAGGTCTAGCGATCATCAGCTCGTAACCAGCTCTTCTGATTTCTTCAAATACAATCGCAACTTGTAACTCACCTCTAGCTTTCAAAATGAAAACTTTAGGATCCTCTGTCGCTTCATACTGAAGAGAAACGTTTTTCTTTACTGCTTCTTGAAGAAATTCTTCAAGCTTTCTAGAAGTTAGGTATTCACCTTCTTGACCTGAAAGTGGAGAAGTAGAAACAGAAACTCTAACAGAAACTGTCGGAGGATCAACTTCAATTCTTTTTAATGCTTCAGGATTGCTTGTAGATGTAATTGTGTCTCCAATATGCGCATCTTCAACACCATTTAGGATTACGATTTCCCCCGCCTCAGCAGCTTCTACTTCGGCAAAACCTAGTCCATCAAAGATTTGAACTTTACCAATCTTTACTTGTTTAGGCTTTCCAGTATGGTTGATCCACATATATGGTTTGTTTGCAATGATAGTTCCAGAAGTAATTCTTCCGATCATTAATGTACCTAAGTATTTAGAGTAGTCTAAGTTTGATACTAGGATTTGCAGGTTTCCATCTTTATCAAGAAGGGCTTCAGGATAGTATTCACCGACAAAGAAATCTAGAAGTGGAGTGAGGTTCCCCTCTCTGGCATCCGGATCATCACTTGCGTAACCATCTCTACCTGATCCAAAGAAAAATGGAATATCAAGGTCAAAATCCTCAACACCTGCAAGGTCTACAAGCTCAAGTAAAAGATCTTCAACTTCTCCTTTAACTTCTTCCCATCGCTGATCTGGTCTATCAACTTTATTGATCATAACCCCGATCTTAATTCCTTGTTCGATTGCTTTTTGCAGAACAAATCTTGTTTGTGGAAGAGGCCCTTCAGCAGCATCAACAAGTAATACGATCCCATCAACCATCATCAATGACCTCTCAACCTCTCCACCAAAGTCGGCGTGGCCTGGAGTATCTAGAAGGTTAATTTTATAATCTTTCCATCTGAAGGCACAGTTTTTAGCAGTAATGGTAATTCCGCGTTCTTTTTCAAGTTCACCTGAATCCATAACTCTTTCAGAAACTGTTTCGTGCTCTTCAAACAGTCCTGATTGCTTTAATAGTTCATCTACTAACGTAGTTTTACCGTGATCAACGTGCGCGACGATGGCAATATTCTTTAATTTCATGAATTTCTCCCAATATGAGCGCAATTATGGACGTAACAACTTAAGTTGCCAATCTTTAAAAATCGATAGTTTGTAAAAAAATTGTCGCGCCTCGCAAGTCACCAAAATCACGTCCCAATTAAAGACTCCACGCCACTAATCCGAAAAGCAATTACAATAAGGACTGTATGAAAAAGCTGATTCTACCAATATTTTCATTATTTTTAGTCGCCTGTGCACCCAAACCTGAGGACAGACTCACGGCTGTGAATATTGAGCTACCAGTTTCAATCAATCAAAGTGCTCTGCGCCACTATTCTCCGAAAAGCCAATTTGGAGCAAATAGCCTGGCGACACTTAACGATATTGACTGCTACGCCATTGCTGTAGAATGGAATAAAAACCAAGGGCAATGTACGAATTCAAGCGGCACAGTCCTGGGCCACGCAAATATGGTTTTCGGAAGCTTCCCCCAGGGAATGAATATTGAACTTTTTGTCCCGCAGGGAGCTGCTCGCACATTTCATCTCTTTGGCTTTTCTTATCAGGATGATCAAGGCATGGGTTGTCCAGACTTCGTCACTTTCCCAATCATTGATCAGCAGCAATCTAGTAAGCCTAAACTACTCGCCTCTAAAAAAGTCGATGTATTTGGAGAAGTGCTAGATGTCACTTTGACCAGACAAATAGCTGGGCCTGATATTCATACTTGCAAGAGCTTTCCATTTCAATGGGAAAGTCAAAACAGCGCAACTTGGGACGTGGCCGTTTGGGATCAAGCTAGTTGGCAGTAAGACTATATCTTAGCCTCACGTTTAAAGAAAACAATTGTATCTGATGCCTGTAAGACATGGGGCGTACTTTTGTATTCATTCAAATAAATTTCCAAAGTATCTCCATCCTCTAAATACAAATTTTTAGACCCTGTAGTAATTGTTGAAGTTGCAGCATCGATTCCAACTCCAGCGCCTCCGTTGATTTTGTACTCCACATAACTTCCAACTGAAGTATCAAAAAGGTACTTGAAGTAAATAGTATAAAATCCCCCCTCACCAGCAGGCACTGTAAATACACCAGTGGCAGGGTTATATGCACCTGGTGCATCATCTCTCACAACCTGATCAAGAATGAAGTTTGTTTGAGAGCTCATTGGCATGTTTTGATTGGCACTCAATTTTGCAACCACACCATAACTAGTTTCATTAATCTTATCTGTAATCTGTTGAAAATTCTGATTAACTTCAGCTGCAATAATTGGAGTTCCTGGGGAAAAGATATTCATAGTGAGGGCAGCATAAGCAATCATACCCGACAAAAGAGCTCCAAAAGTAGCTCCCCATACCCAACTCACTTTAGAAAAAAAACCTTTTTTGAAACTCATAAAATCTCCTCCGAACTCATTATACATTAAGTCGATTTCAGAGCTATGAATATTTGCCATGAATCGGCCAGAATAATATGATTTTTTTATGCTTTTTCAGTCAGTTATATTTCTCTCATTTTTTAGCATATTGCTGCTCTTCTTAAGAGTTGTTAAGAACTCTAAAATTCAAAAATCAGCCATTTTAGTTTTCTCACTTTATGCCTATTCACAATTTTCAATACTATTAGCTCTAACGATCTCAATTAGTGCGTTAGCGTGCTTTATTCTTACAAAGGGCGAGCTCAGAAAATGGAAATTAATAATAAGTATTATTTTTCAAATTGGAATATTCACCTATTTTAAACTAAATTCAAATTTCACAGGGACTAATGCATTAGTCGTCTTTGGCGTAAGTTTTTTTACCATGCAAGCTATTGCCTACTCAGTAGACGTATATAAAAGAAAATTGCCTCCTCAAACAATTCTAGATGTGTTTTTGTATCTGACTTATTACCCTCAATTAGTAGCCGGGCCGATCATCAGGCCGAAGGACTTCTTTGCTCAAATTACTTCCGCGTTTAAGGTTAACAGAAACACAATCACTGAAGGCTTTTCTTACCTATCAATCGGGCTATTTTTGAAGCTAGTCATTTCTAATAATATTGCACCTGCGGTCATTGGGAGAATGAGTTTCGATGGTGAATCATACAATATTATATTTTGGCTTATTAATTTCACTCAGTTTTCTATCTATATTTATGCAGATTTTGCTGGATACAGCTTAATGGCGATAGGCTTGGCTAAATCAATGGGAATTGATTTGCCTACGAATTTCAATTTTCCTTTTATTGCGAAATCTTTTAGTGAGTATTGGCAGAGATGGCATATAAGTTTAACCGAATTCTTCCGTGACTATGTCTTCTTTCCAACCTGGCGTAAGAAGCCAAACTATATAGTGGCCATTACGTTAACTTTTGTTGTTTCAGGTTTATGGCATGGTCTAGAGAGTATTTTTATTTTATGGGGAATTGTTCATGCCATACTATTAATTTTCGAGAGATACACCTATATGACTAAACTCCCTTCCTTTTTACGAGTACCCTTTACGCAATTTTTTGTAATCTTAACATTGGGTCTTTTTGGTTGTAACTCGACAGAACAATTTTATGAAATATTAACGAATCCAAATATATCTCTGCCTATTTTAACTTATTTCGGAAGATTTGAACTCTCCTTTATACCCATTTTCTTTGGGGCACATTACATATTCTCAACAGCTAGATTTAAAGACATAATCAATTCAAACCAATTCAAAACAAAATACCTTCTCGTGATCAGTGCTTGGATTGCTATTTTATTTTTCAGAGGAGCTGGTAAGCAGTATGCCTATTTTAACTTTTAAAGAATTCAAAACCTCTTTGCTGCTGATCGGTTTAATCACCATCGTGATAGTGAGCCTCCGTTTACAATTTGATTCAAATTGGGAATCCTCTTTTATAACTGAGCTAAATACCTTCCAAAAGTTGTCACCACCTAAGTCAGATATTTATATCGTAGGAGACTCACGGTGCCTATTTGCTCTCTCCCCTAATGAAATCGAATTAAAACCAGACAAAAAAGTTTTTAATCTATGTGTTCAACACCAAGCTTATACGCCTGAGTTTTTCAAACAAATTTCAAAGCTTCCTAAATCGACTCTCATTATCACCCTAACTCCATTATCTTTATACAGCGGTCATCATTTTGGATTAGAGAATCTTAAAAAGAAATCCTTTGAAGATCTACTTTCTCTGTTTTTCTCAAGAATTAATTTCAAAAACTGGTCAAAAACTTCCCCTACGAAACAGCTATTTGAAAAAGGCTGGATAGGTGGAGTAAAAACAGCAAACACAAATCCAATGAATCCAGTCAATGAATATGAACATGCTTTTAGAAACTCTGTACCTATTAAGGCTTCCAATATTATGACTGAATTCAAAAAGGTTCAGGAAAACGGCTACAATATGATCTTTATTGAAATGCCTAGCTCAAAAAACCTTCTAGCCGTAGAAGAGCCCCATTTAAAACATTTTAAAGAATTAAATAAAAAGCTTAAAGCAAAAGGGTATAAATTTATCTCTTTAGATGAAGTCAAAGAAAGCCTAGAGTACTTCGATGGTGACCATTTGGATCATCTACAAGCAAAAAAATTATCTAATTTTATTGGTACTCAAATTAAAAAGGAACTATCAAAATGAAATTCCTCACATGGAAAGATGATATTGATGAAATTTTAAATATTAAATCTCAAACTATTGAAAACTCTACCTCTTTAGTCTTACACCATAATGAGAAACAGGGTTACATTCCCACTCTAGTCGAAAAATTCTGTCTCCAAAGAGATCTTTCTATCAAACTTACTGCAAGAGAGGATAAAAATACTGATTTTATTATTAGTCAGGAGGGTGAAAAATCTATTACTACGATACATTTGCCTCCTCTAATTGAGTTTTTTGGAAGCCATAATGCCTATTCAAATGAATTACATAATCTTTCAGGCATAAAATACTCATTCGATTTTCAAAAATTTGTTGCATACAAAATAGCTATAAGCATTTTGAATTATTTCTCAAAAGGCTTTAAGCTCATCGCCGTTGATGGAGATCTAACACTTTGGAATGGAATAATAGACGAGGATAGTATTACCTACTCTAAAGAACTAGGTGCTGATCGGGCGTTCTATAATTTTCAGAGGAAGCTAAAAACGATAAAAACAAATGGTGTTTTTCTGGTGTTACTTACAAAGAACTCAGAAAAAGATATTCATGCTCTTTTCCAAAAATTTGACTTTGAGCTCGAACTTTCTGACTTCCAATTTGTAAAAGCTAATTTCGATGCCAAAGCACAAAATCTATACGACTGCCTTCAAAGCTTAAATCTGTCTCCAAAAGATTCCATATTTTTAGATGATTCAATATTTGAAATTGAAGATATGAATTTACGATATCCTGACGTTTCCACTTTGCACCTTCCTAGGTCTCCACATGACTACGCAAGTTTACTTGAAACAGTTGATTTGTTCTCTACTGTAAAAACGAAAGAAGATTTAAGTAGAACTACACTCTCCCCAATTAATATTGAGAACAAAATTGATAAGTCTGATATAGATGTACAAATAAAAGACATAGACCTACGCGACAAGCAAAGATTCATTCAACTAGCAAACAAAACAAATCAATTCAATTTAAACGGCCAAAAACTCAACGAAGATCATTTTGAAGAACTACTTTCAAAAGGCTACAAAATACTACAAGCATCAGTAAAATATCGGGATGAGGATTACGGTAGAACTGGATATTTAGTATTCAGAGAAATTTCAAATGAGATTGAAGTTCACCACTTCTTTATCAGTTGCCGAGTTTTAAATTTCGGCGTTGCTGAAGAGCTCTTTATAAAAATACAAAAGGGAAAACGGCTTCAGATAAACTATAAGAAGACGAACAGAAATCATCTAATAACCAAATTCTTGCTTGAAAAAGGCTTAATATGAAAATAGAAGATGTTTTGGCAAAAATTCTGGGCCATTCAAATTTTAAATATGACTCAGAGGTCGCATCTATTGAAAACTGGACCTCGCTTAATCATCTTAGAATCATAGTCGAAATAAACAAACAGTTTAACCTGAATCTCGATCCATCTGATATTCATGGGAGTGATCATATTCAAACAATATTGGACTTGGTTAATGGAAATTAAGTTCTCACAACATGAGATTAATAGTTTCTTGAAGCAGGGTGGAGACAGAAACCCTATCCATCACAATCATGATTTTACCAAATTAACTTCATTAGGTACTAATATAGCTCCGGGGCTATATCTAGTTGAGAAAACCCTATCAGCTGTAAAAATTAACAGCTCCGACATTCTACAAATTAAAATAGATTTTTTATTTCCTATTATAGAATTAAGTTGGCAATATCAGATATCCACTAGTTTAGCAGCAAATGAAACAAAAATAGCTTTAGTGAAAGGAAAGAAAATTTACCTAACGGCACAGGTCATTTTTGAAAAAAAGCCTCAACATGAAAAGATAAACTTTCCCAAGCTAAGTCAAGTTTCGACCACTTTCACGAACATACCAACTGCGATAATGCACTTAAACCTTTCTAGAGCAAATGCCCGTGAACCAGATCTCATAAACAAGCTGGGAGAGGACTTTCTGGATATCTCTAAAACTATTACTGATGCAAGGGTTCAATTCCTTTTAAAAAAAATTCGACCTTATAAAGAACCACAACTTTTTTCGACAAACCTTCCAACCCCAGTTAAACCGACATTGGTCATCGGTGGCAGCAGAGGAATCGGATATCATTTGAAGCAGACACTACTAGAAAACCGAGCAAAGTCTGTGGCCTTAAATTCCATCATGTTTCAAGTGGAGTCACCGACTTTAATAAAAGAAGAATTTGAAAATATAGTCTTTTGTCCTTTTCCCTCAATCGAAGAAATTGATACATCCAATCTAAGCTCCGTTGAACTAGATGAAGTTGGAAAAATGATCTCTCCCTATATTGAATGTCTCAATTGGCTAAGAATTCAATATCCCGATAAAAATTTGATTAATCTATCTAGTTCATTTGTGGAGACTCATCCAAATTTATTGATGGCCTTCCTTAAATCTAAGCTTGAAAAAGCTTGCCCAGATATCAAACACGTAAGGCTACCACCATATATGGGAAGAAGGAATCACGGTCTAACTTCCAGGCAAAAAGAAGAATCCATTTTAAACGCATTAAAACTTATTCTTGCTGAGCTAAAATAGCCTCAACCACCTTAATCCCATCAACAGCAGCGGAAGTAATTCCTCCGGCATAACCAGCCCCTTCGCCGCATGGATAGAGTCCTTGGTGCGAAGTTGAGACAAAGGTTTTTTTGTCGCGAGTGATAGTTATCGGAGCTGAAGTTCTGGTTTCAGGAGCAATTAATAATGCTTCTTCGTAAGCAAAACCATTTAGCTTATTATTGAATTCATTTAAGGCGACTTTTAAATGCTCTGTTATAAATTTGGGAAAAACTTTTGAGATATCCGTTTTAAAAATGCCACTGGGACTGCTCGTCTTAGGTAGTGGTTTCGAATTTAATTTTCCCTTTAAAAATTCTCCAACAGTCATGGCCGGAAGCATCCTACCGTCTGCTTCTTTTTTAGAAATATTAAAAGCATTTCGTTCTATTTGGTGCTGAAAATCCATTCCACTAAGAGGATCGTCTGTTTTAAAGTCGACTCCAGCTTTCACTGAAACAACTAAAGCTGAGTTTGACCAGCGAGAGTTTCTCGCATAATTACTCATCCCGTTGACGACGATACCATCGGCTTCAGTACCACTGGATAAAACATAGCCTCCAGGGCACATACAAAAGGAGTAAGTCCCTTTATCAGTTTCTTTGTTATGATGAGATAATCTATATCTTGCGGCTTCCATGGCATCAGCAAAACGACCATGTTGCATTTTATCGATTTCCATTCTTGGGTGTTCTATTCGAACACCGACTGCAAAGTCCTTGGGTGCTATAGCAACGCCTTGATCTTTCAAGTGATGATACATCTCCCCTGCAGAGTGACCACTAGCAAGAATGACATGATCACTCAAAATTTCTCGCCCATCACTCAGAACGACACCTGTAACTTTATCACCTTCAATTAAAAGCTTACTCGCTTTTACATTGTAAAGAATCTCATGCCCTTGTTCTTTTAAAGAGTCAGAAATTTTAGTGATTATTTTTCGAATTTTATTTGAACCTAAATGAGGATTTGAAATATAGGCCACTTCTTCAGGTGCACCAAAATCAACAAATTTTTGCATTACATATTTGATGTAATCAGACTTCACACGAGTAATTAATTTTCCATCAGAAAAAAGTCCCGCTCCCCCTTCACCAAAGCAAACATTACTCTCAGTGTTAAGCTCACCTTTTCTCCAGTATTTTGAAATATGAAGCATCCTTTTGTTGGCTTCATCTCCTCGCTCAATAACAATCGTAGGAATCCCGTATTCTGAAAACCTCAGGGCCGCAAACAAACCAGCAGGTCCAGCGCCAATAATGACGGGAGTTTTATCAAAAGGATTTAAACGAGCAAATTCCTCACGGTGAATTGAAAATCTCTCTCCTTTTTTAATGGCCTCTAAAGTATATAAATAATGAGGCGCTTTACCTCTAGGTGCGCCTCGAGCGTCAAGACTTTTTGAAATGATTCTGTACTCTACCATCTCAGGATGGGCGGAGCTCATATAGGAGTCGAGATCTTGATCAAACTTCAGTTTAAAATTTAGCTTATGTGACATGAAGACTTCCTACAGCGAATAAGCTATATTGTATAGAGAGAATATAATAATTTTAGAGGCTTAGATATGAATTTTGACCTGATAATCGTAGGAAACGAACTCTTAAATGGAAAGATTGAAGACAGAAACACTCACTATATTGCTAAGGAATTGTATAAGCACGGGCATACTCTAAGAAAAGTTCATATAATCGGCGACGAAGAAAAGCTTTATTTTGAAGCACTTGACGCTGCGTTTAATGAATCTGATGTCGTTATTACAACCGGGGGTCTAGGCCCAACCAAAGATGACCTCACTAAGAGCATACTGGCCAAATACTTTGACAAAGAAATTTCTCATTCAGAAAAAGCCATGGAAGTAGCCAAGCTTCACTATAAAAGAGGCAATAAAGAATACGATACTGAAAAAATTAAATACCATTTGTTTCCAAAAGACTTTGAAGTCGTCCTCAACCCAGTTGGATACGCTCCAGGTCTAAGTTACACCCAAGATGGAAAATCTGTATTCGCTACCCCAGGTGTGCCAACCGAATTTCAGGCAATGCTCTCACAAGAAATCCTTCCAAGCCTTGCTCAAAAATCTGAGAAACAAATCAAGCACGTCATCGTAAAAACTTGGAAAATTCCAGAAGCAAAAATATTCCATGATCTCTGCCCTACACTTTGGGACGAACTAGCTCAATTTGGTGAAGTGAGTTCACTCCCTCATATGACTGGAGTCGATATCGGAGTTAAATTAATAGGAGACGATAAAACTAACTCTGAAAATGAGAAAAAGGTTCTTCAAATTATTCAGAACTCCGCGATTAGAGACAATATATGGCATATCGGTCCCGAGACGATGGAAGAAGTTATTATCAAAGAAGCTACTGCGAAAAAGCTAAAGATTGGGTTTGCAGAAAGCTGTACGGGCGGTCTTCTGGCCTCAAAGATAACTGATGTCAGTGGGTCTTCAGCTGTTTTTTGGGGAAGCGTAGTAAGTTATGCCAACGAAGTAAAAATGAAATCCCTTAATGTAGCAGAAGAAACTTTAAAAGCTCATGGTGCTGTTTCAAAAGAAACTGCATTTGAGATGGCCAAAGGAGCCAGAGAACATCTTGATGTGGATATTGCAGTTACCACTACTGGAATAGCTGGTCCAGGTGGTGGCTCAAAAGAAAAACCCGTGGGTACAGTGGGAATTGGAGTTAGCACTTTAAAGAATACCGAAAGTGATCTTTATTATTTTACAGGCACAAGAACATCACTAAAAGAGCGTTTTGCTAGATTTGCACTACTTAAACTCTTAGAAACGATTAGAGATTATTAATCATCTAATACAAAGCCTGGAACACCAAGCATATGGCAAAAAAGTTTAAAAGTGATTCGCTCTTTTTTACTAATGAATCCATTTAGCGTAGCTATCTCTTTAAGCTCTTTCAGTATCAATTCTTTTTGCTTAGGTGTGGAAAATCGATACCCCTCGATTGCACTTAGAATTTTTCCGTAACCAAGTTTGTTTTTTTCTATAAGTGAAAAGTTGACCTTTAGATCCGCGTTGTCGTCTAGATAGTAAAAAAATGACTTTAAAACCAGACTAAAATCTTTGACTTGGCCACTTGATAACTTCTTATCCTCAACTTTTACTGGCTCTAAACTGGGCTTTAAATAAGCAACGACTAAAAATTCATAGAAACTTATTTTTCCATCAGCATTAACTTCTTTGATGATTTCCTGAAGTATTTTTTGGCGTTCAGTTTGGGGTAACTCTTTTAGTTCCCCTGAAGCTTTCTCTAGTGCAGTTTCAAGTTCTTCCTCAGACAAATGACCAAAATCATCGTTACCTCTTCGAAGCAAGGTCTGCACTAATCCCAAATAATTATTTTGTGACTGATATAAAAGGAATAAAGGAGCAATCTTTAAAAGTTTCTCTCTTGCATCCCTCATACGCTCATCTTGTGATCGTGTATTACTCTTTTCTGATTTTTGAAGTTCTGTCATTTCTTGCATGAGTGAAGCTGCATCTTCCTTTAAAAACCTTTTTTCATCAAAATTTTTATCTACGGCTTTTATTCTCTCAAATATCGGTGGATGAGTAGAAAGAGAAAAGAAGCTCTTCACGCCTTCAACGAGAAACATATGACTTGCCTGAGTAGCATTCTTCGCATGAATAATGCCTTGTGAGTGATTGATATAAATTTTCTTCAGTGCTCCTGCTATTCCCTCGGGGTTTCTAGTGTATTGAACACTTGAAGCATCTGCTAAAAATTCCCTTTGTCTAGAAATGGCTGCTTTAAGAACAATCCCGCCTAGATACCCAAGTCCTCCAATGGCCATTAATCCTAGTCCTAAAGGAGCAAGGCTTCCCCCCTTTGAATCTCTTCGAGAGGAACGTCCACTTGAGCGCATTAAATTTACCCCAATTTTGAAAATTAGAATTAGTCCTGCAAGCATTCCTAATAATTTTAAATTCAACTTCATATCACCATTAAAAATATGACTATATTCGTGAGCGACCACTGCTTGTAGCTCATCACGAGTGAGTTTTTGCATACAACCACTGGTTACACAGACCGCAGCAGAATTAATATCAAAACCACAGGCAAAAGCGTTTATAGCATTATCTTCTAACACATAAATTTCAGGAACAGGTACAGAGGAGGCAATACTCATCTCTTCGACAATATTAATATACTGCTTTTCATAAAAATCACGGGAATTATGGAGGACTTTTCTTGCCCCCAGACTCTTACAAACTTGAGAAGGATCTTTTTTTAAAGAACGAACCTCAAACCATGTTTTAATTAAAATTAATGCCGCAATCAAAGTTGTCACAGCTGCAAACCAAATAAAAACAGACTTACTAATAGAGAGGTCAAGTGAATGAAAGTATAGATCTCCTCTACCTCTATGGGCATTATTCGCATACATAGCAGCGATTGTTCCACAGATAGCTGAGACGGCAAAAACCACGAAATAAAATAACGTCAGAAGCCTTGAACTTCTTTTTCTGGCAAGCCTTTGATCTTCAAAAAAATTCATAGGTTAGTATTTAAAATTCAACTTTAACTGCAGATCGCATTTTCACATCTTCTATTTCCAATTGAGGAACTGTAGTATGACCAAACATTCCTGCAAAAATATTTGCTGGAAACTCTTGAATCCCCACATTAAAATGCATTACAGAATCGTTGTAATTTTGTCTCGCAAACCCTACTTTATTTTCAGTAGAAGTAAGTTCTTCCATGAGAGATTTCATATTATCGTTGGCCTTCAAGTCAGGATAACTTTCAAAAAGTGCAAGAAATCCTCCCATAGAAGAGTTTAATGCGCCTTCAGATTTAGCAAAATTTTTCGCTGCCTGATCACTACTTGGATCAGCTTTTAATGAATCTTTTGCAGCAAGTGCTTGATTACGAGCGTGAATAACCGCTTCCAGTGTTTCTCTCTCGTGTGCCATGTACTTCTTAGCAACTTCAACTAAATTAGGAATCAGTTCATACCTTCTCTGTAGTTGCACATCTATTTGAGCAAAAGCATTTTTATAGCCATTTGCAAGTCTTACTAGTTTATTAAAGATCCCTACGACGTAAAAAAATCCTCCAATAATAACAACTCCAGCAACTATTCCACCAATCAAATTTGGACTCATTACTTACTCCTATTTTTCATCTTTTGTATCTGCTTGAACAATTTTTAAGGCAATTTTATCATTGGCTTTTCTAAGCCTTTGAGACATTGTCTGCATGAGAGACCTAAACCATCGAGGTTGGCCATCCAAAACATCTATAAATTTCTTATGAGGTATTACTAAGACTTCACTATCTTCTAGTGCTCGTACACTCGCTGAACGTGGCAAATTATCTAGAAAACTCATCTCTCCTACTAACTCACCAGCACTAACCTCACCTATAATAACGTTTTGATCGTCATGATTAAGTTTGGTAATTTGGAAACGACCTTGCAACACCCAAAACATTTCGTGGTTGTTTCCCCCTTCGGTAATGAGGTACTCTCCTTCAGAAATAGTTTTAGTATTCTCAGCAATGACACTTGAGTTACCTGTAAAAGCAAGTAAACCCTTTTTTAATTCTAACTTAGTATATGGTTTTTCAATATATTTGACGTGATCTATTTGAGAATAAAGCTCGGTAAAAGAATTTGGTTTTTCGCAAAAGACAAGAATTGGAATGATATCTTTTATGTTTTTCGCATTTTCTTTTCTTCTTATACCCTCTATATAATCAGCTCCTCGAAAATTCTGAACATCATGATCAAGAAGAATCAAATTAAATGGCTCGTTTGAAAATTTAAGACGAGCTTCATTACTATTCTTAGCAACGACTACTCTGTACTTGAGTTCCTCTAGGACCTCTCTGGATAATTGTATCTGCTCTTCATTATCAATGATAATCAATGCATTTCTTTGATCTGACATGAAGAACTTATCGACATTATTTCATAAGGATTTAAGAATTTTTTATTCTAATCAAGCTTTACATTGTCATCAGAAGGAAGCTTGCCTCCCCGCTCTTTATATTGTCGGATGACATCCTTTGCATCTTTTCGAAGCTTAGGGTTTCTCATGGCATCGTGACCTTTCTTTACCATAGCTCCGAGTTCATCATCTGAAAGACTATTAAGTCTCTCTTTGGCTGCTTTGATTTCTGCAGGTGAAAATGTTCCCATCGATTCCATTTGCTCCAAGATACCTTCAATATCTTTTCTTTCTTGTGCCATTCCGTTGAAACTCAAAAGTAATAAAACTATACAAAAATACTTCATCTCTCCTCCAGTGCATCCATTATACCACGGAGACCGAAGCAGAAACCGGCAAAAAGTTTCCGCCCATTAAGTTTTTCAATATGTAATACCAAATACTTAAGCCCATACCTGAGCCATTCGCCAGTGTACTCCATAATTACTTAAGGTTAGAACTTATCCAAGTCGAAAAGTTAATGAGATGAAGTTAATTGGAATTCAAATACTTATATTAATATTGTTATTTTCGTCCTGCCTGCCAGAGCAAGCTACGAGAACAACTACTTTGGATGAAAATTCATCACTCTCATCTGATACGACAAACACAACTACCGATTCATCTTCAAATTCGACAAACCAATTTACTGAAAAAGTAAATTTTTTCCAGAAAAATGGAGAGAGAACCACCGCGACCCTAAGCTTAACTTCGGATTACGATGACAGTTTTCTAATTAGAGGAAATGACATTTTTTCTTTTTTAGCAGATATCACAAAAACTTATCAGGGAAGTTTTTGTCTAGTTAGCCATTTTACCACCGCCAGTGGTAGTACTGCAAAACAACTTCTTATTACTTCGGCTAGAATTCGTTCTTACTACTCTAGTTTTTTAAACACCAAAGAATATTTTTTACAATTAGAACCAAATAATAAAACAATTAACCAAAACGATTGCTTGACCGTGGCCCTAACTCAAAAACTTCAATCGGTTTATGGTACATCAAACTTTGCATTTGCAATTGAAGATGTTTGTCCTGATTGCACAATTGCCGTTTCGTCTCAAAATACAAAACTCTATGATATTTACGCTGTTGAAAAAACTCAAAGTGCACTGGTGAGCCATCTAAACTTAAGAGTTTCTCCTGCAATTGGCAGTGAAGTTGGAGACTCCCCCATCTGTTCTAATAATACAACCTGTACAGGTATTGGTTATAATTGCTGTCTTGAAGGTCAATGTGTAAACCACGGTTCTGTTAGGTCTTCGGTAGACACAAGTAGTGATAACTACAAAATCGCTTACCAAATTGTTTCTGATAGGCCGGAGCTTATTAATAACTTTGCTGATATCTTTTATGTCTGTCCAATGATGGTTCCTGAGGATGGAGACGATGACGAAGATGAAGTCGATCCTGAGCAGCAGGCATCTGATCTTTTTACTGAATTGACAAATATCTATAATTGTTTAAATCCGGTTGTTGATGAGATTTCAGTTTGTACCCTAGATTTTGATGATGCTGACTCATTAATAGGAAGTTCATCTTATAATTTTAGTACTGAAACGGATGACCTTAATTTCACCTTATTAAATGCTAATATGAGTAGTAATAATATTGTTCAAATTGATTACGGTAATATTACGATATTTAAAGAAGCCATTTTGGAAGATGATGAGGTCGTCTCCCTGCCTTCGAGCATTACTTTAACGGGAAGTAACGACAGCCTATCCACTTCTCAGACTGCGATCGTAAGCACTAGTCTACCAACGGGTGCAGCAAACGATACCTTAACTCTATATTTTAAAATCGATGGAAGTTGTGAAAAGCTTGGAACTTCACTGGCCCGATGTAGTAAAAGATATGTGCAAGGTCAGTCATCCACTCCGGCCAGACCAAGTGACCATACCTCCGGATCGCAGTCTTTCAAAATTCCAAGTTATGCTGATACGAGCTTCAATGTAGTTGTTGAAGTTGGTGGAACCACTGTGTCGTCTGGAGATGATACATGGGAACTGTCAGGGAACTCTGTTGTCTTTGATAGTTCAGAATATCCTATTTATGACAATCAGGAAGTAGTCATAACTTACTTTGTTTCTTCCAATGTAGATATCTTAACTAAAACAAAAGAATTAGCTCAAAGTGCACTAGATACACATTGTGCTTGTGATCCAAATAAAGACCCATGTAACTTGACTCCTGTTGAAACTGAAGTCAATGGTGTTGCGACTGTTACAAGTTACGAATGCAAATATCCTGAGACTATTGTAGATGGTCCACTTCAAGAAACAGTATATGTTTCAGCAAAAGCTGTTCCTCATAAATTCTATGACGAAAATGGCGTTAATTTTGACCTGGGAGATGAGTCTACAACTTCTAAGCAAGAGCTTACTGCGTTTAAATACGATGGAGGAAGTGAGCTAAAACCTAATAACGTAGATAACTTTATTGGCTTCAATGAGATCTACGGAACGATGAATGTTGACGGTTCTTCCCCTCTTCCACCAAAGGTTGTAAATGTCGATAAGGGAACTCAATATGATATTTTTGTTGATACTGGCGCGTTTTCAACTTGCCTAGATTGCGGTTCAGATTATTTTTCAGGCCTTCAAAAACTATTTCCAAATGTTTTTGACAAGCTAGGCGGAGGGTATACTCCTGACTATGTTGAATCAAGAAGAACGACTAATGCAGGTAAATACCCAGGTGATGATTTTAGATTCGGAAGAGCATGCTTTGTTCCTGCGACAATGATACCTTGGACGCATACACCTGGGACTAATGTCACCGATCAAAGAAGAAATAGATTAGAAGCGCAACATATACTCTTCTCAAACGGCTACAATAAGGATTGGTATGGGTTTGATTATGGTGCTCTGATTGGTTCATTTGACGGAGTAAAGTGGTTTGCAATTGGGAATCAGCGCCGAATTAAAGCTGATTCTAATAAGCTTTATCTAGCAGTCAACGCCTATTTTGGTGACCTAACAATAAATAACTCATACAAAGTGACTATTTCTGAAATGGCAGCTGTGGTGAATTCAGGTTCGCTTGTTACTCATGATATGGATAGCGATGGAGCAGAATGCCAGAAAATGCATATATGTGATTCAGACGAAGATTGTATTACGCAACTTGGATATGATTATACCTGCCAAAATGTTGGGAGTATGAAAACGCCATGGCCAATGTTTGATTCTAATGGAAATGAGGTCGTTGGGAGCAAGTTAACATCCCTATTATCACTTGTGGGAGGTAGTAATGGTGAAAGTAAGAGATGTGTATATAGAGGTGTTGGTGCTATTTGTGAACAACTCCCTCAAAACGTAGATGCAGATACATCATACTTAGGACAGGCAAAAACAGCTCTTCACACTTGTTCGCCAAACTCTCAATGTGCGGCGATCAACGATACAAAGTTCAATACTAAAATTGCAAGATATGGGCAGTCCCCTAAAAATCAAAATGCCCAAACGTTTATCACTGATAAGTCTGATACCTTTGGGCTTGCTGCGAGAGTTCTAGGACGGCCATATGAGTACTATGGTAATGAATCAATTCCAACCTCTACTCGGTCTATTCTTCAGACAAATAATATTGAAGGACTTTGTGTTCCTGGAAAAGATGTTGATAATGCCTCAACGACTCAACAGTTAAATTACTATTCAAATTCTGACCGTGAAGCGGATAAAATAAATAATATTGGTCGAACTTTAGCGAGTTCTATTCAGCAAGATCCATACTACTACTCTGCCTGCCCTGCGACAGATGAAGATGGAAACTTCACTCACTTTGATAACGTTTCACTTGATGATAGCTCTCATCAACCATATGCAATTAAAAATAATCTTTCTACTAATGCTCTAGATTTAGATGCACTTAGCTCGAAAAAACTATTTAACGATGAAAGCTCAATTGTCTCAGCGATTGGATACCATAAGAACACTTGCCTTAGGGCTCCGGGAGCGAAATGTTTCTCAGACTTTGAGTGTGCACCAAATAGTTTTATTGCCAGCAAATTCAAATCAGTCTCTAACTTCAATGGCGAAATTTCAGAAGCTGAAGAGAAATTTTGGGAAGAGTCTCTAGTCTGTGCTAATTCACAAGAGAGATACTCCAATGGATCTATCTACCCTAATGAATATTATGAATTATACGAGCATCGTTGCTGTCGTGAAACAGACAATGATTTTACATTCTATTCTCAACCACACCTAAACTCTGATTTTAGGTTGCAAGATGATTCTGGAAATCCACAAGTTCCTGGAGTGAATATAGATCTCAATTCAAGTGAGAGATACTCTCGAATTCACACGATCTATGATAAATTGGCCACAGAGCCTGATGACTACCCTAACCTTATCGTTTCGGCAGTTCAGCCATCAACGACACTTGCATTAACAAGCGACACAGTAGCTCAATATAAGACTCTTCATCTTCACAACGAAAGAATGTGCTGTACCGGACACTGGGTAAGAAACTATTCATCCGGATCAAACGGAAACTCTGGTGGTCATAAGCAGGCTCCTACAGCATTACAATCTTTTGATATCTCTATTTTTAGAGAACTATCATGGGCCCCAAATAATGACCCGGCTCTAAACAACCTACCAAGCTATACGCCGATTCCATATGCTTGCCAAGAAGAAGATTTTCAAACTTCAGACTGTGAAGTTAGAAATATTCTCGAAGGATCAACCTTTGAAAAAACTTATCTAACTTGGCTTGGAAAACTAGAGTTATTAGGCATTCCACAAGTACTGATCGAAACTAATAATTCAGTATTTAAGCCTGTTGGTGATAACCAAGAAGATATTTCAGCCAATTTCACACCTATTGATAACACAATTAAAGATGTGAATTCCGATGGAACAGCGAATGTAACTTTAAACGGAGTTAATTATTATTCTGCAGCTGACTATGATAATTTTGAGATTGGATCTGGAAAGCTTAAAAAAGTCTTCTCTGAGAATGAGTTTCATTGCTGCCTGCCAACTGGAGTAGAGGTTCCATCTGACACGACAGATACCGCATGTTGTACAGGAAAAGTGGCTGCCAATGATGAAGGTGTTAATAGATGTTGTCTAGAAGACTTCACAGACCTTACCGTATACACCAATAGGTATGTTTCAAGTGAAGGTGCATATTTCGGGAATCAAGAAATTCCTGATTCAGCAATTGATCCGATGACAGGATATATTGACTCTGAAGAAGTGATGAAAATGGCTTCAACGATGTGTTGTTCAGGAAAAGCTGCTACAGGTGTTGTTTTGGGAGACTATTTTATTCCTGCACCTGATGAAAATACGCAATTTGCAGGTTCATTCACCAGAAGATTTCTCTATAATGAAAATTTAGATGATGCATCTGAAGTAGGAGGAGGAGTCACTAAATTCAAAGCTGGTTTAAAATGGAATGATCATGTTTACTGTGTTCCTCAATCATTTACTGATAGCGATACTGGCAATGAAGGTGGTGGAGCAAGTGGTGAGTAATTAAACTGAATATATCAGAAATAATAACACCACAGCAAGAATCGCCCGGTACACAAAGAATAAACCTAATCCAAGGTTGGCTATCAACTTTAAGAAAAAATGAATTGTAATCAATCCAAAAACGAAAGAAGAAATAATTCCAATAAGCATGATATCAAAGCCTACGTAAGTTGCTTCTCCTTTAATCACATCAGGAAGTTTAAAAACAACTGATCCAATAATTACAGGAAGAGAAAGCAAAAATGAAAACCTTGAAGCCTCCACTCGCCCTAGCCCCAAAAATCTTGAAGAGGTTAAGGTAATTCCTGATCTTGAAACGCCAGGAAACACAGCAAAGCTCTGAGTTAATCCGATAATGATAGAGCGTTTAAAATCAATCGATTTTGTAAGATCAATAGCTACTGATTTTTTTCTATCAGCTATATACATCAAGGCTCCAAATACAAATAAATTTATCGCTATTAAAGTTGGGCTTCTACCGTACTCAAAGGCTAGCTTTTTGATTAGAAGGATAAGAATGAAGGAGCTAGCAGTAGCGGCAATAAAATTTTGAACAAATACAGTATCTTTTGTGTTTCTTTTAAAAATCAGCAGGATAGTTTGTTTTAATAAATCCATGACTTCTTTTCTAAAATATAATATTACCGCCAAAGCAGTTCCTAAGTGCATCATTAAATCAAATATGACGCCTGGATCTTTCAATTCAAAGAAAAATGGAACGATGGCCAAATGTCCCGAAGAGGAAACAGGTAAAAACTCTGTAAGACCCTGAATAAAGCCATAAAATATAGCAAAACTTTGATTCATTACTCTTCCTTATTAAGGGAACTCAAAACAAGAGCAAGGCCTCGGTAAAATTCAGTGTCCTTCTTCCCATCAATTTCTAGAGAAGTCATATTACGCCCTATTATCCCTTTAAGCTCTTTCATATCCTGATTTGTTTCTTTGTATAAATTGGCGATACTTTTGAACCTTTCAACTATGATTTTCCCCATACGTTCAAACTCATTTATTTCCTTTTTAAGCGCCATTGAGTCGATATAGGCTGAAGCAGCATCAGCAAATTCAAATTTTTCTTCACCAGATAAAAATCTCAACATTCTAAAATCTTTTGCGACTCTAATGTTTGAGACATCTTTTGAAAAGAGATACAGATCCGGAGACAAGCTCATTTGAGTCATGTAGCTATAAAGGCGGTCCTTTCCAATATCATGAGTAAATAAAAGTCCTGATAAATTTCCAAAATTTGAAAAAGTTAAACTTTCAATTTTATACGGGAAAATACTTTCAAGTCTCTTTTTTAAGTTTACATGGGCTTTAATGAACGGACCTTCTTCCACCAAAAAATTTGGTAGAGTAACCAGATCGAGTTCAAAGACATTTTTCAATAGTTTTCTAAACTCCTGAGAGATATTATTAATATCTTGCTTATTAATTTTAGCTTTAAAGCTGGTATTATTGAGCTTCATACTTTCAACAAACTCTTGAATATACGGCTCATAAAACCATATAAGTGGGTTCTCTTCTTTGTATTCTCTAAATAGAACAAGTAATTTGATATTACCTTTATCTTTAAATACCGATAGGCCCTGCTTTGTTTCTACGTTATAAAAATACAATCCGTATTTACGAAATTTCTTTTTATCTTTTATCGAGATATCAATTAAAGGGACAACCTTCATATTGTCGGTTTGATCAAATTTTATTCCCAAAAATTCTGATGAAACCGGTCTCGTGTAAACCCATGGTTCAATTCTCTTCTCCCCTTGTGTGTCGACAACAATTGGCTCAATAGCTTCAAATCCCTCTAAAACTGGAGAGCAAGCATAGATAAGGACCGCCACAGGAATCCAAAAAAATATTGTGATATTAGTCCCCATGGGATGAGGTGTGTAAATACGACTAAAAGTTAGAACTTCTTTTAAACTTCTTTTTCCAAAAAGAGTTGGAATATCAAATAGGATAAAGGGCAGAGTTATAAGCCCAAGAAATTCACGCACTAAACCTTTTACACGTTTAAGAAAAAAAGACTCTTTGAAAATCTTTATTCCCATTACAACTTGTCCTAAGCTCAATCCAAATAAAAGAGAAGTTAACATTCGTAGAGCTATCGCAAAGAAAAAATAGGGAATTATAAGCTTAATCAGCTCTGACTCACTTAGCATATTTATAATGTCAGCAATAATCTCACTAGAAGTGCTCGCTTGATCGACTAACGGTTTTAAGTACTCCAGATATACAGGTTCAATAATTTCTTTGAGTGTATCTGGAAAAGAAATAAATAAAGACTCAAATTCTTCTATAGGACTTGCTATCGTATGCAGGGTCATTGCAAATAATATATCCAATCCAAAGGCAACAATCCTTATTAGACCAGATGTAGCTGGAGGCTCTACGACCTTAGGTTTTGTTACCTTTTTACCTTTTCCTGAAGCTGCAACAACCTTGGCTTTTTTCTCTTTCTTCTTCCAAAAACGAAGTTTACTAAAAAACGAAGTTTTTTCTTTAATTTCATCGTCCTCTTCATCTATTTCTGGTTGATAAATATCAACTTTCGATTTAGCTGACTTCTTCAACATTTCTTTTCTATGCTGCTCTAAAATGATTCCCTTAGAAGTCATCATAGAATACTCTTGCTGCTTTTCTCGCTCGCTCATTGGTTGTGATTCAATTATTTCGTCTTCCTCTTCACTTAAAGGAGTTTCCAAGCTGAGCATTTCAGTATTTGGTGTTGGCATCTCAGCAACTTCATGAACAAGTGAGTCTTCACTGAATTCATCATCAACTTCTAATTCATGTTCGAGTTCAGACTCTGCCTGAATAATTGGAGTATGCTTAAATTCAATCTTTGCGGTTAGCTTCCCTAACTTTAATTTATCCTTAGGGTTCAAGATAAACATTTTTCCAGCAGCTAACTGTTTTTTATTAACATAAGTTCCTTCTTCACTTGAGTGATCAATAATTGAAACCACATCGCGGCTTACTAACAAAGTACAATGCCTCGGAGAAATTGAGTCATTATCAATTAGGAGCTCTCCTACCTCTCTTCCAATTGTAAGCTTAGGAGAAATCATTCTTGATAACTCAGATTCTAAGTTTGTAAAAGTAATATACGCATCTTTTGGCAAGTCAGGATCTATATCATCTTGGCCCTTATTGATTTGAGTGCCAATATTAGTGGCCGACTGATTCTTTTTGAAAAGTTTTCCGAGCATCCGTTGCTTTCCTATAAAAGGCTTTAATTTCTTATATTTAGTTTATCTTAACGACACAATTTGCCAAGCTTTCCCTAAATAAAAGCAGTTATGCTGGAGTAGAACGCTAAGGCTTGTATAATATTAGGTAGTTAAAACTTAATTTTGAATTGCTTGGAGCCGATAAGAAAGTAGAGGAATGTGAATATGAAAAACTTCTTAAATCAAATTTATAAGATGACACACTTACTGATAGTTTGTCAGCTTTTGGTTTCCCCTATTGCTTATGCCCAGCCATATCGTGATAACTACGTTGGAACTGACGGGATGAACGGCGGATCAAACAGCACCTACAACGATTACGCTGATGGGGCTTATTATTTTGCAAGTTTCATTAACCAGATGGCTTCATCCTACACAGGAGCGATGCAAGGCAATCAAGATAATTACTCCATTCACAGACAAAATATTGATTCAATCCTGAGCTTAACTCCAGAGCAACCAGGAACATACCCTGCAGCATTTAGTAATTGTTTAGTGCTGCCTTCTAGAGGGAATCAACCTGCTTACAATGCTTCTTGTAAAAAAGCGACTCATCAAGAAATTCTTGAAGGCTATGCCCAAGCTATGATTGATGAAGCTGATGAAAATATGAACGAGCTTTTAAACTTCTCAACTGAATCTAATGATAGAACGGAATTTAGAGGAGCGACTTGTTACCAAGAAGCCATCGCAGGTCTGGCGAATCAACTTAACCAAAGAGAAGAACAAATCCAAGCTTACTTAACTAGGCTGGATCAAATTATGCAAAAATTTGAGTTAGACTCAAAGGAAACACTTGCAGTTATTAAGCAAAACGACGCTATTCTCAATGGACCTTGTAAAGAGTGTAAAGAGAAAGACGGTGTAAAAAAAGACTACTTAGGCAAATACAAATACGAAAACGCTGTTCTTGATGTAAACGATGCTGGAAAATGTGGTTCTTGGTTTACCAAGGATGCAATCTCAAAAGCAGGGCAGAAAGGTGGATTAATTGGAATTAAAGACGAATTAGTTTCGTCAAAGATTCAACCAGCTGAAGAGTTTCTTAGCCGTGAACGTCAGATTACGAACGACATCACAAGTATTACAAAGCTTCTTCAAAAGAATTTTGGCAAGTCAGATGGAAATTCAGTCGATGCCTCAAAAGCAGCGATTAGAACATCTTTTTTCAGTAATACCTCCCCTGCTCTAACAAAAGCGATCAATAGGTTTAAAACAAATCTATCGACTCAATTTGAAGACCTAAAAACAAATTATGATATTAGCACAATTACTTCAGGCAGCGACTCTAGCACAGCAAAATTGATTGTGAATAAAATTGACCTAGACCCAAGCAATCTGAAGTCTATAGAGCAAGAGATCATTACTTATAAAAGAAAAGAACAAGCACAATGTGTACAAAATTTGATTGAGAGTAACTTCTCAAAAGACTTCCATTCTTTTATGTCTGGATTTAGAGATCCAAACGTTTCTAAGAGTAAAAGTAGAGATGCAGATAATTCCTTAGCAAACTCAATCGCGAGTGACATCTCAAATCTTCAAAATATGGACTTAGAAGAGTTCATCAAAAGAGTGAAAGTAGAAGAAGCTAATGGAACGAACTCTAGAAAAATCATGACAACAGGTCGTACTTTTCAATTTAATGGAAAGACTATCGGAGCTTCCACTCCACTTAGGCCTTCTCAACTCCTAGGAGTCTTCACACAAAACTGCCAAGCTAAATTTGAAAAAGAAGCAACAAGTAACGGATTATCGAAGCAAGCGATTATCGATAACCTTAAAAAATACGCTACTGAAAGAAGAAATATTCAGATTAAAGGTGGAACAAGTCTTTTAATGGATCTTCGAAAAGATCTACTTACTTGTCCATCAGATAGTGCGACTGGTTCAGCTGCTGCTACTTGTGATGATAAAACTTTATCGACTCAAAGTGATAATTTCTGTGTGGCCACAGCTAGAAGATGTTCAAGTAATGTTTACGCTTGTAAGAGTAAAATGGAAGCCAAAGTTACAGCGCTAGAGACTGAACAAAAAGTTCAAGTGGATAATTATAAAGCTCAGGCCAAAGCAGCAAGTGACAGAATGCTAGCTGAGGTTTCAGCGATGCAAGACTTCATGATTCAAGAAGCTAGAAAACTAGACGCTCAACTTAATATTGGTACCCTAACCGGCATGCCAAAATTACAACTCGATTTAGTGGGAGAGAATTTTTTAAGAGATGATGTGCGTTCTGACTTAGCACTTGAAGACCCACAGAAATATTTAAAAGCCTTGAAAAAACAAATCTCAGGTGAAGGTGGAAAAAGAGAAGATAGTCTTCTTGGAAAACTAGAAAAACAAAGAATTGAGCTTGTTGGTCAAAACGGTGATGATCCCTCTTCTGGTCTTACTTCTGGAAAAGGAAGACTTGGTGCCATGGCGGATAGATATGTGGCCAATTATCAAAGCGCGATTTCTAACTACCAAACAATTATTTCTGATTGTGAAAACTCTATAGCGCAGGCACAAGAAAGACAAAGCCAAGAAGCGCAAAGAACTGCTGAAACTAACGAGCAATTAGCTAGTGCTTGTGATGCGATTGATGCCTTTAACGCCAACCCGCTTGAAGGTGACGTCGCCGAAGTTGCTGGAGATGCAGCAGCAGCGGTAAGAATCGCGGCTTCCCTACCGAACCCTGGTCGTCCATTGAATGCCAGAAGAGATAGAATGATGATTGATAAAATCAGAAATTTTAATCAAAACTGCGCTGAAACAGACGGTGGTTATGGTTCACGAAATGTGAGAAGAACAGAGATTTGTGCCGTCCTTCAAAACAATTCTACCACTCCAGAGTCAGAGCCGGCAAAAAGTATTTACACCTTATTTGAAGGATCAAAACCTCAAATACTACCTCTCTGTGATATTGTTAATCCTACTAGAAGCTTAGCAACTACTGATGGGTATAATGAATGTGATGAAGGTGAAGAACCTATTAAGGATCATGTAATATGTGCTAAAGACGGGAAATATTTCGCAAAGAATGCTTGTGCTGATGGTGAAACGGAAGCACAAAAGCCTTTTCAAGCATTTCAGATAAAGGATGCTGTTAAAAACTCAGGTTTGGAAAAATCAAAGGTGTGCCTTCCTGTAAGTCGATCTAGCCAAAAAGTAACTAGAGATTCTAGAAAAAGCGCAGAAGAAGAACTAGACCTACTTGCTGCTTCATACAACTGTAATAGAGCGAAAAGCGGTGTTGGACAGGTCCAACTATCAATATGTGGTTCTGAGTATTCAGGATTTTTATCGGAGAAGGGATTCGATCCGAGGCTTTGGAGTGACTTAGCGACTTCGGCGGGACAAGCTTTCGCCCAGTAAAAGCAATCAGGGAGTTATATGAGCGAATGGATTCGTCGCACTACATTTAAGCATACCGCCCTACTAATCGTGAGTTTAGTTGCAGCTTCTTGTAATAATTTTACGCAAGTTGATGACGCTCAATCTCGAAATAGAACTTATGTTTCTTACTCTGGAACTGGAAAAGGTAAAGTATATCTTTCCAACCCTTCAGTTCTTGCAGGTAAATACGTTACTCGTGCCAACTACGATGACAAACTAGTAGCGAAATTTATAACTGATGAATCAACCCTAACCACTCCTTGTGTGTTTACTCAATATTCTCCTGATTTTTTTGATGCGAGTGTGTCTGTACCTTATGAAGATACCACGAGTACTGATTGCTTTAATATTTTAAATGATAGAAGTGCATCTACTGATGCCTTGGTGAGTTCCAATAATTCTTGGGTATACTCTGCTGGTACAGATGAGTTCTACCAAGTAAATACCTACTACCATACAAAACAAATCATGGACCGTTTTCTTAGTTCTCTTAGTTTTTCTCATAAACAAGTGCACTTAGATGGAAACCGCTATATTCCCCCGGCAACTAAATACAATTTTGTCGACACTCAATCTTATTGGCTACATGAAAATGGCTCTACTGTTAATATGGATGTATTTTCAAAATGCTATTTAAGTTCAATGAACGCTTTTTTCAGTCCTTCGGATAACCAGTTATGCTTTGGTTGGAATGAGAGCGATGAGGATTTCTTCATTGTCCAAGACCCTACTGTTATCTATCACGAGATGGGGCATGTATTTGTAAAAGTGATGATGAATCAACGAAATATAACCAGTGGTGTTGATCCCAATTCGTCCTCTATCTATTATGATTCTAAGACATTTAGCTCTGATCTGGGAGATATTTCCTATGATGAAGCAGGTGCTCTTAATGAAGGAATTGCTGATTGGTTCTCATACTACATGGTCAATCGTGATCAAATTGGTGAATATGCGCTCTATAAACTTCAGGGCCTTGCGAGACCTGTCAGTGAAGAAAGTGACCAGCATACTATTTCAGTTTCGACTGAAACAGGAGAGAGACTCTCCTACCCTCAATACCTTCAATACAACCCGGCCAGTTTGTCTGAAAATGTGGAAGATGTGCACAATGCAGGTACAATTGTCGCTCACTACTTAGTGGCGCTACAAAAAGAATTAAAATCAAGTTGTAGTTTTGAATCAACCAAAGAAGAAGATATTCACGCTAAATCCGGTGACTATATCATGCTCCTTTTAAACGAAACGCTAGCGGAAGTGGGAGACCTCACGGCTAAAGGCTCAGACTTCTTTTCTCAATACGCGACAGTTGATAGTGATTATAACGATGTCTACTTCACTAACTTAAACGAAGAACATTCGTTTTTATGGACCCAAAAAGTAAATCCTATTAATTTTAGAAGATTTTTTAGAATTTTTGCAAAGAATATTCTTTATCATATTTCAATCGACCTATGCCCAGAGTTTACGCTGGATGAATCTGAGCAATTACTAGATGAATATGGACTTCTTCTTTTTAACTCTTATGAAGATAGAGGAAATGGAATCGATTTAGATGGCAACCTCTCGCTAAGCTATTTTAGCTTTGCAGGAGATCACCAACTTTTTAGCAATAGAGACATTAGTCCAGTCGTACTTAATACTTTTGTAAACGAAGATAATAGAAGAAACTCTGTTCTAATATCTAAAAATCAAATTGAACTCGATGACCAGATTACTGCCTATGTTTTTGATAAACAAACAAATATCGCAAGTCTTTTGGCCCAACTGACTTTTGAAGGTGAGAACGTAGAAACGACTGAAGGAATTGCTGGAACCGAATACAATAACAGTAACGCCAAGATTTCTCCGGGTGAAGTCGTAGGGATATCACTAAACCTCTACAATAAATCTAACTCCACTATGGCCGGTGTTCAAATTCTTGGAAATGATTGGGATCATATGAAGTTATCTGATAGCTCTATGCCATATGTAAACAGAATCGAAAATATTAATGGCCTGTCCAGCGGAGATATTTCGGGTGGAATTGCGACTCACTCTCCATGTATCTTCGATAATTTCCCTAAAGAATCTGAAGGAGGTGTTGACCCAGAGGATGAGTCAACAACAGCCGCCGGGAATTGTAATTACATCACTAAAACAAACGATAGTATCGATACGTCTGAAGTCGTGACCGATACCCACCCTAAATATGATGTGGACTCACCTCAACCTATTTGTTTAGTACAATATAGTGATGAAGATGAAACGACTTGGGTTTCTCAGGATTTCTACCGCAAATACTCTATGGGACTTGAAGATAAAGACTGTATCAATAACTCATCTATGTCTGGAAATGAATTTAATCCAAATTCGTGTTTAATTAGGATTCTTCCAGGAGCTGAGCATGCAATCCTTGGAAAAATTGACTCTAGGAAAACTTGGGCCGAAACGATCCAAGGGGAGACGAATAATAGTGTAACTTTCAGCCAGTCTAATATAGTAGTCATGGAAGTCAACAAGTGGATTCCACCTGGAACTAAGTTTAATTGCCGCTTCAGAGTTCGTTTTAGTAATTGCTCTGACTGCTATAGCGAATCAGCGACAGATGATGAATACGCTGATTTTGAATATGCGGGGGCGGAACCTTTTAAAGTGATTAATTTTCAATTTGAGGTACTTGATTAATGAAGCGCTACCCCCTCACCCTATTCATCGTTATTGGATCTTTTCTGATAATCGGCCCTCTATCGGATCAAGCAGATTACAGCTACCGTCAATCTAAAAACTTTCCCACGCTCTCTTCTCATAAAAAGCCTGTTAAAAAAGAGAAAAAAGTTAAGCGTGCTCCGGCTTCAGTTAAAACCCCTCAAGGTCAAAAAAGGGCCATCATAGCTCGGGGAAATTATGATTTAAATACCCTCAAATATTCAAACTCAGTCAATCCTGATTGGAAAAATACTTATAAGCGACGTTTTTTGAAAATGGCGGCAATTAAGAAAGTTCAAAGCTTAAAGATTGAGCCGATTAAATCTATCGTAAAAATAAAAAACAATACCGCGAGAAACCTTGAACATATCAAGGTGTCTTACTTGCAAGAAAACGGTGACCCCTTTAGTTTTGAAGCGCTTGTTGACAGCGAAACGGGATCATTAGTTCGTTCTTGGAATAAGACTCGCTATGAATTCAAAAAATCTATTAGCTTTAACCCTAAAGGGCAAGAACTCTACAAAGAGTGAAGTTCTTCGTTTAAAGCTTTTACTCGATCTGCTTCAATTTTCTGAACCAATCCCTTTGGCTTTTGTGTTAAAACGATATTCTTTCCAAAATACTCTTTAGCAATTTTGAACTCTCCAGTGTAGATATCACGAATCAACTCATCAGATACCTCAGGAAAATAAGCTAAAATCTTTGAGCTTAATTCTGGAAGATAAGTTTTAAATAAACACCCTAAAGTTAAAGCATAAATAGCAGAATGAGCGATAATCTCTGCACATTTATCTTTATCAGTTTTAATCACTGCCCAAGGCTCGTGATCAGAGAAATAGGTATTGGCCACTTGTCCAAGACTCATTACCTGCTCTAAACCTTTTCTCACCTCAATTCGGTCAAGAGTCGCATTAATTTCCTTAACTCGAGTTTGAAGTTCTCCAAAAGCAGTCGTTCCAAAAAAGCTTTGAAATTTATCAGCATCGATTCCTTCTTCTTTCCAATTTTTAAAGAAAAAAGTCATACCTCGGTTAATAAAATTTCCAATATTATTTGCGAGCTCATTATTGATTTTTGCCTCGAACCCTTCCCATGTGAAACTTGAATCATTGTTTTCAGGAATAAGAGTTGTCAGAGCGTAGCGAAGAGCATCAGAACCAAACTCTGCAATCGCCTTTTCAGCATCCACATACCAACCCTTCGATTTTGAAAATTGTTTTCCCTCTAGGTTCACATATTGATTTGCAGGAAGATGGGTTACCGCATTGGCTCGCCCCGAAGCTAGACTCATCATTGGAAAAATGATTCCATGAAAAATAATATTATCTTTTCCGATGAAGTTTACGATCTGAGTGTCATCATTTTGCCACCAATCTTTGAGGTAATCTTCTCCAGACGTTTTACAATATTCTTTTGTGTTGGAAACATATCCAATAGGTGCATCAAACCAGACGTAGAATTTTTTTCCTTTCGCCTCAGCTAGAGGAACATCAATCCCCCAGTCAAGATCTCTTGTGATGGCACGATCCACCATCTCATCTTTAGTTAAGGCTTCAATTGGAGAGCTTACAGTTTTTCTCCATCCCTCTTTTTTTGAGCCAAACCAATCACGAAATTCGTCTTTGAATTTTGTCAGCATTAAATACCACTGATCTACCGACTTCACTTCGATATCTTTAGACCCACAAAACTTACAAACTGGTGCTTTAAGTTTTACGGCGTCAATCCACTCCCCACAATTAGGACATTCATCACCTCTTGCTTCTTCATAGCCACATACATAACAAGTCCCCTCCACAAAACGATCAGGAAGATAATTAGTACAGCTTTGACATTGCAGTTGATCCTCAGCCTTCTTTTCAATGAATCCTTTTTTATACAATTCATCAAACCATAAGAGTGTTTCTTCTTTATGGTACTCAGCAGAAGTTTGACCAAAATATTCAAATTGAATCTCATATTTATCGAAAAGATCTTTATGAGTTTTATGCCACTGATTTACATATTCTTGATAAGAAATTTTAGCTTTCTGCGCATTTTGCATAATAGCTACCCCATGTTCATCCGAGCCAGAAATATGAATAATTTCATGACCTTGAATCTTCTTGTGACGCGTAAAAATATCTGCTGGTAAATAAACTCCCGCAATATGTCCAAAGTGAATCGGCCCATTGGCGTACGGAAGTGCTGAAGTAACTAAATAGCGCATAAAAAAACCCCTCTTAATGAGGGGTTAGTATAGTAAATCTCTTATAGAATTCCTAGTCTTCAAATCCTTCAATATACCATTTAGGAACCAGTCTACCATTGCTATCAGTCAACCAATTCTCTTCATTTTGAAAATCACCAAGATTAAATTGTAAATCTTGATGAGACATGGCCTGATAGTTCGCTGCCCACGGCCCCGAGCTTAACCAGTTAGTATTTAAGTCTGACCCAATGGCACCGACATTTGATACAGATTGCCCAACTGAAGAATTATCGTTGGCAAGTACTTGGAAGCTTACTGGTACAGATGCATTGCTTACATCTACATATGAGGTAGAGATTGTAAAATTAGACTCACCAATACTTCCAATAAGTCCACCGATACTTCCACCTTGTAGATCATTTCCTGAACTAGTTCCATTTATATCAATCCATACTGCGGAATTTGAAATTGACGATTGCCCATTCCCAATTTGAGCGCTTCCCATGATACCGCCAGCGATAGTGCCGGCCCTTATAAAGTCGAGGTCAACCAGAGAATTTTTAACCGTTGTTTCTCCAGATGCAGACTCATTATCGCCAACTAAACCACCGACATTAACTGCAGAAGTTGCATCTATACGACCGCTAAAATAACTTTCCTCGATCGTTACTCCTGAAGACATACCTACTAAGCCTCCAATTGCCGATGTTGAAGTCGAACTATTTACAGTAATATTTTTCGCATTCACAAAAAACTCAGAGTCAGCTGCATAGGCGACTAGGCCACAGTAGGTTGAAGTCCCACAATTAATTGTTATATCACTTAAATGTAGTGGAAAGTCTCTTAGACCTAAATCCCCCCCCTCTGTTCTATTAATTAGACCAGCATGACTGCTAGCTCCGTTAATCACACCATTTTTGATGGTACCGGCGCCAAAGATTTTACCTTTAAATCTCTCATCAATTGGAGTTCCAGCAGCAGGCCCAATTGGTGGTATCACACCTCCACCAAAATCAATTTCACCTACAACTTCAAAAGATTTTTGGGCGAGAAATGCGTCACTACCAATTAATCCCCAGTCTGTGGCAGACCTTATTTCAAATGGCTCAATTAAACTTCCGGCCAATAAAACAGGTAACCCATTATCTGTAACTGGTACTCCAAACTCATCTCTCATAGTTCCACTTGTGCGCCACCTATCCATAAACGCCAACTGACAAAGACCAGTGATATTAGAAAAACGAGAACCTAACGGGGTACAAATTCCCCCACCGTCTCCTACTATCAGACTGGTACCTATTTCAGTCGCGCTACAATTCCCAATAGTCCCGGAGCATTCGGAAGTAAGTGACAAGTCAGTTCCATCAATTGCAACGTCTGCTAAGAACTCATTTGCATGTGTAGTTCCGTTAATATCTGTGTCTCCATGGAGATATCCAGCTAAGTTCGTTGCTAAGTTAGTGTAGTTTCCATTTTTAAATAGGATATCTGCTACTACCTTCACATAACTCACCAATGGAGTCATAGCATGAGTGTCCATATACTTTCCGCTTACTCCACCAACATATGAATTCGCAACTCTGAGCTCAGTCAAGATGTCTGACTCTTCTAATGAGGCAGAGTGAGCCACACCATAAGCGCCCCCAACATAACTATGACCTTCTAGTTTCATTTGAACAGAGTTAAACCTCGCCCGAACTAAATCAGCGTAACCAACAAGCCCCCCCTTATTCGCATTGGCAGGTGCTGTACTCACTGAAGCTGCATCATTTGTATCTTCATCGAACATAACCCCTAAGGCGAGTGAGCTATAAATATTTTCATCAGCAGAAATCCCCGGACCATTCCCTGCAGCAGTCTCTTTAAAAGAGCCAACTAAACCTCCGTGGCTACCACCAGAAGTATAGACCGAGTTATAAGCTTTAGCGTGTTTGATGAACAAATTGGGAGTGCCATCGAAAACATAGGTTCCAACAATTCCCCCAATATTATTAATATTGAATGAAGCTGGTACAGCAGGAGAACCGATTATAAGAGAGCTAACAGTTCCTTGAATATATACCGCTTCACTATCCCCTCCTAAAGAGTCTGGAACCCGACCTAACACTCCCCCAACATGCGAAGAAGCACTAAACGGAACAAAATTTAATTTTGCAACTGAGTCCTCTATTTTCACGCTTTGACCTTGAGCCGCTGTTTGATCATCAACAATCCCGACAAGTCCACCTACACCTGCAACACCCGTGGCAGTCAAAAAAGAAAAGTTTCCATAACGAAGATCGATATGATTTGTTCTTCCAACTATCCCACCGGCCCAACAACTCGTATACGCAGCACAGTTTAAAACGACATTTGAAAGATCAAGTGATTCATAATCAAAACGTTCGTTTCCAGGTCCTTCAGGTAGCTGGACATTAAATGAAGGATTTAGGGGTACACCTACGACATTACGCTCAAAGGCCATATTGATATTATTCGTATTATCAACTTTAATTTGCCCAACTAGTCCACCAACTGAGGTATTCCAATTTACAGCACTCTCGATATTAGTAGTTGAATAATTCAGCCTGACAAAAAGGTCCTCACCAGAATCAGGAACTGACGTTTCAAAATCAACTAGACCAAACAAGGCTCCAATTGCATTGTCACTTCCTCCACTGTAGGTGATTTGCAGGGTATTATTTAATAAATTAATTCGATCAATTTCGTACTCTCCACCCGTGCCTCCTCCGTAATTAGAAATAACTCGAGCTAAAAGACCAAAGTTTTCATTACCCGATTCAATAATAGTTGAATCTGCGATAGTGAAATCCGCAATCCTTTTATCGTTAGCAGACATATTTGAAATACTGTCAAAAAGAGGAGCTCCTAAATTAGAAAGTGTTTTATTATTCCCACGAATTGTTCCACTAAAAAATGGAATCGTCGCATTCGCTCCACCAAAATTGATATTAGCTCCTAAAACGTACTCGGCGTCTTGCTCACAATTTTGAGTTGGATGATCATTTCCTTGCTCATCTAAACAACTGGGGCCTGCTGCGATATTAGCAAATTGAGCTGCATTACAAACGAGATATTTTCCGTTATCTCCCAGAGCAAAAGGAAGTTTAGCCTGACTTGCGGCCGTACAACCTCTTCCATCAAATCCAACAAATAAATAATAGTTTCCAGATGTATGATAAGGAGCTACATTTCCATTTGAATCTGAAGTATGAAAAACTGTCATCCCTTGATTGTCTTGCGCGATTGCTTTTGCACCAATGCCTTGATCAAACTTAACAACTTTTATAGGTGCACCTGAACAATCAGTTGAATCAAAAAGAGAAAAATCCACATTCATGCCAGGATGCAAGTTAATATCAGTGTAATTTCTATAAGCAGCAGTTAAAGGCCGGCATTCACTCGTAAGTCCTGAGTATCTTCTTCCATCAAGTTCTTCTTCGATGATGGTGACTTTAAAAGATTGCTCGGAGCCTTTCATAAGATCACTGGGTCCGCCACAGCCTAACTCCGGTGGAATTTTATCGGCATAACCATTATCTAAATAACCCTTCAAACCAATACAACTTCCGAAGGCCATACGATAAAAACGATTTCTGTTCGTATCATAGATCTGACTTACAGCCGTGACAGGAACTCCTGTTGGTCCTACCATGTCTCCACGATCAATATCTCTTTGAATCAATTCAGAACATTTAGCACTGGTTGCAGTCAGTCCTAAATCAACTCCCGTTCCTTTAAGTTCAACTCCGTATTTCCCAGCACACTTAACTTCGCCTTCAAAAGTCTTATTCTGACTTCCACCAGTCCAACCAACAACCTTAAAATCCCACTTACCATTGGGAAGAACCAATTCAATCGTATCATTGGCCGGAATCGATTTAAGGATTTTAAACTTTCCATCTTGGCTTTCCCCTCTTAGAAAAAGGCCTCCCTGATATTTCGCGCTTCCAGTAATACCGGCAACGGAAATTTTAGCGTTAGTCACTTCCTGCTCTTTTCCACAGGCAAGTAATAAAAAGAATAAAAGATATAAGCTAGCAGATTTCATACATTTACCTATCGGCTAAATTCCTAACTGACTTTATTATCCCACTTAACATCCGCTGAACTCAGCAAATTCCATTTAAACATTTGGAATCACAAGAGAATCCCTCGAATTGTACGCCTCCCTCGAGTAAATAAATTTTGATGATACAAACAAGTTTGCACGATAAACTTGGCAAATTCACCACCTCACATTAAATTAGGGCATGCTCAGTTTAGATGGACTCAACCCCGAACAAAGAAAGGCTGCCGAGACAGTAAACGGCCCCGTTTTAATCCTTGCCGGAGCCGGCTCAGGGAAGACTCGTACCCTAACCTATAGAATAGGACATATGATTCAGAACCTTAGGATTTCTCCAAAAGAAATCTTAGCTGTTAGTTTTACCAATAAAGCTGCAATGGAAATGAACGAGCGGGTCAGTAAACTCCTGGGGAGCCGTCGAAAAAGAGGAATTACTCTTTCAACTTTCCACTCGCTGGGAATCAGAATCCTTCGCGAAGATATTCAACATATTGGCTACAATAAAGACTTCACCATCTATGATCAAGGTGATCAAATGGCCATCATTCGAGAAGGTCTCAAGCGCTTTCGAACAGATAAGGCTTCATTTGATAAAAAGACGATCCTCTCTAAAATTGGTCTTTTAAAAAATAATGGTATTTCAGCTCACGAGTTTAAAGATACTGAATACTATGATCCAGAGGATCCTTATGATGAGGCGACAGAATATGTTTACCATTATTACATGGATAAACTTCATTTTTATAACGCCATTGATTTTGATGATATTTTATTTCTAGTTGTGCGCCTTTTTGAAAAAAGACCAGATATCGCTGAGAAATATTCTGCTCGTTATAAGTATATCATGATCGATGAATATCAAGATACTAACGGTCTACAGTTTGAAATGGTAAGAGGCCTCACTTCGACTCACTCTAATATTTGTGTTGTAGGTGATGACGATCAATCAATTTATGCCTTTCGCGGAGCTGATATAACCAACATCCTCAATTTTGAAAAGATGTACTCCAACACTCAGGTCATTAAACTCGAACAGAACTACCGCTCGACCTCTAAAATTTTAAATCTTGCGAACTCTGTAATTAAAGACAACAAGATTAGAAAAGATAAAACGATGAGGACCACCAATCATACCGGAGCACTCCCTCAACTATGGATGGCGGCAAACTCAGATCATGAATCACAATTAATCGTTGAGGACATTCTTTCAAAGTATCAGACAGAAGGAACGTTTTTAGGAGAAGTTGCCATTCTTTACAGAAGCAATACTCAAGTCCCTCCCCTAGAAGATCAACTTCGTCTGAGTCAGATTCCCTACACAATTATTGGTGGGCAAAAATTCTACGAGAAAAAAGAAATTAAAGACCTCATCGCTTATCTCTCAGTGATAGCAAACCCAAAAGATGAACTATCCCTTAGAAGAATTTTAAATATTCCTCATAGAGGAATTGGAACTGCAAGTTTAAGAAAATACCTTGAACAATCTGAAGCCGAAAACATCACTTTATTTGAAGTCATTAAAAAAAATGCTCATCTTGAAACAAACAAAAAAGCAGAAGCCCTTAAAGAGTTTGTTCATATTATAAATAAGTACCAAAGCCACTTTCAATCCATGACTTTAACTCAGGCGCTAGGGACTCTTATTAACGAAATAAATTATTTTGAATTCATTACAAATTCTTATGACTCGCCAAAGATTGCAGGTCGTAAAAAAGATGACGTAAGAAACTTCCTTCTCTCAACGGATAGATTCGTTGATCGCTTTCATGAAGAAGCAACTTTGCAAAATTATCTTGAGCGACTTCTTCTCGTCGATAACCAAGACAATCAAAATAGTGAAGACGGTGTACCTAAAAACGAAGTGCAGTTAATGACTCTACATTCATCAAAAGGTCTAGAGTTTGATACTTGTTACCTAATAGGTACTGAAGAAGAACTACTTCCCCACAAAAACGTTATCAACAGTGGCGATAGCATCGACGAAGAAAGAAGACTCGCTTACGTAGGTATCACAAGAGCGAAGAAACGTTTAGTTATGACCTACGCAAGAGAAAGAAAGATCTATGGTAAATATTTAAAACGAAATCCTAGTCGCTTTCTTATAGGCCATGAAGACTATTTTGAAACAGTTGATCGCGATAATTTTTCTCACATGACTGAAGAAGAAATTGAAGAGCATAAGTCTAATTTCTTTAATGATCTGCTGTCGTCTCTAGAGGATTAATCAAGGTAGATAAATGAAAGGCCATCCCTGGCCAGTAAGGTGCCCATCCTTGGACACTATTCGCTTATTCTTCCGATTAATTTAAACTTCATTGGGTAATACATGCCAAAAGTGCCTATCATCCAGGCTGCTTTTCTTGCTGTTTCGACTTCCTCAATCCTAAGATCCGATACGTAATCGAAACCCTTTTGCTTAAATATCTTATCCAAAAAAAGTTCGTGCTGATTTGGAAATGCACCCCATAAATAAAACTTCTTCTCAACTTCAATTACAATCTCTTTTTCTTGGTTAAGATCATAATCAAAGTGAACTTTAGACTCGTTTGAGGATTTAAAATGAACTGTCGAACAGCTCATTAAAAAAACAAAAGGTAGAAGAATCTTCGTCACTAAAGTTCCTATTTATTTATTCGGTACATTACTATTTTCAGAAATTTGAAAAATGATGTCAAACGGAGTTGAAATTATTTTTTTCACCTGACTTTAAGTTTTTTAAAGCCTCAAAATGGTCCGACGTTCTTTGAGTAATTCCTTGGTAAGCAGAAAGTAAATCTAGCACGGAGTTTAGATCGTTACGATAAGAATGAACAATTGAACGCTTCGCCATTTGGACTGCTATAGGGGCATTTGAATGAATTTTATTTATTATTTTTTTTGTCTTACTTTTTATATCATTTGCCCCTACTACGTAATTTACCAGATTTATCGATAAAGCTTCTTTAGCCGAGAGTATATCAGCAGTCAAAGTTAACTCCATGGCCTTCGAAAATCCGACTATTCTTTGCAAGAAATAACTACCACCATCACCTGGAATTAATCCAAGCTTAGCAAAAGTTTCACCAAACTTTGCGTGCTCACTTGCAACTCGAATATCACACATACAGGCTAGATCTAATCCTGCGCCGATAGCGGCTCCATTAACCATAGCAATAACAGGCTTTGAAAGAGAGTTCATGGCAATCGGAATTTGCTGAATACCATAGCGATATCTTCTTCTAAGTTCGTCTGGCTCACCTTCAAACATTCCTGATTTCTCGGCCATCGCTTTTACATCACCACCAGCACAGAAATGCTTTCCTGCTCCTGTAATAACGATTGTCCATACGTCTCTATCCCTGTCTGCTTTATATAACTCTGAAACAAGTTTATCGATCATCTCATCATCAAAAGCATTACTCGCTTCCGGACGGTTCAGCGTTATCCAAAGGGTATGATCGTCAAACTCAGTTACTAGACTCATAATTTTTTCTCGATTGTTTGGTAATATTTTGATGGACTATTTTTTTGAACTTTTTCTAAGATAAATTTACTCGCACGTGCGACAGCTTCAAGATTAACTCCCGTTTCTAAACCAAGTGATTCAAATAGATATAGAATATCTTCAGTCGCAACATTACCGGTAGCACCTTTCGCATAAGGACAGCCCCCTAGTCCTCCGGAGCTAGAGTCAAAAACCGAAATTCCATGTTCTAAACTTATAAGACAATTAGCTACCGCCATCCCCCTGGTATCATGAAAATGCATTGCCAGTTTATCTAAATCAAATTCTTTCTTAATCACTGAAAGGTATTTGTCTACCTGGCCAGGTACGGCAACTCCAATTGTGTCACCAATACTTACCTCGTAAACACCCAACTTAAAAAATCGCTCAATGACATGAACTAATTTATCGACAGACATTTCTCCTGCGTATGGACAACCAAATGCTGTGGATACATATCCACGCATCTTCACGCCATCTTTTATAGCAGCATCTGCCACTTCCTGCATTCGCTCAAAACTCTCATCGACAGTACAATTAATATTTTTTGCAGTGAAAGCATCGCTGGTTGCAGAGAACAAACTGATCTCTTTTACACCAGCACTTGAAGCTTGCTCATAGCCTTTCATATTTGGAACTAAACAGGGAAATGAAATTCTATTAAAATATTCCTTTTGAGATAGTTTTTTAAAAAGATCTACCGCATCTGCCATCTGTGGAATTTTATCGGCTCTAACAAACGAGGTCGCCTCGATAGTTTGAAGACCAGTTGCCGCTAACAGATCAATATAAGCAAGCTTGTCTCTCAAACTTAGAGATATACTTTCATTCTGAAGTCCATCTCTGGGACCGACCTCTACGATCTTAATATTTTTTTTAATACCACTGTATTCCATTATTCAATCTCACACAGAAGGACGCCCCCCTGCACTTGATCACCCTCCTTAAAGAAAATATCCTTAATCACGCCGTCTTTATTGGCCTTAATCGTATGTTCCATCTTCATAGCTTCTAAAATAAGAACTGCATCACCTTTAGTTACCGAACTACCTTGCTCTTGAACAATCTTGAAAATTTTTCCTGGCATTGGACTTTGAAGTGCACCTTCTCTCATCGTAGTTTGAGTTGATTTCAACTCAACTTTTGGAACTGATTTTAGGATCACTTCAAAATCATGGATAAAAATTTGCTCACTGCCTTTAATATCTTTTCTATAAATATAGGCATTAAAAACATCACCTTTATGTCCTAGAACAACCTTATTACTCTCAACGGTATAAACCTGATATTTAAAAGTTTCGCCATCAAGAATAAAACTCAATCCATCATTTGAAAGTTGAAAAATCTGGACCTCTACGTCTTCAGCATCAACAACAAAGCTTTTCTTATGTGCTTTATAGTTCTTGTCCCAAACATGTCTGGTTTGTTTTAAACCTTTAACTATGCTTGCAGCTATAAAATGAGCTGGATGAAGCCTCTCAGGCTTGAGGTCCTCTTCTTTTTGAGCAATAAAATGGGTGCTAATTTCACCAGTTATAAAGTCTTCGTGATCTAAAATTCTTTTTAAATAATCTCTATTAGTTTTAGTCCCACCAAAAACTACTGAATTAAGTGCGTCCTGCATCGACTCAATCGCTTGATAACGGTCTTGCTCCCAAGTAATTAACTTCGCAAGCATTGGATCATAACTTGTAGATATTGAATTTCCATCGCGGTAACCACAATCAAGTCTGTAATCGACTTCCGTTTCAACCTCAATTTGTTGAATTTTTCCAGTTGTAGGTAAAAACTCATTATCAGGATCTTCAGCGTAAATTCTAACTTCAATCGCATGACCAACTTGAGTTATGTCTTCTTGATTAAAAGGAAAAGCCTCTCCAGCAGCTGCCATCAATTGCAACTCAACGAGGTCTACCCCTGTTACCATTTCAGTTACAGGATGTTCAACCTGTAAACGAGTATTCATTTCAAGAAAATAGAAACTCTTGTCTTGGGCCAAGATCAGTTCAATTGTCCCAGCTCCCACATAATTAATTCCAGATGCAATTTTAACTGCTGTCTCACACATTTGACTTCTAAGGTCATCATCAAGTGCTACCGATGGAGTCTCCTCAATAACTTTTTGATACCTTCTTTGAATTGAACATTCTCTTTCAAAAAAATGAAAATGATTTCCTTGTCCATCACTGACTAACTGCACTTCAATATGACGTGGATTCTCGATATATTTTTCAAGCAGAACTTGGTCGTTTCCAAATGCATTTTTTGCTTCTCTTTTTGCTGCAGCTAAAGCGTCTTCAAATTCGCTCTCACTACGAACAATTCTCATTCCCTTACCACCACCTCCGGCAGTGGCCTTGATCAGCACAGGAAAACCAATTTTCACAGCTTCTTTTGCCAGCACTTCACTTGATTGATCATTTCCATGATAACCAGGAATAAGCGGAATCCCAATTTCTTCCATTTTTTCTTTAGAAGTTTTCTTGTCCCCCATCAGTTCAATTGCTTCAACACTGGGACCAACAAATATAATTCCCGCTTCACTAACTTTTTTACAAAATTCAGTATTTTCAGATAAAAAACCATAGCCTGGATGAATAGCATCAGCTCCAGTTTCTTTCGCTATTTGAATAATCTTTTCTTGATTGAGGTAAGTCTGCGCTAAAGTACCTGTCCCTAAATAAATATTTTCATCTCCAGCACTTGCATGCGGAAGCTCTCTATCGTTGAGAGCATAGATGGTCACCGTTTCAATTCCTAAACGCTGACAAGTTTTAATAACTCTGAGAGCAATCTCTCCTCTATTCGCAATCAATACCTTATTAATTTTCATACCAACTCGCTTTTCTTTTTTCTAAAAGAGCATTCATCCCCTCTTGACCTTCACTTGAAACTCTAAGGCGGGCTATCTCACTACAGGTAAAATCTTTTATATCTTCTGCTTTTTCTAAATTCTTTATAAGCTTCTTCGCTTCCCTACTAGCAATAGGTCCTGCTTGTAAGAATGAAGTGATAAGTTCTTCAACTCGCCCCTCAAATTCTTCTGGCTCAACCACTTCATGCACAAGATTCATACTCAATGCGGTATTGGCACCGAATTTTTCCCCAGATAGAAACCATGCTCTAGCATGAGATTCTTTAATTTTTCTCATACAAAAAGACGAAATTACCGCAGGGATCAATCCAAGCCTGACCTCAGTAAAACCAAACTTTGCTTTGGAATGTGTAATAGCATAGTCACAGACTGAGACCACCCCCATTCCACCACCTAATGCGTGCCCATTAATGGCGCCAATCACAGGTACAGGGCAATTATCAATCACATCAAACATTTCAAAAAGATTTTCTGAATCTTTTTTATTGTCTGCTTCTGAATAATTCACCATGGATTTCATCCAATTCAGATCAGCTCCAGCACAAAATGAACGTCCGCTTCCACTAAGTACAACCAATCGGGCATCACTGTCGTTAGAGATAGATTGAAAAGTCTCAATAATTTTTGCAATGAGTTCATCATTAAAAGCATTATGAATCTCTGGTCGATCCAATGCAATTCGAATGACACCATTTTCAGATTTAGAAACCAATAACATCATTACATCCTAAAAATTCCAAAATTCGTATCTTCAATCTCTTCATTATGAGAAATTGCAATCGCCATTCCTAAATAGTCTCTCGTCTTTTCAGGGGCGATAACCCCATCATCCCAAATCCTAGCTGAACTATAGTAACAACTACCTTCAACTTCATATTTTTCTCTAATCGGTGCTTGAAATTTTTCAACCTCCTCAGTACTCATAGGTTGCTTTTTCTGATACGCCAATGCGTCTTGCCTTACGGTTGTTAAGACATTCGCTGCCTGCTCTCCTCCCATGACAGAGATTTTTGAGTTAGGCCACATCCAAAGAAATTTTGGGTTAAATGCTCGTCCACACATACCATAATTTCCAGCTCCAAATGATCCACCAATTATAACTGTAAACTTTGGAACATTGGTCGTACTTACCGCGGTAACAAGTTTAGCACCATGCTTGGCAATACCTTCTTGTTCATATTTTTTACCAACCATAAAACCAGTAATATTTTGCAAAAACACTAACGGGATTTTTCTTTTACTACATAGCTCGATGAAATGAGCTCCCTTTTGTGCACTCTCAGAAAAAAGAATCCCATTATTAGCAAGAATTCCCACTTGATAACCATGAATTTTTGCAAACCCGCACACAAGGGTTTCACCATAAGATTTTTTAAACTCTTGAAACTTAGATCCATCTACAAGCCTCGCAATGATTTCTCTTACATCAAAAGTTTTTCTCGTGTCCTTTGGAATGATTCCATAAATTTCTTCAGGATTAAAATATGGCTCCTCTGAAGCTAATTTATTTTTTTCTCTGTCATTCGCGCGATAATTAAGATTTTCAACGATATTTCTAGTTATTGCGAGAGCATCTTCCTCATCCTCAGCATAATGATCAGCAACACCTGAAATTTGGGTATGAACTTCCGCTCCCCCAAGATCCTGAGCAGAAACTTCTTCCCCGGTTGCAGCCTTTACAAGAGGTGGTCCACCAAGAAATATTGTTCCGTTTTCTTTTACAATAATTGTTTCATCACTCATCGCTGGAACATAAGCTCCACCGGCTGTACATGAACCCAAAACAACTGCTATTTGAGGTATACCTCTAGCACTCATCTGAGCTTGATTATAAAAAATTCTCCCAAAATGTTCTTTATCAGGAAAAACTTCATCTTGTTTTGGAAGAAAGGCTCCTCCTGAATCAACCAAGTAAATGCATGGCAATTTATTTTGAAGAGCTATCTCTTGCGCTCTTAAATGTTTTTTAACAGTTAATGGAAAATAAGTTCCTCCCTTAACAGTTGCATCGTTAGCAACGAACATACATTGAACGCCACAAACACTTCCAATCCCCGTCACAATGCCGGCAGATGGAACGTCCTCTTCATAGACTTGATCAGCAGCTAAAGCCGATAGTTCTATAAACTCAGACCCCTCATCCATAATTTTATAAATTCGCTCACGAGCTAAGAACTTTCCACGAGCCTTATGCTTCTCTACTGCTTTTGCACTTCCTCCGCACGAAACAGCTTCAAGCCTCGCCTCTAAGTCACGCTTTAGTGATAAATGAAACTCGCAATTTTCTAAAAATTCATTTGATGTTGTATCCAACTGTGTTCCAGTCAATTCCATAATTTCCTCTTATATAACAAGGTTTTACGGCCCCTATCCTAGCGTGTGCAGGAAAGACTGACAAGGAATGTAGGTTAAAGCGCATCGCACTATTTTTCAGGATATAACTTATTTTTAAGTAGGCCATTCTGAGTATATTGAATATAAGCTTTTAGTTCATCCACTAATTCAGGAAAGCTATTTTCATCACCTTGCTCCAGCTTAAACTTTTCATTCCCTTCGGAAACCAAAACTCCATTTTTGTAATAAAAATAATTTCCTGATGCATTATTAATGACAGCACCAGAATCTTTCCCAAACACTGAAGAGCCAAATAGCAGAGATCGTCTCTCCAATCCTAGAAAATCTAAGACGGAGGGATAAATATCTGCATGCTGAGCGATGTTGCGAGATTTAAATCCGGATAAATCAATTGTAGGATGAAAAAACCAAATAGGGACTCTATAACGTCCTAATTTATTATTGAACTTTTTAGAATGTAGTTTTTGGGTATGATCTGCTGTTAAGACGAACAATGTATTCTTATACCACGCCTTTTCCTTTACACTTTCTAAAAAATTCACCACTGAGAAATCAGCATATCCAATACTCTCATGAATCTCTAGCTCGCCTTTAGGAAATTTCTCCTTAAACTCAGTCGGTATTGCATAAGGTTGATGGGAGCTTAGCGAGAAAAATGCACTAAAAAATGGCTCTTTCTCTTTGTCCAAATAATCTGCAAAAAATTGATAAAAATAATGATCAAAAATGCCCCAATTACCGTCATAATGTTCTGATGTTGGGTAATCCTCCTTCCCAAAATATTTATCAATCCCCACAGAAAGGGCGAAAGCATCAAAATCCATGGTTCCAGTTTTTCCGCCATGAAAAAATGAAGTACTATAGCCACTATCCTTCAATACTTGTGGGAGACCAACGAAGCGATTTGTTTGAAACTGTGACTGATATATAGGTTTACCGATAAGTGAAGGCAACCCTAATAAAATGGATGGAAGTACTTCTATCGATCTCCTTCCATTAGCAAAACCTTCAGAGAAATACATTCCCTCCTCAAACTTATTTTTCAATAGAGGTACATAGCCCTCTTCAAGGTATTCTTGAGAGAGACTCTCTATGACAAGGATAACGACATTTGTTTTAGGATAAGAAAGATTCGAATAATCAAAGTTACGACTCTCTTTAATTTTTTCGATTGCAAGTCTATCTGTTTTGAAGAAATTTACCTCAGACAACTCCTTTGCCCCAATAGACCTGGCCATAGTATAAGCTGCATTTAAAGCGACATTTCCTAACTCATGTTTATCAAATATAAAAGCTTGTTTAGAACTTATTGATCTTAACTGTAAACCACCTCTTACTGCTATGGCGGTTATACACAGTATTCCGAAGCCCATCGGAATACTCTTCCACGAAAAATAAGATTTTTCATTTTCAATCTGAGGATAGAACTTCCAAAGAGCTACCAACATTAAAAAGGTAGGAATACTTAAAAACCAATAATTTAAAATTAATTGAAAAGATTGATCACCGATATCTCCACCCATCGAGAAAATATCGAATGTCATTTTTTTACCTAAAAAAGTAAAAAACTCTAAGTCGACTATATTAAAAGTTAAAAATACACCATTAAATACGAAGAATATGATTTTCAACCATAAATTATATAGCTTCGTCCTAAAGGGAATAATTGAAAAAATAATAAAAAAAACATTAACAATACTGACTGTCGCAATATCAAATCGAAAACCATACAAATAAGCTTTAGCTAATTCACCAAATCCACAATTACTTAGATACGCTCTATTATATATAATAAAAACTAAGCGTAATATTGGTAGAAACATGAAAGCAAAAAGAAGTCTTTTAAGTAGGTTTGCGTAAATTATCATTAACGTATTTTAAGAATTAATAAGTCCCATGACCAGCTGGAATTTTAGGCAAAAAAAAAGCTCTGATAACTCAGAGCTTTTAAATATATAATGGGTGCATCTTGGCTTCTTACTTAGAACTGACATTTAGTCAGTTCACGCTTCGGCGCTCTACGAATAGCTTCGATGCCACAAATAAAA
>CAXRIU010000004.1:0-7002 GCA_964231135.1 Bacteriovoracaceae bacterium
CGAAGGAAGATGCCACGCGCACCAGTCTTCATCCGTTGATAATAATTACTCAAGCCTTATTATACTGGCTTTTCACTACCTTTCAACGCCAATTCAAAATGAAGAACTTTTAAGGAAGCTCTATATTGAGATGGATTTATCTAGCTATCAGATCGCTGAATTGTCTGGTTGGTCTAGAACTAGTATCAGTGATGCTTTGAGAATCCTAGACCTGTCTAAAGAAACTAAAAAAGCACCTAATCTTAAATTTGGGGAAAAGCTCGTTGGCAGTAAGCGTGTCCCACATAAAGAAGAACAGAAAGTTATCAAGAAGATAACAACTCTTCGCAACAAAGGTCTCTCACTCAGGGCCATTGCAAATTACTTAAATGAAAAAAAGGTTCCATCAAAGCTTGGTGGAAAATGGAATAAAACAACGGTTGGAGACATCATCAACCGCAACCAAAATCAGGAGGCATAGCATGCGTGCGATAATTGAGATATTTCTTGCGATAATTTTTACAGTGATTTCAGGTACTACGGTTTTGAATCTATCAAGCAAGAAAATAAAGAAAGAAGCCATTATAAAAGTACATAAGGGGCTATCACCACTAAAGGTATACACAAAGAAATTAACACGTTGAATGTAGCTTTATTTGTTTTGATTACTTCTTAAATATGCTATTATAGGAAGATGAGTTTTATAATCTTAAAACACATTTTACATCGAAATACAGCTTCACTTGTCCAAGTGGTTAAATAGCTGTTTTAACCTAAATTCACATATATTATTATTTAAAATGGAGGTAATCAGTGGAAACTGATAGAATTTTTATAACAGAAAAAGACTATTTAAGACTTACAAATTTAATGGGAAATACTACAAGTCACAATTTTGAAGATTTAGAGATTGAGTTAGATCGAGCCTCTATAATTTCAGATAATGAAGTCCCTAATGATCTTGTTACTATGAATTCAAAGATTAAGTTTTTAGATTTAAAAACTAATAAGGATTCAATTATTACTATTGTATATCCACAAGACTCTAATACAAATGAAGCCAAGATTTCAATTTTTGCTCCTTTAGGTTCTGCTCTAATTGGTTTAAAGAAAAATCAAAAAATAAACTGGAAGTTTCCTAATGGCAAAACAAAGACTCTAAAGGTTGAGGAAGTACTTTATCAGCCAGAGGCTGCTGAAGATTGGCATCTCTAAGAGGTTATCAAATGTCCATTAGATTAAAAGCTATAATGTTGGCATTACTAATCGCTGTATCGAGCGGCAGTATATACTTCTATCTTGATAAACAAGTAGTAGAAATTGGTTGGGTCTATGGAAAAGTTCTCGATTCAAATGACTCAACCACTATTAATTTAAATGTTTCAGGAGAAGAGTACCATTTTATAAATAAAAATATTCCAAACAAAAAAGAACTAAGTAGCTTGTCTGGTGAGTTCATTAAAGAGCATTACCAAAAGAAGTTTTTTGATAAACTTCCTAAATCAACATTTTATTTAATATCTTGGGAGAAAATATAGTCTTAATATGGTTTGCCGTCAGGCCTTTGAGTCGCTAGAATTTTAAAGTACTTAATTATGAATATTCCAAAACCAAGCGTCCAAAATCCACTCGCAAAATGTAAACTTTTTATGTAAATATCAGGGAAGAAAATAGGAACAAATACTCTTATTAAGCTACCCACAACTATTGCTGAGTATGATAAACAAGTCCAGAAATCTGCTCTAATTATCCTACCAGTATGCCCCAAACTAACTCTTGTCATTATCCCAATTCCCACAACTCCTAATCCTCCTGCCATTAGAAGATGTAGTGCCGCTTGTGTATAATGAACTTGGTCATTAAATAAACCTATCAACTCCATCAATAACTCAATATTTATTAGTGCTATTCCTATGTGTAACACATAAAGAATAGGAACTTTAAAAGTTACCCAAGGTTTCCACAAAGCCTGTCTCAAAACATTAGCTATAAGTGCTAAAGTTAATATTGCTCCAAGTACGAATCTTGGCACAGCTTCAGGCCAAGGAATAGCAATTAATGCGACAGGAATTAAACTTAAAGGATTAATCCAATTCGGAAGATTTATGTCTATTCCCTCTATCTTCTTTCTAGTAAAAAATGGGATAACTCTGCCAGCGATCAAAAGAATGATAAATCGAATTAGACCAATTGCGATTTCTCTTCCTGAATCTTCAAGATATTCCACAGAGTAAAGATAACCCCAACTATGGAGAACCTTAGCTACAGTTATCCCAAGTATTATTGGTATAAATATATTTCTCTGTTTTGGAAAATTCCTCAATTTTTTTAATAGCATTAAAGTTAAAATAGGGAAAAATAAATTCATTGCCAAAAACTGAAGATGTTCATCATTAAAGATAAAGTATGAAAATCTTTCCACTAACCAGACCGTGATCAACAATAAAAGGCTATTTCCTTGATATGGAGTAGAATTAGTCCAATTAGCACTAGCAGTTAAAATAAATCCTGCAATCAAAGCTCCTGTAAAGCCAAAAATCATTTCATGCCCATGCCAAAAAAGTGGATCAACAACTACGAGCGGAATTGACATTTTACCTAAATAACTAAGAATCCAAATGCTTGGATTAATAATCGCAATTAATGCTGCAAGAATAAAAAATGGCCTGAAACTTATAGATAGTATTGGATTATTTTTTATCAAAGTAGTGTTCCTTTTACTCTTTAGTTAACTACAGCTTCCACAACAACCATCAACTTCACTTAAAGCTTTAGGAAATAAGATATTATTTTCTGTTCCAATATGTTCCATTAGTTCACGCTCTAGAGTTTGCGCTCCTTGGTATAGTGCATTCCAACTTCCACATGCATCATCTGGAATCTCAAAGTTGTGTGCCAATTTTCGTAATGCAAGCAGATTCTCTCCATGACTCACATGTTCATGGGTCATTACAGAAATCGGCCCTTGCGCCACTGAACCTTGACCTGATTTTATCAAAGGGAAAAGTATTTTTTCTTCTTTTTGCATATGAGATTCAAGCTCAAATTGCAATTTCATTAAAAAATCTGAAAGTCCAGTTGGACACTCTGGTTTATCAGAGTGTACCGACTCAACTTTTTTAGCAAGAGGAATCAAATACTCTAAGTCCTCTCTGTGCTTTTTATGAAACTTTTCTAAAATTTCATCTACAAGAGTTCCAAGAGGCATTTTATCCCACAAAAGCCTATCACTATCCTTTGAGCTATTCCTGATATCTGAAATTATTTCATCAACATCAAGATCGTTTTCTCTACAGGCATCTTCTAATTTTATCTTTCCTCCGCAGCAAAAATCTAATTTATTTTTTATAAAGACTTTGCTCGCACCCGAATAGACCGCAGCCCATTCACCTAAAGAGTTATTTCTTTCTAAGCTCATAAGGTTCTCCTTTTTTCTTTTAATTTTCAACCACCAAATCACCTTCAAATTCCGATTCGTCTGACTTTAATTTGTACAGACCCGTTTTATCTAATATGGCCAAAGCATAAAAAACAGCGCCAAGAGCAAAAATCACATCACCTATAACTCTTAACCATCTTAGATTCTGTATTAAATCTGACTGCATTACTTCGCTACCTCTTGCATACCATAGACCAACTTCAAGAGATGCATCAAACTGAATCAAGCCGATTGGAAGGAGACTTAAAATAATCATTAATCCTAAACCAATATTCATACCCCAAAAACCATATCCCATTATTTTGTCATTCCATTTACGTTCTTGGAATGTTGTTTGCACAATAAATAGAACTAGTCCAAGAGAGAGAAGGCCATACACTCCAAATGTTGCTCCATGCGCATGAACAGCAGTTGTATTTAAACCTTGTAAGTAGTAAAGAGCAATTGGAGGATTAATCAAGAATCCAAATATTCCAGCACCTACTAAGTTCCAAAAAGCTACTCCCACAAAGAAAGTAATTGGCCATTTATAGTTTTTTGTCCAACTCGTAAGTTTTTGAACTTTAAAAGTATGAAATGCCTCAAATCCAATCAGAACAAGAGGAACAACTTCAAGAGCAGAAAAGCATGCACCAATAGCACTAATTGAAATAGGAGTTCCACTAAAATATAAGTGATGAAACGTACCCGGAATCCCTCCAACTAAAAATATCGATGTCGAAAGTAAAGATGCTTTAGTCGCAGACCTAGGCTTAATTAAACCAAGTGTAACAAAAATAAATGCTAATGCTACTGTTGCGAAAACTTCAAAGAAACCCTCAACCCAAAGATGGACAACCCACCATCGCCAAAACTCCATAATACTTATGTGAGTCCTTGCTCCATAAAAAAGGCCTCCTCCATAAAAGAGTCCAATTGCAATAGTTGAAGCTGAAAATAAAAGAAGTAATTGTTTATTATCCTTTGCAATCTTAAGAGCAGGAGCAATACATCTTAACATTAATGTTAGCCAAACACCTAGCCCCACTAAAAGTAATATTTGCCATACTCTTCCTAAGTCAACGTACTCGTAGCCTTGATGACCAAACCAAAAACTTAGATCAAAATCTAATAACTGGTGAATGGCGAGTGCTTCCCCTGTTAGAGAACCAAAAACAACTACAAGTAATGCACTAAAAAGAAAGTTTACACCAAATTGTTGATACTTTGGATCTTTCCCACCATTAATTATAGGGGCGATAAATAGACCTGCTGCAAGAAAAGATGTAGCAATCCAAAATAACGCAATTTGAATATGCCAAGTTCTCGCTAATGTATATGGTAAGAACTTTGATAATGGAAAACCATAAAAGTCCTGCCCTTCAACAGTGTAATGGGCAAGAATCCCTCCAAGTCCTATTTGAAGAATGAAAAGAACAACCACAACACCCCAATACTTCCAAAGGGACTTCATTGAAGGTGTGAGTTTAAAGTTCTTAAGTGGGTCACTACTTGGAAGTTCAGGGTTTACATCATCCTCTTCTTTTTTAAATGCATAATACCAAACAAGAAAACCTATAGAAGTTAAGAGTAGAATTACTGAAATTATTGACCAAAAAATATTTTCACTTGTCGGCACATTGTCTATTAAAGGCTCATGTGGCCAGTTATTAGTGTAAGTATGATTTTCTCCAGGTCTATTCGCTGAAGCAGCCCAAGTTGACCAATGAAAGAAGGCCATCATCTTTTCTCTTCTCTCGGCAGAAGGCAAAACTTCCTCATGGATTGCATAGGCCTTTCTTGTTTCTCTCAATTCAGGACTATTGCTAAATAAACTTAAGTAATACTGTTTTGTCTTCAAATATGCTTGATATCTAATATCTGAGATTAAAACTTTATCATTTTCAACTTTTGACTCTCGATAGTCTTCTAGCATTGAAGCTTTAACAAGCATTTTTTCTTGTTTAGAGAGATCATTAAAGCCTTTTCCAAGCTTATTTTGACTATAAATTGTTTGGTAATTTACTAGTTCTCTATGTAACCAGTCCGCTGTCCAGTCTGGAGCTTGATAAGCTCCATGCCCCCAAATTGAACCAATCTGTTGACCACCAATAGATTGCCAAACTTCTTGACCATCTAAAATATCGTCTTTGGTATAGATAACCCCCTGAGAGCTTGAGTTTATGCTCTCGTACAAAGGAGGAGCCTTCTTATATACCTCACTTCCAAAAAATCCTAATATTGTAAATGTCCCTACAAGAACAAATACTAGTGTCCACCAATACTTTTTCATACAACCTCACAGATTTGATATATTTTACAATTATTGATATATTTAAAATATATCATTGTAAATATAAAATATGAATGGCATAAATAATTTATGCGATTAAAAACAAAAACAGACTATTGCATCAGAGTATTAATTTACCTTCAAATGAATGAAGGAAAAGTGAAAATTCAAGATATTGCAGATAGTTATGATATTTCAAAAAACCATTTAAGCGTTGCAGTAAATAAACTATCTGAACTAGGATATGTTATCTCAACTCTTGGCCCAAAAGGTGGAATTGAAATCAATAAAGATTATGAACACAAATCAATAGGAGAACTTGTTTCTCAAGTAGAAGACTTTGATATTGTCGAATGCTTTAATCCCGAAAAAAATACATGTACTTTAAATCCAAAGTGCAAGCTTAAAGGTATGCTTAATAAAGCAACAAATGCCTTTCTATCAGAATTAAAAAAGCACAAAATCAAAGACCTTGTGTGAGTACTTTTAAATTTAAAAACCAAATTGTCTCATATAGAAATAGTGAACAAACAGTACTAGAAGCTTTAGAAGAAAATGGTTTCTACATTCCGTCATCTTGTCTCTCTGGAAGATGTAACTTTTGCTTGCTCCAACTGGACAATGGAGAAGTAAATGAGTCATCTCAGTATAACTTAAGTGAAAAAATGTTAAAGAGAAGCCTATTCAAGTCTTGTGTAGCAAAAGCGAATGATAGTATTCAATGTAATGATAAATATATCTAAAAATTATTTTTAATAAATTTAATTTCAAAGCCTTTTAGGTTTTCTACGAGCATGATAGCTATTTTTTCCGGTGCGCATGGTATCTGAAATGGTGGACGAAGGAAGATGCCACGCGCACCAGTCTTCATCCCTTGATAATAATTACTCAAGCCTTATTATACTGGCTTTTCACTACCTTTCAACGCCAATTCAAAATGAAGAACTTTTAAGGAAGCTCTATGTAGAGATGGATTTATCTAGCTATCAGATCGCTGAAGTATCTGGTTGGTCTAGGACTAGCATCAGTGATGCCTTGAGAATCCTAGACCTATCTAAAGAGACTAAAAAAGCACCAAATCTCAAATTTGGGGAAAAGCTCGTTGGTGGTAAGCGTGTCCCACATAAAGAAGAACAGAAAGTTATTAAGAAGATAATAACTCTTCGCAACAAGGGGCTCTCGTTCAGAGCAATAGCAAATTACTTAAATGAAAAAAAGGTTCCATCAAAGCTTGGTGGAAAATGGAATAAAACAACGGTTGGAGACATCATCAACCGCAACCAAAATCAGGAGGCATAGCATGCGTGCGATA
>CAXRIU010000005.1:0-113540 GCA_964231135.1 Bacteriovoracaceae bacterium
AAAATTATCAGAGAAAATTTTCATAATGTCGCCACTACAAAAACCATTCATTCATTCTCTTGGATTCTCAGTAAGAATCATCTTACTGACGGGTTCCTTCTCATCTTAAAATTTAATCGCGCCCGAAGGCTTGATTAAAATCTTTATCTCATTATTCAATTGTCAAAGAGCGAGCAGACCCTCAAGCATTACAAAGATTCGTCTTTTCAAATGCTTACAGTGTTTGTTTTGAACATGTCTGCGAGTGAGGTGTATATTAGTTTTTCGCCTAAACTCCGTCAATACTTTTTTTCAAAAAAAAGTAAAAAAAGTAAAAAAAATTATCCGCGCAAAGGAAACCCCGCGTCAAGCAAAGTTTTAACCACACTATTTTCAGCCGACTTAATGAAGTCTGAATCTAATGTTTTATTAGGGTCTTCAAAGGTAACAGAGATAGTAACTGCACGCTCACCCGAGTCCATACTAAATACATCAACAATATGCTTCTCTGAGAGTTCTTTTATTTTTAATTTCTTCAAAGCTTCTAACGTATCTGCTGCAGCTACGTCAGCAGGGACCACAACTGTGCAATCAAACTTAGAACTTGGAAACTTTGAGATGGCAGTATATTTATCTTTAGCTTTCATTTCTCGGTTATGAAAATCAGTTATATCAATTAGAGCAAAGCTAAAAAATCCTTTCGTCTTAAACTGCTTTAGCACTAGAGGGTGAACAGAGTTAACCGCACCATGAAACTTCCCCATTATTCTAATATGAAGTTTTTCAAATGGATGAACCCCTTCCCACTGCTGAGGTAAATTTGCATTCGGAAATTTGCCTGTTTCATTCGCAAAATCAAAAGGAATGTTTAAGTTCTTCAAAAGCTTTTCAGTTGTATTTAAAACCTTCATAAAGGGAGATTCTTTCTTATCAAAGGATCCGATCAGAACTTGATACCTTTCTTGAGAAAAGTTTTTAGCATCAGGAATATAACTTCTTCCTAGCTCGAAAAAATTAAAGCTATCATAGTTTTTAGAATTCACGCTAACTGTATTTAAAGCATGCGGTATAAGAGATGGTCTCATTCTATCCGCATCTTTTGAGAGAGCATTTACAAGAACTAATTCCTCATTCATGACAGGCCACAAAGATTTCTTTAAAAGTTTTTCACCAATTAGTGGGTAGGTCATAACTTCTAAAGAGTCTCCATTCAGAGTCATAAAATTCTGAATATCTCTATGCATTTTTCTCGCAAAATCTAAGCGAGTTGCTTTGATATCTGTCATTGGACTTACTGGTGTGATATTATCATAACCAATTACTCGACCGATCTCTTCAACTAGACACGCTTCATATTCAATATCCTTAGTCGTTCTGTAAGTCGGCATGGTAACTTTAAGTTCGCTACCATTTTTTTCAACATCAAAATCAAGCCGCTTAAAAATATCTATAATCCTTTCTTCAGAAACCTCATGTCCTAAAACGTCAGTAATTCTTTTTGCTGAAGTATTTATTGATAACCTTGAGATTTGAGTGAGGTCATCTCCATCATACTCAGGCTTTCCAACAACCTTAGCATCAGGACATAACTCTTTGATGAGTTCGAGTGTACGAAGAAGAGTTCTATAACATTGAAGTGTATCCAAGGACTTTTCAAAACGCTGAGAAGAATCAGAACGAAGACCTAAACGAGTAGAAGTTTTTCTTACTTCATCCGCTTTCCAATTAGCGACTTCAATAAAAATATTCTTTGTATTTTCGCTAACCCCTGAGTTGAGCCCTCCCATAATACCAGCTAAAACAAGAGGCTTTTCAGAATCAGATATCACAGTATCAGTAGGAATTAGCTTTCTTTCCATTTCATCAAGCGTGGTGAAACTCGTCTCTCTTCCAACTTGTTTGATATGAATTTTATTATCTTTAATTGTTTCCCTGTCGAAAATATGTAGGGGCTGTCCCAATTCAAGCATAACGTAATTTGAAACATCAACAATATTATTAATTGAACGGAGACCACAAGCCTCTAAGCGATTCACCATCCACTGAGGAGATGGTCCTACTTTGATATTGTCGACCGATAATCCCCAGTAACCTAAACAAGAAGAATCTTTTTCAACTTGAGGTTTGATTGGAGATTCGTCTTTTGAAAAGATTTTCTCTAAGTTACTTTCCCACTCTTTTGAAAAAGGATTGTTTAGATCCAACTCATAAGCTGCTGCGAACTCTCTTGCTAATCCAAGGTGTCCCCAAAGATCTGGCCGATGAGTAAGAGACTTATTATCAACATCGATAATAGTATCTGCTTCAAGGCCCAAAAATTCCAGCATGGTTTTCCCAACAGGGGCATCTTCTGGCAGCTCCATCAAGCCACTTGATCCTTCACCAATTCCCAGCTCCGTCTCAGAACAAAGCATTCCCTCAGAAAGAATACCTCGTATCTTTTTAGGTCCTAAAACGAATCCTCCAGGCAGAGTTGTCCCAAGAGGTGCATAAGGTATTTTCAAACCTTCTCGAACATTAGGTGCCCCACAAACAACTTCCTTTAATTCTTTGCCACCAAAATCAAACGTGACTAAGTTAAGCTTGTCAGCTTCAGGGTGTTTTTTCAGTGATTTTATTTGAGCAACTTTTATCGCCTTTAAATGTTGTAGAGTTGAGGTAACCTCTTCTACTTCGGCTGTAGTCATCGTGAATGAGTTTGCTAGATCATCCGCATCGATATTTGGTAGTTGAACAAAGTCTTTAATCCAGTTCAGTGATATTAGCATTTTATATATTCCTTAATAAATTGAAAATTGAGAGTTAAAACGTAGATCACCTGAGTGAAGGTGACGAATGTCTTCAATCATGTATTTAACCATAACAAGTCGATCAAGACCTAAACCAAAAGCAAAACCATTGTATTTCTCGGGATCAATTCCACCAGCCCTTAAAACATTCGGGTGAACCATTCCACATGGTAATAACTCGAGCCAGCCACTATGTTTTGATTCACCTTTACCTGGTTTTTTCCAACGGATATCTAATTCAAAACCTGGTTCAACAAACGGGAAGTATCCTGGGCGAAGTCTTACTTCCATATCCTTTTTAAAAATTTCTTTGAGCAGAGTTTTCATAAAGTAGATTAAGTTTCCGACAGTGATATTCTCCCCCACCATCATTCCCTCTAACTGGTGAAAGCACATCTCATGAGTCGCATCGGTTCTTTCACAACGAAAAACTTTTCCAGGGCCAACAAATTTAAATGGTGGCTTTCTAGATTCCATACCACGAACTTGAATTGTGGAAGTGTGAGTTCTAAGAAGGTGTTTCATGTCTTTGAACCAAAAAGTATCTTGCATATCTCTTGCAGGATGAGTTTCGGGAATATTAAGAGCACCAAAATTATGAAAGTCATCCTCAATATGAGGTCCGTCAAGAACATCAAATCCCATAGAGATAAATATATCTTCTATTTCTCTTTGGATTTGAGAAACAGGGTGAACTCCTGCAGCCTTAAGACCATTACTAAACAAAGAATCTCTCAAAGAGATATCAATTTTGTTTTCAGCTAGCTTACTGTTGATTTCTTCAAGCTCAATCTCTTGTAATTTCCCAAGAACAGCTTGCTCAATTTTCTGCTTAACACTGTTGGAAGCCGGTCCGATTTGTTTCCTCTCTTCAGGAGTGGCATCTTTCAAAGATTTTAAAATCTCCGACAAGCTTCCCTTCTTTCCAAGAATATTTGATTTTAAATTGAGAACATCCGCTTGCTTTGTTAATCCTGCAAGTTGATTCTCAAAATCCTTAAAAATTTCATCTAATTTTTCCAAAATTTGCATAAACCCCTCTTTATATGGCTTTTAACCGTAGCAAAATTTACAAAGAGAGAAAAGACGCAAAAAAAAAGACCCCGTAATTAGGGGTCTTCCGATATTAAAAAAAGCTTTTTGCTCTTAAAAAGTCTGAGTAAGACGATATCTTTATACTTGCCGGCAAAAGATAATGTCTCGTGAATGTCGCTTAAAGGAGCTATGGCCCCAAATAAACCTCCCAAAAGGTGAACCAACCCCCACAGCATGGCTCTCCACCACACTGCGACCCGTAAGTGTACGGACAAATCGTAATTGTCCTAGGGCAGCTTTCCTTTAACCGTTTCGGCAACCTGACTCAAACCCATATGGTCTCACCCACTTAGGGCCAGGCTTTGCTTCCACCCCTTTCGGAAGTGGTCGCCCGTTCGACGGGTTTTGCATAACCATGGTTAAGACTTATTATAGCACTGCACAATTGAGGGGCAAAATTTTTAAGGCCGAAATCGCTTAAAAACTGAGATTTTTTCTTCAGCCTGATAATCGGGATAAGTCCAAGATAGTGATTTAAAGGTCTTATCTGAATAGGTATAAACTAGCTCGGCAAAAACTCCATCTGATAAATAAATTCTGTGAGAATAGGGCTTTCCAGTTGCCAACAATACTTGCTCTTTTGCAATATATCCGACGTCAATATTAATAGTTCGTCTACCTTCAACACTGGTTTCTCGCTCAATTTGATCCGCCCAGAGCTTGTAACCCACTAAATTTTCTCTCCGTGAAACTTCATCAAAGAAAAAAATAGTGCGTTTAAGGTCAGTCCCCATTTCTTTGGAGTAATATTCGCTAAGTGGATTAAAACTAGGCTCAAAAGCTTCAATAATTTGAAATTTCTGTCCCAAAACTCCTGAAGCATCAATAGATTCTTTATACAAACAACTACAAAAATAGCGAACATCAGTTGGTCTGTTTAACTGACTCATAACCCTACGTTTTGAATTTGCGCATAAAAATGACGAAGCTCTTTTTGCGTTACTAGAGCTGTACCTTTCTTACTGACAACAACTCCTGAAGCGCAATTACCGACCCATGCAGCTTCTTCCAAAGTCGCTCCAGCAGATAAAGCCGCAACGATTGTACTGATGGCAGTATCTCCGGCACCTGAGACATCAAAAACTTCTTTCGCTACCGTTGGGATACGTTTTGTTTTCTGATTGGTATCTGTAATCGCCATTCCTTCAGCCCCTAAAGTAATGATCAACTGTTTTAAATCGAGTTTAGTGATGAGGATTTCTGAGATGTCATCGATATTTTTAGTGTTGTATCCAAGAGCTCGGGCCATGAGAATACTTTCAATATGGTTTGGTTTCAAAAGATCCACTCCTTTATAAAATAAAGGATTCGTCTCTCTAGACGGATCTACTGCAACAAATTTATTTTTCTCTTTAATTGTTTTAACTATTCCTTTAGTGAACTCTTCGCTAAATAAACCTTTGGAATAATCTTCAAGAATAACAGCTGAATGAGTTCCAAGAAACTCTTCCACTCGATGAGTTAAGCTTTTTACGCTTTCAGGCCCAAGCTCTTCTTTTGTTTCATAATCAACTCGACACACTTGCTGGATGTCAGTGACAATTCTTTCTTTAAACGTAGTCATCCGCCCAGGGCATCTTACAATTCCCCAAGTGCTAAGCTTAGAATCCTCAAGCAAAGCCTCGAGTCTATCGGCATTAGAATCGTTTCCAACGACACCACAGATTGTACTTTTAACTTCAAGGGAATTTAAATTATCAATTACGTTTGCCGCTAAACCGAGTTTATTCCACTCTTCGAAAACTTCGACGACTGGAACCGGGGCCTCTGGAGAGATCCGCTTAACCTCTCCTCTGGTATATTTATCTACGCCTACATCACCAACAACAAGTATTGGCTCAAGCGAGTTGAATTTTGATATTAGTTGTTCAAACCTATCAGGTGAAATCATTGAAAGACTCCTCTTTAATCTATGTCTTCAGTGATTATGATAGTTTGTATAGTGGAACTAGTAAAAATCTTTTTTGCGGTCTTGGAATAACGAGGTAATTTCCTCAATAATCATTTTAATCGTCTTGTCCGAAGTATCAATCTCGACCGCATCATCTGCTTTAACAAGAGGGGCAACAGCTCGATTTTGATCACTTTGGTCGCGTTTTACAATATCATTTAGAATGACTTGGTATTCATAGCTCTCATTTGGCGAACGCTCTCTTAATTCTTCGAGGCGTCTTTGAGCCCTCACTTCTGGCTTAGCGGTTAAGAATATTTTTAAAGCAGCATCCGGAAAAATCACAGTTCCAATATCCCTACCTTCTAAAATTGAAGGACGAACACTTGCTATTTCTCGTTGCATTTTCTTAAGATAGTTCCTGATCTCTGTAACCTGAGAATATTTGGACGCTAATTGAGAAACATGATGTTCTCTAATTTTTTTCGTAAGATCGACCCCATCCAATCTGATGAGAACAGACTCTTCTGGTTGATATTCAAATTGAAGTTTTTCTAAAAGCTCAGCAATCTTTTTCGTCTCAGCTGAAGTTACTTCTTTATTGGTTAAGTACAAGGCAATTGCTCGAAACATTGCACCTGTATCAAGATAAGTTAGCTCTAAATTAGCAGCTACTTTTTTTGCTACCGTAGATTTTCCACTACCACTTGGGCCGTCAATTGCAATTACTTTTGATTTTGCCATAATTCTTCTATTTGAGATTGATATGTTTTTTTCAATTTTAAAGTTCGATATTCTGACTCATTAATCATGCGAAGTAAAATAGGATTCATGATCGTAAAAAGACTGAATTCCTTTGTACATTCTAGATGGGCAGACCTAGACCATTGAGGATAGCCCCGCCCCTGCGCTTGCGATTCTATTAGCAAAGAGTAAATTAAATGATCATAAAAACCATTCTCGGGATTTTTTTCTAGGTATTCAGTAAATACATCTAGCTCCCTTAAAGGACTCCAAGCAATGTTTTTCGCAGCCTGAATACGCGAGACGATTTCTTTTCTCTTTTTTAAAAGTTTAAATATTTCGGTGTTAGTTTTATCAAGTTCTAAACGGAGTGCGGATAAATCCATTATATCTTCTTCACAATTCTTTTGTAGGCATTCTCAACCTTATCTAGGTATTCGTTTTTCTCACCTACTGGTAAATTTTTGCGAAGACGCATTAATGTCCAACCAGGTCCCATATTGTAGGCAACAGTCGCATGCTTATGGCTTTTGAATGTATTGAGTAAGCTCTTGAGGTAGATAATTCCAAGTTCAATATTTACCAGCTTTCGAATATGAGCTGTTTTATTATTGTTATCAACAGGATAAGGAAAGAACCTATTTACATTAAAATTGCTATCTTCAACCATTAACTTTCTGCCACGCAATTTATACTGTTGATAAACGAACTTTCTTGTTTCAGGCATGATCTGCATCAGCCCTCTAGCTCCGGCCCAACTTTTCGCGCTATAGTCAAAATGAGACTCAGTCCACATAACAGATAATACCCAAATTGGATCAACTTGGTGCTTTTGAGAAAGCAGTAGGACTGCTCTAACGTATTTTCTCGCATTTTCTCTTAGGCTTGTGGGAAGACTGGTTAAAATTCTTTTTTCAGCTTGAGCTTTAGTATGAACATCGAAAAACTTTAAGTCTTTTAAATAGAAACCAAGCTCAGTGCTTTCATAACTATAACTCATGGTCTTGGAAACCATTTGTTGTACGTCTATTTTCTCATTGGAATTCAATTCTTGAGGGATGGGCTTATAAGACTTAAATGCACTTATAATAGCTAAATCGGTCATTGTCATAAAACTTGGATTGAAACTAGCAAGTAAACCAGTAAAGACGCAGAAGATTACCACCAGTCTCAGCTCAAGACGGCTTTCATTAATAATCCCCTTAAAAAGCTTAAAATTCAGCCCAGAAGCGCCGAACATCAATTTCTTGATAGTTTCCATCCGGCGACAATTAGCCAAATAGCCTTCAAAAGTAAATAATATTGTGGTTAAATGACTAAAATTTACACTCAAAAACTAAGGATAGTATGACAGGCGCAATCTACAACCACCTAAGAGATGAAAAATCCAATCACTTACTGCGACACAGCAAAGATCCAGTCAACTGGTTCCCATACGGGCCACGCGCATTGCAACAAGCCAAGGATAAAGATAAGCCCATTTTTCTTTCCATCGGATATAATTCCAGCCATTGGTGCCATGTTATGGCGGAGCAGTCATTTAGTGATCAAAAGATCGCACAAATTCTGAACGACAATTTTGTTTGTATAAAAGTAGATAAAGAAGAACTACCTGATATGGATAATTATTATCAATTAGCGTGTCAGGTTATGAATGGTAGAGGTGGCTGGCCACTCAATGCTTTTCTTACTCCAGACATGAAGCCATATTTTGTAGGAACATATTTTCCAAAGACTGCGAGTGAGGGAATTCCATCCTTCGAAGAAGTGATTACAAATTTAGGTCGCGCATACAGAGAAGAAAAAGATCAAGTGACAAAAAACTCAGATCAGGTCATCACAGCGCTTACTCAACCACCAAAGGTAGAGCAGAAAGTCCAATTTGATGGGCACTACCCAAATGCGGCTTCTTTGTTGAATGCATTGAAAGAATTTCAAGATAATGAGAACGGTGGTTACGGAGCCGAACCGAAATTTCCACACTATAGTTTTCTAGAATGGTCTATTGAACATATGCTTGAAGGGATGGTTCCTAGAGAGCTTGGTGACCATATCATTAAAACCATCGAACAAATTCTTTTTGGATCTTTATATGACCAAGCACGTGGGGGTGTTCATCGTTATTGTATTGATAAGAAATGGGATATTCCTCATTTTGAAAAAATGCTTTACGACCAAGCTGGTTTTATAAAGCTTCTTGCTAAAGCCAGTTTAATTTATCCATCTCCGGCCGTATTTGATGCTCTTATTAATACTCTAGACTATTTAAATCGAGAGATGCTCAGCGAGCAAGGTTATTTCTTTGCAGGCCAAGACTCGGACTCAGAAGGTGAAGAGGGATTATATTTTGGTTTCACCAAAGATGAATTTATCGACGCAGTTGTAGATTTTGATGAAACACTCACTGACGATATGGACCAACTTCTTGATTGGTTTCAAATCACAGAAAAAGGAAACTATAAGTCAGCCATGTCTATTCCGAGACTTAATCTTACTAAAAGAGATGAGATCTATTCTCCAGAAGGTTGGACAAAAATCAGAAAAGTAAGACAAGCTCTCAATATCAGCAGGAAGATGAGAATTCCACCGGCAACAGACAATAAAGGTGTTGCGAGCTGGAACTTTCAATTAGGTTCAGCGATTTTAGATGTCATTCAATTTACTAAGATTGAAGCTATCCAAAATGCGGCAAATGAAATTCTATCTGTATGTATCAAGGGTATTCATGAAACTTTCCTGTATGCAGACGAGGAATCTAGAACGCGAATAAAAACCACGACAACTAGAGAGGGACACGTTCCACTTTTTGATGACTATGTTTTCTTTGCAGAGTTTGAACTTCGTCTCTATGAATTAACGGGTCAAAAGAATTTTCTTAATAATGGGCTAAGCACTCTTGAGTTTATTCATAAAGAATTTTTTGATGGAAGCTCTTTTTTCACCAGAGCGACAGCGTATAATGATTCTGAAGAGTACCACAACATTCACACTCCTCTATTTGACCATTCTCATAAGTCTGCTTTAGGAACTTACCTCGGCTTGATTAGAAAATGGTCACTAGTTAAAGAGGATTTAAGAGAGACACTTACGCAAATTGAAAAATCGGTTGAAACGTTAACTCATTTATCCCTTCAAAATCCGTTAGCATTTGGTGAATCACTCAGGGCTCTTGTATATCCTAATGAAGCTTACAGAAAAATTGAAGTTCCAAAAAAGTGGTTAGAGAATAAATCTCTGCACCCATTTTTTGCTAATTTCTCAGGTAGGTTTGTTCTTTATTATCAGGAAAATGATGAAAATAGCTGGCAGATAAACACTTTGAAAGAAGTTGAACTTAAAGGAGATAATTTCTCCGAATTTAAAGCCGTGTTTATGCCACCTCAAGAAGAAGGGAAATAATGCAACCTTTTCTCAAAGGATTAAAAGTCCTGGACCTCTCAATGAGGCTTCCAGGACCACTTGCAACATATAGTTTAAATTTATCAGGTGCTGAAGTTACAAAGATCGAAAATACAGATTGGGGTAAGGATCCATTTAGAGAGAAAGTCCCTGGTTTAGAAAATTTTAATGACTGGTATCAAAATTTAAATTCCTGTAAAAAAATAATTGAGATAAGCTTCAAAGAGAATCAAGAAGAATTAATCAAAGAGATCAGTGATTCTGATATTATCATCTCACCTAATAGCAAACGATTAAAAGGATTAATTGAAAGCCATTCAAAAGGAGTTTGCATCTTTTTGGATTCATCAAAAACTTTAGGGGGAATGCATGACCTCAATGCACTTGCCTTAACTGAAACTTTTAAAAGTCATTTCATCGATACTTTATCTCCTCCGTACCTTCCTTTTGCAGGCATTGCCTTTGCACAACTAGTCTCACAACAGGCCCTAGCAGGAGTGATTGCAAGAAAGCACGATGAAGCGATCAGTGATGTGATTTATCTCGATGAGGCAGCAAAATTAATTTTGGATAGTCTTGCATCTAACCATGGGCCACGAGTACTTAATAATGGTGCGTTCCCATGCTATCAAATCTATCCGTTAAAAGATGGTGGACACGCTTGTCTTGCTGCGGTTGAAGAGCATTATTGGGCAGAGTTCTGCGAAGTGTTTCAATTACAGTTTAGTGCAAAAGATAGAATGGATGCTTCTGGAAAGGTGGAAAAAGTCATTAGAAAGCTGTTTACCAACCTTAGTACAAGTGAGATAAAGGAAAAAATAGATAATCGTCGGTTTTGTTTAACGCTCATCGACATAGAGTAAGGAGCTTATTATGACTCAAAGAGTATTTGGATTTCACTATACTTTAAAAGATAAAGAAGGAAATGTTATCGACTCTTCTGAAAACACTTCACCACTTCTATTCCTAGAAGAATCAGGACAAATTATTCCAGGTCTTGAAAAAGAAATTATCGACTTAGAAGTTGGTGATAAGAAAAACATCGAAGTAAAAGCAGCTGAAGCTTATGGTGACATCATTGAGGACCTAAGAATTACTGTTCAGAGATCTCAATTCCCTGAAGGGCAAGAGTTAAATGTCGGAGATCAATTTCAAGTAACAAACGAAGCGCATGCTCCAATTTTTACAGTCATTGAAATTGAAGGTGACAATGTTCATGTTGATGGAAATCACCCACTTGCTGGTCATGATCTTTTCTTTGATATCGAAGTAACAGAAAAAAGAAATGCTACTGAAGAAGAACTAGCACATGGTCATGCCCATGGTGTTGGTGGACATAATCATTAATTTCTAGCTATTTAATACCAGGTGCCCATCTTCTAATTTTATTAGGTGGGCATATGGATCATTCTCAATCAATAAACTACCATCCAAATCAATATAATCTGCTAGGGCCGCCAAGGTCATGGCTTCACTTATTCCTAACGAAGTTTCAATCATACAACCGATCATCGTTTTTAGACCAAATTGCTTGCCTTTAAGTAGCAGTCTTTTCGCATTTTCAAGCCCTCGAGATTTCATAATTTTGACATTTATCCCATCAAACATGGCCTGAAACTTCTCCCCTTTAAAATCAAGTAGAACTGATTCATCAGCAAAAATAGGAAATAGAGCTTTTGGTTTTAGATTTAAATACTCGTTAACCATACCAACCGAAAAAGGTTGTTCGATAAACTCGATATTTAAGTCTTTGATTTGATCTTGAAATTCCAAAAATGCCTGAAGACTTTTGAAACCTTCATTCGCATCCACTCGAAGAGGTTTATTAGTTAATTGAGAAACCTTTTTTAACAATCCAAGAGAACTCTCATCTTGTACTTTTAATTTGTAAAAATGAAATGAGGAATTTTTCTTTAAGTATTCCTCGACTTCACTCTCTTCCATAATGGGAATCGAAAATGAGGTTTTTACGGCCTCAACTCTTGGAATCTCTAGAGCTTTATGTAAATCTCCTTGAAACTCATTTTTCATAAGTACGTTATTGATCGCAGACTGGAAGCTGTTGCACCAAGTGAGGTTCATTTTCGTCGTCTTCTTTAATTCCTTAAAGTGACTCTCAATTAACTTTGAGTCTTCATAATAGCGTACATTCGGAGCTATTTCGGATTCATAGTCTTTAAATTTCAATATATAGTTTTCTTTTTCAAGAGAGCTATTGCGAGAAATCTTCCAGTTAGTTTTTAATTTTAAATTTAGTTTTTTAATATCGTACATGTTCTAACTTCTCGACAGAAATGAAGTCAGAACTTAGATTAAAATCTTCAGGGGAAATACCTAATTGTCCACGCGGAGTTTGGTCCCTAAAATACCGATCCCAATGCTCAGGATTTACATCGAATAACATCCCTTTTGGAGATAGATCCCTCAATTCTACAATTGGCGCAAGAACCTTATAAACAAGTTCGGAACAATAGATTTTATCATTATCCCATAAAAACCAGCGATCATACGTCAGACCTAATAGTTTATCGACTTCCAATCGTAGTTTTGCTTCAAATTCATCGGGTTGAACGACTAACCTTCTCACCAAAACAAACCTTGCTGGATCAGTTTTTTTCATAAATTCTGCGAGGCTCACAATCTTAACTTTATCAAAATAGGCCTCTGCCACTTGGTCTTGTCCCAAATATATTCCCACATGAGAGAACTCTGAATTTTCTTGCTGCTCAATTAAAGAACAACTCCAACACTTAAGAGGTTGTAATAGAATATCTCCTGCCTCAATTGCGGATGCATCCAGGGAAAAGCTAGTTAAGATTAGCAAACTGAATAAATACCTAATTTTGCCCATTTTATTGGCCCCATAAGAAATTGATAAACGAATAATTTCAATGTTTTACCTTAGTTTCTTGTGCCTAGACAAGTCCTACGTGATAATTAAATAAATACGGTAACTTAGCCGATAGGTTTGATTATGTTGAAGAAAATTTTATTCTGTTTTTTGTTTGTGCATATCTGTTTCGCTGAAGACTCGGTCTGTCCCCAAGGTCAAGTTTATGACAATAGTTTGAATCGCTGTGTTCTAGCAAGCTCTACTGTAGACAATAAGACTGAAGCTCTTGAGTGTAGTGGTCTTGAAGGGGCTGAGGCCCAAAAATGTTTTGATAAAAATGTCACTGACGACACAAAAGATCTTGAAGCGGGAAAGGATCCTGAGTCTAGCTATATCATTCCTGGTATTATCACTCTTGGAGCTGGTTATGTTTTATACAACTCGAAAGAGAGTCTCGGTAAATGTAGTTCAACTTCTGTGTGGTTAATGTTGGGTGGTGGGGTGACATCAATATTAGGAGAAATGCTAGCTCAAAACTCATATAAGAAATCCATTTCAAAGCTTACGAAACAATATAAGGAAGATGTAAACGAAACAACATTGGAAGATAGTGAAGGAGTTGAGACTATTACGCAGAATCAAACTCGAGCGTTTGATTTTCAAATAGAACAAGAGGAAGCGAGAAAAAAAGCGCATAAGGCCAGAAAGAGCACCTACAATCTCGCATTCGGACTCTACTCCGCAGCTGCTCTTGCAGCAATTGTTGAGGGATTCACTAATGGCTGGAGTTCAGCTGCTTGTGAAACGGGAAGTTCATCAACGAATTTTACTCCCATAAAACAAATGGATGAGCATGATACAACAAAACTATATGCTGTTTTATCTCCAGCTATTTTTATGCCTTACCGTCATGTGAAGAATTTAAACGGAAATGAGTTTCATGAAGTACTAACAAGAAAAGTGGTTTCAATTTTTATAGACGATGCACTTGCTGACCCTCCTCCAATGCCTAAGTCCATGACTTTTCGTGATCTACCTGCAGCTGAAATGATAAAACCTGAACCCGTGTCTATTATTAATCCCTCTGACATAAAGTTTGAACCTCCAACCATAGATGCTATCGATCCTCAGGCCTTTAAGCCTGACCTTAGCAATATAAAACTAGAAGAAACTCTTAAAAAAAATGCCAATGAATCAGGTTCAGATAGCATGGTGGAGAAGGCTGTTAAAAGTCCAGGTGTTCGCGCAGCTGTTGCTGGTCTTTTGGCCGGATACTCAAAATCAATTGCAAATAAAGCCGGCAAACTTGCAGATATTTCCAGCAATAGAATTGAAGCATTGAAAGACTTGAGAAATGATTTTATTTCCAACGGAGGCGCTGGTTTTCAGCAATGTTCTGAAGCTGATCGAAAATCTCCTAGTAAGCCTTTTTGCTTTTGCTACGATAGTAATGGAAAGCAAGATCAATCGAAAAAAGAAAACTCTACTTGTACTAGCATTTGGAGCACTAATAAACTTAATATGATTGCTGGAACTTACGGAAAAGATATTGGTGATTCCGCTCAGGGTGTTAAAGGCTGTCTGCGTAGAAATGGCGTTTTAGATCCTGGTTGTAATTGTAGAAAAGAAAGCAGTTCAACTTCGCCTGAAGCTTGTACCAGTATCACTGGTACTATTAGTCTTGGGGCACTAAAAGGGTTAAACGGTCTTGATGCTGTGATAAATGATGCCGCAAAACTAACAAGTGGCCAACTATCAACAGCGGATCTTGCCAACGGAAATAATGTTCAAAAGCTTTCTAACGCAATTAAAAAGCAAACAGAAAAAATGGAAGGCGACTCTCGCTATGCTCCTACTTTAAAGAAAATTTCAGATCTTCAAAAAAATATAAAAGGTCAGATGACTTCAAATATAAAAAATAAACTTGCTAGCAATAAATTAAGCAATCCATTTGGTTCATTTGGAAGTGACGAAACCCTTGCGACTCCAAAATCCAAGAATGATGTTCTCGCTAAGACCAAATCAGATATAAAAACTCTCAATAAATTTATAGACTCAGGAAGCGCTCCTGCGGCAAAAAAATCAAACTTTGATTTTAACTTAGGAGCAGGCTCTGGTGACTCAGGGGTTGAAGTTCAAGATGGTGTCGCAGAAGTAATGGAGAAAAAGTTTAATTATAATTCAATAAACGAAAATCAGGACTCTAATATTTTTCAGATAATTTCTGTTCGCTATCAACGCTCTGGTTTTCAAAGGCTCTTTGATCAAGATGCAAAAGCTGTAGATGAAGCGAGTGAGGTACAAATTCATGGAGCAGAGTAAATTCGATTTATTAACTGGTCGAGAAAACTCTTTGCTAGAAAATGTAGATGGTCACCAACTACAAAAAGAAGTCATTACAGCGTTTAAAAAAATGCAAAAAAAGGCATTGGCGGATGGTGTGAATATTAAAATAGTTAGCTCTTTTAGAAATTTTGAACGGCAGCAAATAATTTGGGATGCAAAAGTTTCTGGTGAGAGAAAAGTTTTAGATGATCATGGAGAGCTAGTAGATCTTGCAAAATTATCAGAACTCAAAAAGGTAGAAGCAATCATGCGATTTTCTGCCCTACCCGGTTCTAGTCGGCATCACTGGGGAACTGAAATTGATGTGTTCGATGGGAATATTAAAGAGAAAAGAGATGTTCAGCTTACACCTCAAGAAAGCATTGAAGACTTTAGGCTTTTAAATGAGTGGCTCGACGAAAATATGAACGATTTTGGTTTTTATCGACCATATGCGAATGACCTTGGTGGAGTTTCACCTGAGCTTTGGCATTTATCTTATGCAATGATTTCTCAAGACTATTATTTAGAGTACAATATTGAATGTTTTAAAAAGAATATTGAAATTTCTAACATCGCTCTGAAAGCTGTAATTAAGGATAATTTAGAATATCTTTTTGAAAAATTTGTTTTAAATGTCGAAAAGCCTCTGGGTGCATAATGCACCTGCATATTTTTTCTTACATCTCCACATGACTTCACGCGATGGCCATGCGCAGTAAGTGTCTAATTTAATAGCTGGGCAAACTGGCACCACGGCGCACTTAACGCAGTAAGTATTTTTTTCTTTCTTTTTAACTTTTTACTTTGTAGAACCTCGTCAACTTCAACAACACAAACGGGGGAAGTATGAAGGTTTTAATTGCATCATTACTTATCGCTGTCACTGTAGGTGACGCGTATTCACAAGACAGGAACAGGAGGGGTAACAGGGGTTCATCCGATAGAGGATCTAGAACTGAAAGAAGCCGCTCAAATGATTCTGGCAGCAGAACAAGAGCACCAAGAGCAGAGAGAAGCAGAGAAACAAGAGCACCGAGAGCTGAGAGAAGACAAAACACAACACCGCCAAGAACAGAAAGAAGACACGACACAACTCCACCAAGAGCAGAAAGAAGACACAACACAACTCCACCTAGATCTACAGGTAGAGATCACAGAAGAGATACAAGACCAAACAGAAATGTTGACCGACACATACCTGGAAGAGTTGTTAGACCTGGGCGCGTAGTAAGACCAGGAAGAGTTGTTAGACCAAACAGAGTAAGAAGAGCGATCCCTAGACCTGATAGAAGATATTATGGAACTAGAAACTATCACAGACCGCCAAACTATGTTTATCGTCCATATAGATCGTATAGACACTCGCCTGTTATGAGAAGCTATAGAAGTCACAGAAGATATACTTCAAGATATGACTACTACAACTTCTTAAGAAGAACTCATAGATCATATATCTACCTAAACTGGGTACTGTTTCCATCTACTAGAATTAATGGATACTACTTCGTAGACAACTACCCATACTACATCCATAACGGATACAGACATAGATACTCTTATGAAGATATCTGTAAGTACCAACTAGTTGACTCTTACACTCACCAAGTTGTTAGATCAAACTACCCTATGACTTGTTCAAGAGGTTACGACGCTTGTGCAATGGATAGAGATAGCTACAACGGTGGATACAGAGAAAATAGATACTTCTGTGCTGAAACAATTCACGGAGACAACTATGACTACAGTAGACCAACTTACGACTACGATGAATTTGAAGAAGACTACTACTACAACTACAACAATACAGGAAGAACTACATGTTATGATTACGACCCTCAAACGGGCGTATGCTATGACAATTAATCTTCTCCCCAAGTGAAGAGTGAGGCCCGAAGTATTCGGGCCTTTTTTTTATCCTCGTGCTAATCTTTTTGAATGAAAATTTTAGGCTTACTTCTCTTACTACTCTCTCAATCTACCTTCGCCATTGACTATGAATTTCCAGAGAATTTTCTGTTTGGTGTGTCGAATGCATCAGCACAGGTTGAAGATCAACTTGATGATCCTTGGATGAAATTTGCAAAGGATGGAAAAACAAAAGCTTTTTTGAATGCTTCCAGGCCGGAGGAAAAATTACAGTTTTGGAGTAAACCAGAAATAGAGATTGAATTGGCAAAGAAACTAGGAGTCCAAGTATTTCGCATGAGCCTAGACTGGCAAAGAATTATGCCAGAAAAAAACAAAATCGACTACGACGCTCTCAAGCGTTATCAAGAAATATGTCGCCTTGTAAAAGCAAATGGTATGAAAGTGATGATGAGTCTTTTTCATCACTCTATTCCAGATTGGGCGATTGAGAATGGAGGGTATTTAAACATTGAACTGGTCGACCAATTCGTACTTTGGGGATACGAATCAATAAAATATCTAAAAGATGATGTGGATTTTTGGATTACATATAATGAGCCAAATGTGTATGCGATGTTTTCTTATGTCGCAGGTATTTGGCCTCCGGGTAAAAAAAATCCTCTGGGGGCGATTCAAGTTCCTTTTTATAAGGGTGATTTTTTCGTAGCACTAGATCATATGGCAGAGTCTCATAATAAGCTCTATAAAAAAATAAAAGCAGCTGAAATCAACTCAAAAATTGGAATCGCCCATAATACTGCTAATTATAAAGAGTCAGGATGGTTCTCTAGTTTTTCAACACAATGGTCATGGCGCCATATGAACTACCGCTTTCCAGATAAAGTAAAAGTTAATCTCGATTTCATGGGCTTTAATTACTATGGCTCGGAATATATGAAGGCCTTTGGCATAGAGTTCTCCGACCTAGCTGAATATAATGATGCGGGGAGAGCGATTAACCCAAGAGGTTTATATGAAATGCTTAAAATATTTTACGATCGTTATCACCTTCCCATATTTATTACTGAAAATGGAACAGCGGATGCTGAAGATTTTTTTAGACCATCCTATTTAATTGAACACCTGATTGCAGTTCACACTGCGATAGCCGATGGGGTTCCGGTCCTTGGTTATATTCAATGGAGTTTGACTGATAATTTTGAGTGGGCAGATGGCTATTGTCCCAAATTTGGATTAGTTTCTGTTGATCGTAAAAATGACCTCAAAAGATCTCCTCGAGAAAGTTTTTATATTTATTCGGAGATAGTAAAAAATAACGTTATTACTTCCAAGCAAAGAGACTCTGCTTGGAAAAAAGTTAAGGATAGGTTTAATACAACAAGACTAACTTGCAGATCAGAAAATGCTGAAGATGGTTTAGATTCTCCTCGCAAGGAAACATTCAAGGCGATTGACTGGCGTTTTACTCCTGCCCCACAGCTTTAAGCCAAGCCTCTGTTGGTGATATTAACTTTCTAAGTTTCATATCCATAAAGCCAACAGTAAAAGTGGCATCACTAGCGACAGTCCCGTCTTCTTTGATCATTTCTTGATAGATCTGCCCTATTTTTCCTTTCATCTCTTTTGTGTGAGAGACAATAGTGATTGTTTCGCGATTTTTGATTTCTCTTTTATAGCGGCAACTCACATCTAAAATAACAGGTCCTTTCAATTCTTTCTGAATTTCCTCTAGTCCATAGCCGTTTTGAGTAATGAAATCCCAGCGCGCTTCTTCATACAATGCTAAGTAGGTAGCATTATTCATATGTCCAAATGTATCTAGGTGATGTTCAACAATTTTGATTTTATATTCGAAAGTTTTGAAACTCATATATACCTCTCAGCTGCGATTTTATGCATCTGAGAGGCGTTGTGCAAGTATGTTTTTACTCTTCTATTTTGCCTTGTTTTTTTACTTCAGCATAACGATGTGAAATAACTTCAAAAAGTTTACTCGTTTGTGGCATGATCGATTTATCGATGACTGAAGAAGGGCCTCTAGCCGACTTCTTTCTCAATGCTGCAAACGGATCGTTCTTATCAGCTTTCTTTCCAGAGGATCCTCCGCTTCTAAATCCAGGGCCATTACCACCAGTGATATACTTAGGATTGATTCGGTTAATTCCAGTATCCTTAGCACCAGCTTGAGCTCCACCTTCAGAACCTCCTCCTCCAGCGCCGACACCACCGCCGCCTCCGCCGCCGCCTCCGCCACCACCGCCACCTCCGGCGCTGCCAGCTTTTGCTCCAGCTTCAGCAATTTCATTAAATGTATCATCAAATTTACTGTCTGATTTATCTCCCGTGATATTACTCAAATCATCAATTAGAGCATCACTTGGTTTGGTGACATTATTATTGGTGTCTGTTCCATCAAGCTCTCCATCTGTAATAAAGTCTAAATTTCCTCCAGTTCCACCACCTTGTAGACCTGTTCCGAATTGAAAATCAATTCCATTACCGTTTGGAACTCTTGTATTACCTAGATCACTACAGTTTGGAGCACTTGGATTAGCTTTGCATAGGTCTGTATTAAAATTGATCTGATTTTCTGGTTTCATAAAATCTGCATTAGCAAGAGTATCTCTTACCTCTTGAACACTGTTTGCATTTTTATTCTTAGTGTAGGCCATAAGTCCCTCTACCAGCGCTGCTGTCAGAGAGCTCGCAGAGCGAATACCTACCGTTTTTTTCATTTTTTGGTTAGGCCAAAGAATCTGTCTGGTCTCGCTATTATTTTGTGCCATTCTTGCTACTGAGCAGAACAAAGCTGAGTCGATCGTAAGCTCCTCTTCAACGTCAATAGCTTCCTTCATACAATAAACTCTAGTTGAAACGTCTGGACTATTATAAGTCATCAAGCTTTTAAGCATGGCTCCACCAAATGCGGTTTTAGTTCCAGCGTTAACCATATGCATATTTCTTTCAAGTTCATATGTCTTTCTTTGAGCATCGAGGGCAGCATCAGCTCCATTTCCTGCAGCTGCCGCGGCTGAAGCGCCTGACTGAATATTTGCTTTTTGAACAGTTCCATAAGCACCTGTAAGCGTCGGCGCAACAGCAGAACCAATATCATCTGCAGTCATCATATTTATTGAACTTTTACAATCTCCATAATCGAGGGCTGACCTTGGATTTTTTTCACTGCCATCTTTTCTGATAAAACAAAATTCCCCTCTTAACCCTTCCAGATATTCATCATCATGAGCGTCGGTTACAGCTTCTGCAACATCTCTTATACCCAAGCATGGAGAGACTAAGCTAAAGAATGTTTTTACAGCTGCAGTTTTGATATCTTTATAGTCTTTATTATCATCTGTGATACCAAGTAAGCTTTCAAATGTTTGTTTAGCTTCTCCACCGCTGGTACTTCCTTGATTCATAGCTCCGTTTTTATATAGTATGGCCACGTCCTTACAAACAGCTTTTAAAACCTTAGTACGATCTGCTTTACTCTCTTCATCGGTAAAAAATTTCTTTCCGAAAACTTCTTTACACCTTCCGTAAGATTCATACTCCACATAAGGATTTTGTATCGTCGCTTGAGTACTTGATGCATCTACAGATTGATTCTCAAGCTCAGCAGGAAGATCTCCCTCTTTGCTACAAGCTTCATTCATCTTTTCAAAGGCAGCGCTAAAATCTGCACTAGAGGATAAAGTAAAATCGAGACCATCATCGACACGGTTGCTATTTAAAAATTTAGCGGCTGCTAAAACAATCTCTCCCGAGAACTTAAACTCATTGTATTTGGCTTCAAGATCATCGGGAAACTGGTACCCGTTTTCTAAGAAAGCTGTCATTACTGATGCAAGCCTTCCGGACTTACCTTGACTGTCGACTACAGCAGCACGGCATGCACTATCCAATCGCCCTGGATTACTATATAGCTCTTCAGAGTTTTCTCTTCCACGGCACTCAACTACTAGCTTACAAGATGCTAGCCTGTCTTCACTATTCGCTTGGGTTGAAACTCCCGTTCCTGGACATTCTTCAATTGTCTTAACACTATCATACTTCAGGCTTTGTTCCTGTAGTGGTTCAGTCGTAAATCTACCACAAACATCTTTGAACTTAGTCGTTTTATTAGTGAACTCACTGCATGCTTTATGTTCTTTTATAATATTTTCTTGAAGCTCGGAATCATCTTTTAACATCGCAACGATGTCTCCGGAAACCTCAGCAAAGCTCAGCTGGGACAGAATTAAAGCCATAGAAAAAATAAGTATCTTCATAAAAACACCTCACCGACTTATCGGCTGACTAAGCGAAATACTATAGTATTATCGCATTTCTAGGTGGTTAACTAAATGGGTCTTAATATTTTCAAAGTGTTAGCTGACTCAAGCAAAAAAAAATGCCTCCCTAAGGAGGCATTCATATTAATTACAGGTACCTGCTTTTTGACATTGATAAGATCTGGTTCCGTACTTGTATTCATACTCACAAGTGCTACCCTCGATACAAGGATTATCTGAAAGCCTACTTCCTCCTGTACAGCTCTCCTTTGCTTTTGGAAAACCTGCCGAATTAATTTCAGGATAAGTCTTCATATCTCTAAGCATTTTCCAGCATCCGCTTACTGGTGGTGGCGGAGGTGGAGGCGAACTATCATCTTCACACCATTGGTCTTTAGTAGACTTACCTTTTCCGACTCTACATTGATACGTCTGAGTTATAAGGTCGATAACACCGGTAGCACAATGGGCGCAATATGCAAACTCGCCGGCCATTTCTGCTGTACAGTCTCTATCAGGCTTAACTCCGCCACCAAGTGTTGGAGTATCATCTGGCCCTTTACTATAGGTACATCGACCTCTATTACCTGATAAATCACCACATTCTTTAACATAACCTGACTTCCCATACTCTTTCCACCCAGTGGTACTGGCTTTCGAACCAGCAATTTTTTTACATTTTGAATATTCTGCCAGACAAGCAGCTTCAGTATCAAAACAACTTGGAGTTTCTGGTTCCGTAACACACGCACCGGCTTGACAAGTCTTGCCACCGCCACAATCTGTTCCATCAGGATAATTCTCAACTACGGCTGCGGTAGCTCCTGAACAAGTACCAGATCGTATTCTTTGACATATACCCGCCGTTGCAGACCGACTAGAAGAAGAGTCACATCCAGAGAGGTCAAAATTAACAGTCTTATCATTTTTTATACAATAACTTGTACCTGTTGCGGTTTCAGTTCCTGTGATAGTAAATTCAGTGTCACAAGAAGGTGCGGCTACACAGCTTCCATTACTACAAGCTTTTCCTCCACCACAATCAGTTCCATTAGGAACGTCTTCAATCGTTCCCGCGGTATTATCAGAACATGTCCCACTTCGAAAGATTTTACATGCACCAGCGGAATCGGTACCAATAGTTGTCCCCTTACAGGAATCAGTTCCAATATCATAACTATAAGATTGTTGTGTACAAGTTGCTGAACCAACTGCAGTGTTTGTCCCTGTTAATTGGTAAGCTGGATAAGTAGAACAATCTGCTCCTCCACCTGTAACAAAATTGAATTTTAATTCTTTACAAGTTTTTGTACCCTGAACTTGATATCCACTGAGATAGTTCGAACAATTAGTATTATCAAATACATTTCTTTCATCACCATTGATAACAATTTTGTTCGGTGAAAGGTTTTGTCCTTGAATCGCACCGTTCAGTTCGATTTTAGAGCAAAGATTTGCCAACAAAGCTCCACTACCAGAGGCATCAAGTCCTTCACAAATTGCAAGCCTCAATCTTGTTTCTAGCTCAGCATCTATACCACTTGAAAGATCACAAATTCCGCCAACCATACTTCCACCAAGTTCTGCACATAATTTTGCGGATGCATTATTAAAAATTTCGGTTCCAGCAAAAGTGTCACAATCAATTTTTCCGTCGAGGACTTTAACTTTAAACTCAACTTCTCTTACAGCCTGCCTTACTTTACCCTCAGGTGCAGGTAGATTAAATGTTATTTTAAAACGAAGTGGGACCTCTCCACTTGTTCCTCCCAAATTCATTTCAATTCCGGCCAGGTTAATGCCCGTTCCTACCTCTTTACCAAGGTCAATCTCGGTTCGACTTAAATCTAAGAGTCCTGCTTCTGTCGCAACCATCTTAGGTTTATCAGCTGCTTTCTGAGCATTCTCCAAGCATTTTTCATACGCAGACAATGCTTTTTTATAAGCTTCCTCGACTTCTCTATTGAAAGTATTCTTAGAATCATTGCCTCGGTCTTCCTTCCCTTTTTGACGATCACCTTTGTGCTTGCCCTTTGAATTATCATTTTGACCTGAAAACTTTGGGGGCTCGGGTTTGACACATTTTTTAATCGTGTCGCCCGCAGAAGCTTTAACCTCCACCCCTTGATTGAGTTTATTGACGTCAAGATTTGTTAGGGCACTATTACAAAGGGCCTTTGATTTCAAAAGGTCACTAATGGACTTGGTTGCCGAATCAATTTGAACTCGCTCTTGATCAGATTTAATCTGATTTGAAGTCACACTCATATTTTTCATGGCCACAGTACTAACAACACCAAAGATGGCTATACCAGCTATCATTTCAATGAAGTTTAAGCCAGAGGAGTTTTTTAGAATCGATTTTAGAATTCTCATTTACACTCCAATGCTATATGTTCCATTAACTCTACACCGCGGTCCCTACCACAAGAAGCTTTTCGTTTTCTTACCGTTATTGTATTTCCTCTGGATGAACAAGATTTCCCGAAATACTCTCTATGCATCGGAACTTTCATATCCGTAGAGCATCCTAAAGACCCTTTTTCCTTCCAAGTATAACTACAATTTCTTGTTCCTGTTCTCGTTCTAGTGGTATTACAGTTAGAGGTTTGAGTAAAAGATTCACCGGCACAAACACTGGTTACCCTCGGAGTCCAAGAACTATTGTCAACCCTACATCCTCGCTGATTATCACCACATCGACTAAATTCCCATCCACCAGTATCAGAAAATCTCCCTGTACACTTAACCATTGATTCTCCAGGTTCAGAACAGTAAGGAGTACCATCACCCCTGGCGTGAAATTGAAGGCAACACGAAGTCAAATTATAGCTAGATAAAGATCCAAATGCTTTCATTTCATCACCAGCATTTCCACTCGGACTGGTACAGAGAGTTGAAGAACAACTTTTCGTCCCACTTCTAGTTCTAGTGTTCCCACAGTTTGATGTTTGAGTTACAGATTCAGTCGAACAAGTATCACTAAGTGATGGTGACCAACTGGTGTCTGTACAACAATTTTTAGTTCCCACACGAGTTCTCGTTTCACTACATCTAGTCTGAGTAAAACTCTCACCACAATTGATATCACTAGTTGAAGGTGACCAGCTGTCGGTACAGTCCTCAGTACAATCAAGAGTTCCACTTACCGTTCTCGATTGCCCACAATCATTTGTTTGCCTAAGGGTATCAGTAGAACAGACATCGGCTCTAGAAGGTCTCCATGTATTTGATCTTGGCCCTGTGGAGCAAACTTCACCACAGTCATTTCGAACTATTTCATCACAACTGGCTGCTCTAGGGCAGATTGGAATTTTTCTTCTAATGGTACAAGTGGCACCTGTTCCGCATCCATCATTTACAACTTCATCAGCACATCCTAAACCGTCACCGATATCAGAAGGAAATCTCTGACCACAATCATAACCCGGTCCACGATCCTTCTCACATTGACAGAAGTAATCACTTCCTATGATTCTTAAATTATAGGTAGAAGCGTAGGTTCCTAATGGTTTAGGACACATGATGGCCTTACAAGTAATATTTCCTGCGTTATCCACTCCAGTTGCGATTTGCCCTGCGGGACAATTTACATTCTGAGAATCAATTTTATCGGTTGCTGCAAGGTCCACTTTATTTAGTTTAAAATGTGAAGTTTCGATATCCCCTGCAATATTCACAAGGCTACACTCACCTGCTACCAAATTTCCGCCAAGAACTAAACAAGCAACTTGATCGACTTGCGACTTGAACTCAGCGCCACCAGCTCCTTGATAATTTGGAATACAAGTACCTACTGTATTATCATAGACACCACCGACTGCTTCACATATAGTCTCCATTGAACTATCGACTCCGGTAGTTTCGTAACTTGTACATGTGTCTATCATATTTCCAGGGTTACTCGGATCAGGCTTTTGAAAAGTCTGTATATGGACTTGATCGGGTCTTCTTTTCGCAACTTCTTTACCAACTTCTTTTTTAACTAGTTTTTTAAAGAGAATAATAATCTTTCTGTCTCTTTGCCCTGGGTTTTGGTCGGTGATACTCTCAATAGACACTCCATTAGTTAAGTCCATTCCTACGGTGTAATCACCCAAGCTTGAAAAATTATTATCTAAGGCTATTTTACAATTCGCTTCCAACGCTAAATGCGTCTTGATATCAACAACTGTATTTTCAATGATGGTATTTTGATTCATGTCACGATCTATTTCAGAGCGAAATTTTCCGGTTTGGGTCACCATCAGCGCTCCAACACCTACGGCTGCTGCGACTGCGACAACACCGGAAAGTGCACTACCTGTTTGATTGAGGAGATTTTTTAAGGACATTGCGCATCTCCTTTTGTACATCTTTTAATTTCTTTACAGACAACTGTTCCATCAGAATTAATTCCAACCATAAAATTATTATCGCCAGTACAATCTTGCCTGAAACTTGAAATAGAAACTCCGTTTACATTAAAAAAATTGTCCTGAATATTTTGTCCATAGAAATTTGTATTATTCATATTCATTGAGTTACATTTCCCACCAAGGTACACTCCTTGATAAATTTCTGAACAGACTTTCTCTTTAGTACTTTCTAAAAAAACATGATTGGCTGGAATCTTAGAAAAATCACAGGACTGATTATCAGCACCATCGATAACAACTTCACCACCAAGCGTTTCACAACCTATTTTAAAAGCGGATCTCTCTGCTTCCGATTCATAATCCGAGCATTCAACAAAATTTCCGTCTTGAAAGATCACATTAGCAGTAATTTTTCTAACCGGAGAGGCAAGTTCACTCCCATAGTTTTCTGCAAGGTTTCTATCAAAATATACAAAGAGAGACAGAGGGAGAACTTCTCTTCCATTCGTTCTTCTTGGAAGTAGAATCTTCGTATTTTTTATCCCCATTCCCTCGCCTATAAGCTTGTAGGCGCCCAAGTTTACGGTAGCTGCACCACCACTAGGTAGAAAAACCTGATCACATTGTGCCTTATCAGACACAAAAGACCTAAGTCCTCTTACATAATCATCAATAATTTGATTTTGCTTTGAGTAGATGTTTTGTTTTTGTGAAGTCTCTGTTAACTTCATGACGCCAAGACTTACTGCTCCTGTTAAGCCAGCAGCTACAAGGATTTCTACAAATGTCGCGCCTTTAGCATTTAAAATTTTACGTACCACAAACGTCTCACTAATTTTAAGTTATTCCCTCTCCTCCAATAAAACTGGATAAGATTTTAAGTATCTATTACTAATTATTTTAAAAATATTGGCATCTGTTCTTTCGTTCACATCGGCAGCATTGACTTGAAAATCAGAAAGTTCGCCTTCTTGAAGGGCAACAGGCCTTTGTTCATTATCAACAATAGTTCCGCTATCTCCACCGAGATCAAATTTAAAATTGTCAGTCTTTGGAGCATCAAATTTAGGAGGGGTATAGGCTGCAACTTTCCCCGAAGACTTATCTGATTGCTCTTTAATATCATCTATATCTGCTAGTTTACCTTCAAGTCCTGCAAGCATACTTTTAGAGACTCCATTTTTAGCAGGGTCTCCATTGTATAGTTTTCTAAATTTCAAATTAGAACTTGCCAGAGGAGTTGCATTAAAGCCAAACTTCTCCTTTTGTGTTCCGAGAATCTCTTTGTCATATTTCCTAGCGAGTTCATCAACTTGCTTTCTTATTGCTCCTCGCATTTTACCTAGCTCCGTTAGTTTTCCACCAGTAGTTCCCCCACTTTGAGAGCTTCCCTTTCCACTTGCTGTGTTATAGGCAGCATCTGAAATCAAAGGAAGCGCTCTCCCTAAAGGAGTGTTATTAAAACGTCTTTTGGTGTCAGGATCCAATGGGAAGTTAACATTACTTGGTCTAAGCTTAGATGGACATTGCGCTGGGACAAAAGAATTTCCCTTAGGATCAGCACAAGTAACGATTCCATTATTTAACGCTGCATTTAGTTTCGCGATTTCTTCAGGACTTGCTTTTTTAGAAAGCTCGACTATCTCTTCATCAAAAGATGTTTTTAAAGCATGAGATTCTGCAAAACTTCTTGCTTCATTTTTAACAATTTCAAGTCTTCGTTTAGCTTCATCAGCAGAGTCACCGTTAAATTTCATCAATCCCGCGTTCACTGCAGCCATAATACCAAATGTATACATCCTGTTCTGCGGGGAAGTTAAAGCAGTGTTACGAAGAAATTGTCCCATCGCTAATTGAAGTCCTAACATCTTTATTCCAAGCCCCATGAACTCACCAAAGGAGCTGGCTCTTGCTTCTGCGATTAAGTTCGATTTAATCTTATCCAGGTACTTTTGGAAACCCATCTTATCATTTTCGAGATTTATCAATTTAAAATCACTTTCATAATTAGCTAATGTTCTTTTAAATTGTTCTGATTCAATTATTTGATAGAAATCGTTTTCAAATTTCTCCTGCTGTTTAATAGCTTTTTTAATGAACTCAACTTTTTTAGTAACGCTAAGTTTTCCTTTTTCGATTTTATTAAGCATATATTGTTGTAAAAATCCGGAAACAACATATTTGGTAAATTCCAAATTTTCATTTCTAACAATAATCGGTGGAATGATTACATCTTTTTCAATATTGATTTTTCCTGGAGCGGGAACGTTTGCACTCCACCCAGAAGGAACTTTATGCAATCTCGTTCCACAACAAATAAATGGGTGTCCTGTTTTTGCTGCCTCCTGGGGAATTATAACTCCCGCAACAACGCTAGTACATGCAGGGCAATCAGCACAAGAGGTTTGTACCGCAGTTGTGGTACTTCCTTGAGATGCAAAGATAGTAGCTTCGACCGCATCATTTGATACAGCTTCTTTCTCAGCTGCCGCATCTTTAACTTCAGCTGTATTAGGAGATGTGTTAGCAAGAAAAAAACCAGCGACCCCCAATGTAAACACAGAAGCGAAGGAACTAAAAAGTTTTGATATGTATCCTTGATCGGAGACTGAAGATGCAATGTCCTCAGTCATATTCGCCGCTGCAACTGCAGCAGTTTCGGCTTCAGAGCTTAAATGGTTTCCTCCCTTGAGAGTAATAACTGGTTGAGCCTTTGCACATGAATAGTTTGTACTGGTATCTGCAGCTGCCGCGGCTGCTGCCTTGGTAATGGCTGCTGCAATAGTAGACTCAAGACTTTTATCAATCACTTCTCCTGAAATACATTTTCCAGCATAAGTTGATGTCATTCCAATTTCAGTTCCGAGTGCACCTAAATAAGCAAGTTCAGCCAACATAGACATGTTTTCTTTTTGCTCTAAAGCCTCAACTTTCGCTTGATAAACTTTTATTAGCGCCATATAGGAATCTAATTGCTTTTGATTAAATTTCCTGTTTTTTACCGCCAAGTCTTTATCTTCAACTTGCTCATCTCTTTTTGCTTGCGGAGTTAACTCAACATCAACCGCATCTTTGGCTGCTTTTTTGAATTTTTGATTCGATTGAATGTTTCCCAAGATATAAGCAAGGGATCCGCCTTGCATGATTCTCAAAGTAATCTGAGGAGTCATATAACCAGGACAATCTAATTGAGAAAGAGGATGTTGGGTAAACACTACAGAATTAATCGCAGCTAAGCCAAAAGCAGCCGCTGCAAACTGCTCAATAACTCCTATCATCCCGTCACCGGAAGAATTCTCTTGAGCCTTAACTAGGGCTTCATTAAAATCACAACCGGGTTTATAAACCCCAGGACGCCCATTATCGTTATCATTCTGATCTTCATCACAATCATCACGTACATCATCTTGCGCGTATACTATCGATACATTGTCCATAAAAGGAACAGGAGCAAGGGTTAAAGTAAAAATCATAACCACTTGAAAGATTGATAATAGAAATTGCGCAAATATACGTTTCATAATTCTCTCAGTATAAATTAAACCAATAAGTCTTTTCAGACTTATCGGCTAAATACATAGAATTATTAAATTACACATGAAATTAAGTCGAATTTTACTGGCGACAATTAGAGGCAGCTTAGCTCTTTTTAGAGTTTCCGCCCTTTTTCTTTTTCAATTTCGTCATAGCAAAGCCTAAGCCTGCGACTACAACGAGGATTATGATAATCCCGTTTCCATCGGAATTACTTTTCTTGCGTTTTTTGGCCTGAGCATCGGCTGGATTAAGAATATCCTCAGGAACGAATACTCCATCTTGACCAAATTTATCAGCATTACTATTGCCTTTCGCTAGACCTGCGAGATCAGCATTACCTTTAGCCGAGCGAAAAACTCGCATTGAAGCGATAACTTGATCGAACATTTCTTTGTAAGCTGAATATAAACTTTTGGTAACGGAGAAAGTAACGGCCACACCAATATCTGCTTTGGTAGTTGCTAAATACCTTGTGTAAAAACCAGGTACCTCAGAAGCAAGGTGAAGAGCATCTACCCATTGCTGAGAGTTAATATTTTTTGTCTCAACATATTTTGCTTCTGACCTTTGAGTCTTAGCTCCCGGAAGTTGATATGTTTTAGGTTGTTTTAAGTAAGCTTGGTATTGAGCTAGGTCATCTTGAGGCCCACGTTTTTTCGCGGCTAAGATAATGATTGCTTCTTTCTTTCTATCAGTATTATCACTTTGGCAAACATACTCACTACCCTCTAAAATACATTGCCATCCCGGAGGTAGCTCAAACTGGATGTATTCATTTGAAAAACTTTTCGCAAACGACAGTGAAGGTAGTAATAGCAGTGTCCATAAATACTTAAACATAATATCAATCCTTTATGCTTCTATTGTATGCAATTTTGAAATGGCATCCAACTATGGATCGTTTTTACCGCTAAGATATTAATTTTAGATAATGAATCATCCAAGTTTTTTGGTCAGATTATTGTTTAAACTCACCGGCACGAACAACTGTCCCTTCTTGAACACGACGTCGACCATAGCGCTTAATAATTTTCACAACTGACTTTGAAGCTTCTGATTTTACGACTACACCTTTAGCAATCAGCTCATTTCCACCAACATAGTCAAAATAATAGAAATCGACTCTCATGCCTTTTTTAAGTTCATCTTTAAGACCAAGATCAATAACCGCAAGCTTTCTCGATTTAGAAGTTTTAGTAACACTCCCCTCGAGTCTATATTCCTTGAAGCTAGAGTCTCTCTTTTCATACTCTTTAGACTCTTCATTTCTTCTAGTTAAACTCACCAAAATTCTAGGCCCTATATCAGTACTATTACCTGTATAGACTTGAGTGTATCTTGCACCTAAGCGCCAAGATTTTCCCACAGCAATATTTAAGCCGACATATGGTGCCGTCCAAGACCTATTAATTGAATTATATAATTCAGAAGGGTCTGTGCGATATTGTGGCTTTTCTAAAACTTCACTAGAGTATGGACTATTTTCTAATGAATAAACATTTTCTACCCCGCCATATAAAGCAAAACTTTTCCATTTAAGCGTAAGCTGGGCTTCAGAAAAAATTTCGTTACTTAAATACTCGGCAGGAGATCGATAAAGAGCTCTAAATTCATAATAATTATCTGCCTTAGTTTTAATAGTATAAGCAGCACCTATGGCATATTCACGGGTATCATCACCAATATTGGAATCCTCTAAAAAACTGAGGTCAGTTAACTCCTTATTGGTGTAGAGCTTATAAGCGTAATACCCTTCTAAAGCGTATTGAGAATTTCCTTCAAATCCGGAGCTGAACTTAAAACCCGCAATCGCCGCTTCAGCGCCGGTATTATTAATTGAGTATTGCTTCTGGTCTCCACTGTATAAAAACGACGTCTGGACGAGTCTAACTCTTAACCCAGCCGAGACTTCAAAATTTTTAGTAAGTCCATAACGATAGATCGCTTCACCATTGATATGAGTGACTGTATTGGTAGTTGTGAGAGTCGCAGCCTCACCTGTTTCATCAACAACTGAAACCGGCTTAAAATAATCTAGGCTGAGTTCAAGTTCTGAACCTCCCTCGGCTAATGTGCGAGATTTAGAAATATATGAAGTCTGTGCAAAGGAGCTTGCACTTAACACACATAGAATCGGCCAGAATTTTTTCATTCTCTCATTATATTGAGAGACGGTTTAATTGTAAAAATGCGGCTTCATTTTCCTCAAATGATATAAGTGTTTCTTTCTCAAACCAAACTCCCATTCTATTCTGATAGATACTTATGGAATCGATAGGAAGAGTAGCACTGGTTTTAAACTCAACTTGAGCGTGGTTCATTACTTCCTGCAGGTCTTTTGCATTGGTGAAATAACCGAGTGGTAAGAACTGTTCCTTGTTTGGTTTGTAATGCACTTTTCTTGGAATAAAAGAAGTACAAATATCTAAAACGATCTCTGAACAATATCTTAAGTCCGCATCATAATGGGGTCTTAAGTGAAGGATCTGCTTTCTTTTATGTTCATGAACCCCAAGCCCATGAAAACTGAGCTTTGGTGTTGTTGAGTTTCCATAAAAGAAAGTTTCCATTTCTTCTTTGAGAGTTTCAACTAAGTCTTCGATGTTTTCATCTTCAACTTCAAATGGCGCAAGCATGGCCATATGTGAAAAAGAATACTTATTGTAATTGGGATCAAATCTTTTTCTAAAACCGGTGATTTTTCTAGACAGAAGCCCCGAGTTCGAGAAATTAAACGCAACAAATAAACGGGCCATAGGCACCTCACTCCGTTGAGGTTAACGACTCTTATATTTTAGAACGTAAGATTCAGTTAGCGCAACTACTTTATTGGATCAAATTTGGCATTTTCTGCCATTTCTTCTTCAATTCTAAGTAGTTGGTTGTACTTCTCGATCCTATCAGAACGGCTTGCTGAACCTGTTTTGATATGTCCAGACCCGCATGCCACCGCTAAATCAGCGATAAAATCATCTGCAGTCTCACCTGAACGATGAGAGATAATAGTCTTATAGTTAGACTCGTATGCCAGCTTTAGAGTATCAAATGTCTCACTAATGGTTCCGATTTGATTGATCTTGATCAAGATCGCATTCGCTTCACCGTTTTCAATACCAGTTCTAAAAATCTTTTCGTTTGTTACAAAAAGATCATCTCCAACTAAAATGGTTTTATCACCTAGACGCTTAGTCATTTCAGTCCAACCAGCATGATCACTTTCATCTAGTCCATCTTCAATTGAGTAAATAGGAAGTGTGTTCACTAATCCCTCATAATAAGAAATGATTTGATCAGTGGTATAAGACTCTCCATTCATTGAGTAGAGACCTTTATCTTTGTCGTAAAATTCAGAAGCAGCACAATCAAGAGAGATAGAAATTTCTTCTCCAAATTTATAACCTGCATTTTCAACAGCTTCTTTAATACAAGCAAAACACTCTTCGTTAGATTTAAGATCAGGAGCAAATCCACCTTCGTCACCAACGTTAGTCGAGTATCCTTTCTTTTCGAAAACTTTTTTCAAGTTATGAAAAACTTCTACACCTGCTCTTAGGTTTTCAGAAAAAGATTTTTTAAGGTGAGGAACAATCATAAACTCTTGGATATCTAAACTATTAGATGCATGCTCTCCCCCATTAACAATATTCATTAAAGGAGCTGGATGCCTCATATATCCTACAGCGTTTGGAGAGCTGAGGTTTTCATTTAAATATTTATATAGAGGTTTTTTCGCCTCTAAAGCTCCTGCACGACAGCTGGCCATTGAAACCGCAAGCATAGCATTTGCTCCCAGATTATTTTTAAAATCAGTCCCATCTAGCTCAAGCATTTTATTATCGATGTTACGAAGCTCACTTACTTCCATCCCCACAACTGCTGGTGCTATTTTTTCATTTATATTTTGAATCGCTTTGCGAACAGATTTTCCTAAGAAATAAGATTTATCTCCATCACGTAATTCTAAAGCTTCCCTAGAACCAGTTGACGCTCCAGAAGGAACAGACGCTCTCCCCATCGCTCCAGACTCTGTGTATAAATCAACTTCTACAGTTGGATTTCCTCTAGAATCTAAAATTTGACGGGCAATTATACGGTCGATCTTTGACATGATGGGCTCCTTCTAAAAAATTTCCTTCAATACTAGTGAAGCTAATAGAGATTGAATAGCCCTAATGCGTTACTATACCTGGTGTTTCAAAATATTTTTAAGCTGCTTTTTTGCGCTCCGCTAGAAGATGCGGTACTGCCCACTCAGGTGGCTTGAACATCGATTTTTTGATGTCTAATCTGTTGGTGACAAAATGAGGATAGAAGCTTGGAACATAACCGCATGGAACCATCTCCCCAATCAGTTTTTTGGTTTCAGGATCTCTTCCTTTTTGAACCCAACGAAAGATATCTTTTACGATATATCTTCCGTGTTCATCAACTCCAAGAACTTCGGAAATATGAGAAGTTCTCCTCCCCCCATCGTGATAACGATTGCATTGAACGATGAGTTGTATGGTTGATCCTACCATCTTACGAATGGCATCGGGTGGAATTTTTGTCTCGCCCATCAAGCAAAGAGTTTCCATTCTAGTGCATGCATCTAGAGGAGAATTGGAGTGAACAGTTCCCATTGAACCATCATGTCCTGTCCCCATAGCATTTAATAGATCTAGAGCTTCTGAACCTCTAACTTCCCCAACAATAATTCTATCAGGTCTAAGCCTAAGGGCAGACTCCATTAATTCACGAATAGTGACTTCTACTTTCCCCTCGGTCGGGTCTGCTTTTTGCGCTTCTAATTGCACAACGTGATTGGCCCTAATTTGTAGTTCCGCAGAATCTTCAATGACCAAAAGTCTTTGAGTATCAGGCATTTTGGAGCCTAATATATTTAGCATTGTCGTCTTTCCTGAACCAGTTCCCCCACTGACTAGAGTATTAACCCCAATGTACATACAGCGGTCTAAGAATCTCGCTGCATCTTGAGAGATCGATCCAAACTTTACCAAGTCTGTAAGCTTGAGTTTCTCTTGCTTAAACTTTCTAATAGCACAAATAGTTCCATTTTTAGATGGCCCATCTAATACTACCGCGACCCTAGAGCCATCTTGTAAACGAGCATCTAATCTTGGGTGATCTTTATCGAGATTTCTTTTTACAGACCTTGCAATTGCTATCATCGCCGCTCTTAAGGTCATCTCATCCGGAAATTTATTAGGGACAGGAACAATAAGTCCTCCCTTTTCAACAAAGATTTCTGCATGGCCATTAATCATGATCTCAGATACTTCTGGGTCATCCAAAAGATCTTTGATGGGCGCCAATTGTGAATCGAGAAGGTCCCGAAGAAAATCACTCATATCTACTTAAACCCTTTATCGTAATCTCTGGGAAGCCAGTAATTTGGTTTCTCTTCGACACTCGCAGGTTTGCGCTGCTCTTTTGGTTTTCCTTTTTCAATTACCGTCAACCAACCTTGATACTTAAATGAAGGACAATAAAATTTAAACTTGCCCGCATTATCAAGAGTCACTTCACCTTCATTGATTAGACCTTTTTCAGCGGCAATAAAGACTTCGTGTTTTTGTAAAACAAAACATTGGTTTTTTCCTGCAGTGGAAGTGATATAGAATTTTATTTTTTCCCCTTCAAACGCCATCATTTGATCTGGAAAAAAGCCTGAGTCTGTAACGATCACTGAAACCTCACGCATAGGTCGATCGAAATAGCGTTCATCGAAATCTACAGCGAACACAGAAGTACTTAGGAATAATAAAATTAATATAACTTTCACAATTTAACCTCTCGGCTAATTTATCGGTATTATTGAGAAAGTTCTTTAGTCAGACACTATTCGAATTCGTGATTTCGTACACTTACAATTTCGTAGGCTACTTCTTCGTATGGGTGGGCGGATTTCATGGCCATTACGGCCGAGCGAACTTGTTCAGTAAGACAGAGAATCTCCACTCTCAACTCTTCCACTTGTTCAACAGCTCCTATACTTCCTATTGCTGGATTTGCTCCATCAAGAGGCTTGAACTGTCCTATCCCTAGGGTCTCCCAAGCGCAGTGAGAGTAATTTCCAATCTTTCCTGCACCAGTTGCAAAGATAGCTTCTTTAACCTGTTGAGCATCGTTTTTAGGAACATAAAAAATCAACTTATACATGCAGAATTCCTTACTATTTAACTTGATTCTAACAAGAAACAAACATTAACTTACATAACTTATATTTACTAGACAGCAGTTTGATGTATGAGGAAAAATATCTATTAGTTCCTAATGAAAACATTTATACATTTTCAAAAAATAGGCACAAAAATATCATGGAGGATTTATGCTAAGAAAGCTTTTACTAACAACTACAATGCTTGCGACTTCAGCGTCTTTTGCATGTACTGTTGACGGAACGGAAGGAATCGTTGAAGACAACAACCTATGGATTGCACCAAATGCAAAATCTATCAGCAGTATTGATGAAGTAGAATTCAATGCAGTTATTGATAAGGTTGTTAAAGTTTATGAACCAATCATTGCAGCTGAAGGTGCAAAACTAGATGTTGCTAGAAACTGGAATGATGGAACAGTTAACGCTTACGCTTCAAGAAGTGGAAACACTTGGAATGTACATATGTTTGGTGGTCTTGCGAGACACGAAGCTATTACTTCAGATGGATTTGCTTTAGTTGTATGCCACGAAATTGGTCACCATATTGGTGGAGCTCCTAAGAAAACTTCTTGGGGAGGAATGGTTCGTTGGGCGACTAACGAAGGTCAAGCTGACTACTGGGCAACTCTTAAATGTTTAAGAAAAGCTTGGAGAGGAGAAGATCATGCAGCTGTTCTTTCTACTTTAGAAGTACCAGAAACTGTTGTTGATTCTTGTGCGGCTCAATTTACTGATTCAGATGAAAGACTTATCTGTCAAAGAGGTGCAATGGCCGGTTTAAGTACTGCTAAACTTTTCCAAGCACTAAGAAACCAATCAACTGCACCTGATTTTACAACTCCAGATGCAAATGAAGTTTCAAAAACTAACCACAATCACCCTGAAACTCAATGTAGACTTGATACTTACTTCCAAGGAGCAATCTGCTCACTATCTGAAATGGTTGATGTAGACCAAGAAGATGCTACCGCTGGAGTATGTAATAGATCTGCAGGTGATCTTACAGGTGTAAGACCACTATGTTGGTTCAAACCAGCTAACTAATAGATTATAAAATTTCTATATACAAGGCCCTGTTTTAGACAGGGCTTTTTTTTATGCCAATTGCCTCGTTGTCGCCTGTCTCAATTCCGCTCTTAGAGTTTGATTCTCTTCTTCTAGAGCGATAATTTGTTGTCTTAATTGGTGAACTTCATCCTGAACTGGAACTATATGCGTTTTCCATCCCTCAGCAAGCTTCTCTTTGAAATCGTTAATAGTAAAAGGCTTCACAAGATAATCTGAGCCACCATAGCGAGATGAAAGAATCATTGAGTCTACAGAGTCATCACCTGTTACCATTAAAAAAGGAATATCACAGAATTTTTTCGAGCGACGAATGGCCTTTAAAAGCGCTATCCCTTCTCCATCAGGTAGGTTCCAATCTGAAATTATGTAGTCGACTTTCTCATATTTTAAGATTTTCTTAGCCTCGTTTATTGAGCTTGCGCGGTGGACTCGTCCAATGAAGCCCAAGATTTCAAGAGTTTCCTCCATTACGTCTAGGATTCCGCCTTCATCGTCAATAACTAAGAAGTTTTGAAAAGCGCTCACTACTACGCCGTTTAGGTTGATACTGGCCAAATTAAAAAATCCGGTTTCTTCTTTCATGGGTTACCTCTCTCTAAATGAGATAATAACACAATGCAAAACGCATACCTACAAATTTAAAACCTTCCTCTACATTATTAAGAATTTCATATTTAATTTTAAAATTTTAACGATATCTTATTATTTCCAATTGTCTTTAAGACCCACGGTCTTATTGAACACTGGTTTTCCCGCAACTGACAATTTACTATCTACGGTGAAATAACCCATTCTTTCAAACTGAAATTGCTCATCAGCACTCGCATTAGCTAAAAAAGGCTCGACCTTAGCAGTTATGATCTCTAATGAGTCAGGATTAATTTCTTCGATAAAATTCTCTACACTTGCCGGGTTTGGATGCTTGAAAAGCCTATCATAAAGTCTCACTTCCACATCAACTGCATCTTTTGCATTTACCCAATGAATGATTCCTTTAACTTTTTTCTCTAGAGCCTCAGGTTGTGCTCCTCCAAAAGAATCTTCATAGTAGCGGCATTTAACTTCAACAATTTTACCGTTTTCATCTTTTACAAATTCGTCACAAGTGATGACATAACCGTATCTCAAGCGGACTGATCTACCAGGACCAAGCCTAAACCATTTTTTAGGACTTGGAGGATCTTCTAGGAAATCACTCGCATCGATATATAGTTCTTTTCCAAAAGTGATATTTCTCTTTCCATAACTATCATCTTGAGGATGAAAAGGAGCTTCAATAATATGATCTTCTCTATCCCAGTTGGTAATTGTGACTTTAATTGGCTCAAGAACACCTAAGCATCTTTTAGTCGTTTTATTAAGCTCATCTCTTACATTTGCTTCTAAAATAGAAAGCTCAATAATTGTATCTTCTTTACCAACACCAATTTGCTCCATAAAGTTTCGGATTGCTTTAGGAGGATAACCTCTTCTTCTCACTCCTGAAATGGTCGGCATTCTTGGGTCATCCCAACCGTCGACATGTTTTTCATTTACGAGTTGCAAGAGTTTTCTTTTACTCATAACTGTGTAATCAAGATTAAGTCTTGCTGACTCATACTGATGAGGTCGCGCATCTACGGTAACATTTTCGACAAACCAATCATAAAGTCTTCTATTATCTTGAAACTCAAGAGTACATAAAGAATGAGTAATACCTTCAATCGCATCACTTAATCCATGTGTAAAATCATACATCGGATAAATGCACCACTTGTTTCCAGTTCTGTGGTGCTCAACATGCTTAATTCTGTACATGATAGGATCACGCATACACATAAAGTTTGAGGCCATATCAATTTTAGCTCTTAAAACTTTTGAACCATCAGGGTGCTTACCTGCTTTCATCTCTTCAAGCAGAGCGAGGTTTTCCTCTGGTGTTCGATTACGATACGGAGATTCGGTTCCTGGTTTTTCAAAATTACCACGACCTTTTTGAATCTCATCAAAACTTTGATCATCAACGTAAGCTAAACCTTTGTTTATTAACTCAACCGCGAAACCGTACAGCTTGTCGAAATAGTCAGAAGAGAAAAATAAGTTTTCTCCCCAGTCAAAACCAAGCCACTGAATATCTCGCTTGATAGCATCTACATATTCCGTCTCTTCTTTTTCCGGATTGGTATCATCAAATCGAAGGTGGCATTTTGCTTTAGGCTGATTATCTCTGGCAAGGCCAAAATTTAAACATACGGCCTTCGCATGGCCAATATGTAAATAACCATTAGGCTCAGGAGGAAATCTCGTTACCACCCAACCGTCGTGAACATTATTATCTAAATCTCTAGCAATAATATTTTCTATAAAATTTCTATGTTCTTTTTTGTTTGTTGCTACCATTAAATACTCGCTAACCTTTTCTTCAACGTTTCAACCGACGTAAGTGCGATTAAAGGTTTTAAATCTGGCCCATGATTTTGACCAGTCAAAACACCTCTAAAGCCCATAAAAAGCGGCTTACCTTTTATTTTAAGCTCTTTTTTACAATAGTCCATCCAAGCGGCTAAATCTTCCTCGCGAAGATAGTCAGAATCGATTTTTGCCAATTCAGAAGCCACGTAATCTTTAATTTGAGGAGTCGTCTCCCAAGAAAAGATCTCTTTAAGCTCATCATTCATTTCCAGAGAGTCTTTTTTGAGCTCTGAAAGCTTGTCATTAAGCTCAGGGAACAACTGAATTTTTTCTTGATAAAGAGCTAAAAAAGTCTGTTTCCACTCTTGAGACTGCTGATGATAAAACGAATCTTTTGCGATGAACTCTTCCGCTCTTTTCATAAGAGTTTCAGCGTCCATATTTTTAATATGCTGAGAGTTAATATATTTTAATTTATCGATATCATAGATTGCATGAGATTTTGAAAATCTATCTAAACTAAAAACCCCAGATAATTCATCAACAGTAAAAATATCTTTTTCATCTGGATGAGACCAACCTAGCAGGCAAAGATAATTCGCTAATGCTTCTGGAAGATAACCTTCCTCTCTATATTGCTTCACACTCGTAGCCCCATGGCGCTTGGATAGTTTTTGACGATCTTTCCCAATTAAAAGAGAAACGTGAGCAAACTCTGGAACTTCAAAACCAAACGCTTGATATAATAAAACTTGTCTTAAAGTATTATTCACATGATCTTCTCCACGAATAACATGAGTAATCTTGTGAAGATGATCATCAATAACATTACAGAAATTATATGTTCCGACTCCATTGGTTCTCATGATAACAAAGTCCCCAACCATCCCCTTTGGAAACTTAACATCTCCTCTAACATGGTCTGAAAAGCTAACATCTTCATCAGGAACCTTAAATCGAATGGGTGCGATTTCTCCAGCAGCAACTTTTGCTTTGGCTTCTGCCCAGTGTGCTTCTTCTCGCCACTTTGCAGTGTACGGAGGCGTCCCTTCTTCTTTATTTTTACGGGCCATTTCAGCTAATTCTTCTTCTGTACAGAAGTCATAAAAAGCTTTGCCTGCTTCGACTAATTCAAGAGCATATTTTTTATAAATATCCACCCTTTCAAACTGGTGATATGGCCCATAATCTCCGCCAACACCTGGACCCTCATCATGATTGAGACCAAGCCAGGCCATGTCATCTATCTGCGAGAGTTCGAATTCTTTAGTCGATCTTTCGCGGTCTGTGTCTTCAATTCTAAGGATATAAGTTCCGCCAGTGGCCTTGGCAAAGATATAATTATAGAGAGCTGTTCTTGCTCCTCCAATATGTAGGTTTCCGGTTGGACTTGGTGCAAATCTTACACGTGGGGTCATATTTTAATCTCCTCGTAAAAGACAGTTATATCCAAAAAAAAAGGGCCCGTCATCAGGCCCTTTAAATTCTCTTTTATCTTTTTTCTTATTGTTTAGTTTTATGCCTCGGGACCGTCAAAACACGACTCGATTTTGGTATCAATTGCATTTTCAGCTTCACCAGTAGAGATGGCGATTTCCTTAATGATTAGTTCCTTACACTGGTCCATCATTTTTCTCTCTCCAAAAGAGAGTTTTTTCATATTACGTAGTAAAAATAATGAGCGAAGTACATCTGCGATTTCTACTAGTGAACCCGTTTTTACTTTGGCCAGATAGTCACGATGTCTTCTATTCCAAGTAGAGTTATCTACTTTAACATTATGGGTATTCAATAGGTCAAAGACCTCGCTAATCTCTTGATCTGTGACGAGTTCTCTTATTCCATCTTTCTTGCCGGATGGGACCATAATGGTCATACCATTAGAGATGATTTTAATGATGTAGAACGACTTTTTCTCACCACCCAGTTCTTTCTCTTCTTGATTTAAGATTTGTCCTACTCCATGTCCTGGGCAAACAACATAAGTTCCAATTTCATACATAAGATTTTCCTTAGATTCTTACTAAAGTTACTATATTTATAACGCAGCGAGAAAGAACTCTCAATTTGATTGTAAAACTTACAGGCAATATCCTATTAACACCGATAGCAATTTCGGTAACTTAAGGTCTCTACTCAGTTTCTTAAGGTGTTCTTCATTTATAAGATTTAATTATATTTTCGTAAAAAGGAGCTAATTCTTCATAGAACTGAGCTGTGAAGTGACGATCTGGTTGGTAGAGCTTATCAGTACCTATAAGTTTTTCCATTTCTTCGATCTGATGTCGTGGATTAAACAAAATAAATTGTTTCTCAACAAGGTACTTTTTCACGATATGATAGCGCCAATTAAAGCCCGGCAACATAACCACAGCAAATTTTGCACGAGGGTAAATACGATCGATCTCTTTTTTCATGTCTTTAAAGATCATCTCGATCAACTTCATACAATTTGAAACTTGAAGTGAATTGTAATGCATAAGCCAAGAAGCCCTAGCATGACCGGCCACCATCTTGAGCCCTCGATAAAACCCAATCAAAGGATAATAAAGGTCGAAATGAGAGAAATGATCTCGCATAAAACCTTTTCGGATTAAAAATTGTCCTTGTACCTCGTAAAGTGGCGAAGCACCGTTATTCCATTCTAAAGTTCTAGCACTCCCACAGGCCCTCTCAATATGATATTCTGGCAGCTGATATAGAAAATAGCCTCTCTCACCTTTTATTTTCCCGCTGTAATCCATTGCTTTTAAAGCAGCTAATACATTCGTTGGTCCCCAGCCAGGATACGATAGATTGTAAATATTGGTCTCTGAAAGCTTCTTTCCTAATATTTCTGCAGGACGCTCTCCTTCCATTCCTTGCCCAAATGTATTTGATCCGCCCATCAGAACTAAATAATTTTTTGCTGTTGGATTTTCAAATTTTTCAAGCAACATTGGCGCAATTGGATACTTCTCACCATACTTCGTTGGTAGCACATATCCACGATCTTCCTTCGGCCATCCCCATGGAGATAGGTGCACGCCATCTTGGTCAAAACTAGATAAGGAACCCCAATAAGTAAGGCCTGCCAAAATAGGTATAAATAGAATTAAAAACGTGAGTGAAAGAAAGAGGAATTTCTTTTGCATAAAAAAAAGGCCACCCAAAGGATGGCCTACTATCTTCAAATTAGAATCTGTCGATTAGATCTGATTTTTCAAAGAAGTATGCAAGTTCTCTTTCTGCAGATTGAGCAGAGTCTGAACCATGAACAGCATTTTCTCCAATTGATTTTGCGTAAAGCTTTCTGATAGTTCCTTCAGCAGCTTCAGCTGGGTTTGTAGCACCCATGATTTCACGGTTTTTAGCAACCGCATTCTCACCTTCAAGACACATTAGCATAACAGGTCCTGAAGTCATGAAATCTACTAGCTCTCCAAAGAAAGGTCTTTCTTTGTGCTCGATATAAAATCCTTCAGCTTTTTCTTTACTTAGGTGAGTAAATCTTGCTGCAGAAATTCTTAGTCCGTTTTTCTCAAACATTGCAATGATATTTCCAATGTTGTTGTCAGCAGTTGAGTTTGGTTTAATGATTGAAAATGTTTTTTCAATTGCCATTTTATTTCTCCTTTAAGGGCTTAATTTAAAACTTCCGCTACTTTAGCACCAAGCTCAGCTGGTGATCTAGCAATGGTAATTCCACATTCTTCTAGTACTTTGTATTTCGCTTCAGCTGTATCATCTCCACCAGAGATAATCGCACCAGCGTGTCCCATTCTTTTTCCAGCAGGCGCAGAAGCACCAGCGATGAAAGAGACAACAGGTTTAGTCATATTATCTTTAATCCATCTAGCAGCATCTGTCTCGGCATTTCCACCGATTTCTCCGATCATGATAACAGCTTCTGTATCAGGATCTTTTTCAAAAAGCTCAAGACAATCAATGAAGTTAGTTCCATTAACAGGATCCCCACCGATACCAACACAAGTTGATTGACCAATTTCTCTTTGAGTTAATTGGTAAACAGCTTCATAAGTAAGAGTTCCTGATCTAGAAATAACTCCTACTTTACCTGGCATATGAATATGACCTGGCATAATTCCGATTTTTGCTTCACCTGGAGTGATGATTCCTGGGCAGTTAGGTCCAATTAATCTTGAATCAGAATCTTTAAGCGCTGACTTAACTTTAACCATATCGTTTATAGGAATTCCTTCAGTAATACAAATAATTAAAGGAACTTTTGCATCGATACACTCAAGGATTGAGTCTGCTGCGAACGGAGGTGGAACGAAAATCATAGCAACGTTTGCATCTGTTTTATCCACACATTCACCAATTGTATTAAATACTGGAATACCTTCGTGGTTGATTCCACCTTTACCAGGAGTAACACCACCAACTACATTTGTTCCATAATCACGACATTGAAGAGTGTGGAAAGTACCTTGCTTTCCAGTCACACCAACTGTCATTAACTTTGTTTCTCTACCTACTAAAATAGACATCTTACGCCTCTCCTTTCGCTGCTTCGACAACTTTTGCCGCAGCATCCGCGAGATCGTCTGCCGGAGTAATGGCCAGACCAGATTCACTTAGAATCTTTTTCCCAATATTAACATTCGTACCTTCAAGTCTAACAACTAGAGGAACTTTCAACTCTAACTCTTTTGCAGCTGCGACAACACCTTCTGCAATGATGTCACACTTCATGATCCCACCAAAGATATTCACTAGAATTGCTTTTACATTGTCATCAGCAAGGATAAGTTCAAACGCTTTTTGAACTGTTTCTTTTGTAGCTCCTCCCCCTACGTCAAGGAAGTTAGCAGGGCTTCCACCGTGCAGCTTAATGATATCAAGTGTACCCATTGCAAGACCGGCACCATTAACAAGACATCCAATATTTCCATCTAAAGAAATATAAGATAGTCCATACTTTCCAGCTTCAAGCTCTTGAGGGCTTTCTTCTGTTTCATCTCTTAGAGCCTCAATATCTTTATTTCTATAAAGAGCATTATCATCAAAATTCATCTTCGCATCTAGTGCAACAACATCACCACTCTTTGTCGTTACAAGAGGGTTAATTTCAACAATTGAACAATCTTTTTCGATGTATAGATTATAAAGACCTTCGAAAAACTTTGCCGCTTTCTTTAAAGAGTCACCTTTAAGTCCAATTCCGTATCCAAGTTTTCTAGCTGCGAATCCAGTAAATCCAACTGAAGGATCGATGGCCACTTTAATGATTTTTTCAGGAGTATTTTTTGCTACTTCTTCAATCTCTACTCCACCTTCACTTGAAGCCATCATAGTAATTTTTGAAGTATCTCTATCTAGTACAACACCAACATAATACTCGTGATCAATATCACATCCAGCTTCTACAAGAATAGTATTAACTTTCTTACCTTCTGGTCCTGTTTGGTGAGTAACTAGAGTCATCCCCATCATGTCGTCCGCATGTTTTTTTACTTCTTCGATTGACTTGGCGATACGAACTCCACCACCTTTACCTCTTCCACCTGCGTGAATTTGAGCTTTAACAACCCAAATATTCCCACCGATTTTTTTTGCCACCTCTGCAGCTTCATCACCACTCTTGGCGGTACCACTTTCAAGCACACTTATGTTAGCTTGTCTCATCAGCTCTTTAGCCTGGTACTCATGAATGTTCATTAGAACTCCTTATTATTTTCATTAAAGTCATTTCTGGAATCCTCATCATTATAGACGTTTTTTACTCCTTATCAACTAATTGCTTGATTTAAAAAACGGTTATACAATGCGAGGGATCAACTAGGAGCGTTTTTATGGCAAGTTTACATCTTCTACATCCTGCAACATTTGCTTTAGATGGCGGTGCGATGTTCGGTATTATCCCGAAACCCTTATGGGAAAAGAAGATTAAACCAGATGAATACAATCGGATTTCGATGGCCTTAAGAGTCATGTTAGTTCAAACAAAAAATAAAAATATTTTAATAGATACCGGAATTGGTCAATACCATGACGAAAAATTTGCTGAGCAATTCAAAATAAATACTGACCACAATGCATTAATTGGTTGCCTTGAAAGTGTAAATTTATCTGCTGCAGATATCACTGATGTGATTCTAACCCACCTTCATTTTGATCATGTGGGTGGCCTTACTAAAAACAAAGGCGAGAGCTTATTTCCAAACGCGACACTTCATATGCATAAAAAACATTATGAGTATGCCCTATCTCCTACATTGAGAGATTCCGGCTCATTTCAAGTGCAGTACTTTGGTCCTTTAATTCAAGAAGCTATTGATAAAAATAAAGTTCACTTTGTTGAAGGAGATCGTGGTGTCATCATTGAAGATGAAGGTGAAAAAATTGAATTTCTCACCAGTTTTGGTCACACTCCTTATATGATTCATCCAATTGCAGAAGGTCATATTTATATGGCGGATTTAGTTCCAATGAGTCACCACGTTCATGTCCCTTGGGTTATGGGATATGATATTGAACCCGGAGTGACGACGGTTTATAAAGAGAAATTTTATGAGGAAATTCTTCAAAAAAAATTAAAAGTGGTTTTTGAACATGATGATGAGTTGTGGGGCGGAGAGCTGGGAATTGATGATAAAAATCGTTACTACCTTGCAAACCCAGGAGAATCAACCAAAGAAGCTAGTCAAAAACTTGTCTAGTTTCTACCGTCCAAAACGGTAATTTTTGTTTCACATTCTTCAATAATTTTGTTGAAAGGCTCTAGTGAGTTTTTGATCAACTCATTCCAAGCTTTCTGATCAAAACTATTCCTATCGAGAGCTTCAAGTTTTACGAGTAAGGCCATGGCCTGGGTTCCAACCGTTTTAGATAATTTTGAGAGTTCAGTGTAATTTCCGATTACCTCTATTCTGTCTTCAAATTCCTCACCTACCAATCTTTCATAGCTAGCATCATTGCTTTTTACAAAAGATGTAAAAAAGACTCCGTACTCTTGGGAGTACCTATCTTTAAATTTTTGAATGGCAGCTTGATAATTTTTTTCGTCGGCGTTGAGTATATCTAAAAAACCTGATCTAATTTTTTCAGTTATCGTTTTAATCGTTCTATATTTTTGCTCAATTTCTATCCAAAATTCATTGGAATTCATCTGACGTTTTTCCGTGAATGCTCTCAATTGTTTTTCAAAATCAACACGAAGCATGCTGGAAATCAAAAATTCATTGATAAACCTAAACTGTCTTTCAGTTGGATGAAAAAATCTTTTAAAAAACGGAACTTTGAGGTCATCGACTGTATATATTTCTACATCATAATAACCATCAAGAAAACGAGTTCCCTGCACAAACTGAAAATCAGTAAAGGTGATTAGATTATCCTCTAAATAACCTTTAGCTTTAACTTCAACATCTTGCCCAAGTACTCTACCTTTTTTACTTTTTAAATTTACAAAGACCTCTCCCTCAAGAGGATTATTAGTGGAAGCCCACAACGTCCTTTTATCTGAAGCTAATGCAAAGATAAAATCTAGTTTTTCCTCAGGCATTCTTGCCACTGCAGTAAGAGTTTCATAATCATTTAAACTCATGGTTGAAGGACGATCAAAAACACTATTGGCATTTAAAAAATACTTATATCCCCCAAAGAGAATTGCACAACCTACTAATACACCTGCCAAAATTTTCGCGTACCTTAAATAACGTTTTTCAACTTCATCATCCACAAACTCTTCGTCATCGAAATTGATTACAACTTTTGGTGCTTTAGGTATTTCCACTGGATGCACAGGAATTTCTGGAGACTCAGGAGATTCTGGAATCTCTTGAAGCACAGGTGCTTCAGGAGTTGCAGGTACCTCAGGTAGATCATCATTTATTGGAAGTGGAGGAAGTGGCGGAGGTAACTCATCGTCCTCCTCTTCTTCAATTTCTTCTTCAATATATTTTTCAGGAGTCTTCGTACTAAAAGCAGGTGGCTCCTCTTCACTAAATACGGATTTAAAAGTTTTTGCATCGGTCCAACCATCTCGCCACACGAGATCTTCATCCAGACATTCTCCACTTGCGTGGAGCTCTTTTATTCCTTCCTCACTGAAGGGACCTAAATGTTCACTTTCTTTTATTAAAAACCAATCCATAGTACGTTATTATAAGTATCTTACAGTTTAAGGGTTCTCACAATGAAAAATCGATCCAAAGAGTCAATAAAAGCTATTATCAATCAAAACTCAGATTTAGAATCTGCCATCATCCTAACAAGCTCCAGTGATATCGGAGTCAGAAGAAATTTCGGTCGTAATGGAACAAGATTCGCTCCCACAAGTATTATGGCCTGTTTTCAAAAACTACAAAATCAACTTCAATGGAAAAATATTAATGTTAAAGAAGTCAGTTCACAGGGACTTGAACAAGAAGATTTTGAAGGCGCTCAAATAGAAGAGGCAAATGCAATCACCGATCGAATAAAAAACCATTCGCGTATTATCCACATAGGCGGCGGTCATGATCACGCCTATCCTTTTTTAAGAGCAGTAAAAAAACATTATTCAAAAATACTTATTTTAAATTTCGATGCCCATTGCGACACACGAATTGATGACCGCCATCACTCAGGAACTCCATTTAGAAACTTTGATGAGATCACGGATCAAAATACAAGATTGATCCAAGTTGGAGTCCACTTATACGCCAACTCATTTTCAACCATGAGCCCCTTAAAAAATATCTATCAAATGTTCATCACAAAAGAAGACAAAAACGATCAGGCTCTTTTCTCCGAATTATCCCAACACCTAACTGAAATAGATAAGGATACATTTATTTTTGTCAGTCTTGACGCTGACGGACTAGCAGCGTCAGAAATGGAAGCAGTTAGCGCTCCAAATCACAACGGTTTTACTCAGACTCTAATTCGCCAAACGAATAAATTCCTGACAACAAACTATCCGGAAAACTCGATTGCGTTTGGTGCTTACGAATACAACCCAATATTTGAAAACCTTTCCCAAAAGGGAGCGAGGCTGATATCAAGTTTGATGTATGATTTTTTAGAAGGGTAAAAATAAAAAAGCCCATCCAGAACGGATAGGCTTTTTTGAGAGACATAAGGAGAAGTTATAAAAAAATCCTTTTCTTATAACCCCAACACACACACAGGATTTATATAGCAAGTAGCGTGCCAACTTTTTAAAATATAAAAAGGCCTTCAATTGGCAAATTTAAATGCTTTTTAAAATTGGCACCATCAAAACTTTGACACCACCATGTCAAAACCTGCAACGCTTCAAAAAAGTTAAGATTTATTTTTTAAATCCCGAAAAGACTTCAAAATTCAAAAGTTTCTGTCATAATAAAATGAGATTTCAATATCTTATTGTAAAACGTTTATAAAAAGGAAAATCTAATGAAGGACCTAATGAAACTAAGTTTAATGTCTGTTGTACTAGCTGCATTCCTAGTGGGATGTTCAAGTACACCAAAAACCGAAACTAAAAGCACAACTGACACAGTGATGGAAGAAACAGCGATGGAAGGAGCTCTTGAAGTTAATGGATCATCTGATGATAATACTGCTGGACCATTAAAAACGATCTACTTTGAGTTTGACTCATCTGCTCTATCAAGTGCAGCAAGAGCAACGCTTGAAGAAAATGCTCAATTCCTAAAACTTACTGAAGCAGTTCAAGTTCAAATTGAAGGACATGCTGATGAAAGAGGTGGGATTCAGTACAACACTGCTCTAGGTGAAAGAAGAGCTAAAGCTGTAAAAGAGTACTTAGAAGCACTAGGTGTATCTTCAGCTAGAATCTCTACTGTTTCTTACGGTAAAGAAAAACCAGTTGCATACGGACACGATGAGTCTGCTTGGTCTAAAAACAGAAGAGCAAACTTCGTAATTACTGCTAAGTAGTAATGTCCTTTAAAAAACTTATCATCCTTTCAATGATATTAACGGCGTGTGGTTTAGCGACCACGCGCCCTAAAGAAGAGATGAACATGGCCCAGGCAGCATTTCTTGCTGCTAAAGCTTCCAAAGCTGAAGTACACGCCCCCACTCTTTTTCGAAAAGCTGAAATTTATTATTTAAAAGCGAAATCTGCGTATCGAAGAAAGTACTTTAATAAAGCAAAACAATACGCGACTCTATCGCAAAAATTTGCTGAACAAGCAGAGTTTGAATCCATCAAAAAAGCCACTCAAGAATAATTAACATCGTTCTTAATTAGTGTTAAAATTTTCTCCATTAGGAGAAACTATGAAACTGATGACTGCGATCGCGATCCCCCTTTTACTTACTTCTTGTTTTAAGACTGCTGAAGAAATCAAAAGAGAACAAGATGTTGATAGACAAATCAAACAATCTTCAAAAATCATTGCTGATCTTAGAATTGAAATTCAAGAATTAAGAGGAACTCTTGCAAGAGCAACCGGACAAATTGAAGAAATCGATTATAAAACCCAAACAGAAGGTGCTCAATCTTATCAGAGTGTGAATGAAAAAATTGCTCAACTGCAAGAGCAAGTAAAAGCATTGACTGACGAGAATAAAGCTATGCAAGAGCAAATCACCCAAGTTCAGGATAATCTTGGAAAACAGAAAAAGTTCATTAATAAAGTTACTGGAACTCTTTCGGAAATGTCTGGAAAGTCTTCTGATGATCTTTATGCTGATGCTAATAAAGCCTTTACTGCGAATCAACAATCAAAAGCCAAAGACCTCTACTTGGAAGTCTTAGCTCAAAACAAAATTAGCGCTGCCACAAGAAATAAAGTTTATTACAATCTAGGTCTTTTAGAATTGTGGGCAAAGAACTACGATGAATCACTCGTCTACTTCTCAAAAATTTATACAAAATATCCAAAAAGCTCAAAAGCTCCCGGCTCACTTTATTATATTGGAATAAACTTTAAGGAGAAAAAGGAAGCTGACAAAGCGAAAGCAACCTTTGAAGAGCTTATTAAGAGTTATCCAGAATCGGTTTTCGTTAAAAAAGCAAAAGCAGAATTATGATTTTAAAAAATTTGGCCCTCACAACTATTTTACTCTCCACCTTGAGTTGTTCGGATTTCATCAAACTCACTGACTCTCAATACGGAAATGAAATTGCATTAGATGAAGGAGAGAAGTTCTCCGTTGTTTTTTCGAATAATATAAATGGAGAAACTCATCCATGTGGGTGTCGAAAATTTCCTTTAGGGGGACTCCCGCAAGTTTATGGCCAACTGAATAGTTTAAGAGCAAAACACCCTCTCATTTATGTTGATTCAGGAGATACTTTTTTTGAGACACCTATTATCGCTGAGTACAATCAAAAATCAGCTGAATTTAAAGCGAGAAAGATTGCAGAAGCGCTAGATGATTTAGGTCTTCGAATTTTCACTCCCGGGGATCAAGACTTCGCAATGGGTGTTGAGTTTCTGGCAGAAATTTCTCAAAAACATAAATTTCAATTTTTAATGACCAATGCTAAAGACAATTTGAAAATTAAACATGAAAAAAAGATAAAAATAAAAGTCGGTTCTAAAAACTTCATTTTTCTTGGAATCATTGAGCCTAGCCTATTGCTACCAAAGTTTCGCAGTTATTTCTTAGACCCAAAACAAGTTCTCAATGAAGAATTAAAAAACCTCAAAAAAGATGATTATCTTATTATCATGTCTCATGCCGGAATGGACTACGATATCAGCTTGGCAAATAACTCAGATAAAATAGACTGGATCCTAGGATCTCATACTCAGTCATTTACCACTGCACCGAGAGAAGTTAATCAAACTAAAATTGCACAAGTTCTTTCGCGTAACCACTATCTTGGAGAAGTTAAGTTTTTTGATGAAAAGAACTATGAGCTACTTGAAATTCGTGATGAAACAAAAGACCTTGTAAAATCAAACCCAATGGTTACCTGGTTAGATAAATTTAAAGCTGAGTTGGATCAAATTTATCTCGCAGAACAAAGTGCATTTACCACCCACATAAAAGAAGATCACAGAATCCCTACTTACCTGAGCTGCTCAGAGTGCCACACGCAACAAGTAGAGTTTTGGCAGAAAACGGCACACTCAATATCCTTTTCGACTTTAATCCATGCAAAAGAATCTAATAATCCAAATTGTGTAAAATGCCATTCCGTTGGAATGAATCAACCTGAGGGATTTAGTAATAAATCCAATATCATTGTGAGTGAAAAAGAAGATTTTGATGATGAGAAGTACTGGGAGGAGCTTGGAGCTAGGGTAAAATTCCAGCATCCAGTAAGAAAGCTCTCCGGGGAAGATCGACTGGAAATCTCTGCCAAATGGATCGAGTTAGATAAATCAAAGGGCATCACGCATAATTTTGCCAACGTACAGTGTAGCAATTGTCACGTTCAAGACGGAGAGCATCCTTTCAGTGAAAAAGTGACCCAAACACCTCTAGAATTACAGAATAAATGTTTGAGCTGCCATAGTAGAGATCAGTCTCCTGAATGGTACAACAAAGACGAAAAGGGTCTTGCCACAACGCTCAATGAGAAGTATTTTGCGACTCAACTCAAAAAAGTGGCATGTCCTTTAGAGAATTAGATCTCAATGAAGAAATATATATTAGGTATTGAAACATCTTGCGATGATACATCTGCAGCAATTCTTAAAACTTCCGAAAATAAAACGGAGGTCTTAGCGCATATGAAATTTGGGCAAGAAGAAAGCTTGGCCAAATGGGGTGGTGTTGTTCCAGAAATTGCGGCTCGGAATCATTTAGAAAAAATCACTCCTTTACTTGAAGCTGTATTTGAGAAAGCACAGATTTCTCCGCAAGAATTAGAGGCGATTGCAGTAACTACTCTTCCAGGACTTCTTGGTCCACTCCTTACAGGGGTTAATGCCGCAAAGACTCTAGCGCTTTTATTTGAAAAACCGATTGTCCCCATAAATCATCTATATGCTCATCTGGAAGCGATCCATCTTACCGAAAAAGTTAGCTATCCCTACCTAGGTCTTTTAGTTAGTGGTGGTCACAGCATCTTTTTTTGGGTTGAATCAGCCACTGATTTTAAAGTCCTAGGTTCAACCATCGATGACGCCGCTGGTGAAGCTTTTGATAAAGGTGGAAAGATTTTAGGTCTCGGTTATCCTGCTGGTCATTTGATTGATAAATGTGCCAGTTTTGGAAACAAAGATAAATTCGAATTTCCTATTGGACTTAAGGCCAGCGCTGACTGCCGAATGAGTTTTTCAGGGTTAAAAACTGCTCTGCGTGTTTTCTGTGAAAAGCATCCAGAGATACTAGAGAAAAAAACCACTCAATTAGAAAAATTTGAAGTTCAGTCACAAGAATTCTATGATCTTTGTGCTTCCTATCAGTCGGCAATTGTAAAAGCACTTTTACTGAAAGCTCGCTATGCTATTAAAGCCGCTCCAAATTTTATTCCTAATAAAACGTCTATCGTTATCGGTGGTGGAGTCGCTTGTAATTCTCTTATTAGGTCTGAATTTAAACAAAAATATCCTCAAACACTAATCGTTGCCCCTGAGTTTTGTACAGATAATGGTGCAATGATTGCTAACTATGGTTTACGTAACCTCGATCAGGCCATTGCTCATCCGCAGTGCCTAGAAATTGATGCTCGTGGGCGCTATTTAAAAAAGGGTGAAAATGGGCAAGCTTCCTAGTGCAAATAAAAGTCTTGGTCAGCATTTTTTAACTGATAAAAAAACTATCGGTATGATCACTTCTGACTTTGCCCAGCAGTGTGACGTCATTATCGAAGTAGGTCCTGGCCCTGGAGTTTTAACTAAGGATCTAGCTGCTATTGGAAAGCCTTTATACTTAGTAGAAAAAGACAGCCGCTTTATAGAAGATCTTTCTCGGCTTACCCCTAATGTCTTTAACGAAGATGCACTGGAATTTAATTGGGACTCAATATTTTCTAAACATCCGAATGCAAAATTTTGGCTTGTTTCTAACCTTCCCTACAATGTTGGTACTCCATTATTTCTGAACTTTCTAACTCTTAAGCCTCTTCAATTTATGACACTCATGTTTCAAAAAGAAGTTGGAGAAAAGACATACCTACGTGATCAAAAAAATACGACCAATGGACTTTTGAGTTTAAGCTCGATTTATTTCAATTCAAAAGTTTTAAGAAAAGTGGCCCCTGGCTGCTTCAGTCCTCCACCTAAAGTGGACTCTATTGTCGTTAGTTATACTAGAAAAGAAGAGCCTATTTTTTCTATCGCTCAATTTAAACAAATCGATAAATACACTCGAATCATTTTTTCTCAACGAAGAAAACAACTCGGAAGTGTACTTAAAAGTTCTATTTCTCCAGAGCAATTAGATGAACTGCGTACCAGAGATCCGAAAGTACTAACCTCTCGCGCCGAAGCTCTAAGTCTTGATCAAGTATATGACTTGTTGCGATATTTAATTCAGTGATTATTTTGCTAAGATCAAACTCATGAGTGGAATAAAAATCATTACATCAAACAAAAGAGCCGGTTACGATTTCTTCCTAGAGGAGAAGTTTGAAGCAGGGCTTGTGTTACAGGGAACTGAAGTAAAGTCACTCAGGGCCGGAAAATGCACTATGGGTGAAGCTTATTGTGACTTTGATCGCAACAACGAATTATGGGTGAAACAACTCACAATTCCACCATATGCGTTTGGAACTTACGATAATCATAACGATACCCGTAAAAGAAAATTGCTGCTTCACGACAAAGAGTTGAAATACATTCAAAAATCTCTTGCCACAAAGGGTCAAACATTGGTACCTACAAAAATATACTTCAAAGGTAGCCGCGTTAAAATTGAAATTGCCCTAGCTAAAGGTAAGAAACTTCATGACAAACGTGAATCAACCAAGCAAAAAGAAGTAGAGAGAAAACTGAGACAGGGACAATACGAGTAATATGCAAGTTCACACAATTCATTCAGTCGATACAGAAAGAAACTTTAATGAGGACGAGGCTTACGGCCTGGTTGATTTATTATTGATTGTAACTTCAAAATCTAAAAATAAGATTAATGCTCTTAACACTAAAATAGATATTTTCGAAAACTATCCCGAAAAAGCAGAAGCGGCTAACACTGAGTTGAACAATGAAATCCACAAATGGAGTGATAAAGTGCGCCGAATTGGTGGTACTCCACTTGCTCTATACAAAGTAAAAATCAATCACGAATCTGGTTTTTATACTTGGGAATACCCATCTGCTAATTTAGAATTTACTTCTTTTCAGTAAGTTTTCCAAAGAATAGAAATCATCACCAAAATTCCGATTAAATCGACAATATAGTCAATCAAAAAGGCATTTAGAGTCTTGCGGGCAAAAGCGTAATGTTTAGCTCCAAGGCCCACAAAAATAAATAACCAAAGTGCGATGCCTATTGAATAGAGTTCAAGCATATTTTTTGGTTGAATATGTTTGAGGGTTAAAAACAAACCATAACTGGCCCACAGAGAGCCGATAAAAGCAATGAGATAGGGAGCTGGGTCTTTTCTGTTTACCGCTGTTTCATCTAAATCCCATGCGGTCATCCACTTCTTTTTGAAAAATGAATACCAAATACCACCGATAAAAAAATTAACCACTGCTGCAACAATAACCATTAACGATTCTTGATTCATAAGATAGTCCTTAAAATAATTTCGTCCAATGCCCAACCATATAAGCATACCCGCCTAAAAATAGAAGTGCGCTCAAACGATAAAAATGCTTTCCGCTATAGGCAAGTAAAACGAGAAAGCCTGAGCCCACCAATAATGAGATCAACTCAGGGGTAAAATCCGATTGAATTTTATAATTATAAATGCCAAGGGAACCTAAAATAAAGGCACAGTTAAAAAGATTTGAACCAATAATATTTCCGATAATTAAATCGGTGTCTTTTTTCTTTTTTACTGCAATTAAGCTTGTCACTAGTTCTGGAAATGAAGTTCCAAATGCGACAAAAATAGCAGAAATAATATAGGCATCAACACCAAATGCAAGACCGAGATCAGTTCCTGCTTTCACCAGCAACTCTCCACCAAGATAAAGCATTCCAAATCCTGCTAGCATTTTAATCACGAGCATTCCCATATTATTGATTTTTTCTGGCTGCTCTACAGCAACTTCATCTCTAAAGTCACGATAGAGTATATAGAGATAAAGTCCACAAAGAATGATGAGTGGAGATGCAGTAATAACATCTAAGGTCTCTTGTTTTAACACGAACCACAAAACGCCACCAAGAAGAAAATGCATCACAAGCTGCTTCCTCATGGATGGATTATCACAGACAAGCTTATTGATCATTCCACAGATACCTAGGATTAAAAACATATTTGCGATATTTGATCCAATCAAACTACCAAAGGCAATTCCAATTTCACCGCGAACAGCTGCAATATGTCCCACAAAAAATTCAGGCAGAGAGGTTCCGAATCCAACTAATAACATCCCAATCGCAAGAGGAGAAAGCCCTAGTCTTACACCAACTTTCTCTGACCCCTCTAGGGAAAACTCCGCACCGTAATAAAGCAAAATAATAGAAAAAATTAAAATCCCAGACGATATTATGTGCGAGTAATCCAACGAGTTATCCTTTGACGTGATGCTTGTGTAATATAATAATAATGTCTATGGAAGGTTTTCTCAATCAGATTTTTAAAAAGGAACAAGAAGAGGTTTTTGCAAAAGCAGCACCTTTTGTAAGCTTACTCGCCGATCTTATTCTACTCTACTATATAAAAACCAGTATGCTTCCAAGAATGTTTGGAAATAAGGCAGCGCTCTTTAATTCATTAATCAAAATGAATCCATCAATCCGCTACTTAGGTAAATCAGAATTCGATTCAATGATAGAGCTCATGCAATCAACTTTTATCCTCGTTTTCACTCTCATAATTGGCTTTAATGCAGTCATGTATGTACTCGCAAGTCGTAAAAAGAAATGGGGAATCAAGTTCGTATACGGTTATACTTTTTCAACGTCTCTCTTATCTATTTTTGAACTTGCTGGAAGTGTTGTTCTTCCCTATCCATTTAGTTGGGCGACTTTGATTACAACGTTTCTATATTTGTATGTTTATTTAGGAATGAAACATTTTAAGCAAAACTTGGTACAATAAAACTATTACGAGACTCAACTTGATCTGTTTCTCTTAATTGCCCCAAAATATAATTGCGTCCAATGATGGCCAAAAGAAATGAATCAAACGCTTTAGGATTTTTAGAGATAAGTTCTAAATCTTTCTCATAAATAAAAACATTCAACTTTTTCTCAATTTGCTTAGCAATTTGAATCCGGGCCAAAGCTGACAATTCAATGTCTTTTAGGTCCATTAAATTATTTTTCGTAATAATTCCTGCGCGGTAAAGCTCTATCAGACATATATGGACATCTGACTCCATTATATTTAAGTCTCTAGGTAAATGCCGTAACAGATAATTAAATTTATGCATGAGCATGACAGAAACATTTCCAAAAGAATCAAAGCTGATGTTAAACAAATTTAGCATTTGATCGTAATAATGTTTCCAGATCCAAAAATCAATTGGCCTATTCCAATAAGGAATAAAACCTTTTTTTAGTTTTCGCTTGAAGGATTTTGATAGAATATGATCGTCCGTAGCTTTCGAGAGGACACTTTTTGAGTAGTGAACTTTATCGTCTTCAACTCTTTCTTGTTCATACCTTTTAGGATTTGTCTCTATTAGTGCCTTATCCTCACCCAATAGGTGCGCCATTTTTTCTCTGACTTCGATGACTTCTTCGTTGTGACAGAGTTCAGTTCCCGGACAAACTAGTTGGCAAGTCTCACAAGGAGGTCTAGTTAGTGGAAAGTCGACCACCATTTTTTTTACATCAGTTCCCTCAACCCAAGTCGTAATTACTTCGTCATTGGTGAGATTACTCTCCTCTTTAACTTGGTTAAGAGATTTTAAAAACCAGCGGTTTTCCTTTTCGTAAAACTCTATCAGGCAAAAAAAGAAATTCTCTTTCTTTCCACCCCCAAGGCTCATTCCAGCGATAGTGCTATTATTAGACATGAGGTTTCTCAATCGCAAAATCTAATTGCTGAAAATTAAATTTCTGTGCAAGTTCGACGACTTTGTCTTTATCTTTTTTGGAATGAGAGACAATAAAGCATCCTCCACCGCCAGCTCCACACATTTTTAATCCAGAAGGAACTATACTCAATTCACTTTGAAACTGACTGATGGCCTCTGGAACAATGCCAGGAGCAAGCTTCTTTCTTGCTTCACCTTCTTCACCAATAAGACTTAAAAGGTTATTAAAATTCCCACGCTTTAAATCGAGGTAGAATTGTTGGCTGATTTCTGAAATTCTTTTTAGGCCATCCCTGACATTGGGAACCCCATCAAAAAATCCTTTATAGACATCCCAATTATTAATTCCAGAGTTTCTCGAAATTCCTGAATACAGTAGTGTTAAATGAGACTCTAAAAATTCTTTCAATTCTTCGCTATAGAGTTGTTCAACATAAATTTCACCAGGTCGTCCTTTAAGTGCCAAAACCCCACCGGTTAAGGCCGGGTAATAATCTTGATATCCGGGAACTCCTTGGTTGAGGATTCTTCCCTCAATACCTTTGACCTTTTGAACAATTTCATGGACTGGATAGGTTTCATCTTTAAAATCACAAAGAGCGCTAAAAAGGGTCACGCCCATGGCAGAAGAACCGCCTAAACCTGAACCAGCAGGTGCACCAGACTGTAAAGTGATCTTCAGACCGCCCTTGATATCAAACAGATTCAAAATTTGTAAGACAAATTTCATCTCTTCAAATTTGTCACTAAAAACGACGTTTTGTTCACTTAAATCATCTGGGTTGTATTTATAAGTTTTATTATAGTCTTTTGATTCAATAATTAATTCGCGTCCACTATGAGCTTCGATTTGTACTTTTGCTTTTAGTGAAGTTGCAACGTTAAGAGTTACTACATGTGGAAGAATTAGATTGATTGGCTCTAAATCTAAAGTACCACCGACCAGATCAACTCTTACACTTCCCTCTTTAGTTACCAGCATTAATCACACCAACATAAGGAAGCTCACGGTAGCGACCAGCATAATCAAGACCGTAACCAATCACGAATTTATCATCTATTTCAAATCCTAAATAATCTATTGGAACTTTATGTATGTTTTTTGAAGGTTTAAATAGTAGAGAAGCAATCTTTAAAGATTTTGGACCTCTTGCTTTAAGCAGTTCTAGTAAGGTTTTCATAGTTAAACCTGAATCGACAATATCTTCAACAATTATGACGTTTTTATCTTTAATTGACTCGCTGATATCGAGTTCAATTTTTACACTTCCAGAGCTCTTCATTCCATCGCCGTATGAAGATAGCTGCATAAAATCTAATCTTACTGGAACATTGATTTCCTTCATTAGATCCGAACAAAACATAAATGCACCCTTGAGGATACAAACGACTAGAACTTCTTCGTTCTCGAATTCCTCAGTAATTGCACGACCAAGCGCTTTGATTCTTAGCGATAACTCTTCTTCTGATATTAAAACTTCTGGCTGATAGGATTCCATGTCACACTCCCTTTATAAGAGCTTAGCATGGAGCTAACTAATTGGCGAGATGCTCTACTTCTTCGGCTACTGGAAGACGAATTTGCTCATCATCTGGCTCATAGAAGTAATGTGCTCGACATCTAGCATCGTAGCTGTCTTTTTCACCAAGTAGTACGGTATCTTGGCAATCTGAAAGACGTTGACTTCGAGTAGCGGGCGCACCACAAACAGTACAGATGGCCTGAATTTTTTGAACGTTGTCAGCTGATGCTAGCAAAAGTGGCATCGGACCAAAAGGAACTGCTCTGTAATCTAAATCAAGGCCGGCACAAATAACTCTGTAACCACGATTAGCAAGCTTAGTTACAACTTTAACGATATCCATATCGAAAAATTGGACTTCATCAATGGCAACGATTCTCGTCGTATCCTTGAGTTTTAAAAGTATATCCGTCGCTTTTTCTACCGGTTCACTATGAATAGCTTGTGAGCTATGGCTCACAACTTTTGTTTCGTCATATCTCACATCAATTGCAGGTTTGAAGATTTGGACTCTTTGTTTCGCGATCTGCGCTCTTTTTACACGTCTGATAAGTTCCTCAGTTTTCCCTGAAAACATCGGACCACAAATGACTTCAATTCCGCCATGTAAAAAGCTCTGTGACATCAAGCTCATATCTCTCCCTTTATCTCGCAATATGTGATAAAAACACTATAGTAATTGCTGGCAAATCTGACAATTAGCTGTAAGTTTTATTTGGCCGGTAAAGCTGTAACCACTTAAAAACGCAAAGAGTCAAAACGAGCTATGTTTAATTATTTTTTGAAAGATCGCTCCCTCAATCAATCTTATTTTGAAATTTTGGGACAAGATCAAATAAATTCACTTGTTGATAACTTTTACGAAATCATGGAGTCTGATCCCAAGGCAAAAGAATGTTTCGAATTGCATGAAATATTTGAAGGTCGTGTTCATTCTGAATCCAAAGAAAAGCTCAAAGCATTCTTAACTGGATGGATGGGTGGTCCTAACCTTTTTGTCGAAAAATATGGACCTCCACGAATGCGTGCCCGCCACTTACATATTAGGATTGATGAGCAAGCTAAAGAGCAATGGCTCTACTGCATGGAAAAATCCATGAAAAAAACAAATCTCTACAAGAAAGAGAAAAAGAAATTAATGAATTCATTTCTAGCGTTAGCAATGAGAATAAGAAATGCTTAAAGGCTTAAAAGAACTAAAAGCATAATCATTGAAACCACAACGAGAATAAACAACATCGGCGTTAAAACCACACAGGCTGCAAGCAGTGGTGAGGCATTCAATTGTTTTCTTAAACCAGCGTAAAGAAGTAGCATTCCGGCAAAGGATTTAATAGGCCCACCTAAAACTGGGATCACGCGAAAAATATTTGCGCTAAAATATACAGAAATTATTCTATCGGCTTTCAAAGCCAAATTGCCGGGAGTCTCTAACAAAAATCCCACAGCACGGATCACGACATCCCAAAACTGAATGATAAAAAAACCAAAGAGTGGAAAAAAAATCACGTCTAAAACTGTAGATAAAATTATCAGGTATAGACTTGGAATTTCCCCAATATTTACGACAGAGCTTAATTCTGTTTCGGCTAGAAGCCCTACCATCATAACCAAAACTAAATTAAGAAGAACCACCCTACCTATTCCATTAAATACCACAAAGACCCAAGAGATACTCAGTGATTGATAAGAGCTATAGTCAGACAACTCTCCTTCAAAACGATCGGGATACAAAAATTGCTCGTGAGTTTTAAATGGGTGGATAAGATAATGTACGTATGTTCTTAGAACTTCTAAAATATTCATCTGACTCTATTTTCATCGACTTCTAGTTGACTGTAAAGATCTGACCAAAAAATCCCTCTGTTAACTGACCGCTCTGATCAGCGAAATAATAAAGAAGCCCATTATTTTTATCAAGAACTTTAATCACGTTATCTTCAATCCACACCACCATAGTTGAACCGAGGAAATTGATCCACAATCTACTGCGTTCAGGATTATCAAAATGATGAAACGTCTCAACAAACATTGCCTCTTTAAAGTCGACCAGATTTAAAAGTAAATTAAACAGAACATTCATATGCACTTTTGAAAATGAGACTTTGTCACTAGTGGCCCTAATTTTAAAATTTTCGAGGTCATAAACCTGAAAATCATAGTAGGCTTTCTGATCAAAACTAAGGGCAAAATCGAGAGAAGTTAAATTGTTGATGCTCTTTGGATAATGAAATCGTTTATTCCAAAAATCCTTACCTGAAAGAAAGAATATATTTTGTTCGTCCATATCTACTTGAAAAATATAGTCAATTCCGTCTACTCTGATGAATTTCCCATAACTATCATTCATAGCGCTGTAATAAGTTAATTTAAGTTTTTGGTTTCCATCGAGAGTCACGACACTTCTTTGGTCTGTTAGATAGTTTTGACCTTTATCGATAAGCTTTATTATATTGATTTCAGCAAAATATCGCGAAAAAACAGAGTTCAGATCTTTATAGCTTAAAGGGCTCGGAGCGGCTGGTTTTGTCTCGCGCTTTATGAAATCGATTTCCAATGGTCTGTTTCGAACAGAGTCTATCATTGCTTGAGAAACTTCGCTTATTCCCATTGCCTTTAAAAAGTTTGACTCCCAGAAGAGATCAACTCCTCTATTAACAAATTCAACCAACCTCAAATATTTTTTAAGACCTAAATCTCGATCTGAAGAAAAAGCGGTGTTTAAAGCAGTTGTGTCTTCACAGAGATAAACTTCATTTTTTTCTTTATTTAAAATATAAAAATTGCCTGTGGCTTCTGCGGAGTCTCCCAAATCAAAATGAAACACCCCCTCAGGTGTTTGAACTGAAAATGACTGTCTATTTTTTCTAAAGAACTCATTAAAGTCCTTCCCTGAAATTTTTTGTAAAACCTTTATTCCTTTAACCAATTTAAGAATATAATCGACACTTCCCTGATTAAGTGGCCATTGAATATTTTTACTAACCCAAAAGTCTCCTGCAAATTCAATAGAGCCATTGGCAAATTCAAGACTCAGAATTTTTTCGGATTGGATTAGAGATTGTTCGATAGACTCTTTTTCCAAAACATCTTTTTTATAAACTTCCTCTGAAAAATATATCCCAGAAAGGATTCCTATAAGGACAAAAAAAAGGATGATGTTCAACTTCATCTTTTTATCTCCTACATTCTTATTTTTCTACGGTAAGCAAAGATACCTGCGGCAAAAAAGATAAACGGGAAGAAAAGAACTGAAAAATAAAAGACTATAGAAGCATGAATATCAGAAATATAAACGATTTCACCTGACAATTTTGGGCGATCTAAACTTATCAATGCGTCGTCTTTAACAACCCAGTTTAAGCTATTTAAAAATAAATTAAAATTTGGAGTTTGACCTTGAAATTGATTCGCAATGAACTGACTAGAGCTATAGCCTATCACTCTTGAATTCTCGTTCGCACCGGCAACCATGATATTTAACGGCCCCTTGAAGTCTGCATCTTCATTAAAAACCGCCTTGCCGGTTTTTACTTCATCAAAATTGACTTCTCCCCAACTAGCAGGAAATGGAGTCGACTTGATAAGAATATCCCAAGAGAATTGATTACTTTCATTGAAACTAAAAAATCCACTTACTGGGAAAAGAGTTCGATTCTCCATTTTCTTTGTAACTGGATGTTCTAGGTTATAAGACTGAACAACAGGGATTGATGGTTGAGAACCTTGCTGTGTAGCAAGTCGGTCTAAGACCAAAGCGTTGTTAAAAGTTAGGCCTAGTCCTTTAATGAATTCAAGTAAATTATTAGTAACTAAACCATTGAACTGTGGAGAAAGTGCAAAAATAAGTCCTCCCCCATTCTCCAAATATTTAGTTAGGTTCTGAATCTCTACTTCAAGAAACTCAATTTGAGGATTCATAATTAAAATTGCATTACAGTCCTGAGGGATACCATTTTGTAGCTCGAGAGGTTTTAACAAATAGTTTGAGCTCAAGATTTTTTCGCGAAGATAATTGGCTCCAAGTAAGTTCTTATCCATGAAGGAAATTTCATTATGTCCGACTGTATAGTAGAGGGTTGTTTTCCTTGGATTTAAAATCTTTAATAAAATATTTGTTACCGCTAGTTCGTCCACGGCCAGAGTTGAGAATTTGTTTTTTTTGTATTCTACGACTAAAGTTCCACTTTCTTGAACTTTATATAGTTCAGTTAGCGCCGGTTCTTTTTCGACATCTATGAATCTCAGATCTACTTGGTCGCGTTTTTCATTTTTATAAAGCTTCAATAGGTTTTGATACCTAGGCCACTCTCCTCTTTTAGCAAATAGCCTTAAAATCAATGTCTCATTTGGCGCAATTAATTTCATTGCATTTAACGATTGCTCAGAAAGTGTATGTATTTTATTTTTAGTAAAATCAAAAGTGAGGTCATTTTTGTAAATTACGTAGTTTAAAAGAGAGAAGATACAGCCAACCAAAATAATCGTGATTAGGTTATTACTTAGTTTTTTAAAGAAACTAGAAGTAATCACTTCAACCAGTTTCTTTCGAACAATTAATGCGAATATAGTTAAGCTTAGAATCCCTGCTAATGCCACCCCAAGAATAAAATCGTTGTATTCAGGAGCGACAATTAAAACAATGAATGCAATAAGTAGCAAGCTCAAACCAATAAAGAACGAGATGAATGCAGACCAAGTTTTTACCATTTTCTTGCCTCCAAACGTTTCTTAATAAGTAATATTCCAAACATAAAAAAACATAAGTAAAAGCTTAAATCGGATAGAGAAACATATCCTTTTACCATATTTTCAAAATGATGATTTACTGACATAAATTTCAACAACTGGGTCACCATATAATTACTGGTAAGCTGGCTACCGACCGCAATCATCCAAGTGGTGATGATACCCACAAAACCCAGCATCGCAGCGATAATTTGATTTTTCACCAGAGATGAAGCAACAACTCCAATCGTTGCAAAGAAAATGAAATTGAGATAAATCCCAAGATAGCCAGTGAGCAAAAAGGTAACATCGGAAATATTTATGTTTGCCAACATGATAGGAAAAATCAAAGTCGTTGAAATAAGCGCTAGACCTTGAATGAAAACAGCGAGTATTTTACCCAGAACAAATTCAAAATCTGAAACGACTGAGCCAAAATACAAATCAATAGTACGATCTTTGAATTCCTCAGAAAAAGTTCGCATCGTTAGGATGGGAACAATGAATATAAAGAGAAAATTTACATTACCAAAAATTTTGATAATCACTTCATTGGAAAAATCATATTCATGCCTCATATGTACTGGAAGCTTTTGAATATTTTCTAAAAAATAAGAGAGCTGGTTAAAAAACATCCAACCTATAATAAGGCTAAAAAGTCCGATAATAACATAAGCTATTGGAGACTTAAAAAAGGATTTCAATTCTTTGAAGCAAATAAGACTAATCATGGTTTTCGGTTACCCTTAGGAAATATTCTTCTAAACTAAAAGCTTTCTTTTCTAATCCTAAAATGTCCATCTCAGCGTTGACTGCCTGTTTAATTACTTCAGGCCTGATCTCTTCGTTTACACTTAGAGTAATATGGTAATCAATATAACTACCTTGATCGATAATGCTGAACTTAGAAATATTCGGCTCGGCATGTAGATAATCTTCGAAATGTTTATTTTCTTCAATCGCAGAAAGAACGAAACTGCTAGAAGCTTCAAGAGAACTTCTTAAATTTTCAAGTGGACCGCTCTCTAAGATTCTCCCCTTCGAAATAATCGAAATATCATCACAAACAAGACTCATCTCATGTAAAAGGTGACTCGAAAGTATGACCGTATGATTTTCTTTTAGATTTGAAATCAGAGTTCTGATTTCAGCGACTGATCTAGGATCGAGCCCTAAGCTAGGTTCATCTAAAAAAACGATATCTGGCATATGAATAATCGCTTGTGCGATTCCAACTCTTTGCTTAAAACCTCTTGATAGGTTTTCAATAGAGCGGCTTTTCACTTCGTGTAGATCAAGAGAATCAAGACAGTAATCAAGTTGTTTTTTTAAATCATTTTCGTTAACACTACGAAGTCTAGCGACATACTTAAGATAGTCATCTACTCTCATGTCAGAATATAAAGGCGGATCTTCTATCAAAAAACCGATTTTATGATAGAGCTTATTATCGTATTTACTGAGAGGAATGCCTTCGAAAAAAACTTCACCACTTGAAGGCTGAGTAAGCCCACATAAAATTCTCATCGTAGTGGTTTTTCCTGCACCATTAGGGCCTAAAAAACCATGAATCCGAGATTTTTTAACCTTGAAAGTGACATTATTAAGGATCGTTCTATCCCCAATTGACTTAGTAATTTGATCAACTTCTATAGCATTCATAAGTACTTACAAGCATACATATTAAATCTTTAAATGTGAATTTTCATTCGTTGTTGAGTTTTCATTCATCTTAACCGATATTTATCTTATGGAAATTATTGATAAATTTCAAAAGGCTCTTGAAGAGAGCCAGAATATTGTTTTGACCACTCATTCTTTCCCTGATGCTGATGGGATTGGTTCTGAGATTGCTTTATGTTTGGCCTTAAGACAGTTAGGTAAAAATGCTATTTGTTGCAATGATGTACCTCTATTGGATAGATATAAATATCTTGATCCTCATGAGGTCATTACAGATATTGAAAACTTAGATAAGCATTACCAGGAAAAGCCTGATCTTATTATTGTTGTTGATACAAATACGATAAAAAGAACAGGACCTTTATTTAATGAGTATTATGCTAAATACAATTGTCCGGTTTTATATGTAGATCATCACCCTTGTGCTGAATCTACTGCCGAAGATCATTGTATAGAAACAGGAGCTGCGGCGACTGGACAGCTCGTAGGAAATATCATCCTTGGCTTAGGACTTGAATTCACCAAAGAAATGGCCCTCCCACTATATACAGCCATATTAATTGATACTTCAAGTTTCAGATACCCTACTGTTACTGCTGAAACACATAAAATGATCGCCATGCTAATGGAAACAGGAATCAATCCTCCGGCTGCTTATAACGGAATATATGGAACTAAAAAAGTTCAACATATGCATCTGCTCGGCTCAGTTTTGGCCACAACTAAAACAAACGCGACTGAAGACGTGGCATGGTTAGTTCTGAAACATCAAGAGATCAATCATTTTGACATTGATATTGAAGATACCCATGGGTTTATCAATAATTTACTTATCCTCGACGAAATAAAAGTCGCCTGTATGTTTAGAGATGACGGTGATCGAGTAAAAATCAGTCTTCGCTCTTCTGGTGGTTACGACGTTGGAAGTATTGCAATTGCCCTGGGTGGTGGAGGCCATACTCATTCAGCTGCGACTATTATCAAGAAAACTCCAGAGAGAGGACTTGATGGAATCATTCGTGATGTCATCAATAAAATTGAAGAGCTTCTCGCTCGCTAGTATCTCTTTAATTGAATAACTACAGATCCTAATAGTAGAACTGCTCCACCCATTAGTTGGGTTGGAGTAAGCTTCGCACCTAGAAATATCCAGTTTACAATGACGGCCAAGAAAGGAAAAAACATTTCCGTTAGTGAACATGCCCTCGCACTTATCCTTCTTAAACCATTATAATAGAGGTACATAGCAAGAAGACCTGAAACAAAAACCATCAAAGAAATTTTACTATAAATCTCTACAGGGAATGACCACAAGTTACTTTCAGTAAATATGACGGGTACCAAAAATATAAAACCAACTAGGAATCGGCCTGCTAAGACTTGTTCATGCTTAAAACCTTGGTTCAAAAGTCTTTTTCCAAAGACGGTTGAAGCTCCCCAACCGATAACACTAAAAAACACTAAGGAATATCCCAATCCCGCATTTCGATAGACCAGTTCATTTAAGCTTTCTGCTCCTACGACTGTTTTGATATCATCAAATGCAATCAGAAGTGCTCCAGCAAAACAAACGATGGCCCAAAATATAAATGGTGCTTGAACTTTTTCTTTTAATACTATTTTGGCCAAAAGCACTGCTACGACTGGTTGAAATTTTTGAAGCAAAATAACTAGCGACGGATTCAAATAACTAAATGCCTGAGTGAATGTTACTGTGGCCAATGCTGAACCGACTCCACCGACGACAATGAATGAAGCGATATCCTTTTTTTTGAGGTGAAACAGTTTTTTAAACGATCTTCCAAAAATCACGACAAAGACTAAGCTTAAAAGAGCGTGTTCGAAAAAGACTATTTGAGTGGCACTTATCTCCCCTTGCATAAGAGGATAACGAATTAAAGTATCAATCGCCCAAAAAAAGCAGGCTCCAAGAATAAGTAAAAAACCAATCAAAGAACACCTTCATTACTCAAAAATTCATCAAATATCTTTTGACCTCTTTCAGATGCTAGAGTCTTTTTAACTTTCTTTCTATTTTTTCTATCTCTTCTCTGAGCTTTGTTTAACTCCACAGGAGGAATAAGCCCAAAGTTAATATTTGAAGGTGCCGGCCTATCTGCGGTCATGACATAATGAATAAGCGCACCAAGGGCTGACTCAACAGGAAACTTAGCAAAAGATTTATCGATGATTTTTTTATAAACTTGATAAGCACCATACAGTCCAGACGCAGCACTTTCGGTATAACCTTCAACACCCGTTATCTGCCCAGCAAAATGGATATTAGGATATTTTTGCGTGCTCATATCCCAATTCAAAAGTTTTTTTGCATTTAAAAACGAGTTTCTATGAACCGATCCCAAGTGATTAAATTGCGCATTTTCAAAACCTGGAATCATTCGAAAAACTTTTAATTGCTCTGGATACTTCAAACGGGTTTGAAAACCAACTAAGTTATACGCAGAACCGAGTAAGTTCTCTTTTCTTAACTGAACTACTGCAAAAGGAGGATTTTCTGAGTCAACTTCCAGTCCAATTGGTTTCATACAAGAAAAACGAGGTGTATCTTTTCCTCTTTCTGCCATGAGATCAATGGGAAGACACGCTTCAAAAAATCTTGCTTCTTCAAAATCCTTAGGCTGTACTTTTTCCGCATCGACCATCGCTTGAACAAACGCATAGTACTGCTCTTCATTCATTGGTGCATTTAAGTAGTCCGCAGTATCAGTCAATTCTTTATGTCTGTCTTTAAAATAAAGTTTATCTAAATCAAGCGAGTCAGCATCTACAACAGGAGCAATCGCATCGTAAAAATAATAATCATCACCGCTAAGATTATCTTGAATCCATTTTGAAAGATTATCAGTTGTGAGGGGTCCAGTTGAAATAATGGTAAAATTACAATTATGCTCTTTTGCCAAAGCGATAGGATCGCTTACATCTAGGTCGATCACGGTGATTAAATCATTCGCTTCGATTGATTCAGTAATTAATCTTGAAAATTCTTCGCGATCGACTGCAAGGGCATCTCCTGCCGGAACAGATGACATTTCTGCAAATTTTAAAACAGTAGATCCTAGTTTTCTCATCTCTGTTTTGAGCATTCCGTGTGCAGAGTTTGGATCTTTTGACTTTAAAGAGTTAGTGCAAACCAATTCAGCAAATGTGGGAATTTTTTGGGCCGGATTGAGATTCTTTCTTTTTGATTCAGCAAGAATGACTTCAATGCCTTTTTGACTAAGAAAATTGGCGGCTTCTACACCGGCCAGACCTGCACCTACTACTAAAACTCTATTCATAATTTTTCTCGAAGGGATCCTTTTAAAGCCCCCTAATATGCACGCAGACGCGCTAGGTGTCAAACCCCGGGTTTGAAAATTTTACATGTCTTCTTAAGAGTTCATAAGCTTCACTTTATTTAGCTCGAAATTTTCGGTATTTAGATATAGAATTCAACTGATATCAATCGGATAGTTTTGCTATCCCATAAGGAGAAAAAATGAACACCAAAAAGCAACAAATTTTAGATTCTTGGAAGAAGCTACAAAAGGATATCAATAGCTTCGTAAAAGACAAAAACATCAAAGATCTAGAAAAAAGCGTCGTAACTTTAGTTCAATCTGCTCAAAAAGACCTTTCTAACCTAGTAGACAAAGACGTTACGAAAGTAAAATCTAAAATCAAAAAAGAAGCTGCTCAACTTGAGAAAAAAATTGAGAAAGTTATAAATGATGAGATCAAAAAAGCTAAGAAGTATGTTGATGCTCAAAAGAAAGAGTTAAATAAACTTCAAGCAAAGCTTGAAAAATTAGTTCCAGCTCAAGCGGCTAAAAAGCCAGCGAAGAAGGCAACTAAGAAAGCGACAAAGAAAGTAGCTAAAAAAGCGACTAAGAAGACGACTAAAAAAGTTGCGACTAAAAAAGCTCCTGCGACGAAAGTTGCGACTAAAAAAGCTACAACTAAAAAAGCACCTGTTAAGAAAAAATAAAATTCTTAATATAAGTAATCGGCTTCTTTCACTGAAGCCGATTGTTTCCCCTTCACTTAAAACATATAAGCTAATCCAACACCCATTGAACCACCATTTTCATTCTGAACAAGAGAACTGTCTTTAACGACTGAGCCATGCATTGTGTAGATATCTGCGAATCCAAGAACCGCAATACTACCAAAGCGCTTCATCGCATTGACACCAACATGACTTCCGAGTTTACCTGATTTCTTGCCATCGTATTCAGCTCTGTTGGCCAAGGCATCCTCTGACTTCACGGTGTAATAGAGGTTATTATAATTTTCATCCGCCCAAACTGAGGAGTAATAGAACTTTAGGTAGCTTTCCTTAGAATAGATTGGATTCCAAGCAATATTGGCCTTCGTCAAGCTACCCGCAGTTTTCCAACCGGCTCCCAGTTGAACACCTGCCAAGTATTCGCCACTCAATTCAAACGATCCAAGCCTATAACCAAGTTTTGGCCCAAGAAATAGACTAGCTGCTAAATAAGACATTCCTCTCCTATTATAACTTTCAGTTGAATCAATGATTTCATCTTCTTCATCAAAGCTCGAAGGTTTAGTTGCATTAATATTTTTTGCGTTAACAGGAAGTCGAAAATCCGAACCGATATCAAAAAATATTCCCTGTTGCTCCTTTTCAACTTCATACACAATAGGAATAGGCAATGTGAGGTTATAATGTTCATTTGCCCCCCAATAATGTGGAGTCGAAACACCTCCAAGGCCAATACCAAACTCAACTGCTTGCAAAGAACCCATTACAGACCCACAAACTAATAATGATAATATTTTTGTTCTCATAGAACCTCCTATCTGTTGCTTTAATAATAGCTCGGCTCAAAATCTCGTTCTTGATCAAAAGTGCTATTTTTGAGAAACTTGAAAAACAAAAGAAGTTTATATGTCGCAAATCATTAATAGCATCTACAAAACAGTTGAAATTATTGAGAAAAATCTCGATCAACCTCTACCGATCAATGAATTGGCCAAAGAAGCAGGACTCTCTCCTTGGCATTTTCAAAGAGTCTTTCTAAGTCTCGTCGGAGACAGCCTAGGCGGCTATATTCGTGGAAGAAAATTATCGATTGCTGCTGAAGAGCTTAAAAATGATGATAAAAAAATTATCGATATAGCGTTGGATTCAGGTTTTCAATCTCATGAAGCTTTTAGCCGAGCATTTAAGTCCTATTTCAATTTAACCCCCAAAGCCTTTAGAAGCTCAAAACCTAAGATCATAACTCAAAAAATGCCTATAATAGATGAACGACATATTTCTCACTTAAAAGAGGGAATCAATACTACTCCTGAGTTCATCTCCTTCAGTGATAAAAGAATAGTGGGGATTAAAATTGAAGTTCCAAGTCCTTTCACAGTGGACTCCAAGCATTGCGAATTTCTCACTCCTGCATGGTTTCAATTATTGGAACGAGAGTCAGAGCTATCCCCTCTCACCAAAGGAGACTATTTCGCACTCTATCTAAGTCCAGCAGGTGACTTTTCAGAGGAGAAATTATTTTACTTGGTAGGAGTGGAAGTTTCATCAACACAGAAAATCCCAGAAGGAATGAGTGAACACCATTTAAAAGCGCAGCACTATGCCAGCTTTAAGCTCATCAAGAAAAAAGAAGACAATATGGTGGAAACAAATAATTTCATCTACGGGCATTGGCTAAATAAGTCTAAGTTTAAAAGGGCCCATGGATTTGATATTGAATATTTCCATAATGTTGAAAATTTCTACGACCCGGAACTGTCTTCGAATTATTTGATCCCTATTATCCAAAACTAATGTAATTTTTACATATTCTTATAAGTCGTTAGAAGGATCATCTTTTTAATGTTAGCTCTATTCTAAATATTTAAAAATTAGATAGGGAGAAATCTATGAAAAATTTAATTATCGCAGGAACTCTAGTTCTTAGCTCAGCATCTTCTTTTGCTGCAAGTCTTATGATTACTGACCTTCAAAATAATACGGCTGTTTTTCCTCCAGCAATGGAGCAAGTAAGAGAAAGATTGGTATTCGAAGGTTTAACTTTTAGTTTTTCAAAAGGTGATATTAAAAGCCTAAAAGACAACGGGAAAACAATCTGTTTAACTATCGACAGTCATTCAAAAATGATGGAATTAAAAGAGAATATAGAAAGAACTCTAGTAAGTCCTGCTGGTTCAGATATTCTATCTTCAATCAAAGTTCAAGAAATCTATAGCTGTAACTAAAATAAAATTTCAGGGGAAGTAGCTGGTCATTACCTCTTCGCGGAATGGTCTCCATTTCCCCTGCCAAACATTCAAGTAAGCATTCTTGATCAACCCTTTCTTTTCATTAACTTCAATACAGACAAAAGTCAGATTTGAAATACTCTGATGAAGAGCTGCATCCATTGAAGGAACAGGATTCCACGTCCCCGTGTTGAAATATAGTCTACCGTCTTTAAATCTTCTCCACTCAGTAATATGGGTGTGTCCCATAATTACGATTTTTACATCTTTTCGAGTTGCAAGTACTTTCGATGCATTTCTATCGTACTTTGGGTGAATCGCAATCTTAAAAATTTGTCTTAGCGACATCTTAAAGTTCTTATTATATTTCCCGTATGGACTAAACTGAGTTCTTATAAAGTATGTAATAACACTCCAACACAGAAATAAGAAAAAACGAAAATCATTCAAAATTGTCCAACGAACATAAAGTGATAACGGACGAACCTTATCAATATAAGGTCTTATCGCTTTAAGCTTTGGCAGCATATAAATACAAAACAGGGATGCCCAAGGAAGATTGATAATATTATTGTTATTAGGCCCGGGTATTAATAAACTCTTTCTTGGAACCGTATTGATTGGCTCAAACCTATGTCCATGCTCAATCCATACTCCATGTTGACAGTATTGATGAGTAAAATGAACAGGAGCCTCAACCGCTTCAATCACAGCTTCCTGAGCTTTCGGGAAGACCATAGCTATATCATGATTACCAAAAACATATGTCACTTGTTTATTTGGACGGGCCAAGAATTTTTTTAGGGCATTAAAAAAAACAGGATGTCCTTCAATGATTTGATCTACCATCTTTTTGGTATCATCTTCAGTTATGAGGTGGGTGTAAACGCCATCCACATCCATCTGAATAAGATTAAAAATATCACCATTAAGTACAACATGGACATCTGAAAAATAAAATGTCCCGGTTGAGTAATGATCAAGGAATTCCGCAAATTTTTCGTCTTCATCAAAGTCTTCTAAAATATTTATATGACCGTTCTCTAGGAATTTTCCTTTCCCTAAGTGAAAGTCACTAAGAACCAGTACCAGCATCTTCAACCTCATTTATGTGAAAGACTTTTCCACGACCTGACTTCTTAGACATATACATCATTTCATCTGCAAATTTGATTATCTCTAATGCTGACTTTGCGTCAGTTGGGTACTCTGCAATACCGATGGAGACAGAGAGCTTATATATCTCTCCCCCATCTATTTCAAAGTTTGTCTTTTTGATTTGATTTAAAACTCTATTCGCAATATCGTAAACTGTTGCAAGTTTCACATGTGGCATAATGACAACAAATTCATCACCACCATACCTATAAACATGATCTGATTGCCTAAGAATATTAACCAACACCGTACCCATATCGAGAAGTAGTTTGGAACCGATTAAGTGCCCATGACTATCATTTACATTTTTAAAATGATCCACATCTATAAACATTAAACTAAAATTATCATGTTCCTGTTCGTGAAGCTTAACCGCAGCTTCCAGGTCTTCAGACAGTTTTCTCTGATTATAAAGACCTGTGACTTCATCTGTTTTCGCCAACATTTCTAGAGTTTGTTGTTTCTCTTCAGTGGCCCTAAAGTGCATCACACCTTCTAAAAATTTAAAAAACAGTGAGTTAAAGACAAAATCTTGTTTTTCGCTTTCAATTTTTAAAAGAACCCATACTTTTTGATCTTTTCCATCAAAAACAGGTGTAGCAAATATTCCAGGTTCGATTTCGACAACTTGACCAACATAGCGACGTTGTAGCCTAGTACTTAGCGCTGCTTTGAATATTTTGTCATCAAAAGCTTCACCGTAACACATTTGTGATCCGTCTTTTAGTCTTTCTAATAAAGAAAACTGTAGGTCAAACTGGAAGCTTTTAAAATAATTCGCTAGGCGATTATATAAATCGAGATTCGTTTTAATTTTCATCGAATTAGAAAAAAGGCGAACTATCTGCTCAACAGGAAGAAGCTTACCATCCTCATCCGCAATAACACTCACCCTGAGCATCGCACGCTCTAAAGTAGAGATTTGAATTTTATTTTCAAAGATCTCATTGACTCGATACCGAAAACCAAGCTTTAAGGCATCATAGTTATTATCTTCAAGAACGATATGACAAGGAATCCGGGCAAAATATTTAAGCACTGCCTCTAGATTATCAGTTTCCGTATCCTCATCGACTTTAATAAAAAAACTGCTGTATTGACCAACATCGCTATCAAGTAGTTTCGAGAAATCGTCAACTTGTACGACTGAAGTCTGGTAAGTTTCCTTAGCCAACTTCTCGATCAATTTAATTTCCTCGTCTCTTAATTGATGAACTAAAATCTTTTTCAATTACACATCCAGGTTTTTCTTTATTAATTTATGTCTTTCATCAGTTGAATCATCTTCTAACTGACCAATTACAGTTCTTAAGGTTTTAATGACCTTATCCATTCTATCTTCGAGCATATCGTTGTCATTAGATTTTTTTCTTTCTCGAAGATGAGCATTTTCAATGTCGAACTCTAAGGTGTCAATACGTCTTTTGAGTTCAAGAATTTTATGATCCCTATTTCTGATTTGAACCTCAGTATCACGCTTAAGAAGCTCAAGTTTCTCTTCCAATTCGCGTTCGCGGGCACGAACTCTATTCACATCTACTTTTTTCTCTCTTCTTAGCTTTTCAAACTCTTGTTCATATTGCTTATTTTTAGCGGATAGAACATCTTTTTTATCCGTAGCCAAGTCTAAACGAAACTTTATGTCTTCTATCTCTTTTGAATATCTCTTTTTAAGAATTTCGACTTCAATTTTTTTCTCATCTAATTCTGCCTGTATATTGAGAAAATCCCGTTTCTCTCGACCATGAGACTCTTCCAGTTCAGTGATACGATCAAGAAGTCCTTCTCTATCCGCACGAAGAGATTTTATCGTCTCTCCTAAGCGCATAAGTTCTTCATCACGATCCTTCACATACTCTTGATATTGAACTTTAGTGTCATCACTTACATACATTTGAGAAGCACGACTTTGTACGTGAACTTCTTGATCAGCATCATCCTCTGACTCAATTGCTTCAATAAGGTCTTCATTAACATGAGTTTTAGTTTTGTCTTCATCTTGATCTGCTGTGGCTTTTAAAATATCACCAGAAAAGACCTGAGTTGCTTCATCTTGTTCTTGCTGAAGCTCTGCTGGCGTTGGCATTTGAGCCACCATAGTTGCTTCTTCTTCGAATTCCTCATCTTCATCATCTACCAAGGCATCTATTTCATCAATTCTGGCCTTTATTGTCTGGGTAAAATCAGGCGGCGATTCAGGTAACTTTTTAGCAGAGATATTTGTGCTCTCATCGACAAATAATGCCGATGCTGTTAGCTCTTCCCCCACTTTTGTTGGATCATCTAGCTCCATAAATGAATCTTCTTCAAGCGGGTCTTCAGACAAAGAGAACTCTTCTGGTTCCTCTGTGTTTTTTTGCTCATGCTCGATAACCAGGTCAGATTTGGATTCCTTTTCAGTAAAGAGATTTTCTAACTCTCCTTCATCTAAAGTTCCCTCTTCAATTTCAAATCCCCCTTTACCAGTAGAAAACTCTACAGCTGATAAATCTTCTTCGGGTTCATTGGCTTCAAGGCTTTCAGCCACAATATCATCTTCTTCGCTTAAACTAAGCGAGTCATCTTCAGCAAAAGGATCAAAAGATTCATCGACCTCTTCTTCACTCAAAGAAATAGCAGTTCCAGTCCCTTCATCAATATTTAATTCGGAGTCAGATTCTTCTGAAGCGGGAGTGTCATCACTATCTTCTCCCAAGCTAAACTCCAGATCATCTAATTCAGAGCCTTCATCAAATGATAATCCTTCATCTTCTTCAAGTACTTCAAGCTGATCGTCGGCAGAGTTATCGACACTTAGTTCATCATCTCCAAGGCTTAATTCAAAATCATCGTCAGAGCCTAATTCAAGGCCTGCTTCTTCAACGAAAGAGTTTTCACTTTCATCATCTCCCAATACAAGTTCATCAATGCTGTCCGAATTGTCATCTCCAGGTTTATCGTATGCAAATTCTTTAACTTCACTTTCTCCGTCCATTTCAAGTTGTATACTCTTTGTTATTTCTTCAACGTCTGGAAATTCAAGATCCTCAGAGGAAGGCAATAATTCTTCATCTAAGCTATCTTCTTCTTCGGATCCAAGCTCCATTACCTCACTTTCATCTAAACTCATCACCTCATCATCTAAGGCAAAACCATCTTCTGAGTCATTGTCGTTCAAATCGTCTTCTCCAAGATTAAACTCTTCTCCCAAATCAAATTCCTCAGCCGAAACTTCAAATGGCTCTTGCTCCAAATCGGCTTCAACGGAACCCTCCTCTACTTCGACTTGATTCGCTTCCATTTCCATTCCCATAAAATCATCTGAGAAGGCGTCTTCGAATGCGCTGTCGATCTTATTGTTTACTTTTCTGATATTCGTTGAATCTTCACTCGTTTTTTGATGTCCTTCCAGAAGGCTATAATCTTCCTCTGCCAACTCTTCTCCTACCAGAACATCATCATCGTCCCTATACTCTGACAACATTATCTCCAGGACTTCAGGCTCTGTTGGATATCGAAAATATAAATCTGGAGCTAATTTTGATTGCTGGTGTTTTCCAAGTTTTTTAGCGTCCATATTATTGGCAAGGACAAAAATTGGAAGATCTGGATGACTCTTCCTGACTTTTTTCGTCAATTTATCTGTAATTTTTTGCTGTTCATCTAAGTCTAATAAGATAGCATCACATTCTGAAAGTTTAAGAAAGATGGAATCCGGTGTCTGCTCAAGATCCACTTCTGCAAAGGCTTTCAAGTCTTCAATAAGTCCTTTGAACTCTTCATTATTTGATTTTAAAGCAAAAATTTTCACGCTATTCTCCAATCTATATCTCCTATTCTAACAGATTGATATTTCGAATGTTTAAGTAGGTAAAAGATGACAAGTTGAGGCATCATTTTCATTGAAAAAGAAATCTATTACACTTAAAATTAGAGAGTATTCACCGACCTGCGGAGTATTTGCGCATGAAATTATTGACTTTATTTATCGGATTATTTTTATATACATCAGCATTTGCTGAAAATTTTCTACCATCGGCTATTTATCAGCTTGATCAGAGATTCACTCACCATGTTATCGTCGTAGAAAAATCCACTCATACTTTGTATCTATATCAATACGCAGAACCTTTTCCTAAGCTACTCAAGAAGTATCAAATTGCGACGGGAAAAATTATTGGTAATAAGCAAGTTCAGGGAGACCATAAAACTCCAGAAGGAGTTTACTTCTTCCAGAACTTTCATTCAGCGCAAGAATTAATATCTCGTTATGGTGAAACTGGCTTGATCTATGGTGCTGGAGCGTTCACGACAAACTACCCTAACGTAATTGATAGAATGAACGGTAAAACAGGCGGGGGAATTTGGCTTCACTCAACTGACGATGATAAGAGAGTTTCTAAAGGCCTTGACTCAAGAGGTTGTGTCGTTGCCGTTGATGCTGACTTAAAAGATATTTCTCAGTATATTGATCTTCAAAATACACCTGTAGTCATTGTACAAGACCTAGCATTCTTATCTGAAGAGACTTGGAAAACGAATAAAGAAGATTTGATGACCGTAGTAAAAAATTGGTCGACTGCTTGGGTAAATAAGGACTTTGAAACCTATATTAATTCTTACTCTCCTAATGAATTTACTAGTAGCAAAGGTAATTTCTATGCTTATCGCCGTTATAAACGAGCCGTTTTTGCTAGAAATGACAGTCCTGTTATTAAGTTTCGAAATATCTCAGCCTTAACTTATAAAAATTATGCCGTTGTTACAATCGAGCAAGATTACACTTCGGAAGTTATCAATGATATTGGTAAAAAAACATTATATCTTAAAAAAGATCAAAACTATCAGTGGAAAATTGTCCACGAAGGTTTCCAGAAGTTAACGGAGGAAGCAAATATTGCATTCACTCCTTCAATGAGATTTTTTGATGGTCTAAAAAAAAAAGAAGTAGCGAATGATTCAGGATCCATCTAAGGAAGTCACGTTAATAGTCTATAACACACCTGCTCCGCCAAAATATATCAAAGTCAACAAAAGGTTGATCCGTTATATTTTGATGATTGTGCCAGCATTAATCATCTTCTTTTTAGCAGGCTCTCTCTTTTACTCGATCTTTTTAAAGAACAAAGTAAGTGAGCTTAAGGCGTTAGAACCAGCAATTCTACAACAACTAGATGAGCAAGAAGTTGCTTTCAATGCACAGTTAAAAGACCTCAAAAAAACGAATGAAGAATTAACCAGAAAATTATCTAGAGGAGGTACGACTAATGAAGGAACTGCATCTCTGCTTAGTTTATTTACGATTCCTCTTGGTTCACAAGACCTACGTGCACAAAATATGGTGACCCTCTCTGATATTAAGGTCACGACTGAAAAAAAACAAATCAAACTAAACTTCAATATGCTCAATAATACAGAAAATAAACTGACTGGTTATATGTCAGTTGTTCAGTACCAAGGTCCTCACCTTCAATTTTATCCTCCAGAGGAACTCAATGAAAAAAATCTAAAGCTTCAATATGCTTCAGGTGAGTACTATTCGTTTTCAAGGCTTCGCCCTTCTCCGGTTACTTTTGAAAAAATATCCTCACTAAGTAGTCGTTATAAAATTTATCTTTTTTCAAAAACTGGTGACCTTATTTTCTATCAACAAATAGGTCCATTCAATATCGAGTAATTTATGGATGATAAACGCTTCAAAGATCTAAACTTTTCCTTACTTGGAAAAAACTCACACCTAAGCGGCGAGTTTTCCTTCCAAGGGGATACTTACCTAAACTGCAAGGTTGAAGGTAAAATCACAATGAAGGATACAGGTAAAGTTACGATAGAGCGTGGAGCTGAAGTAAACGCTGATATCTACTGTCATGATATTGAAGTTTTTGGGGAATTTGCAGGATCAATTAACGCCAGTGGGACTCTTACAGCAAGGTCCTCAGCTAAAATTTCAGGCCTAATTAAAGCCAATTCAATTAGTATTTTTCCTGGTGCCGAGATTAATATGGAAGGGCATACAGAGGATTCCAGTCACTAAGAAATGATCAACTGATCATAGACTGCCCCTCTCCAGTGAGTTACCCGAATAAGCCCAAAGTTCTTATAGAAGTATTCATTGTAGGGAATTTTAAATTTTTTAAGATTAGATATAACTTGAGGATTAGCTTTAATTAGCGAATAGTTAGCATGCCCTCCGACATATTCGATTAACTTTTTTTCACATTTTTCTCGAAATTCGCTACGTAATTCTTCAGCAGTTTTCATACTATTTTCTTTATACTTTTTATCACCTAACATTGCGACTGCACTACTTAGGGCATCAACGCCTATAGTGAACTCTTCTAAGTGTCCCCAGCCTATCTTTCTATAGAGATCGGTGTGACAAACAAAATATCCTACTCTTTTGGCGGCTAGCCCATATATTTTAGAAAAAGTTCTCGTAACAACTAAGTTTCTATATTTTGAACAGAGATTTATTAATGAATGTTCTTGAGAATTCTCGATAAACTCAATATATGCCTCATCAACGACAAAAGTAGCGTTAGGATTTTTCTTTATCAACCACTCCATATCATTACGCTTAAAAAGATGCCCTGCAGGTTGATTTGGATTTGATAGATAAACCAAAACCTCTTCATTCATAATTTTCTTATCATAATCTGAGACTTTTAGATTTTTCTTATATCCAACTAACTTCTTTGAAAACTTATAATAATCAAATAAGAAAAGTAGCTTATAATAATCAACCTCACATACGACAGCCGTTTGTATCTTTTCTTTTGAAATCATTAATATTTTTTCTAAAAAAAAAGAGCTCCCCGGACATAACCCAACTTTACATCCTGAGCCTAATTGTTGAGAGCTCGTAATTTTCATTCTTAAACTCTCGGTAGCATCCAACTGAGTTTGATAGATATGAACGTCGCTCGCTTCATATTTAACAGCAGGTGCACCATAAGGATTTTCGATTCTACTAAATCTAGTCACTTCAGCTCTAGTGAACTTTACAGTGTCCTCGCTACTAAACACTCGACTCGGTCCACTCAATAACACTGCACCAGAAAAATACTTAAATAAATCTCTACGCCTCATTAGTTCGCCTATTGCTTTGAAACTGTTCTAAAAATCTATCCCAAATAACAAAATACAAACCATAATTCATTTTTAGTTTCTGGTGATGTTCAATATGAAACTTATTGGTAACAAAAAATCTCCTCATCAACCTCTCCCCAGGGTAATTAAAATCCATATGAAGAAATAAGCTCCATGCAAATGCAAAAGCCGTAAAAAGATCACCGATGGAATTTTCAATGAATAAAGACAGAATATGAAAATAACCAAATTGTATGAGTGCCTCCCCTATGCTTAGTGAGAATGTAGTATAGGGTGTAACCTTTTTCTGATTGTGGTGAGTCCAGTGTAACTTAAAAAGTTTCTTTTTATTATGTAAATAATAGTGAGTCACAAAGAAATAGAAATCCTGAACGATGATAAAAAATAGAAGCTGAATTCCTCTGTGCAAATGAGATATATCAAAAGAAGGGCTTACATCAATATATGAAGTTCCAATTTTAACAGCCGTGATTACCATCAAAGCAAGCAATGTTGAACCGAATTCTCTAAATTCATCCAAACGATTTGAGGCGGACTTAGCTTTAAAACTATAAAAGATAAAAAAAGGGAGAAAAATCACCATGTACCAACTTAAATAGTAGTAGTACGTATCAACCCATAAATATATTGTTTGAAAGCTCACATCTACTATCTTACAATATCTTCAACACTGAGTTCAATTCTTTTCGAGGAATATTAGCATGATAAAAAATTTTCACATTATCATTCTGATCATTTCCATATTCGCAGTATTTCAAATTTTTCATAACTATATAGAAACAATTTATACTGGTTTTCACATTGAAGATTTTATTCATAAGCATAAAAGACCTACAGTTCCTATAACTCTCAATGACTTTCTATTTTTGCCTAAAGAGAGAGAGGATATTTTAGAATCCGAGGCTACGCATACAGTTTCTTTTGATAAACATATAAGCTACATGCTTGATATTTCTGAAGTTGAAAGAGTTCAAGTTGTTTATGCAAAACCAACTTTTAAAGACTTCACCGAAATTTTTGGTCATTTTTTTTTTAGAGTTCAGTTTTGCAATCAATCTGAACCATGCAAGTCAGAGTATAATGATCTAGTTTTTGATGTATCGATACAGGATTATAACAGCGAAACCTTCAGTTTTTTCAAGGTAATTGGTTTTTTCTATCGGGCCCAACTTAATTCCCATAAACTTGACGAGTTTAGTGCTCGCTATCTCGATAATGGTCGTGACCTACTTGTTTTCCCTCTAGACCTTGAGAGCAGTGATCGCATTGAACTAGTCTCATACTTATTAAAAAATAATTCGAAAGACATAGGTGTTTGGAATTCCTTGTACCTAGGATGTAATTATTATCTGCAGCAAATTCTCCTACAGTTTGTACCCCAACTAAAGAACGCCCGACCGTTTTACAGCCTATGGGGAACAAGCACGATCGAGCTTTTTGATCTACTACTCAAAGACCTTAATATTAATGAAGTTTATAAAATAAAAAGCTCTAATAAGGTTTATTCCAAACATAAAGGGTAAACTTTACTAACTATCATTCTATTTATTCTTTAGATAATATTTGCTAGGGAGGCAAATTATGAACAAATTTCTAATAATTTTGATGCTATCGACATTGACTGAGCTTTCTTTAGCCGGTGGTGGAGGAAGCAGTTGTAGTGAAAAAGATTATGTTTGCAAGGACTTTAATGGAAGGACTTACGAATATAGAGACTGCAGAGGAAAAACTGAAGAGCAATACTGTGGACCTGGTTTATTATCTCGAGCTCAATATATTGATTACACCAACAAACTTAATTCTGTTGACCAAGAGATTGCAAACGGTGTTAAAAAGTATCAAGACGAAGCAGCTGAGCTAAAAAATAAAGTTGACGAACTCTCCCAAGAAAAAGAAAAAAACTCGGAAAAAATTCAAACACTAACTAGCGAAATAGAAGAGTTGAAAAAACACTTGGCAATGGGTTATTTACTCGAGTGTAAAGATAAAAACTCTATAATTTTTCAACAAAATGGCTCTTGGAAATCAGATATTTCGGTACTGATCGATGTTGACTGTAAAGAGCACTTTCTCGATATTTCTTTTACGCGTACATGTAAAATAGAAAATCTACCAGAAGGATTGAGCAAAGGAGATATTATAGAAGCCCTTGCTCAAGTAGATCTCATTAGCTGCGTGAAAGAAGGAAGAATCAATTACAATCAAGTTATACAAGAGATTGAACTTTCGAGGAATGCTGGCAACAGTAACTCTGTACAAACTTCTCAAGAGTAGCGATGAAGCTTTTCACTTTACTTATTTCAACTGCCTTTGTTAATTTGATTGGGGCTTCGGAACAGATATTCTCAAGTGATTCAAATGAAGACTTGTATATCAGCCCACAAAGACAGCCGGTAGTTGTTAGCGATAAAGAAATTATATTTCGTCATAACAAGAAACTACTTACTTTCCCAGCGGCAAAAACTAAGAAATGGAAAAATGGATATTTTTTGGTTAAAACAGCCACATGGGAGAAATATGCAAAAGAAAAGTTAGCGTTTAATAATTGCAAAGTTACCAAAAAAGAAAGCTCTAAATTCAAACAAGGCAGCAAAGTTTATTTCTTTCAAGGTCCTAAAATGGAGTGCAGCGATTTTTTTATTCCAGAAATTAAAAATATACAATCAGTTGTCTGTGATGAAACAGCAAAAAGATGTCAAACTTTTACAAAAGGTGAATAAAATGAAATTTTTAACTTTAGCTTTAATATTAATTATGTCATGTGCACATGCAGCTTCTCCGGTCACTTTTAAAGTATTTGTTTTAAAAGTAAAAAAAGAGCATCTTGAAGTGAGACACAAAGGCGTAAATTTTAACGTGCCTAGAAAGCTTGTCAAATCTAAAAATCCAGCTCCAAATAAAGCTTTATCCTTAGAACTGGGGGATGATCAGTGGATTCAAGTAAAAAACATCTATATGGATGCATTAGAAAAACAAATGAAGTTAAGTAAAAAATAATGCAACTAAGATTATGGGGAGTTTTAAACTCCCCTTTTTTTATAAGTAATCTTTGTAATCTAAAACTTGTGCTTTAAAACCAGCTGCTTTTAAGTCTTTAGCGAGACTCTTATCTCCGACAATTACGATAACTTGCTCTTGCAGATTAAAATTAGTTTTAATTTCATTCGCCAATTTCTCTGGAGTGATCGCATCAATATCTGACGAGTATTCGTAGATTTCATCGTATGAACGACCAATATGATCAAAATACATGAGATTCTTTAAAAAGTCCGAGCTACTCTCTAAACCAAGTAGAAAATTTCCCTTTGCATTATTAGTAGAGAGAGTGAAGGTCTTCTTATCAACCGATGTTGAATTTTCAATCACCACATCATTGATCGCATTTAAAAGAGGAAGAAGTGTCTCGTTTTTTGTGAAAGTTGAGATTCCAATTCTTCCGTACTGCTTTTGTTCAGCAACAAATGCACCTGCAGAGTAAGTAAGTCCTCTTTTAACTCTTAGCTCTTGAATCAGCCTACCAGAGAAACCTCCGCCTAAAAATTTTCCACTGAAACTTTTCAGTACATGATCGTCAGTACCTACTTCTTTCGAAGTCATAATTCGACCGACCCTTACTTGAGCTTGATTGGCATTAGGAACAGGTACGAGGAAAACCTTATGGCCAACAGTCTTTTTTACTTCAGGAAGAGTCGTACTTTTTTCACCCTGTTTCCAGTTACAATCATTTTGAACTATTTTTTCTAAGTCCTTAAGGGTCTTATCCCCTCTCATGTATATCCGCTTATATGTCTTCTCATTCAAGTCTTCTAACCTCTTTTGTAAGTCAGCCGACTTTAGTTTTCCAATAGACTTCATAAAACCAGTTGTTGGATAATCATATCCAGAGTCTTTCATCGATTCTATTCTGAAAACATGATCTGCAAGAGCTCCATGATTTGAAATCATATTTTTCATTGAGGAAAGAATTCTTCTCTTTGATTTTTCGATTTCATTTTTTGGAAATTGAGCCTCATTAAAGACATGACATACAAGTTTAAGGGCTGGATGGAAATTCTTATTAAGACCACTCACAGCAAATGAACTGAACTCATGTGTCACTTGACTCCCATAACTAGTACCGAAAAACTCTAATGATTCTACCAGCTGAGACTGACTAAATTTAGGAGTTCCAGAGGTGATTTCAGATAAAGTAAGTTCAGTTAAACCTCTTTTGTCTTTCCCATCATCTAGTGCACCTGAACCAAAATAGAAAATGACATCATAGGTAGGAAGTGAATCGTCTTCTAACCAAACAACCTCAATCCCATTCCAATCGAATTTTTTGACGTTTTCGTCTAAGTAGTTTTTTGCAAATGTATTGGCGCTTAATAAGGCCAGTAACAAGGCTATTTTCATGGTCATCATCCTTAATTTTTATTCCAAATGGTAAGAGTAAGTGCATCCTGTCCTTTGATGTACTTCTCGCAGACTGCTTTCAATTCTTCAATTGTTATTGAGTCGTAGGTCTCAGTTTCTTTTTTATAGAAATTATAATCTCCATAATACACTTCCCTATTGCCTAAGAACTCAGCAATTCCAGAATTTGTATCTAACTCATTTACCATAGAGAAGAGATACTGATTTTTCACTTTCTGAATCGCTCGCACTGAAAGTGCTTCATCACAAGACTTATTCAAGGTATCTTTCAGTTCTGACTCAAATTTCTTCTGATCGACTTTCTCTAATAGCTCACCACCAATAAAGAATGCCCCACTTTCTTGCAGAGTCATGTTTGCAGCGTAAACTCCTGATAGCTGTGGCTTATTACTAAGAACAAACTTTCTATTTAGGTATGAACTTTCACCATCACCAAGAACAGAGCTTAGAATATCAAGAGCAAACCCGTCTCTCGTTCCGATTTTAACTCCCTTGAAAGCCATATAAAAATTTGGATTAGGAGAAGTTCCTTTTAATGCAATTCTCTTTGGAAGCTTTACTTTAAAATCAAACCCATTTTCCCCTAAAAGAGTTTTCTTTTGCTCTTTCAGTTTTTTATTTGGCTTAATATCTCCAAATTTATCTTCCATAATGGAGAAGATATCATCATGATCCACATCACCTACGACTAAAATAACCGCATTATTTGGAGCATAGAACTTTTGAAAATAATCCCAAACTTTATCACGAGAAACAGTTTTTAAATCTTCAACTTCTCCAATAACCGATGAACCATAAGGAGTTCCCACGAATAGCTCTTTCATCATTTGTAGATAAAGCTTACCTCTGTCTGAGTTTTCATAACGAAGCTTTCTCTCCTCTAAAACAACATAACGTTCTTTTTCAAAAGACTCTTTTTCCAAAAGAAGGTTTTGCATCCTATCCGCTTCCACATCTGCAATGATCTCGAAGTGCTCACTTGGAAGCATCTCATAATAAACAGTCAGATCATTAGTAGTATAAGCGTTATTTCGCCCCCCATTTCCTGAGACGATTTCATCAAACGCATTGGCCCCATATTTCTTTCCACCTTTAAACATCATATGTTCTAACAGGTGACTGGAGCCAGTCGTTCCCGGCTTTTCAAACTTAGAACCAACTTTGTAATACGAATAAAAACTAAAAACAGGTAATTTTTTGTTTTCCACAACTAAAACTTTAAGACCATTATCTAAAGTCTTCTCGAAAACCTCTAACTGAATACCCGATTTATTTTGACCTTGCTCATGAGAGGAATTCCCCTGAGTCGATGAGTGGTGGCTACACCCTAAAAGGCCAAAAACAACAAAACCTAAAACTAGCTGCCGCATATATGCTCCCTCTATGAATAATGACCAATTATAACCTTTTTTCCAAAAATTTCACAACCTTGGCAAGTTTGATCGCGCTTTGTGTTAAAGCTCAGTTTTTTGATCATCTCGGTCATTTTAAAGTGTTCAAAATCGGATTTTTTTGTATAGTGAGGAAAACATTTATTTATATGAGGTCAATATGAAAATTGCAGTGCCTAAGGAAATTAAAAACAATGAAAACCGTGTAGGTCTTGTACCTTCTGGAGTAAGACAATTAGTTCAAGATGGAAATGAGCTTTTTGTTCAAAAAGGAGCTGGACTTGGTATCGGTATTACTGACGAAATGTATATTGAAGCTGGAGCAAAAATCTTAGATACACTTGAAGATTGTTTTGCAACTGGTGAAATGATTGTAAAGGTTAAAGAGCCTCAGCCAGTTGAGATTGCTCTTCTAAGACCTCACCATATCCTTTATACCTATCTTCACCTTGCAGCAGACAAAGACCTGACAGAAGGTCTTATGAAGTCAGGTGCAACTTGTATTGCTTATGAAACCATTCAATACCCTGATGGATCTCTACCACTACTTGTACCTATGTCAGAAGTAGCTGGTAGAATGGCCACTCAAGTTGGTGCTATGTGCTTACAAAAAGACAAAGGTGGAAAAGGGATTCTTCTTGGAGGTGTTCCAGGTGTTCACCGTGCAAAGGTAACAATCATTGGTTGTGGTATCGCTGGTACAAACGCTGCAAAGATGGCCATGGGAATGGGTGCTGACGTTACTTGTATTGATCTAAATACCAAAAGATTAGCTGAAATGGACGATCTATTTGAAAACAGAATTACAACTCTATTTTCAAACTCACAAAATATTGAAGAAGCTGTTCTAAACTCTGACCTTGTCATTGGTGCTGTTTTAGTTGCTGGTGCAAAAGCTCCTAAGCTTGTAACTCGCGAAATGATCAGCAAAATGGAAGACGGTTCAGTTGTTGTAGATATTGCTGTAGACCAAGGTGGATGTATTGAAACTTGTAAGCCAACGACTCACGAAAATCCTACTTTCGTAGTTGATGGAGTTGTTCACTACTGTGTAGCAAATATGCCAGGTGCTGTTCCAAGAACTTCAACTTACGCTCTAACTAACGTGACTTTAAAATACGCCAGAATGCTGGCAAAAAATGGAGTGGAAAAGTCAATTATGCAAGACGAGCCACTACGTTTAGGAGTAAATATTTACAAAGGAAATCTTGTTTATGAGCAAGTAGCTCGTGACCTTGAACTACCATTTACTCCACTTGACCCGGAAAAATATCTCTAAATATAACCAAATTTTCCCCGTTGTGATATTATAGATTCATGACGGGGAATCCTACACTCGATAAAATTATTGCAGGCCTAAACGTTGCCATCATTGGAGCAGCTGCCGGACTCGTATATTATGCCCATAATATAATTGCACCACCACCTACTGATAAAGCAGGTGAATTCGGTCAGGCCATCACCACACAGATGGGTGAACTGCAAAAACCACCAGTCGTTTACGAAGAAATCGTAGTGAATTTATACTCGCGTGAAGCCAGGCTTCGTTTTCTCGAAACAAAAATGAATATAGAATTGTTTGAAGAGAAAGATCGTGAAACAGTCATGACTATTAAGCCCTATGTTTTTGATACTTTGATTGATGTGGCCGGAAATATGACTCCAAGTGAATTGAATTCGGTAACCGGTAAGATTTTATTAGAGACTAGAATAAAAAACCGGGTAAACGACAAAATGCCTCACCCGGTTATTAAAAAGATATTATTTTCGAAATTTATTATTCAGTAGCGCTAGAATGTCTACCATCAGTAACTCTCTCAAAGTTACCTTCATCGTCTTGGATACTCTCTAAATACTTATCATAATCAGCTTTAGTTAGTTTACCTTCAGCGATAAATCTATCTACAAGTCTTGTATCCATTAGTTTGTCTTCAAGTGCTAACTTCAATTTCATATTTTTACTCCAAATTTACTATAATTTTAACGACATTATGTATCACGGACTATTTTGTCTTGTAAAGCTTACTGCCAGTATTTTGGCTCATTTGGATCAGCAGATTTCGGCTGCTCATCCTCATCTTCCTTCACAAGGCGCAATTTCGAGCGCATACGCTCTTTTTCTTTCTGCTTAGCAAATTGCATGAGGCTTCCTCCCCTCGCCACATAAGATGCGTAGCGAAGGTATAGAAATGCGATCCCCATGGATACGCAATGCACAAGCGAACTCATCTTATAACTTAAAGTCATGTACACTTCGATCGCTGCTAAAAGCATACAAAAATATTTGGCCTTCATTGGAAAAATAAACATAAAGACCAAAGTTCTCTCACTAAAAACCATAGCGTAGGCTACAAGTAGTGCTAGGTTGGTTCCAGAGAATCCGTTAAAGGTCTGAAACAGACCTCTATCAAATAGCGCTAGCGCCACATAAATAAAGCCCGGTAAATAAGTCACAATCGCTAAAAATTTGAGGTAAAATTTTTGTCCCCATCTCCCCTCTAAATCACTTCCGATAAACCAAAGAAGAAGCGAATTAAAAAGAACTGATAACATTTGAGTTTCAACAAAAGGAAAGGTAATCAGCTGATACACCAGACCTTTTTGTAGTCCAGCAGCTGAAAGACCAAACCAAGCAACGAGGTTTATCCCACCGGCCATCTTCGCAATAATACCCGCAACGAACATTCCTACGTATACAATGAGGATTCGCTTATTCAGTTTACTTAGAGGTGGTACATACATTTGGTTCATAATTTTTGTGAAATCTCAGTTAAAACACCATTCATAGACTTAGGATGAATAAAGTTTACTAAACAATTATTCGCCCCTTTAACTGGTGCTGGATAAATAAATTTAAATCCCTGTTCTTCTAGTTCAGCTTGTTTGGCCACGACATCAGGGACGCGAAAGCACATATGATGAATTCCACTTCCCTTTTTCTCTATAAATTTATGAATAGCACTCTCAGTTGAAGTTGGTTCTAGCAATTCAATATGAGCATTTTCATCTATATGAGCAAAAGCGGTTTTCACTTTTTGGTCTTCGACAATTTCTCTCTTATCAGAGAATTCAAGCCCCAACGCAGAGTAGAGTTTAACCGTCTCCTCTAAATTGTCGGTGGCAATAGCAATATGATCTAAAAAACAATTTGGTAACATCGCAAAAACTTTAACTAATTGGGAACGAAAACTCAACTAGTTGGTCTGAGGATTTCCTTGACCAGGATTGTTAGCAATCTCAATAAGCTGGGCAAGAGTTAGAAGCCCACCGTCAGGATTACAGCGATCAGGGTCAGTTGGATCAAATGTCGGCGAATCTGGTTGCTCTGGCGGGGTACAAATAGCAGCCCCTATCCCGTCACTGGCGACACACTCTCCAAAAACTTCAGCCGTAATACATCGCAGAGCACAAGTCACATTACCAAACGGATCAGTTCCAGTTTTGATAATCCCACAAGTAGTCACAGGATGTTTTTGACACCATTCTTTGGCCACGCATGACTGCCCACTTGATTTTGCACAATATACTGGAGTAGTTGCAATTGTATCGTGAGGCTGACATGTTCCGCTAATCTTATCACAGCATAAGGATGAACATTCATAATCACTACCGCAAGTTTCTCCGGTGATAAGATTTCCATAATTAGGAAGATCCTCTACACATTGAGAAACAAGAGTTTTTGACCAACATCTTTTATTAATACAACATGAATCAGATCCACATTGATTAGAACTTGAACATTGCTGGAAGCTAGATAAAAGAACGTTTTCGTTTGAAGAGTTTAACTGCTCTGGCTTAACCAATTGAAGCTTCACCTCGTCGGTTATATCGACTACGGTTTCAGTTCCATCATCTGCAATCGCAACAATCTCAATTGTCGCCGTTACATTACAAGAACCAATATGCTCCCCTGTAATATCGTCAATGGTTCTTACTCTTTCATTACATCCGTCTAAATAAGTTGATGTTCCGTTGGCACTCATACTTAGCAGAGCTTTCGTATCATCCGCGATACTCGCGCCTAAGTATTCTGTGTTTTTGATGAGATTAAACTGAGTGTATCTTGGGAATAATTTTGAATTATATCCAAATTGTAGATCATTACTGAAAATACTTCCAAAAACACCATACTCACCAGTTAAAGCGTCCGAAGAAACTTGCCAGTTGTCTGTATTGATTGAGCGATAAGGCCCCATATAAAAATAATCAACACCATCAATAGTGGTCGCTGTTGAGTCATTAAAAGTTAAACTCGTAGATAGATCATAAGTATAGCTAGCCTGTAATTCATCAGGTAGACAACGATCAACTTTGATTGAATCTTCATCATCGTAATAACTCACATTTCCACTTTGAACGTTGATCTCAGATGGAATATAAGGAATATTTGGTGAGCCTGATTCAACGAGGCCCTTGTCTACTACTTTAACATAAGCGTACTTACAAATATCATTTGAATCACTGCAAGCGTCTGCAATACTTCCAGTAAATGTTGGGTCGTCTGAAAGCTCTAACCCTCTACAATAGAGGTTATCGTCTCTATTGCTAGAGACTGGTTCACTCAATGCCCCAGAAGTTGCCCCAGTAAAATCGTAAGAGTTATAATCATAAAGATCATAAATAAGTTGGATATCATCAAATGGTTTTGAACGAAGATCGAGAACTAAAACTTCGATTTTAGTCTGAGGAGTAAGTCCTGGTGCCGTACTTACTGTTGTATCAACTTCAATCGCAGACTTGTCCAGACCAAATTTAAACCTGGCCACAATTCTTTCTGAATGAAGTGAGGAGATATTTATCCCAGCAAGATAAAGTAGACCATTGTAATTTTTTGGAAGAGTCAGCTTTCTTTTATAAGAGCCTCCCCCATCATCATCTTCAATTTTCGGTTCGATCAAATGGCGAAGTTCAACTTTAGCGATAACAGCATCCTCATCACCATCGATACTATCATCATCACCGGTGAGATTATTTCCAGAGTCAGTTCCGCCAGTGCCTCCCGTTACATTAGAAGATCCAGTCGTAGCAGTTCGTGTCTGGGTACTTTCCACACATGAAACTAAAATAGAAAATATTAAAATTACCCACAATCTATTCATCACTATCAACTTTATCGGCTTGTGATTTCTCTTACTTAAAGATTATAAGGGCTTACATGGGGTTAAATGGGATAATTCTCTAAATAGCTGTTTTTATGTTTAATCTGAATGGTTTACTTAGGTTTTCTGACCTAAAAATGCGGCAAATATGACCGGTAAGTGACCCTACCGGTCTTTGAAGATTATTTATTGTCTAATAACAGCAGAACTATTTACTACTGATTCTAATTTAATCTCTCTAGCGAGAACCGATTCTGAATCTACAACTGATGAAGCCTCTTTATCTGTAGCACTCAGATTATCTAGAGCAATATTTATACAGTCAAATTCAGCTCTATACTGATTCATGTTTTCTTTACTGTCTTCAAAACGACTGGCGATAAATGCCCTTGTGTAAACAAAGCTTGGCTTTAATGAGTCCGTAAATTTGAATGGTGCCTGAACTTCGCCATCTTGCAGCCAATCGATCCCCAAGCTGACCGAAGTAAGCGCAGGAGCAACAACTGAACCGACTGAACTACCTAAAAGTTTATACATCGGCTCAAAGGTTTTAGCATTAGGGTCATCTTCAAAATCTAATCCTGCATTTTTACGTTGTTGTTGTAACTTCGCGGATTGGTCAAAACCTGCCGTTCCGACATAGGGAATCGACTCATGCAAAAATCCAAATGCTGTTCCCAAAGTCAGTGTGATATTATGCTCAGCTGCAGACATTCCAACTCTCAATCCCAGCCTTGCCATTTGCCCATAAAGCTCTAGTTTAGACATTTGAGTAAAATCGAGTTCACCTTGATAATCCTTGCAGGAAGACTCCGCGAAAGAATTAATCGAGGTACAAAGTACTGACACAATTAATAATGATTTTATATTTTTCATAACTCTCTCCTTACCATTTAGGAAGCAAGCCTCGTGCCAAATATCCGGAGGCTAAGTAGGAGTAAATATGATTTCTTTAAGTCCTACTTTAGTTCAAGCTGTCTAAAGACTATACAATTTCAAATTAGCTTCTTTAAATGGTGTAAATCATACATAACACCTAGCGAAAATTTCGTTTTACGCCTAATATGCCACAAATTTTTTAAAATCTTATTAAGGAGAAACCTGTGAAAACAGTATTCGTTTTGGCCCTACTTGCCTCTTTCGCTGCTTCAGCAAATGACCCATCAATTAACGATTATGAACATGCAAAACTTGTAGAGACTGCTGTGAATGACCTTGCCCAAAGAGGTTACACCGTCTACACCTCATCAGATATGATGGTTGAAGTTGATCATCCTAGTGAGCTTATCATTCTCGATCAAATTCATCATTATTTCACAGTCCACGGCGTGAATGACTACGGCCACGGTCCAGAACATGAAACTTGTACTCAATCTGCGATATTCACTAAAGGTCTAAATGCAGCAAAACAAATTGAACTGCAAGTGGATTTTTTAGATATTCCTGATTGTCGTTAGGATGATTTATCAAACCGACATACTACTTCATATTCGATAGTATAAATAAACCTCGAAGGCTTTTACTTGCTAGAAGCGTTCGAGGTCTGGCTCTTCCTCCAAGAGCTCCAAAGAATTTTCAAGAAATCCTTTTTCAAGAAAAAATAGATATCAGTAACTCCAGACAAATAAGTTTGGGCGAGCTTACTTCTGATCAAAAAACTAGTTCCTATCAATGGGTAAATATTGAAGACATAGAAAAACTTCCTGGGCGTCAGGGCATTTATCTTTGTCAGACCCTAGCACTTCTTTGGAAGGGCATGCCGAATAACCGTGTCGATGAAATCAGAGAGAAAATTGGAGAAGTAAGTCTTCCTGATTTTCTCTATAAAGTTCGCGACTCTCAAGAGGTTATTTTTTATGGAGGCTCTTTTAATCCTTGGCATGAAGGCCATGAGAGCTGTGTGAAGCAAGCTCCAAGTGAAAATATAATCATTGTGCCTGACTACAATCCTTGGAAGGCGAAAAGAAATTCATTTTTTGGACCAACATGCAGATGGGCAAGTCTAAGAGAATTAGCTTTAAAATTTAAAGACAGAGGTTTTAGTTTTTACCCAGGCTTTTGGGGAATAGAAACTCCCAACCCTACTTCGCGTTGGATGCCTGAAGTTGAGTACAGTCAAAAAAGCCTGATCATTGGTGATGATAATTTCATGAGCTTTGATAAATGGAAAAATACGAAGTACCTAATTGGCGAACTAGAGAGAATTTACGTCATACCTAGGCTTCATGCTCTTACTGCTATAGAGCGAAAAAAGCGCGAGTTTGAAAGCTTATTTTCTACGGATGCGTTTCAGGTTATGGAGCCGCATGAATATCAACATGTCTCTTCCACTGCAATTAGAAGTGCGATTAAAAAATTCGCTTTTCCTCTTTAATTTTTAACCCTAATCAATCAGTAGAGCTCTTTTATCTGAGAATTCAGCTGCATCAATTTTTGCTTGGATATCCCTATCAATACGACCATTAAAACTTACTGACTCCACTCCGTAGCGCTGCTTGCAGTCTGAATCAGACTCAGTTTGCCCGCAAAGAATGATAAGTCCAATTTGGATCGCCTTATAGCGAGAGAGCCTTGGAACCGTCATTTGAATTGTCCCTGGTCTATAATTACAATGATACATTTCATCTTGGTTATTAAAACTCATACATGAAGAAGGAGTCTTATAATAAGGATGAGCTCCATCAAAAACTTTCACTTGCTCAAGCTGTGCTGATTCATCTTTTTGAAAGGCATAACGGATACGGTGCCAACCTTTACTTCCTGCAGTTTCCCTTACCTGGAAGCCTACAATATCCTCACTTGGAATATAACCATAAGCTGCAAACTCTCCCACATCACGAGTGTGATCATACCAAGCGCTATTGTTAACATAGTTATAATAATTTAAATCGATACTACGAGGAGATGTCTCTCTAATCATTGCCATATTATAACCATAGGTTCCAGCTGCAGGTTGAATGATTGAGCTAAAAACAATATCGCTAGGCCAGTCATTATAACTACCAGAGCGGTAATCAATATTTTTAGCAATATGCTCAGAACGAGAAAGAGAGTTAAAATATTGGTCTAATAATTCTTTGGTTTTTTCAGTCGCTTCGACATCTTCAGAGAAAGAGTTTCTATAAGTTTGATGACCAATTTGACGGTCAATTCCCACAGCATGAGAAAATGACTGCCCCAATAGTTCATATTTAATCGAAGTAAAAAGTCGGCTTTCAATCATCGAGCTCTTATCCCCTAACATCGACTTCAAAGCTTTATCTAGCTCAAATTGATGCTGCTCCATCCCTCTAAAAAGTAGCCTTCCATTTCGTGGGTACTGCTCACCTCTAATTCTTTGTCCAGAAGGAGAAAATTGAGCGAGGTCACTACCAGCAAGAACAGTTTGAGAGATGAAAAGTGAACAGAATAAGAGCTTTTTCATTTGATCTCCGAGCTGGTGATGATTTTAACTCCAACTTCTTTAAGTTTTTGATAAGTAGAAACTTCAAGTTTTTCAGGAAAAACCGCTTTAGTGAGGTCTTTTACAAAATAGGTATTATATTTAAGCTCAGCTCCATCGAGAGAGGTAAATTTTACACAAAAATCAGCAGCAAGACCCACTACATAGATATCTGTTATCCCTTGAGATTTTAAATATTCATCCAGCTCTGTTTTTCCCAGTCTCGCGTTATCGAAAAAACCACTGTAGCTATCCACATGAGAGTGGTTACCTTTATAGATTATTTTATTAATACCTTCTGTTTGTAAGCCTTTAACGAATTCTGCCCCAAGTGTATTTTGCACACAATGATCAGGCCAAAGAGTCTGCATCACTCCCCCCTCTAACTCAACTTGCTCATAGGGATTTTTACCCTCATGTTGACTTGCAAAGCTCACATGATCGGCGGTATGCCAGTCTTTAGTGGCCACAACTAAATCTACTTTCTTATAAAGAGCATTGATCCCGGGAACAATATCCATTCCGCCATTAACGGGAAGGCTATGAACTTTTTGATCCTTACCATGCACAAAGCAATTTTGCATATCCACCACTATTAGTGCTGATTTAGCTAATGCAGATAAACTAAGACTCATGAGAAATAAGATAGTGTAAAGCTGATTCATATGTTCGCCCCAAAATTGTAAATTTTAGGGATACCTATCACAATTCAGCGAATTACACACTGCAAAACATTAAGACATAAAAATTATACATTCTCATTCGAATTTTTCCCCAAAAATCAAATTTTAAGGTAGTGGTAATCTAAATTTGGGGGCAGTTTTGCAAAGATTTTTCATCGTAGGGATTATATTTCTCCTCACAGTCATGATTGAGAAGTTTTTTACCCTCCGTTTTCCAACGGAGTTTGCAGAGTTATGTTCTCTCAACAGCTGTTCAGGTTTTGGCGTAGTCCTTATTGGTATTCTGGTTGGTGGCGCCTATTGGATCAAATTTGGAATTTCCTATTCTTGTCTGATTTCTGAAGACGATCAAAAAGCAAAAACCAGTTTCTTTGGAAAAATTCCGGGCAAAAAATATATCGATCAACTCTTCATGCTTCCTTGGAAATTCATTGCACCAACAAGACTTGGGAAGTATTTAAGTGGCATTTATGCAGCTCCAGTTGAATCAGAGCAGGTCCTAGGTGGCTTCTTTTTTGGAAAGACACTTATCACTTCGGCGATTGCTTTTTATTACGTAGATAACTTCACACTTATTGCCCTTTTAACTTTTAGCGCTGTGTTCGATTCATTAACAGGTATCTATCAGCAGACTTTGATGAATTATTTTCATCAATCTGTTTTTAAGAGCCGCTGCCTCCAGTTCATCCAAAACTTAGGAAAAAGATACTTAATAGATGTGTTTAGAGCAGAGGTCCTAACTTTAATCCTACTTGGAATGAATACCTTCACTTTTTCCGAGCAATTTCATGTGCTACAAAATAGATTTGTTAGCGCCAGCTATTATTTCAACGCGCTCATCATCGATAAACTCGTTGATATGGGTGCTATTAGCCGTGAGTTTCGATCGAAGTTTGTGATCTTTGCTAGTACTGCTGGAGGTCTTCTTTGTTTATTAGATTTTGCTAAAACTGATTTTCCTTCATGGATTTCAGCAGAGACAGTGGCCTCGATTCCAAGCTGGGTTCCTGGACCGTTAAAGATGCTAGCTTATTTTAATCTAAGCGTTTTTCTCGTGGCTGCCATCTTATATGTATGGACAGTTTACTCGCAAAAACTCATCGCATTTATTAATCTAAATAGTAGCGAGAATCTTTACAAATTGGTACCCGATAACCAAAACCAAAACTCTTAGATTTAAGTTTTAGAATAGGACAAAACTGGGCCCGTTTATACTCTGTCTTGCGGTAGAGATTAATCACGCGGTAAACATTCTCTTCTGAAAAGCCCATCTCAATTAGCTCCTTAGCAGACAATCTGTAACTAAGAATTCCCTCTAAAATAGCATCCATAATATCATAAGGAGGCAAGCTGTCTGTATCAACTTGATCCGAGCGAAGTTCAGCAGAAGGTGGTCTCGTGATGATATCACTTGGAATAAGCCCATCGTATTTTCGATTAATATATTTCGCAATTTGGTAAGCTTCACTTTTATATAAATCACCTAACAAGCTAATCGCTCCCACACTATCTCCATAGATAGTTGAATAGCCCACCGATAGTTCTGATTTATTTGAAGTATTAATAACGAGAGCATCACTTTGATTTGACCTAGCGAAAAGAAGAAGACCTCTTAGTCTACTTTGGATATTTTCATCAGCAAGTCCTGTTAGTTCATCGCCAATATCAGATTTAAATAGGTCCCTACAATACTGATGCACACCTTTAATCGGTAGAACATGAAATGGGATATTTGCCTTCTCACACATATCCTTTGATGCCTCATAACTGATATCGCGAGAGAACTCACTAGGCATATAGATGGCCTCAAGAGACTGTCCGTCTTTTAGAGAAATTTTTAAAAGTGCTAGAACTAGAGCTGAATCGAGTCCTCCAGAAAGAGCGATAACGAATTTTTTAAAATAAGATTTCTGAGCATACTCCTGAACCCCAAAGGTTAGAGCTTGCACCAGTTCTTCACAATGAGCATCATCTAATGGCTTCAGATGCGGAAGCCTTGTGTCTTCAGGAATAACCAGTCCCGGACTAAAAAGTCCTTCCCAAGTATTTTCCACCATATTATTTTCATCGTATTGATCACCATTATATTTTGGAAGAGTAAAAGCACTTGAGTCTTCTTTAAAAGATTTAAGCTGAACCAAGGTTTCATTTCCATTTACAGCGAAACTTTGTCCATCAAAAATGATCTCATCTTCTGCCCCTACTCGGTTAACATATACAAAAGGAGCTTGCAGTAGTTTCGAAATATCACTAGCACGAGCGATTCTTTTTTCTGTTTTATAGAGATTGTATGGACTAGCAGATAGGTTCACCACCAGATCAAGTTCTTCATTTAGATCCGCAAGATTCTGCACAGGATTTATATCATGAAGAGTTGAGTACCACATATCCTCACAGATCAATAAACCAATCTTCAGACCGCCCCACTCAAGAACCCTAGGTCCCTTTCCTTCAGCGTAGTATTTTTTCTCATCAAAAATATCATAATTTGGAAGAAGCATTTTGGTGTAAAGCGCCTCTAGCTCTTTTCCCGCTTCAATTTTATAAATCACATTTTCAATACGAGAGGGAATCTCATCATTTTCATTTTGATAAGAATACTTTAGCCCTCCTACCAAAAGACACACGTTTTTATTCGTCAAATTAAGCGAGAACTCATTAAGCGCGCACATCAGGCTTTCATGTTTTTCAATAAAAGATTTTTGCAAAACAATATCCTGCAAAGGATAGCCAGTGATAAATAGCTCGGGAAATACATGCAGGGTCTTCTCTTCACTGGATAGATCTAAATCTTTTAAAAATTTAAGAACTCCCTCAAAATCGGCCACGTTGTGATGAGTCTGTTGTAAGTAAACCTGCATTCTATCCCTCTAACTAGTAAGTTTTTCTCTATATCATTATATTCCAGATACCATTTATAATTCTAATACAAGATATCAATTATTTATCTAGGAATTTTTTTACATGAACAAAAAGGTCTGGTTATTCTATTTTTCCATATTCCTCGTACTAATAGCAGTAACCTTTAGCCCCCTTGTAATTCCAAGTGGAGTTGCCACTCCTTGGGTACTCGGTATGCCTAGAACTCTTTGGGCCGGAATCCTCATTTCTGTTCTTTTAGCAGTCTTAACACTTTTTGCCGCACAATCTATTAAGGATGAAGAATGATCATTTGGCTTGCGATATTTGGAATCATTTATACTCTACTTTTATCTTACACCTCTTATATCGCTAAAAAAGAGCGAAACCTTGACCCTAAAGAGTTTGCGTTAGGCGGAGGAAACTTAAATGTCTTCCTTGGTGTACTCACCTATTCAGCCACTTTGTTTAGCACTTTTACTTTAATGGGAATGCCAAATTTTTTTAGAACTCATGGTGTCGGTGCTTGGATTTTTCTAGGAGTCACCGATGTGGCGATGGCCTTCTTGATCATTCTATTTGGTCTTCGCATCCATAAAGTGTTTCAACAAAGAAACTTCTACAGTATGGGAAGTTTTTTAAAGCATAGTTATCAATCCAAGCTCGCATCTAATATCTTTTTAATAGGTATATTTATCTTTCTTATCCCCTATGCCTCAATCCAGATAAAAGGAATCTCATCCTTTTTGGCAATATCAGCTCCGATAAAACTATCTGAAACTTATTGGTCAGTCGTCATGCTCTCAATTATCTTAAGCTACAGTAGCGTTGGTGGGTTTAAAGCGATTGTTTATAGTGATGCTATTCAAGGCCTGATTCTTCTGGCCGTCGTATGGCTTATAAGCTTCGCTTGTCTTGAAAATGTCGGTGGCTTTGGTGAGATGTTTAATGTGATCAAAGAAAATGACCCTAAGCTTCTTTCTATTCCAGGCCCTAAAGGGCTACTGGATTTTCAGTTTTTATTTGCTTCATTTCTATCCATTGTCATCATGCCTGTCACTCAACCTCAACTAACGACTAGGCTGATTGCCATGAAAAATAGAAAACAACTTAGAATGATGGCCCCCTCCGTTGCCTTTTTTGTCATCGCAGTTATTTTGCCGGCCACAATTCTAGGAATGTATGGGGCGGTTAAATACCCTACTCAAACACCTCAAGAATTTTGGAATGGTCTTCTCATTCAAGATCAGTCGCCAGTTATTGCAGCGTTAACAATTATCGGATTAATCGCTGCTGCCATGTCAACAACAGATAGTCAGCTTTTCGCACTAGGAAACGAGTCCACGATCCTTCTAAAAGATGACAAAAATGTACAAGCTAAAACTAAAGGCCTGATCTTTATCTTTGCTGTTGGAGCATTATTGTTTTCAATATTTTCCACAGATAATCTTGTACCACTAGCAAGACTAAGCTTTGCAGGAACAGGAGTATTAGCTCCCATGATATTGCTTGCGATATTTTCTGAAGAAAACCAGAAGCTAGGACTTTTGGTTCCCATTTTAAGCTTAGTCGGCCTTATTATTTTTATCATCTCCACTTTGATATATTCTAAAGTTTATTTTGGAGGAATTAGAATCGAGTTAATCCTCTATTTTGTTTTATCCCTTGTGGCCATATTCACCTATTTTCAAAGTAAAAAGAAAATCGCATGAAAAAAATTGAATCACTTTCTCTTTTAACTGACCTTTATCAACTCACAATGAGTTATGCCTATTTCAAAAATAATATGCATAATAAAACTGCTGTTTTTAATTTGTTTTATCGAAAAAATCCTTTCAATGGAAACTATGCCATTTCTTGTGGATTAAGATCGGCAATTGACTATATTCAAAATTTTAAATTCATTAAATCAGATATCGACTACCTTCGCACACTCACAGGTAACGATAATAAGGCCCTCTTTTCTGAGGACTTTTTAGAATACTTGTCACAGTTAAAATTTGAAGGTGATATTGATGGAGTTGAAGAAGGAAGAATTGTTTTTCCACATGAACCTATGCTTCGAATCAAGGCCCCGATTATATTGGGTCAACTTCTAGAAACTCCCCTTTTAAATATTATGAATTTTCAAACTCTTATTGCAACTAAGACAAACCGAGTCTGCCTTGCAGCTCAAGGTGATACCGTACTTGAATTTGGACTCCGACGCGCACAAGGAGTTGATGGTGCCATTAGTGCAACCTATGCCAGTATGATTGGAGGTGCTCACGCAACTTCCAATGTTTTAGCGGGTAAGCTATTTGGAATGGATGTAAAGGGAACCCATGCTCACTCTTGGGTCATGAGCTTTGATCAAGAATTAGATGCCTTTAATGCCTACGCTGATTCACTTCCTAATAATTGTATTTTTCTCGTTGATACTTATAACACTAAACAAGGTGTGACTAATGCAATTGAAGTTGCCAAAAGTCTTCGAGAAAAAGGACATGAAGTTCTAGGTATTCGACTCGACTCTGGTGATATGGCCAAACTAAGTATTATGGCGCGAGAGATGCTTGATAAAGCTGGCTTTGAAGGTGCTAAAATTGTGGCCAGTAATGATCTCGATGAATACCGTATTCACGAATTGAAATCTAAAGGCGCCAAAATTGATGTCTGGGGAGTTGGAACTAAACTCGTTACAGCCTACGATCAACCCGCGCTCGGTGGAGTCTATAAGCTTGCTGCTATTAAAGAAGATGATAATTGGATTTATAAAGTAAAAAAATCAGAAGAGCTAATCAAGGTTTCTAATCCAGGAATTTTGAATATTAAACGCTATCTTAAAGACGGGAAATATAGCTTAGACGTTATGATTAACGAGGAAGAACAGGCTTCTGATCGCTGCGTTGATATGACAAATGAGAATCTTACAGCTTTAGGCGAGCAAGAGAGTTTTGAGCTATTATTAGTCCCCATTTTTAGAGAGGGAAAATATATCTATAAGCAACCAACAATTGAAGAGAGTATTGCGAAAAAAGATAAGGATTTTAACTTACTCCCCGATCATTTAAAGGGATTTAGTTCTAGTGAGCCTTATCCAGTATGCTTAGATGAGAACCTTCACAAACTTAAAAAGAAACTTTTAGATAATATTTAGTGGTTGATTTTTTTATAGAAAGTGTAATTTCTCAAACAAATTTCTTAATAGTGCCACTGGCATTTGCTTTGGCTGATAGCTCCCGCTGCGAATTATGTAGTTTAAGTTGGTCTGGTAAATGCGGGAGCTATTGATTGATTGCTTCGCGGCGGAGTTGGTAGCTGACCTCTCCTTCAAAATAGCGATCACCAATAACTATAGCTAGGATCGCACCCCAAGAACCAATTTTTCCGAGAGGTTCACGGCACATTAATTCGAAGATAGCGAGGTTAAGCAAAAGACCTTTTATATTCCATGGGATGTCTTTGACTGCATAGAAAAAGAATCTATCTAGATCTTTTCTACCAGTTTGAAATAGCGGCATATTTCCCATACTTTGCAGATAAATTCTTTCAGCGAGAAGTTCCATCATCATCTCCTTGGCCTCTGGAGATTGAAGGTCTTCGGCGGTGATTCTTTGATCATCTTTTAAACTGCTAGACTCAGATAAATTTAAATATTTATCTAGAAACTGCTTGGTATTTTGTTTTTCAGATTGCTCTTTGAGGTAACTGAGTAATTCTTCGATATTTTTTTCGAAGTCTGGGTCAGCGACTAATTCACGATATTCTTTTTCTAATTGGCTTTCAGGAACTTCTCCGCGATAGATTTTTTGAAGATAGCGAATCATACTTTTATCACCAAATAAGGCTTCATAAGAATATGATTCTAGTGCAGTAAGAGCATTGAACTTAAAATATCCTTCTAAGTATTTACCCCAAAAGGTGCTACTGGTATCGGTGATGATTTTATTCCCCACAAAAGTGAAGAAAAACCCCATTCCAACTTCAAAACCAAATTTTTCCCAAAAAAATGGGTCCTCTTCTTTTTTATCCCAGTTGGCCCTAAGATAAAATAATGGATTTGCCCCTAATGCCAAAGCGTATTTAAAACGGGCAAACTTCTTAGCTGCTCCGGCAATTCTTTGACTATCACCGCTATTGCAGCCATTCATCATGCGCTTTAAAATATTTTTTTCATGCCTTGCTTGAGCCACTGCTCGGCGCTTAAGTGAGCGCGGTAGAGCTTGATCTTTAATTTTCTTTTTAAGCCTTACTCTTTCAATTTCGTAAATTTTATCTCCAGACTTTTGACGAGCAATAAGGTCATCAATTTCAGAGACAACAGAAGTCTCTTGTTGCAGCTTAAAAGATTCTTCTAATTCTAGAATTCTTTTGGCCTCAAACTTCTCTAGTTTTCTGATTTGTTTTAGAAAACCGATATGAGGCTTAAGGGTCATATTTAATGCCCCAGAAAATTTATAATTATAAATATCATTGATATTTTTTAACCCCTTACGAACTTGATGAGATTTTAAATTACTCAGATACTCGATATAGTCCGCAAATTGCCTCAGGTCTTTTTTAGAGTTATTAAGTTTCATACCCTGCTCGATAGCAAAGCGGATATCATCATCAGTAAGTTGGGATTGAAGTAGAATATCCCGATACTCACCTCGATATTGAGGCGCTAATTTGGAGCCCTTGATAAAATCATCGATCACTTCAATTTTATTTTGAGCAATATTGAGTTGGGTGGTAAATTCTTTTCTCAGTGGTGAATAGAAAAATTTAGCGTCATCAAAGCTCTTTTTCACACTTATACTTTCGAGATATTTTAAAGAAAAGACTTGATCCTCATGTAGGTGGGTCATTAATAATGCGATATTTTGATTATAAGTTTTATCTTTTGAGACAAGCTTAAGAAGCTCTTCGACAAATTGTTTGCGACCTTGGGGTTCCATCGTTTTTAACTGAGCTATAAGCCTCTCAGTTTCAAAGCGTTCATCCCATAAATTGAGCGCTGGATTTTTAGCGAGATCTGCTGGCAGTTCTCCATTAACGTAACTTACGAAATTGATCTCACAACTAGAATATGAAAACGCCTTAATTGAAATCAGAAGACATATGAGTACTCTGAGCATGCTAACTTATCGGAGATTAAATCGATAAGTTAAAAAAAAGAAACCGGAGTGAAACTATAAGACATTCACTCCGATCTATTGATTACATATCGCTACATTTACATTTTAAAGATGAAATTTTATTGTCAAAACCGTGAAGGTCTTCGATATAACGAACTTCAATTCCACGAGCTTTATAAACTCTTTTTTCACCGATTCTCTCGTTAGTATCCCAGTCTCTTCCAAGGTTTTGATACTGATAAGTCACAAGACGACATTCAGAGTTAACCACAACAGATGAAATTTTATTATCCCAATCTGATCCTTCGTACGGGTCCATTAATAGCTCACCTAGGTTTCTGATTTCTTCACCTTCAGCGATATCCATACTTGCACCAGTTAGGTCCTGGCCTTGATAAATTGTTGCACAATAATTTGCAAATACATTTGAACTCATTAATACGGCCAGCATGATAATCATGTTTTTCATTAGATCTTCTCCTTCTAACTCTGTTTACTAAATTATTTATGCCCGAATAATTTATCTTTGGCAGTGGCAGAGTGACACTGAAGAACTAAAAAAATGCAGTTTTATTAATATTTTTTATAACGCAGAATTGAAGAGTGACGAAAACAAACACCTAGAGACCGGCCTTGCTGGAAAAGATTTTTAAAACGTCCCTGCAGCATCTCAGCATAAGGAATATAACGAGCCTTATTTCTATGGATGAAATTTAAAAATTCACTTTCAGAAGCTTTTTCAAGGGCATCTAATACTAACTCTCCTACAAACTTCAATTTATTCTTTGCGATTAACCAACTCTCTTGAGAATGGGGAATGTATTTGGCTTCATAAGTCCCTCGCCCTATTTGAGACACTCCCTCTTGGTAGGAAGAGAAGAAATGATAAGTTCGCCCTATGTATAATTGATTTCGAAGCTGAGATTTAGGAACAAAATTAATATAGTCATCAATTAAAAGAGTCTTTTTCAAATCAAAACCAAGACGCTTTAAATTCTTTTTATAACGTTCTCCAAACTTTCCCTCTTTCGCCACTTCCTCTAAATGTTGAAAAGAAAATATATGCTTAGCGATATCTCTAAAACTCTTTTGATCACGAGGAAACTTTATTAGACCTAATAGCTCCAAATTTCTTGCCTCACTTCCTCCAGAGAAAAAGGAGATGTTTACATCTTGGTAGCGTAAATTATCCAATGCTTCGATTGCCCAATCGTGAACACGATAATACTTGCCATCAGCTTTAAGCTTAAAACTCTGAGGTGTTCCTGGTTCAACTTCTTGCACAAGCGTGTAGTCGATATCAAAAACGAGATCGATGGCTCCCCAGCTATTAGAAAGAAAAAACAATGAGAAAACGAGGTAAATAAATCTCATGGTCACCTATCGGTATAAATAGCTAAAAATCCAGAAAGATTATGCGTGGCAATAAACTTTACACAGTGCGTTTATTGTGAAGCATATCTAGGGTATATTGTCCCCAAATATTAATAATCTCGATGAGTTCAGGCGACTAAAAAGCCAATGAAATCGAAAGGTTACAAAATTACATGCTAAAAAACTTGGCCCTAATATTAACCGTTTTCTCGAATTTTTGCTACGCAGAGGCAGATTTGTCGGAGTTACAGATCTCTTCTCAATCGATCGGTGGCGTGCAATTTCCAAGAGATATGGAATACCGATTTAGAGGCCAGGAAGCGGAGCTTTTCGGACTTAATGAAGCCCTTTCAGCATTTTATGGCGATCCTACGACTTTTATAGAGACACTTGAGTTCAGTGTCATTTCACTCATTCTACAAGATAAGTTTTGGTACTCCCCTTACGAGGACGACAAAATAGCTATCATGCGAACTTCATTTTGTAAGAATTGGGCGGATAAATCTCAAACATACAATCCTAGATCGAAGAGCTGCCATCAATTAGAAACAAAAAAAATCTCTTCTTCAGAAACACTGGGTGATGCGATTGAGAGAATTAAAAAATCACAACCGTTTTTTACTTTTGAACAAGCACAGCTTATTGCAAAAAGTCTTCTTGATGAGCAGTTTGCCTATGAATCGAACCAGTCTAAAACACAACGTTTGATTAACTACACCTCTGGCCGTTACGAAGACTTTCCTTCAGATGTTGTTTTCTCCACAGTATACCCGCAAAATGCTGCCATTTATGGAGATAGCATTTTGGTTTTAAACGATCAAAGATCAATTGATCTTAGTTATTATAATGGAATCCTAAATAACCAGTGGGGAATCTGGGGGGATGCTGGTGAATACGTCACTCCTGGATATATCGCTGCTGATGAACTGGCCGGAATCCATTTAAGAAAGAGATATGACTATCCTGACAAACTTAGAAATAGAGTGGGAATCGATCAGTACGGTGTCCAAAAGAATGCCCCAATTGAATATGCTTTTTATAAAACAAGTTTTGGCGGAAAAACCTATGTCTTAGCTTTTGATGGAAAAGTAAAAAGAAGAAACTCTAATTGCATTAAACCAGATCAAAATGGAACGATTGTTCATTGTCGATGGACTAGAGGTGCTCATAATTTTAATGGGCAAAATGTATTGATAGGAAATCAAAAACTTGCTCCTAATAAAAATCTTGTAGCAACCCTGATCGGAGTGTTAGTTCTTCACCCGGTTGATGAAGAACCAGAAGATATCTCGGGATTGCTTGATCAATTTCAATTTTTCTCAAGACGTGGATTAAATGAATCGCTAAAAAATTCACAAGGTATCGGAGAAGAATCTCCAATAAACACTATTAATAAATTTAGAAAAACAATTAACGGTACAGAATATAAATTAACTTTAGTGGGGAGAAAAGGCTAATGAAGTTCACTTTTCTACTTTTATTTTTCATCATTCAGGCCCAGGGTGCAGAACTAAACCTGTATGATACCTACTCGCCTCCAGCGAGAAGAATTGATGGGATTAATTTTCCCAGAAACGATCGATACCTTTACCGAGGTTTGCAACCTGCCCAGATGAATTACATCAAAGCAACCAAAGCGATGCTAGGTGACACAGAATCTAACCTCGAGTCTCCTATGCTTTTTGTGGTAAAAGAGCTTTTAAAAGGTAATAGTCCAGACCTCCTATCAACTTTCAATAAAATCAGCACTGAAATTGTGGCCTTAGATATCATGTCTCATGTTAATGCTAGGAGATTACAAAACCCTTCGATGACAGAGTCTGAAGCCTTTAACGCTGCAGTAGAAGTCATTTCGGCTGCTTTTAATAACAAACACAACAGTTCATCATTATCCTATCAATATTTTGACTATGACTATGGCAGTAGAAATGATTGGCCAACTGGTTTTATCTACTCTTCTATCCATGTTGAAGTTGCAAAAATCTACTCAAAACATATAGTCGTGTTTAAAGAAAAGAAAAGCCGAAGCCTTGACCTTAACTATTATAATAAAGTTATTAACAATCGCTGGATTGGAACTAATAATGAATTCCCAGATAAAGGTGAGTTCCTCACTCCCCTTTATATTCCATATTCTGACATCGTGGGATACCAATACAATCGCTTTAGCGACTTAAACTTATGGTATGTATGGCAAGATTTACAACCAGACTTAGGCCTTGCTTTTTATAAAGTGGAAAAAAATGGAAAAAATTATGTCCTCATTGTTGAAGGAAACAGAGGCTTTCTTAGAAATGCGCAAACTATTATAGAGGAAGGAGGAACTTATTATTATGGTAGGTCTACTTTTGATCCTAATGCGGTCCATCCCAGCTATCCAATTAAAGATAATCACCGTCCAGTTAGTATAAGAGGTATAATAGAGGTTTGTGATCCGACTTGTGATCCAAATACTAGATCACTCTTTACAGAATATAGCTTTAGTAAAAAACCAATTGATAATTTTATGATGAAGACTCTTCAGCGCATGAAGGTCAATGGTAACCCTGTTCAAGTCCATCTTGAACACCCAGTTGCAGCTCCAGCTCAAGCAACTGCCGATAATGATTATGATACACTCGTTGATGAAGACCCGAGAAAAGTTTTGCGGATTCTTGGGGCAAAAGAAAAATTCGGGAAAGTCATCTACACCTCAGGGTGCGCTACTTCATTTTTTAGAAAATTAAAATGTACGACACAAACTCTCATTAGAGCTGGTCAAATGCTTATGATTGAAGTTCCAATGGAGTTAAGAGGAAAAGAAATCGATATTGTGAGCATACAACAATTTCAAAACATCAACACACAACCGGCTGGTGACAAAACCGGTTGGGACTCTAAACCAGCCTTTGCCTCCTTTCAAGTTTATTCACTTGATAAAAATGAGATCGATAATTGGAGATTTTATGGAGGACCAATACGAAGGTCCCCACCTAAAGGATCTTTTTTCTCTGAAAGAATAGATCCTGCACAGGCAGATCAGTCCCCAGTACAGCAACTTGATTTCGATGCTCATGATCATAAGGGTCATCTAATGGAGAAAGCGTCAAATACCCCAATAAATGCCTATGCAATAAGAATAATGAATGTCGGAAGCGATGATTTATACCTACACAATTTAACAGTGAGCTTTAAATGAAACTAACAAATGTTTTAATGCTATTATTTGTAACTACTAGTGCCTACGCAAAGTATGATTGTGACAAATACGGAAATAGAGTTAATCAGTCCTACACTGGTCAACTGTATCTTTGCCCTTCACAACAACCATACGTTCCACCAGCTCCTGTTTTAAATATGTGTGAAAAAAAATTCAAAGCTGCCGGTTATGATAACGATGACTGGGTATGTAAGAAAATGAGCTGGAACAGTAAAGATATTAATTATGTTAAATGGGACGACTATTTTCAGTGTTTAGATAAAGTAAAACCTTATAAAAGATATGACACAGGAATTGCGGAAGACTGTGCACAAGGCTGGAGGAATACCTACCTTACTTCAGATGATGTCCCAAAATGTGTTGATAAGATCGAAAGTATCAGCAGAACAGTTAGCCCAAAAGTTTGTCTAGATCCGAACACCGGAAAAGAAGTTTCCACCTACGCTTTTGACAAATGTATAAGACAGCTTTCTCCTGCTCAAGGTCTAAGTGATTACGATAAGATTAATATCTGTACTAATTTCAATGGCCAGGACAAAGTTAAATGCTGGGATGATGCTCGTAAATATGTTCGTTCTCAAGATGCTTGGACTGAATGTAATGACTACAACGTTAAACAGAAAGTTTCTGAAGATGAATTCTCAGGCTGTATGGAAAGTATGTTAGGTCATAAGGCTGATCCAATGGCTGCCTTCAAACTTTGTACCGATTTAAACAGTAAATATACTCGAGGTTGTGTTGAGCAAAATGCACCGGAGTACGGGATCGAGCTTATGCAAGACAAATGTCTTGAAATGGATTTTAGAGTTATCTTCTACAAACCAGAATTTCAAGATTGTGTAAAAGATAATAAAGAAGCTCTCGGCATGGAAAAAGTTCTTAATTTTTGTACTGAGTATCAAGACAAACTTGATCATATCAATAGTTGGAGCTTTAAAAAATGTGCAGAAACCACTGTAGAATATGGAATTCAAAAAAGCACCGCATATCAGTTATGTACTAGTGTATCGACTTCACAAAATCTAAGGAATCCAGAATACGTGACTTGTGTAAAATCTGGACTTAACTCGGGTCTATTAGACTATTTTGGGTTAAGACAAAATGAGCTAGATGAGAAAAATAAATACGTTCGTGGACGAATCAATCAGTCTGACGCCAATGCTTTCTATTATGTATTCAATGACTGTAAAGGTGATTTGAAGTATCAGAAACACTCAAAATACAATTCTTACCTAAAGCTTTACCGTGATTATAATATTCACTCTGAGGCGAATTTCAAAAATGGAAATATCCGTGTGGGTGGTCTTTCGGCACTAAGATTTAACGAGGAATCGAAAAAAGCTTATCTTCTAAGTGATGATAGAGGCTTTAACGGTGATCCAAGAATTTACGTGTACAACTACTCTTTTGATAAAGAAGGCGAATTAAAAATTACTGAAGACAAGATGATTAAGTTTGATAAGTCTAAGCCTCAAACTAACAGAGGTAGTGGAAGTCACAGAAGATCAGGCAATGCGACTCGCTTTAATATGGACCCTGAAGGTTTTGATTTTCTTGCCAACGGAGATATGATCGTTTCTTCTGAAATGGATGACCTCGGAGGAAGTGACTTTTTAACTAGATTTTCGGCAAAGGGAAAAGAGATTGATACTATCCCTATCGATATCGCCTTTAGACCAAGAACGATTACTGAGAAAAAATGTAAACCGATAAGAAGTGGTAGAAGTTCAAGGTCAAGCCGAGGACAACAAGGTACACCTCAGCAAGGCGGACCTCAACAAGGAGGAGCTCAGCAAGGTGCTATCGTAGCCGATGCTCAACCAGTGAAACCAGTTCAAGAAAAATGTACTTATAGCTACTATCAGTCAGGTTTACAAAATAACAAGAGTTTTGAGTCTCTTTCTCTAACTCCGGATAAACAATTTCTTTTCACAGGAAACGAAGCGGCTCTTCAACAAGACCAGCGTTTTACAAAAAGATTTTTGCGTGGAACTAAAAAGACCGTTGATAGAGTGAGACTTGTTAAGTACCAATCTGTGGGCGGGAAGTTTGTAGAACAAGGACAATATTTCTACGAGTTAGAGGATGAACCAGATAATGGTTTAGTAGAAGTTCTTGCACTTAATGAACATATCCTACTTACTTTAGAGAGAAGTTGGGATAACAGCGCTAGAAAACTTGTTTCACGAATTTTTTTAGTGAACCTTGCTAATGCAGAAAACATGCTTGGTATGAGTGATGATAAGATTGAAAATGCTAAAAACACAGAAAAGAAATTGGTGCTTGATCTAGATGATATCAAAGATCAAATGTCACCAGGATTTAGAAGATTAGATAACCTAGAGGGAATGGCATTTGGACCAGTTCTTCCGAACGGAAAACAATCACTTGTTCTAACTGCCGATAATAATTTTAGTAACGGTCAAAGATCAATGATCATGCTTTTTGAAGTGAAAATCGACAAACTTATCGAGGACGGAGAAAAGCTGTAATGAAATCCGCAATTCTTGGACTTTTAATTTCGACTAGCGCGCTTGCAGGACAAGCGCCTGGTCAAATACTAGGTGCTCCCTCTGTAGGAACACCTCATTTCGTAGAGATCTCTCAGTACGCTGATCCCGTTAATGCTTTTGTAGATTCAGTATTAAATCAAAGAGAAATCTATATTGAGTCCAAGTTTGCAGCTGCAATGGTTGATAAAATAAAAGATGATAATACAGACTCTGGCCTCTACTCTGAGTATAGAAGTGTTTTGAAAGACAGGGGAATTTACGACAATATCAAAAGCATAAAAGACATTCCAGATACTGTTGATGCCAAAACTCAGGCAATTGCATTTTACCAAGACTTTTTAAAAGAACTTCATAGTCAAAATAACCTTGAAGATTTTCTTGAGACTAAAGCTGATCGTGATGAAATTTTTTCAGCAGATACCAGCCTTAATAGTCATGATGAAATTGTGGCCTTCATGAACCCTAATCCTGATGCCTATCAATTAAAAAGTGGAGAGATTAAATACTACGGACTCCTACCGGCAAGTGCGATAGGCAGTTTATTTCACAATGAAAAGAAATACTCCCTGCATGCCGTAGGAAAATCTATAATTGCGTTGAAACATAAACTTGGTGCCGTTTGCAATCAAGATATGCAATTTTTTGATTGCGCGACCCAAGCTTCCATTTCTATTAACCAATTATCCCTCGCAGGAATTCTGTCTAAAAAAGCTGATAAAATAGATATGGCGAAAATTGCGGCAAACTTCCCAGTCAAAACGAAGTCTGATATCGCAGATTTATTTAATGAAATTAAGCTATACGATAGTGCTGCCACAGATAGCTATATTCCTTTAGTACCAGTTCGCCAAACCGCCATCGCCTCACATCTTTTAAATACTGATCCTAAATTTGATGCTGTAAATGAAATTATAAAAAAAGACCATAAGTACTTAGTCCAAGATATCCAAGAAGTTTATTATCAACCTACTCTTAATGCGGAATTAGAAGTAGCATTTGATTTTTCAAAAGAATTAAGACTTCTCCCAAATCAAACAGTATATCTAGTACTGCCAGATCATGTAGACTCTAAGGCCATCTCAAGTATTATTCTTGCCCATAGACAAAATCCTCGTGATCAGAGAGGGAGTATGAGCTACAACCCAGCAACAGGTGTTAAAACCTATGATGACTGGCCTGCATACACTTCAGTGCAAGTGCATTCAGTAAATCACAGCTATAACAATGCTTGGCGCGGCTGGGGTGGACATGTCAGTAGTGATAAAAGGTCCAAATTTGCTGAAATCAAAAAATCTCCTGAGTTTGATAATCTTTATGAATGGCCACTCAAGGGACACCACTCAATCGCAACAGATAAAAAAGAGTCTTCTCTGCTAAAGGGAAATCTAATTAAACTAGAAGTTCTTGGTGATGACCCAGTTTATATAGCGGGTGTGCAAATAAAATTAGTTCCACCTCTTGCTGATCATTATGAGGAGCATAGTTACACTTATAACCGTACATCTCTTGGGGACCCAATCACCATGCAAGGTCGCGTGTATGGCGGTGGAGGAAGCCGTTATGGTGGAAAATTTCCTGGAGCTCATGTTCTTTCTCCCCATAGAAGAGGAGCACATAAACTTGTCATTCCAACTAATGGCAGAAATGTAAGAGCAATTGACCTTGCTATCGGAGATACCAAACCAGATGGTGTTAGAAACCGTGACGGTGGGATTGGATCTCTTGGGGGTTCAAGAATCTCTATTTTTGTAGAAACAAATTCTGGTAAGCAAATTCAGCTTATTGATCGTGAAAATGTTTCTCCTCAAGGCGTAATTACAACATACAACAACATAAATAGTGTAAAGAACATCATCATTCGCGTTCATAGTGATACATCTTATCTAATGGGATATCGCTATGGTTATGATGATTAAGGGGAACAGATGAAATACTCAAATGGGATTATAATAGGTTTACTCGCCCTATTTGCTTACAGAGCTTTAGGTGCCGATCAAAACACCAAAAACTCTCCACATATTCCTATTAGCCATTGTTATCATTGGCTAGATGAAAAGGGACCGGGGTATCTTACTCATAAATATCAGTACGCTCAGCAAAATAATGGCGACATCACTTTCTATACCACTCCAGGAACTTCTAAAGGAGCAATGGCCGGACCAGGTCTCTACTGTGCAAAGTCTCCGACAGGAAGTTATAATTATGGTGATAGAGTTCTTAGAATTGACTTAGTTGATGATATTGTCCTTTTAGACGATACCACTGGCCGAAAGTATTGCGGTCATGATGGAAGCTACTACCCGACTCAGGCCCAATGTGATGCTAGACCTTGGGATATTAAATTCTACAGTGGAGGCGGAGTTGGAAATTACGCTTGGTATGTCATTAGAGACCCACAGGCGATCGCTCAATGGAGTGCCAATTCTCAGCAATTAGAATCCGATCTCAATTTAAATAAGTCTATTGCCGATCAAGCATTCCAAACTCATGCTGATAATACACTTACAGCGATCTTTGCAGAAAGAAAACGCCTAGGAGAGCTAGTCTTTATTAATCATAAAGCTAGAATGAACTTAATGGATATCTTAAAAGACCCAACTGAAGTGGCAAAGATTCCACCAATGAGTGTCCTCGCAAGAATGGTAAAGTATAATGGCGCAGACCTAACTGATAAATTTAGAACTAAACTTTATAAAGAGCAGCTACTAAGAGCGCTAAAAGATAATCAATTGGAATTCAATGATTACGATACAGTTGTTTCTGGTGATCCAAAATTGGAAGCTATTTTTGCAGATCAAGCACTAGAAAATCTCAAAGACAAAAAACTTGAAAAAACCAATGTTATTAGTTCCCTAATTGCTCTTGATAAATATTCAAATGGAACACTTTCAGCGAAAGATATCTCAAAAGCTTGGACCGCGATCTTTAAGTCTCAAAATATTTTCAGCTCACTTAATTCATACGATTTTAAAAATGCGACGATCATCTCGACCCTATTTTCAAATCTTCCGGATATGGCGACATACTCAAAGCTTTCAAACCAAAATAAACTGGAAATGCTAAAAGTCTTCAATAAATACGTTCAGGCGCAACACGAATCTTCAATAATTGCACCTTATATCGATGAGACGATCGAGAACTACTTGATTAACTCACCAGCGTTTGTCATGTCTTTATATGATCCGCAACTCAATAATCAATTATTAGCTATCACTCCAGCAACAGTTAGAGTTCTTCAAAACAGAGCAAAAACTCATTTTCAAGGCCTAGACCCAATCGCCGTGGGTCAAGTTGTAGACCATATTCAAGCAGCTATCCCTGTAGCAGATTTTCCTAAATATGCAGGTCTAATTACCGCGCTAGAACTTCCAATGAATAAAGTTCCAACCTATCAGATGCTAGGTGATTTTACTTCAGGAAAAACTAAACTTCCTTCAATGATTACGACAGAGCATTATTTTAGCCTACTATTTAATCGTTCAATCGAAGAAAGAAACCATGCGCTTAACCCAAGCACGAATACTTTCAGATTAACCCTATCAGCATTTTTTGAGTATTATTTCAAAATGCATGAATCAGCAAATGACGATGCGGGAAGACTAGCAGCAAAACAAGAGGCAGAAGCGACTTTTCTAAATCTATATTTTAATATGGATAAAACACTACTTAAATCCTACGGATATGCTCTTCTGCAAAACGCGTCGTTCTTTAGTGAACTTGACGGACTTATGTATGATGTTCACCCTACTGATAAGTATGTTGATCATTATGGTACAGGAGATGCAAACTTTGACGCTCAATTAGAGGAGATGGTCGAGACAGCAATTGATGGCTCTTTTATCCACGCACTTATATTTAAAGCCGTTAAACAAAGAAATAAAGGCGCAAAAGTTCTGTTACAAATCGTACTTGATAGTCTGACTTCTAATGATTTCGACCAGTATATGCAAACAAATGAGTTTCAAATTGCAAATCAAGAAAAGAATGATTGGAGAAACTTTGTTTATAACCGTCATATCCAAAATGCAGGACGAAATAGAACTCAGTCAGATCTTTGTGGGGTTGCAGTTGTGTTAGACAAATTTGATAGAGACCTTAAAAAGATTGTGGCTCCTGCTCAGAAAGCGCTTCTCGACAAAATTGTTTCAAACGAGAAAGCTGCTGGTTGTAAACTTTAAGAACCGCCCCACCAGCGTGGGGCTAACTCTTTAAATAAATTTGATTATAATAATACATGAAAATCTGAAGATGCCCGGCTAGTCTCTTCGGATCTTGCGTACAGCACCAGGATCTCCTGACCATTGTTGCGATCGAATCC
>CAXRIU010000006.1:0-255331 GCA_964231135.1 Bacteriovoracaceae bacterium
ACTCGAATAATTTTAAAAGTAATAACCGATCCAAAATCTTGGGAAGCTTACTGGGATAATAAAATGAAATTAAGTGGAAATATCAAGTTAAGTTTTGAAGGAGTAAGTTAGGAGCGCACTACAGTTTTGGGACAATATCAATCACTTCATCTATTCGAAAGGGGTTATCATTTAGAAGTATTAGATTAGCAGCTACATACCAAAATGTGACTTCTGTATCAACGATATGTCTTATATCCTATAGGAAGCTTTGATAGAAAAAAATAGCTAGTGTTTATAATTATATAGGTGTCAATTTTTTTGACAATTTTTGTTGTACTAATGTTTCTGGAAAGTTCGCGACTAAATCGAGATACCTTAAAATTATTCTAGAATTTTACTCCTTAACTGATAAGGTCTCAGATATTGGTAACCAGGAATTATTTTCTAGCTATAACATCCTAACAGGTCGTATTTATTGATCTACTTTGAACAACATATAGGCTCACTTGTTGAACAGTTATAAGGTGAAGGGTTTGGAAAGTTTCATGGTGGAAGCGGTGGAGCTGCTCAACGTGGTGGAGTTTATAATTCGACTATGGTTCGTTATGGAATTTATGGACTGATCCTTGCCTCGACTCCGGCCAGTAATGGTATCAATCGAGGCTTTAGATGTGTGTTCCGACTATAATTTTTTTAGTTTTAGATAAACACAGTTCTGATGAATTTTTTCATCGATAATCGTTAGTCCAAATTTCTCTGGCATCTGACGACATTCTTCAATTGTGTAGGGGCGTTTTAGAATCCCTGTATGCATTCCGTATTTGTTGATCCCTCGACTGATACCGTCCAAAAGTTTTGATTTAGGATAAAGCAAAATATTTACATAAAGGGTTCCACCTTTTTTTAAGACTCGAACGATCTCTTTCATCGCAATGTCAGCGCCTTCAAGAGTATGATATCCATTAGGAAAGTTAGCGCTATCGAATGTTTCATCAGCAAAACTCATTTGGCGCAGGTCTTCTTTTAGTACTTCCGACTTTCGAAGTTTTCTTTTTGCTCCTTTTAAGAGAGCTTCTGAGTAATCGACACCAACCATTTGATAAGAATTATTTGATCCAAAAATTTTTTTATAAATCATACAAAGCATCGTAAGAGTTGCCGTTCCGATAGCGCACTCAAGATGCTTTCCTTTAAAATTGTCAGCGAAAAATTTCATTTGTCTAAAAAGGGTATTTCGATAAGAGAAGCTCAAGATTAAAAAGCCTCTGATATCATACCAAAAAGGATATACGTTATAACTATGTTCGTTTATTTTTTCACTCATAATTTTTCCCCAGTAAAAAATACCACAAATTATTGAAATTTGAAGTACCGGTCATTTCTGCTAGGATTAATTTATGAGAATTCAATCCTTCGAATTTGGTGAAATAAAAGAAGTCCCGCAGTTTTATCATAATTATCTTAGAGCTTTGATGAGCTTATTGTATGAGTACCTACATATTCATAAACTATGGCTTCCAATGATTAAAAAATTTTCCCAGCAAAATAAAGGGGAAACTCTACTTGACCCTTGTGCGGGGAGTGGTCATGTAAATCTTTTGATCGCAAAAGAGCTAGAAAAAGAAGATTTTAAGTTTTATCTATCAGATTTCATGACTGATAGAGCTCCAAAATTTGCCAAACAGATTAACGAAGCCAATCATCCAAATGTTCATTATATTGAGCATTCAGTTGATCTACTGCAAATGAAGGATGAAGTAGAAATCCCAAAAGTATTTATCAATTCCTTCCATCATTTTTCTCCAGATCAAGTGGCCAAAATTTTTCGTGATCATGCACGAGTAAAAAAAGATATCTTAATTTTAGAGTATTGCAGAAAAACCCCTTTAAATTTTTTCTCTATGGTCACAGGTCCTTTCATTGGAATGCTATTATTTCCACTTATTGTGGAAAAAAAAGATATACTATTGAGCTTTATTTTTGTTTTTATTATTCCATTAATTCCATTAATGCTTTTGTGGGATGGAGTGATTTCTTCACTGCGAACTTATAGCCGAAAGGATATTGAAAAAATATTGTTGCAAGAGGGGATAAAAGACTTTAAAGTTGAGTTCAACTCAGCAAAAAGCTTACTGTATCCCTCTGGTGTTACAGGCCATATGATCAACTTTTCGAAATAAAAAAACTTTTAATATTTTAGAAATGTGAAAAAAATGTGTAGATTTTAAAACATCTTTGCTATAGGCTAGGGGATGTAGGTTATTCAACTCTTTTATATTGGAGTTGAAAGTGAATTCAAAAAATCGCTCAAACACATTATCAAAAATCGGTACATTCTTCTTTTTATTAATACTCGTTTCATGCAATTCTGGTTCTGGCAGCGGATCAAAAGATAAAAAGCTGGCTACGGAGAAATTACCAGAGCAAACTGTAGTTCCTCGTGATGATAAACCTGATCTTGTTACTAAAGATCCAGAAGAGGTTTGTGAGTCTAAAAATTTAAATAAAGCAGTTATTGGGGGGGAACTTAATTGGTATAGCCGTGCCGAGATCCAAGATTTTTACGAAAAAGAAAATTCTCAGGCGGTAGGGCAATTATACCTACCCGCAGTGTACGCTTCATGTACCGCGTTTTTAATCAATGAAAATACGATCATGACTAATAATCACTGCGTATCTAGTCAGTGGAATTTAAAAGACTCTAAATTCAAAATTTATGATCGTGATGGATCACGTAAAACATATACTTGTGACGAATTTGTCATTACTGACTTTCAATTGGATATGACGCTAATTAAGTGTAATGGAAAACCAGGTAGAACACATAGCTATGCTCGTTTGGAGACTAATCCTTTATCTGATTTTCCACCAGTGTACGTGGTTCAGGAAAACTGTAATTATGAAGCAGACCCGTATTGTGTAATTGATCGCTATATCTCTTATGGGGATATATTAGAAAAAAAATCTAATCGTTATGTGCATACAGCTGATACATTGAAGGGGTCTTCTGGTAGTCCAGTTATCTCAATGAGTAATCACAAGGTCGTAGCGCTTCACCATGCCAGTTCCTCTCCAGAGTCGGATGTTGTCGAAAACTACGGAGTCTCTATGGCGGTAATAGTAAATTTTTTAAAGAAGAATGCACCCCAGGTTAAAATTGATACCAACCTTCCTCCGGTAGATATCGATCGTGGGTGTATTTAATCTATCTCCTTTTGTGAAAGTTGGTTCAAAAAGTCTAAGAGGTAATAAGAAACTTCCCCTTTCTCTTGGGCTTTTTGAGCCGCTTTATTTAATTCCACAGGTACTTTGAACTCTCTGGCTGTCGTATTGTATGACCTAGCATAAAGCCTATCAAAAATTGTGAGCGGAAGTTTTCCTTTGGATGTGGACCAGATAAAATCTGGATGATAGGGCGAGTGCCATTCACCACCTATAATATTGTAGTTTTCATCAAGTTCAAGATCGTATAAAACTTCATATTTTTTTATATTGAGTTCTTCTTTATCTTCTTCTTTTAGGCTAAGGTCACTTAACAGGTGGAGATTCATCCAAATCCCTAGGACGTATTTCGCTTTTGCTGAACGATTAGTGCGAAGTTCTGGATCACGTATCTTATCAACAGAAATAACAGCATTTTGTATATTAGTCGTATTTCTAGAAGAATTTATATTATAGTATTGATAATCGTAAGACAGAATCGGCCTATTCCATACTTCTGCTCCTGAGCTTGTGTCGACTATCAAAGTTTCATTTGTGCGATTATAGGTATTTGTAAGAGCGATATGAAAGGCTCCTGGGTTTGTATCAAAGCAACTTGAGACTTGTTTAAAGTACTCAGAGTAGATAGGGTAGCGGCATCGTTGTCCTAGCATAACAAATGGCGAAGGATTACGAGCCCAAACAAAGGCCAAAAGAATTTTCAAATCTTTCGTGGTAAACTCCACTTGTCTTTTACCGTCAGCTGAAGAAATTAATATAGGATTTTTAGGCGATTTATTATTTATACTGGCCGGAGCAGTACCATGGCAGGCACCTGCCCAAGCAGAGACTCTACCGGTGGAGCTAACCATATCTTCACCAATTTTCCATTCAGCTCTCGTAAGTGAAAAATCTGTTCCACTGACAAGATACTCGTATTTTTCAATAGGTGACATTTCATTGATTCGTGCTTGGGTTATAAGAGTCTGTGGCAGTTCTTGATTGTAGAGTTCAAATCTTTCGTTCCATTCTTCAAAGTTTAAATACTCAGTTCGAAAAGCCGCACCACCAATATAAGTTGGAAATGAAAAATAGTTCCAAGCTGTTCTAGTATTTTTACTTTGGAGATAGTTTTGCTTTTCCATTTCCTTGATATTATTAATTGGGTTATTTAATTGAACAGATTTTTGAAGAAAGTCACTTGGATCATTAGTCACACCTTCAATTTTTCTTTTAATCAACAGTGACTCGGAGATTTCCCTTGCCTCTACAAATTTAGGAGAAAGAGCTATTAGTGCAAGCAGTAAAATGACAAAAAATTTAAGTGGGTTCGACATTTTTTCTCCGTAATATAGCTAAATAGGAGCGAGGGGAGAGTGTTTTGTAGGTTATTCAACTCTTGATTCCCCCCACCCCAACAGAGCTTACGATCAAACAAGATCGTCTTATCAGAGCCTACTCAAGGTAGGCCCTAATAACTTTAATTATAATCTTTGAGGTCTTACGATTTCATCAATCACTTTGATCTGAAGTTCTTGATTGAAAGTTCCTCTATTTGCGTTCTCAGGGTATTCGATTACATAGTCTGGATGATCATCGATTGAATCTTCAACCCACTCACTATCAACGACTTTCATTGTGTTTCCAGAGAAGTCTCCATAAAGTCTGTAGGTGTACGCCTTATTACTGTACTTCGTACCTACATAGTTCTGATCAAAGACAAAAGGTGTTGCATATTGTACCCATGCCTTTACTAAAGCCGTTCTATTGTCTTCTTTAGTGATAATAAACTTCACTTTATCTACTGGAACAGTCCAAACCGGATAACTTGGATCGTAGTCCATTAAAAATGGTTTGTTCTTGTTCTCTAGCCATTCAACTGCAAATCTATGAAATTGTTCTGGATAAACGTCCTCGAAATTATCTTCATGATGGCCATCATAACGGTCACCAAAGATTGTGAGGTTGGACACATTTGCATAACTTTTAATAAGAAGTGCTTTTTGATCACCTACGCTAAAATCAATTCCTCCGCGATTGGCAATATATTTTGGTTCTTTGTAAAGTACAGAAGCGACTGCCCATGCGTGGCAAAGACCTGACCAATTAGCTTCACCCTCATTATAAATATATTCCTCTTCATACTCAGCTGATCTCGCGTCGATATTAAAAATATCATAAGAAAAATTATCGTATTTCTCTAAAGGAGCGAGGCCTTCTGAAGAGCGGAATAGGCTGGTGTCTCTTGATGGGTACCACCAAGCAGACCAAGGACGAATATCTGATTCAACAATGAATTCACCCTCTTTGATTTCTAGGTCGCCATATTTTTCAGTTACTGATCTTGTTTCTGTACTTCTATTTTGATTAACGTAGTAGTTAGCCGAACCACTTGTTGTTGTTCTTTCTTTTTTGTCATTATTGTCCGATTCACCGTTACAGGAAACTATGACAATACTGATTAGCAGCATTCTTAATAACATTGTTGATCTCCTTAATCATGTAAGCTCTGTTGAAAATTAGAGGGCCTCAGTAGAGGCCCTTATTGAGAGACAAAATCAAATTATGGTTTTTGAGTTCCGTCTCCACATACACTGAACATTCTTCCAGAAGCTTCAGTTGTTACTAGGTCTGGGTTTTCGCTCATTGCTGCATCAAGTGCTTCTCTACATAGAGATTTAAGAGTTACTTCTTCACCTGTGATATCTGCACAAGTTTTGTTGATTTCGATAGTCGCTGATTGAACAACTTCTCTAAATCTTGGACATACTGCATTTCTTTCAGGAACATTGATGTCATAGCTTGCAGTTGAAACGCTATGCTTATCAGATCTTAGTTCACTTGAGATCATTCTTGATTCAGAAAGTTTAACAACTCCTGATTCTACTGGTTCCCAACCAGTGAAAACGTCATGGCATAATAATTTAATTTTTGATGGTGGGTTTTGGTGACCATAAGCTCCTGGGTTCTCACAGCTTTCCTTAAATTGCTCTAAAGTTAGCTCTTTAGCAAAACCTGTGCTAACCATTGTTGATAAAGCTAGGGCTCCGATTAGAAGTTTTTTCATACTCTTTCTCTCCTTGTTGATGTTGGTGACGAATGCAAAAAATGCATTTGTTTAATTTAAACTGATGTTAAGTATCTGGAAGAACTTTGAATTCTCCACGTTGTTTAAAGAGTTTGCAGAAAAGTACACAAAATTTTGACCTTATCATTTTCCTCTTTAGAATGACATTTAACTTATGAAGCGTTGTGCTGTGGGAAACTTTTGTTTTTTATTATCTTTTTGAAGTGAACATTGTATGTAGTTCTGAACACAAGGAGACATTTATGAAAAATTTAATTATTTCGCTAATTGCGATGAGCTTTTTGATTGCATGTGGTGGCGAAAGTGGCGGTGGCTCAAACGATAATAACAATGATGGTGAAAATTCAAATAATGGTTCACGTAACGGCGAAACGGCTAGGGCGCCTCTTAACTTCAATGCAATAGATTCAAAATATAATCCCCATATTCATGAGGAAACATTTTCTACCAGTAATTTGAGTAAAATTGACCTCAATGTCTTAGGGATTAAAAATGAAGTTCTAATTGAGCGAGATGATTCGCTCAGTGGGCAGGGGCGGTTATTGCTTTATAGAGTTTGGTTTAAAACTTCAAACTATGGATACCTAGATTTGAAACAAAATTTCGAAACTTTAAGGGTAAGAAATTACACGGGGTCAAATCCTTATAGCTGCTCGAAAAGAATTACCAATGGTAAAATTAAAAGTTTAAATGGTGGGTGTAATCTTTTTGCAAAGCTAATTCTTCCAAAAGGTGAAAAGATTGAAGTTTATAGCAATAATAGTTTAGTTTCCAATCGTTATTTTGCTATGACAAATGATGATCTTAGATCTTCTGTTGAAGATGCTAGAACCAATGAAGATAAGATAGATGTGATTGAAGCATACCTTAAAAGTCATAGAGATGTTGGCTCAACACCTAGTCTCGAGTGTGATGATCTAGAGCAAATTTTAAGTGACTTTCGTTCATTTGATGATGCCAAATTTAGTGCTCTTAAAATGCTTCATCGGTACGTTCAAGATAGAGAGAATCTTGAAGAGAATGTTATTAACGAAGTATTTAGCTTTCGTGATGATAGAGAAAGAGCACTACGAATTATTAGTGTTCGATAAAGTACAAATCACTCTTTAAGAGTTAGAGTATAGCCTGACTCCCATGCAATGGCCTTTAAGTCTTTTTCACTTAAAGGTCCTTTTTTATCTGAAAAACTAATCTCTATAATATCCTTTTCAGGGTCAGCTTTGTAAGTTTCAATTTTACGAATTTTTGAACAAGCTTCTTTTATTTGCTTAGCACAGTGATCACAAGCCATCTCAGCAGAGTATTTATATGTTTGAGCAAGAGCTAGCTGAGTAAAAGTTAAACTTAGTATTAAAGCAAATAACTTATTCACAAGTTGTTCCACCATTATTGATTGTTCTTTCTGTTCCTGGCTCTACGTTAAAGTAAAGTCTTTTCCCGTTGCTATCGTTTCCATTAAAGTGGTCATAGTAAATTGCGTTTACTAAACCGGAAGAAGGCATAACTTTTCTAGGATTTCCTGGTCGTCCAACCACATAAACCTCATTAAGCTTCATTCTTGAATTGGGATCACCCTGATTACAATGTTGAAGAACCCCTCCTGTGTGAATACATGGCTCTCTTCCAGCTGCAAAGTCATTAGTTCTATTAGCAAAGATCACTTGAAGACCTTGGGCATGCTCTTGAAAACAAGTGGCCCTACTTCTGTTGTACATATATGGAGTCGATTGAGCACTGATAATGGCAACTTCTACTTCAGGTCTTACTTCAAGCATCAGCGGGTACTCTTTTTCTAAACCGTCTTTTTCAATGACAACTTTTAATTCTTTTGCAGAAAATGATGGAGACATTGTTTTAGTTTCTAATGTTAGTAGAATTGTTCTTGAGCTGTTGGCACCGAGACCAGAAATTACTGATGAACTTAATTCTGTTTTTACGTAACTTCCGTCATCAATTCCTGCAAGACCATCTCTATCGATTCTTATATTTATATTTCCACCTTCAAATTCGGAGTCAGTCATTACCGTAACGGTTAGTGTTCTTTGGTCACCTAACTGCATAGATTCAGAAGACGAAGAAACCATTGCCGCAGCTCTCAAGACAGTTGGTTGATCTTGTTCAGGGGGAGTTGGAGCAGAGTGATCGTCTTCACTATCCTCACCTGGTTCAGCTGCTGCCGTATCATCAGATGAGTCATCGCTCGCATTATCATCTTTTATATTTGCTGCACCAATACCTTGTTCGGCATCCACAGTAACTTCTGGTAGCTCTTGCTGTTCACAAGCGATCAGGGACAACGTGAGTGTGATCATTAACAAAACCTTCATATTTAACTCCAATACGGCTAGTTAGGTATACTGATTATAGGTTAGTTTTGGTTCGGCCAAAAAATTCTAGGGGTTACAGCTACTTAGCAAAAATAATCCGCCTTATTTAGTAGGCATTCAGTATGTAAATACTTCTCGGAATCTCTGCAGAATGAGTTTAGGGTGCTAATCCGATGGGATGAAAACTATATTCTTACTCGCATTTTTTTGTACAGTGGCGGCTTTTGGCGCTTCGGATATTCCTAAGGTTAAAACCTCGATTGTGGAAATAAAAACTGTTGATAACGTTTTAAATTATCCAGTTCTCATAAAGAGTAAGGTTGATTCCCATATAAAGTCCGATGCGAGCCTTATTGTACTAAAGCACTTAGTAGACTTGGGGCAAAGAGTGGAGAAAGGGACACCGTTAATGGAACTCCGTCATCCAGACATGACCATGCAATATCAAAATAGAATTTTAAAAGCGCCAGTTTCAGGGGTAATTGCTGGTATTCACACTGAAGTGGGGAATTATGTGGCTCAAGGAGCAACATTAATTTCTATCAATGATCCTGAACAGATTTACGGAGTCGTTGAAATACCTGCAGTAGATTACAGAAAATTAAAAGTTGGATTGAGTGCTCAGTTAAGCTTTGAGCAATTAAATAAATCTGCAGTAAATGCCAAAGTTTCAGGAATCGGTTCGATGGTTGATTCAAGTTTAGGAACTATACCACTTCATTTGGAGATTGATGAGAAATTGCTTCCGGGGTCTATCGGTCTCGCAGCGATATCTTTAAAGAAAGAACAACTTATTTTAGTTGATGAAAAAGTTCTCTATTTTTCAGGTGATGACGTTTTCCTACCATTACTTGAAGATGAAAAAGTAAAAAAGGTAAAGATCTCCCTCGGAAAAAGACATAAAAATCAAATTGAAATCAAAGATGGTGTCACAGAAGGACAAATATTTATATCCGATTCACCAAAGTTCCTAAGAGACGGACAAAAAGTAGAGTTAGAAGGCGATAAAGATGCTCCAAAAACTCTTTAGTCATCCAAAAAGAATATTCGCTGTCCTGGCACTTTTAGCTGTCATGGGAATCTATGCTGGGTTAACTCTTCCTATTTCTATGTATCCAGCGACTTCTAAACCTACGGTTCAAATGTGGATTCCCTATGCTAATTTGTCCTCTGAAAGTTTCAAACAGAAGTATGGCTCGTTCATTGAATCGAGAGTAAAAAAAATATCTAATGAAGAAACGAAAATCGATACTATTGATGCCTACTATGAAGAGTCAGGAGCCTACTTTGAAATAACTTTTGACTGGGGTGTGAAATTTGATAGTGCCCTCAAAGAAGTAGAACTTGTTCGTGCTTCGGTTTCAGGTATGCTTCCGAAAGAAATTGCTGACCGTATGGGGGTATGGCAGAGAAATAGAAACTCAGGTTTTTTTGCTGGTTCTCTTTACTCTGATCGCATGCCTCTTAAGGAGTTATATGAGGCAGTTAATCCGATTATTGCTCCTGAGCTAGATAAAATTCTTGATGCCGAGCAGGCGGTCGTTTGGAACCCTGAAAGTTATGTCGTCAATGTGAGGCTTATGCCCGAAAAGCTTGCACAGTACGGACTGTATCCTAGACATGTGCAAAATTTAGTACAAAACGCCATGAATTCATTTTCTGGTTCTAAAGTAAAGCTCGGCTCTGGCAATCAGCAATTTGTTATCGAGGCAGAACTAAATGAGGTTAGTGACCTAAGCCAGTTGAGTCTCAATATAGACAATAAGAGAATCTACCTGAAAGATATCGCAGAGATTCAGTATGGAAAAGATATCAACCGGGAAAGAAGTTTTAAAACAGATGGACTTAACTCTCTGATAATTTTTGCTAAGCCGAAGTCTGGCGCGAACGTAAAAAAAATGTCTGAAGACATAATGAATGTCCTAAAAAATAAATCAAGTAGCTTTCCAGAAGGTACCCACTTTAGAAAAATTGTAGACCCTGCAGATGCCATAAATAAGTCTGTTCAAAACTTAATGAAAGATGTTTTCTTGGCAGCTCTCATGGCCGTTCTCGTGTTGTTTCTCTTTATTGGTGGTATCAAAAATATTGGAACTGCAGCATTAGAAATTCCTCTCAGCATGATTTTATCTTTTATTGTCATGAAACAAGTAGGGATGAATATTAATCTCATCTCTTTAGGTGGACTTGCTCTAGCTGCCGGAATGAACGTTGATGCGAGCATTGTTATAATGGAAAATATTTTTCGACATAGAAAAATATGGGCAGCAAGTGGTAAGCCGTGCTCTTCTTTCTCTCAAAGACTTCAACTTGTTTCTGAGGCAGTGAGTGAAGTTGCGTTTCCTGTAGTCTTAAGTATTGCCACGACACTGATTGTCTTTATCCCAATGGCCCTAACATCAGATCTCACCAATGCCATTTTAGGAGACTTGGCAAAAGCTGTTATTTTCTCCCATGCCATTTCTGCTGTTGTTGCTTTAGTTGTTGTACCAGTGGTTAGAATAATGGTCTTGAAATACTATAATGACTCAACAAGTGCCGTTATGGATAAGCCTTTAGAGCGAGTAAAATCCCTCTATGAAAAAATACTTTTAAAGCTTCTCTCCGTAAAAAATATAAAACCTATCACGATTATAACTCCGTTTCTTCTTGCAGGTATATTAATCGCAACGCTTGTTCCTAAACTTCCTAAAGAAGTGATTGGAAAGCCTGGTTCGGATTGGGTTTATATGTATGTTAGCGCGCAAAACTCTACCAGTGGTAGGCATATGGAGAATATACTTCAAGAGCAGGAATCAAAAGCAGTTGAGCTCTTAGGAGATATGGTTGATTATACTTGGGTTGAAAGACATAATCGCAATGGCGGACAGTTGATGTTTAAGTTAATTGATCGAAGTGATATGGATGAAGCAAAGAAAATCCTTAAAGATAATTTTGAAAATAGTATGGATACCTACTTCAATATCGACGATTGGAATCCGGCCGAATTACCCCTTCCTCCTGAGTATCATTTCAAGGCAGTAGTAAAAGGTACTAGTTCTAAAGAGATACAAAATACAGCGAGTAAGTTAGGGACTTTTCTAAAAGAAAAAGATTATTACGAGCGCGTCCGTTACGAACCAGGTTCAAATTCAGATTATTTTTACACATTCATTCCTTATAAAGGTGCAATGGACTCATTAGCGCTAAGCGGAGTTCAATTTAATATAGCTGATTTTGCAGATATATCCAGACTCTCAAATGAGGCGATTGAACTGGGAGAGGTGAATTTAAATGATAAATCCACTCCTGTGAAAATGAGTTTGAAAGACGAACGTTTTAGCGATCCGGCAAATCTTGAGTCTTACCCTATAAGAGTAAAAAATAAAATTATACCGATAAAAGCTTTGGGGCGCTTTGAAAGTGTTAAAAAACCAGGTCGCATTTTGATTAAGAACCAAAATGAAGTGATTGAGATTCTAGGAACCTTAAAAGACGATGAAAAAAAAGGGTGGGAAGACAAGCTCGCAATGGTCGAAGCAGAAGTTACCAAGAATCTTAAAAACATCATTACAGGAACCGGGCAAACCGTCGAGTTTCAATGGCCGCAAGAGGAGTTAAAAAACGCTTTGAATCAATTAAAGTCATCACTTCTCATGTCTCTGGGGCTAATCTTTTTTATTCTTTGGTTGCAATTTCAATCGGTAAAGCAAGTGGGTATTATCATGATGACTGTACCACTTGGAATCATAGGCGTTGTCGTTTCATTGTATGTGTTTAAATCTTATTTATCTCTGAACTCTGCGCTTGGTATAATTCTTCTCAACGGAATTACTGTTAATAACTCAATTCTTTTGACTGATGTTGTAAATGATTTGAAAGCTAAAGGTCTTGAGGGCACAGATTTAATTATATCTGCTGTAAATAAAAGGCTGCGACCGATTGTCATTACCTCTTTAACAACTATGTTAGGGATGTTTCCGATGGCCTTAGGTTTAGGCGATGGCGGTAAAATTCTTCAACCTCTTGGAATTGCCGTTACCTGCGGACTCTTTTTTGCAACGGCGATGACTTTATTTGTTGTGCCTATACTTCTATATCAAAAAGAAGTTCGAATGGAAGATGAAGTTGAGGATACTCAAAGTTCACCGATTGAGTATGGATCACAGGATGATGCGGCGTTGATTTTAAATTAGCTCTATTAAAATAAAATTAAATATGCGATCATTTGAGGCATGAAAACTGTACTTACTGGAATTAAGCCAACGGGTGATGTTCATTTAGGAAATTTACTAGGTGCAATCAGGCCGGCAATCGAAATGTCTGAGTCAACAGACTATGACCGCTCTCTATATTTTATCGCAGATGCTCATGCTCTGACTTCTGTTAGAGACCCAAAGGCATTTAAGCAATACGTTTATGAAATCGCGGCGACTTGGATTGCACTTGGTTTGGATACGAGAAAGTCAGTATTCTTTAAACAAAGTGATGTGAAAGAAGTTTTCGAACTAAGCTGGCTTTTAAATTGTATGACTCCAAAAGGAGACATGAATAGGGCCCATTCATACAAAGACCGTGTTCAAAAAAATGAAGAAGAAAAGCGCGATCCAGATCATGGTGTAAATATGGGACTATATTCGTATCCAGTTCTTATGGCTGCAGATATTCTCTTGTATGACACTAATTTTGTTCCTGTCGGAAAAGATCAGATTCAACATGTTGAGATCGCTAGAAGTATTGCTCAAAGATGTAACGAATATTTTGGTGAAGGGACTCTCATTGAGCCTCAAGAAGTGATTCAACAGTCTGGTTCATATGTTCCTGGTCTAGATGGTCGTAAGATGAGTAAGTCATATGGGAACGTGATTCCTTTATGGGGAACTGAGAAGAAGCTTCGTAAAACCATCATGAAAATTACCACTGATAGCTCGCCCCCTGAAGCTCCAAAAGATCCAGACAACTGTACGATTATGGAACTTTATCGTTTGTTTGCTTCAAGTGAGCAGGTTTCTGAATTGGAAGAGCGATACCGAGCTGGAATTGGCTGGGGACATGCTAAGGAAGCACTCTATATTGCCGTAAACGAATACCTGCGGCTTCCTCGCGAGAAGTTTAATCATCTAATGAGTAACACTCATGAAATTGATCAGATTTTGGAAGATGGGGCACAAAGAGCGAGAATGGTGGCCAAAGATACGATGAGTCGTGTTCGAAGTCGCATGACTGGCTTTTAATCTTATTTCTGCTAAGCGTAAGTCTATTCATTATCTCTTAATTTCGCTATGATACCTCTAGTTTAAAGACTTAAAACTAAAAGGATATTCATGCGTAAAATTAAAGTTTCAGCTGAGGAGCAACTCAAAGAGTTAAAGCGTGGTGCAGTTGATATCATTCCCGAAGAAGAGCTGCTTAAAAAACTGCAAAAATCCTATAATGAAGACAAACCACTTGTCATAAAGTTTGGTGCCGATCCTTCAAGACCTGATATCCACCTAGGGCATACAGTTGTTTTACAGAAGCTAAAATTACTACAAGATTTTGGACACGATATTCATTTTCTTATTGGAGATTTTACAGCAAGAATCGGCGATCCTTCAGGTAAGTCTAAAACTCGTCCTATTCTTACGGATGAAGAGGTCATTGCAAATGCTAAAACTTATTCGCAACAAGTTTCAAAAATTCTTGATATGGAAAAGACGAAAGTTGTTTTCAATAATGATTGGCTAGGAAATTTAACTCCTATTGAAATGATCAAAATTATGGCCAAAGTTACTATCTCTTCAGTTCTTGAGCGTGATGACTTTACTAAAAGGTTTAAGGCGCAAGAGGCAATCTATATGCATGAGTTTGCATACCCTTTAATGCAAGGTTATGACTCAGTAGCAATTGATGCAGATCTAGAGCTTGGTGGAACCGATCAGACTTTCAATCTCTTAATGGGAAGGCACCTACAAAAAGCTTTTGAGAAAGAGCCTCAATGTATCCTCACCATGCCGATTCTTGAGGGGACTGACGGTGTTCAAAAAATGAGTAAGTCCCTTGATAATTATATCTCGCTTGAAGATACTCCAACAGATATGTTTGGAAAAATGATGAGTATCTCAGATGATCTAATGATTAAGTATTATGAGTTACTCTCTCGTCGTCCAGCTACGGAAATAGACTCTTTAGTCGGCGATATTAAATCAAATAAAAAACACCCAATGGATGCTAAAAAGGAATTAGCAGTCGAGATTGTTAATTATTATCATCCTGCTGGTACTGGGGAGGATGAGCGTAAAAAATTCGAAGATAGATTTGCTAAAAATAAAATCCCTGATGATATTCTGACAGTGGATGTTACTGCCGGAGAGTTTAAAGTTTTAGATTTTTTCAGAGATATTGAATTCATTCAATCAAATGGAGAAGGAAGAAGGCTTATTAAGCAAAATGCGTTCAAGTTTGATGGGAAAGCTTGTAAAGAAGAAACTCTGAGCCTTGAATCAGGCAATGAGCATATCTTGAAACTCGGTAAGCTTAGAATGGCAAAAATTGTCGTAAAATAAGGTTTTTGAATGGAGATGGTTTTCGCGTTTGGTGCTGGTTTAGTAATAGCTCTTGGTATTTTTGCTATAGTTTACAAGGTTCTACTAAAGCATCAAAAAGACCAGTTTGAACTGATTGCTAGCACCGTTCTTAAAAAAAGTAGTGAAGAGTTCCTGACTCCATTTGATGAACAACTTGAAGACTATCGAAAATTTATTTCTGACGTAAAAGAAGCTGATATAAAAGAAAGACAATCTGTGAAAGAGCAAATTTCACAGATGCTTATGGCCGCTGGTCAAATTCAGAAGGAAACTCACCAATTGTCACAGGCCCTCTCCTCTGATGTAAAATTCCAGGGAGACTGGGGGGAGCTAGTTTTAGAAAAAGTTCTTGAAAAAGCAGGACTGCAAAAAGATCGAGAGTACTTTCTACAAAATACTTTAGAGCTCGAAGGAAAGAAATTTAGACCAGATGTATTGGTTAAGCTTCCACAAAATACCCATCTTATTATTGATTCTAAAGTCAGCCTTTCTGGTTACTTTAAGTATTTAAATGAAAACTCCAGAGATGCGACGAGTGAAGTTTTTAAATCTGTGAAGTCTCATATTGATATGTTAGCAGAAAAGAATTACGCTCACCTTGATGGGATACAATCTCCAGAGTTTGTTTATCTTTTTATACCTGTTGAGGGTGTTTACGCACTTATTCTTCGTGAACATCCAGAAATTTTAGATTATGCACTAAAAAAGAATATCGTACTTGTATCTCCGGTAAATCTGCTTGCGAATTTAAAAACTGTAAATGCACTTTGGCGAATTGATAAGCAGTCAAAAAGTGCAGTCGAGATCGCTCAAAAAGCAGGAGCGATGTATGATAAATTTTGTCTTTTAAAAGATGAGCTGGATAAACTTCAAACCCATTTTCATAGAGTAGAAAACTCTTTTCAAGATATCCATAAACGTCTTCATCAAGGTAAGGGGAATCTGGTGGACAGGGCACTCGAACTTAAAGAGCATGGGGCCAAAACCACGAGAGAACTTTCTCACTAAACAAATTAAACCTAAAAAGCTGATTTTCGCCATGATTTGTGGGCGAAATTAAGTTGGTGTCTTAAGCTAACTTGTTGAAAAAACTAAAAAACCATCTCAATTCTTGGAGCAAATTAAGGTTTTACTTAAACTGATCTTAAGAAACGGAGAATTTAATTATGGCAAGAATCGAGCGAAATCTAGAAGTTGTTTTTAAAGTGAGTAAATACGGAAGCCTAAGTGAAGGTGCTAGATTAAAAATAGTTTTGGAACCGGGTAAACAAAGAGTTCTAGGTCGAGAAAAGAAACATGCCCATATTATCGTTAAAGATGAAAAGCTCTCTAGAGCGCATATCGCTTTTTATATAGAAAATAATGTCGTGTATGTTGAAGACTTAAAAACCAAAAATGGTACAGAAGTAAACGGTGTGGACATTGCAGGAAGATCTAGCCTCAAAGTTGGTGATCGCTTGAGAGTAGGAAAACATGTTTTAGAATTAACATCACTAGAGAGAATCCTTCAGGACGCAGAAATTACCTCGATGATCTCCTACAAGAAAATGAGAAACGAAACATCAATCGGTAGAATTGTATCTGGGTATGGAGCGTAGCACTACTTTCATTGGACACCTAATTAATTTCTAAGTATAAACATCGAATATCTCATTTACTAAGGAGTACTGAGTGTTCGATGTCAGTGTGCGAAAGCCAGGAGTGGGAAAAATTTCTATCCCACATTATCCAATAGATATGGTGGCAGCTAATGAAAGAGCTGCGAGTTTTACCACCAGAAGTATTAAAGCGAGTTCGAAATTAGATGCACTTTATTGTGCTATAGAGATGGTGGATCTCACCACTTTAGAAGGGATGGATACCCCTGGTAAAGTTAGGCAACTTTGTGGTAAAGCGATCAATCCAGTTCCCCCTGCGATTCAAGATAAAATGCGTTCCTTTGAAAAGTTTAGGCCTATTCCTAAGGTTGCAGCAGTTTGTGTTTATCCTAATATGGTTCCTTATGCTGCTGAAGCATTAGATGGCTCTGGAATTCAACTTGCCTCTGTTGCTACTGCGTTTCCCGCTGGGCAACTTCCCATTGATATTAAAGTTTCAGATGTTAAGCGCGCCGTAAAATTTGGGGCGACAGAAATTGATATGGTGATCGATCGTGGTGCATTTTTAGAGGGAAAATTTCAGAAAGTTTTCGATGAAATTATTAAAGTTAAAGAGGCTTGTGGGGACGCTCATTTGAAAGTCATTCTTGAAACAGGTGAACTTAAGACCTACGATAATGTAAGACTTGCTTCATGGCTTGCTATGGAGGCTGGAGCTGACTTTATTAAAACTTCTACAGGTAAAGTGAGTCCTGCTGCAACGATGCCAGTCACATATGTCATGTTACAAGCAATTCAAGACTATTATGAGATGACTGGGAAGATGATTGGTATGAAACCTGCCGGTGGAATCAAAACATCTAAGCAGGCGATTCATTATCTTTGCATGGTAAATGAAACTTTGGGACAAGATTGGCTAAATCCTGAAATGTTCCGTTTTGGGGCCAGTTCATTACTAAATGATCTTCTTAAACAAATTTTTAAACAAGTTACTGGTCGTTATTACTACGACGATATTTTTTCAATGGATTAATCATGACAAAGAAAAAAACAAAAACAAAAACAAAATCTAAGACTAAAAAAACTTTCAAGTTTGAATACGACGCTGCTCCTGAGAGCTTCAAAGTTGAAATTGAAGAAAAGTATTATAATTTCATCGGTGGTGAGTTTGTTAAACCAAAATCAGGTAAATATTTCGATACGGTTAACCCTGCCACGGGAAAAGTACTATCTAAGATTGCCTTGAGTAATGAACAAGATGTAGATGCTGCAGTAAAGGCGGCTAAAAAAGCTTTTGAAGGTGAGTGGTCGAACCTCTCTGGATTAGAGCGTGGAAAATACCTTTTTAGAATCGCAAGAATTATCCAAGAAAGATCAAGAGAGCTAGCAGTACTTGAAACCTTAGATGGTGGAAAGCCAATTAAAGAATCGCGCGATGTAGACCTTCCTCTCGTGGCACAGCATTTTTTCTATAATGCAGGATGGGCGGATAAATTAGAATACGTTATGCCTGGTAAAGAAGTAGCACCAATTGGTGTGTGCGGACAGATTATTCCGTGGAATTTTCCACTTCTTATGCTTGCTTGGAAAATTGCCCCGGCGCTAGCAGCGGGAAATACGGTAGTACTTAAGCCTGCTGAGCAAACTTCTTTAACAGCACTTAGATTTGCTGATATTTGTTATGAAGCAGGTCTTCCTGCAGGAGTTGTTAATATTGTAACAGGTGCTGGAGAAACAGGAGCAGCACTAGTCGAACATAAAGATGTGAATAAAATTGCTTTTACAGGCTCTACGGATATCGGAAAATTAATTGCAAAAAATGCTGGGAAAACAAAAAAGAAACTTACGATGGAGCTTGGTGGTAAATCAGCTAATATCGTTTTTGCCGATGCGGCGATTGATCAAGCTGTTGAGGGTATTGTATCGGGAATCTTTTTTAACCAAGGTCATGTCTGCTGTGCTGGTTCGCGACTTCTAGTTGAGGAATCAATCAAGGATGTTGTGATCAAAAAACTAAAAAAGAGAATGAAGCAAATTAGAGTTGGAGACCCTCTAGATAAAAATACTGACCTAGGCGCTATAAACTCTAAAGATCAATTGAAAAAAATTAAAGACCTAGTAAAGCAAGGACAAAAAGAAGGTGGAGAATTTTGGCAGGTAGAATCAGAATTACCACCAAGAGGAAATTTTTTCGCTCCATGCTTTTTTGTGGATCAATCGGCTTCAAGTACAATTTCAAGAGAAGAAGTTTTTGGACCTGTATTAAGTATTTCAACTTTTAGAACTCCGGATGAGGCTATCACTAAGGCCAATGACACCAACTACGGTCTCGCCGCAGGTATCTGGTCTGAAAAAGTATCTAAGGTACATGAAGTTGCTTCTAAGCTTAAAGCGGGAGTGATCTGGGCAAATACTTATAATAAGTTTGACGCAGCTTCACCGTTTGGTGGATTTAAAGAAAGCGGATATGGCCGTGAAGGTGGAAGACATGGACTTCTTCCTTATTTGGAGGTGAAGTAATGGATGTTTTAAAGACTATAAAAATGTTTGCTGGTGGTGCTTTTATTCGTTCAGAATCTGGTGCGACTGTCCCTTATATTGTTGAAGGTGAAGAGCTTGCTCGCGTTTGCGTGGCTTCAAAAAAAGATTTTCGAAATGCTGTGACCAGTGCAAAAACGGCACAGTCTGTTTGGGCCGCAAAAAGCTCTTATAATCGCTCTCAAATATTATACCGAATGGCGGAGATGACCCAAGGTCGTGAGACAGAATTGATGAACTTAATGATGGCATCTGAGTTGGTTGAAGAAGCCAATGTCGGAGAGGAAGTTCAAAAAGCGGTTGATACTTTTGTATACTATGCAGGCTGGTGTGATAAGTACCAACAAGTAATGGGTGGATTAAATCCTGTTGCGGGTCCTTATCATAATTTTACTGCCCCAGAAGCAGTAGGGGTTGTAAGTTTAGTAACTTCCGAAAAATTCAATCTGTCTCAAATTGTAGACAATATTTGTTCTATTATATGTGGTGGAAACTCTGTCGTTGCAGTCTTGTCTCCGGAGAGTTCAATTTTTGTATCCATTTTAGGCGAGATTTTTCATACATCTGATTTACCTAGTGGAGTGGTCAATTTACTTTCAGGAAAAATTGAAGACCTTGCAACTGTCATGGCTGAACATATGGAGGTTAATTCGATTAGTTTTCAAAATGAAAATGAGACAATTTATTTTGATATGCGCTCCAGATCTATTGATAATATGAAAAGAATCATTGGGTTGAATCAAAACTCGAGATCACTAGAATTGATAACTGCTTTTGTTGAGCAGAAAACTGTTTGGCACCCGATAGGAGTATAGATGAAATTTTTAGCACTCATAATATTAATTGTTTCTTGTAGTCCTAAAAAAGAAATAGCTGAGACTAAAGTAAATATTGATACCAAACCTATTCAGAGTGCATGCCAAAAACTGGCCGCAGGCAATCGGTTTAGAGAGCTAGAAATGTTTTCACATAAACTCTGTGTCTTAAAAAATCAATTTGAAGAGTTTAAGTTTCAAGAGGAAATTTATTCTCTTAAAGGTGATACTCCTACTCTTATTCATAAATCACAAGTCTTTGGAAGTGCGGAATGTGGTGAGCCAGTTTTTGAATCACAAATTGAAGAACTTAATCTACTTATAGATACAAAAGCTGTGTGGCATTTAGTTATTGCTGAAAAATTTACGACAAACCAATGCAATGATAATGAAGATAAAGAAATTTCTCATCGTGGTTTCTTATACAATGTGGCAGATGGAAAGCCTTTAAAATTAAGCTTTGATTTGACTGGAATTGAAATGTTAGAGAAAGCGGCTTTCCAAGATGAAAAAAATGAATATTCTCTTCGCTATACAAATGGTGAGTACAAACTCGTAAAATATATTGGGCCTAATTGGCGTTATATTTTTGAAGAGTTTGCTAAATTTGAAGATGACGGTGAAGTCCAAGGTCTAAAAAATGCGATAACAGAGCTTCATAAGCCTGAGGCGGCAAGATTTCCTACTCAGGGATATAGGGATATGGCCAACTATATTGAAGCTAATGCACAAGAGATTTTTTCAAAAGAAAGAATCATTGAACAGCCTCTTTTAATGGAGTTTAAAGTGGCCTTTAAATCTTATTCAGATGGAGCATTAGCCGAGTCTCTATAGTCTTTTTTTTGAAATAAATTTAAGTCTGAATTACCATCAGCTCTTATGAGGCGAACACTTTCCACTTGGTGTTCTTCCATTTCTTTGGTGAATATTCGAGATAGCGAAATATCGGATACCGGATTTTCAGCAATATCTAGGCAATAAATATACTTAAGTTTAATATGGCTATCCTGATCCTGAGCGATTAGGAGTTGATTATTGCGATCGCGGTATTCACTGAATTTTTCATCGGATTCAAATAAAAAACGATCAGTTACTTTTTCAATGATTACTTCGACATCTTTAACGACCTGATTTTTTTCGTCACAGCCTAGATTTAAAACCTCACTCCTTGATCTTGGTTTTAGGTCCACTTCTTTGTGAAGAAGATCATAGGTGAAATTTCCGATGCGAGTTCCTATCCTCTCAAGAAAGTTTTGCTCATCATTGGAATATGTGGAAGAACTGATAAGGAATAAAATAGGAATTAGTTTTAAATTTTGCATAGTTTAAAGGTTTGCAAAACTAGTGCCAGTGAAATTTCCTGATATAGGGTATTTGAGCTAGGGGAAATTGTTTAAGTTTTAAACGCTGTTAATTTCTATGCTGTAAATGCTTCAACTTAAATTGTTTTCTTTCTAAAATTTGTAGAAAATGGACGCATATAAATTAATTAGGAGTTTTATATGTTTAAGTCACTTATAATAGGACTACTTATATTAGGAAGTATTGCTAGTTATGCAGGAGACTTACAGCAGTTATGTTATTCTGTTCGACCTGAAAGCAGTCAAAACAATTGTGGATTTATTGCTGACTCAGATCTGAGTCATCTTTGCAATTCAGCTCGCCCTGACTCAAATCAGTTTTATTGTGATTATATTAGTGATTACGACCTCAGAAACCTCTGTGTTTCTATTAGGAAAAATAATACTCAATATAATTGTGACTATATAAGTGATTATGATTTAAAAAACTTGTGTTACTCAACTCGCCCGGATAATACATTAAGAAATTGCGAGTATATTGAAAATTATGACCTTCGAAGCCTTTGCCAGTCGATACGTCCAAACGGGTCGATTAATAATTGTGGATTTATTGTCGATTAATCTTACATAAAGGTGTCTAGTCTTTAGACACCTCTAAAAATTCTATACGGCCTCTTCACTAGAAGTACCCTGAATCACATTCAGTGATCTTGGCATCATTCATGCATTATAAAACCTGCATAAATTTATTTTCTTGTAGGAGAGAGACATGAAAACATTATTTAACATGATTATGGTGGGCTCCTTGGCTTTTGCCCTCGCTTCCTGTGGAAAGGATAACGCGAGTTCCGGCGGGAGTTCATCCAGTAGTAATTCCAATAATGGCAATACTGGAATTTCAAGTTCGGGTTCAGTATATGGATCTGTTTCTGACCTTCGAAGCGCATTCGACAGAATGGGAGTTCATGAAGGCTTGAATGAAAATGATGTCGTTTATCACGTTGGAAAAGATTATGGTGCCACGTCATACTACGATTATGATATTGATTTCGACTTTGATTTCGGGGTTTGCTTTTACTTCTTGTGGTATGCAAGTGACGACTGTAACTCAGGTGGTTCATACTATAATCAACCGAATAACTCACAACTTTATAATGTCATCAATAATGGTGAATATAAGGTCGTTAGAAATAGAACCTCAGATACGATCGATTTTGATCTTGCGGTAGGCATCTCTGGGAATGGTTTTGATTTCGACTCAACTCGTTTTGATCGTGATGCAACCATGTATAAGGCTATGCTGAATTTAGATGGTCGATCGGTAAAAGCCGTCTCCATGTCTGAAGCAACAATTGTTCTGACTAATGGAAATACAGTTAAGGGGACCTTTGTTGAATACTTATACAATGACGATTCAATTGATGGTTATATTTTAAGTACAGCATTTCCAGTAATGGCGAATCCAATCTTAAATACTCAGAATTATCAAGTTACTGGAGTATTGAATTTCGCGGGGAGTAGAACCATCAGGTCTATTAGTGCTGTTAGCCACCGTTTTGACTGGGATTGGACCACTAATAAATACCGATTGAGTAACGCTTACCCAATCCGCGTATCTTTCTAAGAAATATCTAAAAAATATAGGTAAATTGGTCAGGCTTTGTCCTGACCTTTTTCTTTTATAAAAATCCATTTGAGGTTATCATTTGTTAAGGAGGAATTATGGCCAAGTATAAAATGGATCAAGAAGATATCTTATTTACCTTAAACGACGTACTCAATATTTCTAAACGCGAAAAGTATGGTTTTGATGCCAGTAGTGTAAAAGAAATTCTTATCGAGCAAGATAAGTGGGTTGAAAATGAGGTGTGGCCAACACGACAGAAGTCTGACGAAGAAGGTGTTCGTATGACTGATGAAGGTGTGAAGGTTTCAGAGTGTTTGCACCAAGCTACTCGTGGCTATTACGATATGGGTTGGTATGCATTAGGTGTATCAGAAGATATTGGTGGAACGCCTGTTCCTGAAGCTTTGGCAGCTGCTTGTCGTTCCCTCGCGCAGGGTGCAAATACTGCATGGTCAATGTATCCAGGTCTCACTAAAGGTGCGATGAGTGTTTTAAGACTTGTTGGTGATGACTATATTAAAAAAACATATATTGAAAAAATGATCACCGGTGTTTGGGGAGGTACGATGTGTCTGACCGAAGCCGGAGCTGGATCGGATGTTGGTGCTCTTAAAACAACTGCTAAACCAATTGATGGTAAGGATAGGTGGTATAAGATCAAAGGAACTAAGATTTTTATCTCAAGTGGTGAGAGTGATCTTTACGAAAATAATATTCACCTTGTACTGGCAAGAACTCCAGGTGCTGAAGAGGGGACAAAAGGAATTTCACTTTTTGCAGTTCCTAGATACAAAGTAAATGATGATGGCTCCGTGGGTGAGAGTAACGATGTCAAATGTGCTTCTTTTGAGCATAAAATGGGAATTCACGCTTCAGCTACCTGTGTGATGAACTTTGGTGATAACGATAATTGTGAAGGCTACCTCGTTGGAAAAGAATTTGAAGGTATGCAAAACATGTTCATCATGATGAATGAGGCAAGACTTGATTGTGGTATTCAAGGTGAGTCTCAAGCTAATTTAGCTTATGAGCTAACTAAGCAATACGTAAATGAAAGAGTTCAATTCAAGCAAGAAATAGTTAAGCATCCGAACGTTCGAAAAATGCTTTTGAAAATGCGTGCAATGGGAAGAGGAATGAGGTCACTTATTCTTTATACTGCTGACGTTATCGATGAGGCACACGATGATAAATCAAAAGAAAGTTTGGTTGGTCTACTAACTCCAATTTGTAAGTCTTTTTGTTCGGAACAAGGATTTAATGTTTCAGTTGATGCGGTTCAAGCCCATGGTGGATATGGTTATTGTACCGAGTATGGGGTTGAGCAATTTGTAAGAGACACAAAAATTGCGACAATTTACGAGGGAACGAATGGAATTCAGGCCATAGATTTCTTAATGAGAAAGACCCTTAAAGATGGCGGTAAAACTTTGGGTGGTGTCATCGAGATGATCCAGACTGACCTTTCGAAACAAGAAGCAGGTAATGCGAAAACTCAATTTGAAAAAGCTCTTGGATCAGCTCAAAAGGCAATGGGATTTATCACTGAACATGCTCAAAATAAAAACATGAATCACGTACTTCAAAGTGCAAAAGACTTTTTAGATCTTTCAGCTCACTTAGTTGTGGCCTGGAGATTGATGGTTGCTTCTCAAATAGCGGCTCAGAAACTTGCGGATGGAGACGCTAATAAAGAATATTTGGAGAGTAAAATAGTCGACTTTAAGGTTTATTGTTCTCAATATCTGCCATTAGTTTCTGCACATGCTAACGCCATAGTTAATATGGACGAAGATATTACTCAATTTTCAGTTTAATAAAATTAACTACTTGTAGGCCCCTTTTAGAAATAAGAGGGGCTTTTATCATTTGCTTCTTAATTAAAACTCGGAATTCTGGTATCCTATAAGAGTATTTAATTTAAACTTTAGGACATTTTAGTGAAAGACATTGTCGATGGTATCGCGGATGAGTTTTCGTGCGGGAGCCACGGAAGTAGTGACCTGTGGAAGAACACAGTTTATGTACGTGGAAATAGCGACGAAGAATTCGTTCCCTTTGATTATCTTAGTAAAAAAGAAAATATTGAAAAGGTCTCTGACCTCCAAAAGAAAGGCTATGTAGTTAGCTCTTTAACTTATTTAGAACTTACTAGTTTTGATGATTGGTATCAGAAAGTTTTTAATCGTAAGCTTTCTCAAAAAGATAAAAAGAATATCGATATAGTTCATTATCCTGATACTAAAAAGGTTCACGAAGCAGTAGAGATTGTTGATCAAGTCTATCGCATTCTTAAGGACCATAAGATCTTAGTGAACGGAAAAAACCTTCCTGTTCAATTAGGGGAGTGGTACGCCAAATCTGTGTTTGGTCTTCATCAGAAAAAATCTTCTTCGCAAAGAGGATTTGATTTTTACACCGAAGATGACAAGAAAGTAGAAGTTAAAGTTCATTGGCATGATATTACGAGCCCAAAAGGCGTGAAGCTAAAAAGGTCTCTGATCGAGATGAGTGATTATACCGTCATCATGTATATCGCTAAGAATTTTACGATTCGAGATATTCTTCTTTTAGATTCTGATTTTGTTATTCGTAAGTTTGCCGGCAAGGGCCATACGATCTTTTTAAAGGATACTGATGTACTCAGCTATTTCTTTTCTAAATCCAATAAGCATTATGGGAAGATTATAAATCGCTCAGCCTTAATGAAGTTTTCCAATGCCGACTTTGCGATCAAGGTCGATGAAAAAACGGATGAGAAGAAAGATTAAATAGGATTAAATCTATTTAATTACCTGCATTTGGTTTTTTTTATCATTTGTGCAACTTTATCACTGTTAGGTCCCAATGTTGCTAGAGTTGCAAGAAACTTTTCTTGCATCTCTTTTGGTAGAAAAGCTAGTTTACCCAAAAACTCATCTAAATCTTTTTGGCCATTCGGCCCCAGCTTTTTAACGGTATTTTCAAGAAGTCGTAAGGATTTAGAATCCTTTGCCAAAATCCTATAAATATCGCCAAGATCTTTTACTACTTCGCCAGAAATCTGAAGGGTTGTTTGTTCCATTCCTTCCATAACCGCACCAGCTTTTCCGAGGCGATTGAGTGCTGCCAATGCTCCTAGGCCTGCTACAGACATTGACGTATTTATAGTTGCTTCATAAAAAGCATTTTTATAGGAAGTATAAAAATCTCTCATTTGCTCAGATGACTCAACATAATTATTACCTGTTAACATTCCTGTCTCTAACTCAGAAAGTTCTTGCTTAAGATTTATTGCTTGGGTGACTGCGATTGTTCCACCAGCTACACTAGAGGCTGTTGATGCAATAATAAGTCCCGTCGAAACAGTTCCTAATGTTGCTGCAGTACCTGCCGTCAATAAGCCAGCTCCAAGCCATGCAACTCCACCTGTTAGTAGACCTGCAACACCTAAAATAGCACCTCCCCACAAAAAAGCGCTTTCATTACCTTCTAAGTTTGAATCTACGCGGTCAATATCCATAAGCACCTCACATACAAGTGAGGCGTATTCTGGGTTATTGGCCAGAACTTGCGATACGGCACGAGGGTTTGTTTTCACAAGGTATCGCAGATTCTTTTTTAAGCTTTTTTGATAACGCTCATTTTTATCTTTATAAGCAAGTGAGCTCTGTCTTAATCTACTAAGCTGTTGTTCATAGGATTGCTTAAGAAGATTTTGCTTTTGTAGCTCGGCTACTTGAAAGTTGATCCCATCATACATATCTTCAATAGCATCCTCTATATCATCTTTTTCTAGTAGTTCATGCTCGATAAACCGGTAAGTAGATTCTCCAAGCTTAGTATCTTCATCAATATCATCTTGATTTTTATCTGTTCTTAAAGGTCCCATCTTTTCTCTGATGCTCGAGGTGTGCATAAGGAGACCATCTTGAGTACTTGTTTCGTTAAGATAAGTTTGGAGATAACTTGAAAAACCATTTTGTGCATCGGAACTTTGCAATTGAGCTTCTCTTGAATCTAAGATGTATGGAACAAAAAGACTTATACCTCCATCAAAAGTGTCCGCGAAAAAGCCTTCCGTTTGCTCAAGCTCTATTTCATTAAGCTTTTTATTCATTTTCCCAATGGAGGCATTGAACCTTTTTAAGAGTTGTTCTGAGGTAACCTTTTCATTTGATTCTTTAGCCTCATGATAGGTTTTTATGATAGCCTGCTTTACTTTCTCCCGCATATCTTCAGAACAGTAGATTTTTTTTGTACATATACTTCTAAAAATTTCCGACGCTTGATCTTTATTAAAGCCGTTTTTAAAAAAATTTGGATCATATCTCATTTTATTTTTAAGTAGAGCTTCTGTGGTATTTAATAAACTATTTTCGTAAAGCATATCTTGGAGCGTTGGTTTAAGAGTCTCATTGGCGATATTATTAACTGAATTATAGAACTCACCAAGAAGTTGAAAGCTAGTTAAGAACTCTCTTCTGCAGGGATCAATTTCTTGTGTTTCACTTTGAAGAATTCCTAATGTAATGGATTCTTCAAGTTTTCTTTTTGAACTTTTATTATTTTGGCAATTATCGAGAGTGTTTTTCGACGCTAAAAAATTTAGGTATTTTTGATGATTTTTAAGGAGTATTTTACCATCTTCAGTTTCAAGTTTTTCCTTGTTTTCTGGATTTGAAATATAGTTTTGCACATTATTAATAATTTTCTCACCTTCTGGAGAAGTAAGTTTATTAAGTCCATCCACACCTTTGAAGTGATAGTCATAAGTGAGCAAGATATTTTCCCAGCTTGGAGAACTAAAAGAGTTCTGAATTGAAAAGGTAAAAAAGGAAATTATTGTAAGTATTTTAACTACCATTTGGCTGCCCTATTAAATTCAGAGACTAAACCTTTGAATAAATCCATATCGCACGACGGTTTAGAGGTTGAGGCTATAAAGAGTGGATTATACCACTTGTAATTTAATCCTGCTTTTAGTAGTTGGTTTAATTGCGCTTCTATTGCACTATCTTTACCAAGAATACCTGTTCCATCAGAACCAAGTCCAACTTCAAAACCTGCTTCAAAAAGCTTATTGATTCTTGAGGCCAGTTGAACTGCTTCTGTGTTCTGTAATTTTCGATTCGATATTAAATTGGCGTCAAAGACAAATTTAAGAGGAATACCTCTTTTTTGAGCTTCTTCTCTGATTGAAATGAATTGTGCTATATCCTCATCAGAGAGTTTTGCGATATGACCAATTGAGATAATAGGGTTCTTTAAACCATTTTCGGGTTTTTCCAGAGACATCCTTTCAAAGAAATACATTATTTCTTTGTAGAAATCTCCTTTATTCGTTCCCTCGAATGCATGAATTCTGAAAACACTATCGCTATTTCCGGTTAGAGCATTTTTCAACTTATCTAATATTTCACGTAGGTTTTTGATTTGTTTTGGTTTTAGTGCCTTTTCTTCCTCTGAGATACTACCTGTGATATCAATCCCACTTCCCCATCCTTCTTTTCTACTTCTTTTAATTAGATCTAAAGTTTGATCGATAAATTTATTGGAAAAAGCGCCTCTGTTATCCATCATCTGACTTCTTGATATTGAATAGTAGAAGTCGATCTTGGTTCCTTTTTCATTAAGAGTGTCTTTGATATCTTTTAAGTAGGTATCGTAGAACTCCTTTCCAACAGTTGCTCCTACAAATTGTCGACTGCTTGGATCAATTTTATCCGCAGTTTTAGAGAATGCACTTACTAAAAAGGTTTTGAATTTTTCAAGTCGTAATCTATTGTCTGCTTCTAGATTGGGACTTTTACTGGCTTTGAATAGAACTTTAAGCCTTATTTTTTCTTTAGCTTGATAAGCTTCTTTATTTATCACTCCGTCGTTCTTAAGTTTAAAGAAGTGTTTTAATGCTTCCTTATGATCATCGGAGTTAAAGTCAGACGTATCGAAAATACTAGAAGTAATCTCGTCAAGTGACATACTTTTAAGTCTTGTTTTAAAGGTATCATTGCTTGAGCTGGGGGTGGACATAACCTTTTGCTCTAATTTTTGAATTTGCTCGGTAGTGAATAAGTTTTTAAGGGTGCTGTATATAATTTGATCGTCAGTGAGTTCGTTCGTGGGATTTTGAATCATGAGAAGTTCGTGAGCCGACATGGTTCCGATACTTCTTCCATAAGTTTCTTCAAAGGCTTCCATTAAGCTACTCGCAAGAGGCCATGAAAAAAAATGCTCATGCCGATTAGCCCGAGAAACTAAACTGAAGAAAATCAACTGGATGAATATGACGAGCCTAATAAATTTAAACACATATACTTATCGGATTCAGTTGGGAATACTTCAGTAATTAAATAAAGAATTCTTAATACAGCTGATACTCTACAAAGCGAGACTCAATATTTCCGTTATAAACGATCTCTTTTCGGGCACTTCGAAGTGAAATCTTCTTTAAAAGCGGTAGGTTACCGGTGAGGACATAGCCTCTGTAGCCCTTAAACTTATGCTTCAGTGTCTCCCCAAATTCATGATAGAGGTGCTCAAGATCTTCGTCTTTTCCTAGTCGTTCTCCATACGGAGGGTTAACTACGATCACACCTTGTTCACTATTGGCTTCAAGATTAAGTGCGTCTTCAATAGAGAGTTCTACAAAAGCTTGCAGGTTAGCACGTTTTAAATTATCTAAGGTTGCTCTCACTGCATCTGGTGAGATATCGTTTCCACGAAACTCAGCCTTTTTATTTTTTAGACGCTCGTAGCCTTCCTCGGTTAGAGTTTTGTATTTTTCGATTAAGTCTAAAAACTTATCTTTAAGATAATCAGATTTTACAAACCAAAAATGATGCTCAAAATCCCAGAACCTATTTTCGTGTGCGATCCACGAAAGGTTTAAAAAACTTGGAGGGATTTGTCCTGCCGCTAGTAGAGCTTCGGTTAAAATTGTTCCTGATCCACACATCGCATCTAGAAAATTTTGATCAGGTTTTAAATCCATCATCTTCACTAGGCCTGCCGCGAGATTCTCTCTCAGAGGTGCATCGAACTCACTGACTTTGTAACCTCTTTGACTCAGTGGACGTCCACTCATATCCAGAAGGAGAGTGACCTTTTCTTTTTGAGAATGAGGATTATCATGGGGTTCTAAGTGAAGCATGATAGTGACATCAGGATGATTCTTTTCAATGCTTGGCCTTGCACCGTCGAACTCTTTTCTGAAGTCATCAACGATGGCATCTTTAAGCTTCTGCCCTAAGAACATAGAGTTATCAAATTTTGATCGCTTCTTTCCATTTGGAGAGCGGCTTTGAATGACGCTAACTTTAAAAGTTTGAGTTAAATCAAATATGGCCTTCCACTTAACATCACGAGCTCCAATGTAGAGATCTTTTTCATTTTTTACGTCGTAAGTATAGAGAGCTTTGTAGACTCTTGAAGCAATTCTTGAACTGAACATTAGTTCAATCGCTATTTCTGGCAGTGCAGTAAATTCAACTCCACCTTTAACTAGCTTCGCTTCTTTGGGCTTGAGCGCTTTGACTTCTTCAAGTAAAAACTGTTCTAGTCCCCCCGGACACGATGCAAAAAATCCATTCTTTATTTTTTCTATGTTAGACATAAGTTTAAGCTACCTTAATTCAATGAGTCTGGCTGTTATAGTGTATTTATCGGGTAATTTCTACTGGATTTGGCGTTTACGTAGCTCTAAAAGCTATATATGATGGGCGGGTTAAAAAAATTCATAAAGAGGAGCTATCATGGCTGAAAACTACAAGGTAAAAGACATTAGTCTTGCTGACTGGGGACGTAAAGAAATCAATTTGGCTGAGGCGGAAATGCCAGGGCTTATGGCACTTAGAGAAGAATTTGGAAAATCTAAGCCACTAGCTGGTGCAAGAATCGCTGGTTGTCTTCATATGACAATTCAAACTGCAGTTCTTATCGAGACTCTAGTTGAGCTTGGAGCTGAGGTTACTTGGTCTTCTTGTAATATTTTCTCTACTCAAGACCACGCTGCTGCGGCTATCGCTGCTGCTGGAATTCCAGTATTTGCTTGGAAAGGTATGAGTGAAGAAGAATTTGATTGGTGTATCGAAAAGACTCTTACTGCTTTTGAAGGTGGAAAGAATCTTAATATGATCCTTGATGATGGTGGTGACTTAACGAATATGGTTCTTGATAGATTCCCACAATATGTAAAAGACATTAAGGGACTTTCTGAAGAAACAACTACTGGTGTTCACAGACTTTACGAAAGAGTAAAGAAAGGAACTCTTCCAATGCCAGCTATCAACGTTAACGACTCTGTTACTAAATCAAAATTTGATAACAAGTACGGTTGTAAAGAGTCTTGTGTTGATGCAATCAGAAGAGCGACGGATGTTATGATGGCCGGAAAAGTTGCTGTTGTTGCTGGTTACGGTGATGTTGGTAAAGGTTCTGCAGCTTCTTTACAGGGTTGTGGGGCAAGAGTTATCGTTACTGAGATCGATCCAATCTGTGCACTTCAAGCTGCAATGGATGGATTTGAAGTTAAGAAAATGAAAGATGCAGTTACTGAAGCAGATATTATTGTTACTGCTACTGGTAACAAAGATATCATTCGTTCTGAGCACTTCGAGGCAATGAAAGATAAAACTATCGTTTGTAATATTGGCCACTTTGATAATGAAATCGACGTTGCTTGGTTAAATAAAAATGCAGACAAATCAGAAATCAAGCCTCAGGTTGATCTTTATAAACTGAAAAATGGAAGAGAAGTAATCCTACTTGCAGAAGGAAGATTAGTTAACCTTGGATGTGCTACTGGGCACCCTTCATTTGTTATGAGTAACTCGTTTACTAACCAAACTCTTGCACAACTTGAGCTTTGGGAAAACTCTGACAAATACGAGAACCAAGTTTATATGCTACCTAAGCACCTAGATGAAAAAGTTGCGGCTCTTCATTTAGCAAAAATTGGTGTTGAGTTAGATGAGCTAACTCCAGACCAAGCTGAATATATTGGCGTGACTAAAGAAGGTCCATTCAAGCCAGAACACTACAGATATTAAATACATGGCCCCCTTTTTGGGGGCTTTTTTCTTTTATTTCAATACTTTACGCTACTTTATTTTTCTTCGTTTTTTGCCGATCAGTTGATTGATGAAAAAGGGATTCGTCTTATCAATATTTTTTATTGCTTCAAGTGCATTAGCTCATTGTCCAGCTGATTTGAGGTTATTCGGACAAATTGTCAGCTACGAAAGAGTAGACGGAGAGATAGTCCTTAAAGATCGCTTCGTTCCCATTGAAAATGATGACCTATCTGCTTATATGGGGGTGTATCAAAACCTCAAGGTTGAATCATCAGAAGTCATAAAATCACTTGAAATTGCTGGCCAAAAATATCCTTTAAAGCCAAGTGAATCTAGTTTTGAAACAAAAAATTTAAGGCTTACGGGCTTAATAGAAAAACTAAGGCTTGAAGAAGTTACGATTAAATTTGAGCAAGCGAATGAAGAGAGTTGTGAAAAAACATTCGTAGGAGTTTCCGGTGACTAAGAAACTTTTTTGTCTGACTCTTTCCTTTCTTTTTTGCTATGTAGCTTGGGCCCAAACTCAAATCAGTCCACCTATCTGTAAAGACATTACTAGCGAGGAAGCTCCATTTTTTGTGAGTGATACTTATCGGCAAGGTATTTTAGAGTACGAAAATTTTAGAAGTTTTGATAACGCTCGCGAGATTGCAGGATTTATTCCTCGTGGTTCAATTGTTTATACTCCACCTGAGTTAATGGCCGCAGATACCGAGCGCAGGAGAGTTCCCGTCAAAGTTTTAAATGTTAATAAGGAATTGAGTGAAACGGCTTCTAAAGCGAGAAATAATCCTGTTGGAAACTTTTTTAGAAGCTTATTTAGTCGTCAAAAAGGTGTAGAACAAGTGAAGGCCGGAGATATTGGCTATCTTGATAATAAAAGTTTAAAGCAAGCAGGTGAGTTTACTTTTTACCTCGAAAAAGATGCGCCTCTTTATAACACTCCAAGCGGAGTTCCTCTAAATGATAAAAAGATTAAACCTCGAATGGAGAACGATCAATATATGATAAGAAACTGCTGTTTTTTACTTCCAGAAATGGAGAAAGAGTATTGTTTTGATTTTCACTTATTTGATGTTCTTGATCAAAATAATGAGCTGGTTGAGACTACAGTTTTAAAGGGACTTGGATGTGGATTTTTTGGAAGCCTAGATGCGGTTCCAGATCAATTTGATGATGGGGTTGGTAGCATTTATAAATTGATGCTTGAAAATCCATCTGAGCAGCTTGGTAAACTCGGTGTTGGTGACCTTGAATTATTTCGAAAGGATACTGCCTCAGGAAATATTCCTCTGGTAAAAATTCCGGTTGATGAGGAAACAGGATTTGGTCCGTTCAATATGAGAAAATACAATAGTGAGCGAGGCTACACTGACAACTTTCTTCATCCCGTGTCGGCTTGTGCATTTTTAAGAGTAGCACAGCGCTGGGAGCAAATTTGTAATGAACCCGGTTGTGAGATTCAATTTGGAAACACTTATATGCATGATGATTGGGGTCCACATAGTACCCATGATTCTGGTTATTGCATTGATATGCGACCGTTTCGAAAAGATAATGATGAGAGTATTGGCCATACCTATAAGTCTGGAGAATATGATTATGAAAAGAGCTTAAAATTCACCAAGCTTTTAATGGAAGCAGGTGCTCATATGGTAATTTTCGGTGACAGTAGAATTGCGGCTGCAACGAATAAAAAGTCCGTGAGGGAGGAAGTAAGACCAGGGGTTACTAATCCAAATAACTACTGGTGGAAGCATCGAATCCAAGACGATGATTCTGGTGTGCACAATAATCATTTCCATTTCTGCTTCGATCCAAAAGAGAAATTCGTCAACGATACCTGTGCAGGCGAGTTAGTAAAGAAAGAAAATCCCTAGAAGATCACCATATTTTTTTGTATGATCGCAATATGGAAAAACTATATATTGCTAGTGATCATGCAGCTTTCGAGCAAAAAGAAATCTTAAAAAATTATCTGTCCGAGCGTTTTGAAGTCGAAGACTTGGGGACTCATTCAAGTGAAAGTGTTCATTACCCTGAGTTTGGAAAAAAGATTGCTAAGAAAGTTCTGGAAACGAATGGGAGAGGGATTGCTCTTTGTGGTTCTGGTATAGGGATTTCCATTCAAGTGAATCGGTTCAAAGGTATTCGAGGTGGACTTTGCAATGATGTGAGTGATGCCAAGATGACAAAGCTTCACAATAACGCCAATATTCTTTGCTTGGCCGGACGGAAACATTCAGATGAACTTTTGAAAAATATGGTAGATGTATGGCTTTCCACTGAGTTTGAAGGTGGGAGACATCAAACGCGAATAGATATGTTGGATGGTGAACTATGAGTTTTATAGGTTTTGGTGCATATAGAGTTAGTTACAAATCAGACGCTCATAAAGAAGCTTTAGTTTACGCCCTTGATAGCGGAGTTCGGTTAATAGATACCTCTGCAAATTACACTGATGGTGATTCAGAAAAGCTTATCGGAGAAGTCATGAAAGACAGAAACCGAGAAGAGTTTCATATCATTTCTAAGGTTGGTTATATCCAAGGAACAAATCTTGAGACGTATGGTGAACTAGAAATTCCAAAAGAAGAAATTTGTGATTTTGGCGAGCATATGAAGCATTGTATTCATCCCGTTTTTATAGAAGATCAAATCAAGAGGTCTCTTGAAAGACTTGGAATGGATTATATTGATACTTATCTTTTGCATAATCCAGAGTATTACCTGAAGCAAGAAAAGAGTGATAAGAAAGAGTATTATCGAAGAATTAGAGTCGCATTTGAAAAATTGGAAGAACTTGTTGAACGAGGACTGATTAAAGATTATGGGATTTCTTCTAATACTTTAGTTGATCCAAGAGAAGACCATACTTCAACTGATCTGGATGTCGTGTTTGGTGCGGCAAGAGATATGAGTGTCGATCATCATTTTAGATATATTCAATTTCCTTTTAATATTTTAGAAATGGGAGCTATAGAAAGGCAGTATGATGGTGATCATCTTATCGAGCATGCCCATACACTTGGACTTAAAACAATTGCCAATCGGCCTTTAAATAGTTTTTCAGAGCAAGGGTTACTTAGACTTGCAAAATATGTGGTGGATGACACTTATAAAGACCCTGCTAATGCAGAAAAGATTTTTAACGATTGTATTCAGCCTTTAGTTGTAAAATGGATCGAGGTGCGTGAATCAGATGATGATAAGCTTTTTGATCTTCCGTTGATGAAACAGATCTCTCAAATTTGGCATAAACAAAATTCTAAAGATGCAGTTGATCAGGTTTTCTATCAATATTTTTATCCGTTCATCGCAAGAGTGTGGGGGAGTGATTTAAGTGTTAAAGACTCTCAACCTTTTTATGACCTACATGAACATGCTTTCGAATTTGCTAAACAGAATATGAATAATCGTGCAGACATGTTTGAAAATCAGGCCATCGATAAGGGGCTTCTTTTTGAAAGTGATCTTACATTGAGTCAAAAAGTCATAGAGAAATATAAGACCTTCGGTATCGACCATATTCTTGTGGGTATGAAAGATAAATCATACGTTGATGATATGAAGATGTTTTTCTAATTAAGTAAATTTACTTTTTTTCTTCACCATCAAAGGCTTTAGGGAAGTTTCTCCAAGCGCTCATTTTATATCGGTAGCTGATCACATCAAAAATATTAGTGCTCGGCTCACTGCGGATTTCAGCGGCTTGAGTTGCCTGTTCAGCATATTTTTCGATATCAATTGGGTTACCTCTATTAGATCTAGACTTCCTTTTAAATGCAGCAAATGGACTAGAAGATTTCTTGGCGGATTTAATTTCACCACCACTTTTAAATTGCCTTGAACGAGTATTGTTCCTTCCTTGAAAGGCTTTGTTATTTCCCTCTGCACTGGCAAGATCTGCGCCTGCTGTGGCCCCTAGACTCATTGATTTTGGAAGACTACTCGCACTTCCCTTTAGAGAAGCCAATCTAGCAGCAGCTGCTGCTGGAATTCCAAGCTTCGCAAAGTCTCTCGCCTGTTTTTTCTGACTGGCAGTAATCTTAGATAGGTCATCAGGAATATATTTCTTTAATGCCTTTTGAGCGATTGCTAAGTTTTTATTCGCAATACTATCGAGGTTCCCACCGGCTATACCTGAAGATAAAGGCTTAATTCCGGCAAGTGGGTCTTTAAGCGCGATAGGGTTCAGACCAATATCAACGCCACCCATATTGATTTTACGGTCAATACAAGTGTTGTTCTTGGCACACTGACAAGCTGTATCTAGCTTTCCGTTTGCATCAACACAAGGAACAGGATCGCCGGTTCCGTTGGCCCTATTTGCAAGAGCGTCAGGCAAACAATATTTTTTATAATTAACTGGGTCCATTGAATAAGAGGAATTTTCATTACAAAAACAACTCGTATCTGTATAGGGATTACAATCTCCAGCCTGAGGTAGATCTTTGGCCATCTTTGCGAGTAAGTCAGCTCTTTTACCGTGAATATTAGCTTTCTTCTTGTAAAAGAGCGCAATTGCAGTTGAGCCAGCCAGTTTAGCGTAAGCCTTCCAGTCTCCTTGGTACTGGGCTTGTGCTACATAGGCGGTATAGCAGGCAGCAGATGCACCCCAAACATAGAATTGCATATTAGCGCCTTTTTTCATGCTTTTTTCATTTTCAGCTAGAGAATAAAAACCGGCTGCTTGTTTAGCTTCTGGTTTAGCATTTTGATAGTTTTGCTGAGTTTTTTCATTCTGCATGGCCACCATTGCTGTATTGACTGCTTCACCCGCCATGCCGATATACCCGCAATAGTCAGGCTTCTCTTCAGTACTTTCTTTTCCTTCTATCTCTTCACCTTTGGCCAGGCTATCTTTTTCTACCTGATTTAAAGTACGAGTATTTTCTTCACCTTCGAACTGATAGAGTTTTTCGCCATTATCATTTAAGTTGTTGGCGGTAAAAGTATTTCCCCCCATAACATTAAATAGAGCGTACGCTTTGGTGATCGCTGGCATCATCGCCTCAAGGGTTCCCATTCCACCGTCAAAGGCCATGCTATTATTGCGACAAATAGATTTTTGCTTTCCGTCTTCATCAAAACACATTTCACGGTACTCTTGGTCTGCCATCCCTTGGTGGATATAGTTTTGAGCCTTTGCCTCGTCTTCTGCGGTGAGGTTATTTTCAGTGGAATCATAAGCCGAGTCTTGAGCCTGAACGGAGAGAGCAATAAATAGTAGCGATATTAAAATTTTCATAGGCTTATTTTAACATGAAGGTGTGTAAATTTGGGTATGGTCAAAAAATACCTCTGTGATATTAAGGGGTTAGGCGCAGTGTTCAAAAGCATAGTTGCAAATAAAAAAGGCATAATCTTGCCTTCAAAGGCTAAATTCGCTAAATTGAAAATATGTCAGATAAAAAGCAATCAATTTCTCATACAAACGAGAGTGAGCTTACTCACTCTATGGCCCATTACCTTTTAACTATTCACAAACTGAGGGAAGAAAAAGGTTATGCGAGGGTTACAGATATCGCTAAGGAATTAGGCCTAACAAAGGGTAGTGTTTCTACCGCTCTAAATAACCTAAAAAAACGTGATTTAGTTGAGGAAGACGATAGCAAATTCTTATCTCTTTCTAAAAATGGACATGACCATGTTCATGCAATTTTATCTTCTAGAACCTTGATGTATTATTTTTTAAAGGATGTCCTCAATGTTTCAGATGATACTGCTCATAATGATTCATGCTTAGTAGAACACCTGCTAAGTTCTGAGACGAGAGAGAAGTTGTTTACTTTTATGAAGGAAGTTGCTCAAACAGATGCTTGCCTAAATCTCGAAACTGAACTGGAGCTCAATAAGTATAATTCACATGAGGAATTTACCCACGCTCAGAAAGGTGATAAATATCTCGAATGAAAAATTATTTCGAGATTTTAAGAGACGCCAAACCAGAATTTAAAAAAATAACGATCTTAATTCTAATAACGTACTTCTTTGTACTATTTAGTTATCCACTTGTTCGCTCGGCAACTAGTGCTGTTTTTTATGAAGCCTATACATCTGCTGATTACTCGTTCGCAACATTTGTGGGAGTTATCGCTCTCATGGTCATCATATTTATTAATAATAAATTGCAGGCCAAAATCGGAGTACATAAGCTCTATCTATGGACTGGAATTGCGACAGTCGTAACACTACTAGGGGCTTTCTTACTGTTCTTGAATGGTTTTAAGGAAATGGCCTTTGTTCTTTTTGCAACAAAAGAAGCGTATATAGTTTTACTTGTTCATACCTGCCTAGCTTTTGCTAATGCCTATTATTCAACTGATCAAATCAAACAACTGATTGGCCCAATTGGGGCGATGGGAAGTATTGGTGGAATTGTTGGTGGACAAGTTACATCTGTGTTTGCGAAGTCGGTTGGGACTAATTTTGTTTTCTATCTATCGCTTGTGACAATTCTTATAACTGTTGCAATATTTTACTTAACTAGGCATACAAAGATTAAAGGGCTTGAACCTAATAAATCAATCACTCCAATTAAAGCGGTTAGAGGAGTGAAAAAATATGTTTTTCTTATTGCTGCCATTGTATCGATTTCACAATTTGTAATTTTTGTAGCCGACCTTCAGTTTAACATTGTATTTGAGCAGATCGTTCAAGAAAAGAATGCTAGAACTGCTTATCTTGGAGATTTTTACTCAATTATTAATGGAGTATCGCTTGTCCTACAATTTGTAGTGCTACCGGTACTACTTCAACGTTTTAAAACCCGAAGTATCTTCATTGCTATTCCTTTATTGTATTTAGTGCTTATCATTTGCGGACTATCTATCGGAATAGGAACGTTAGTCATGGTGGCCGGTGTTTTCATCATGATGAAAGGTACGGATTACTCAGTTTTTGCAGCTGTTAAGGAAGTCATGTACTCACCACTTCTCTCCCTGCAGAAGTTCGGTGCTAAATATATTACTGATATGTTCGTGTATAGATCGGCTAAGGCCCTAATTGCATTTGTAATGGCACAACTTATGATCAAAGACACGTCAACCCTCGCAATGATTCAATTTATTTGCCTGAGCTTGTGGATTTTCTGTATCTTTATATTATTTAAAGAACAAGAAAGACTTAAACACTAGGAGATCTCATGTCCGCACTTTTAGACCCTTCTAACCTCCCTCTAGAGGCAATAGATTTTAATGCCATTAAGCCAGCTGATTTTTTACCAGCACTTGAGCAAGCGATAAAAGAAGCCAAAGAAAATCTTGAAAAGATTAAAAAGGTCGATAGTCCAAATTTCGAAAATGTAATTGTTGCAGAAGAAACGAGTGCTGATCGCTTAGATATGGTCACAAATATTTTTTATGCTCTTCACTCAGCTCACTGTACGGAGGAGATCTCTGCCATTGCTGAGGAATTCAATCAAAAGCTTACTGAATATTCTTCTGATGTAAGCCTTGATGCGGAATTATTCGCGAAAGTTAAAGCCGTTTATGATCAAAAAGACAGTTTAAAGCTTACTAAAGAACAAGCAACCGTCTTGGAAAATTCTTATTTAGGTTTCACAAGAAATGGTGCTCTTTTAAATGCAGAAGAAAAAGAGAAACTTCGTGGAATTGATCAAAAAATGTCTCAACTTACTTTAAAGTTCTCTGAAAACGTAAGAAAAGGTACCAATGCTTTCGTGCTTTGGATCAAAGACGAGAGTGATCTTAAAGGAATGCCTGAAGGGATTATCGAAGCAGCCAAAGAAACTGCAAAAGCGAGAGGTGGGGAAACAGAATGGGCTTTCACTCTCGATTATCCGTCGTTTGGTCCTTTCATGCAGTACTGCCAAAATAGGGAACTCCGCAAGAAAATGTACGAAGCTTCGAATATGAAAACTTATGGTGGGGAGTTTGATAATAGAGATATTATTTTAGATATAATCAAAACGAGAAAAGAGCGTTCAACTCTTCTTGGTTACACTGACCATCCTAGTTATATCCTTGAGCGTCGAATGGCCGGATCTTCTGAAAGAGTAATGGAGTTTATTAAAGACATTACTGAAAAGGCACAGGCCCATGCCAAAGCTGACTATCAAAAAATTAGGGATATTAAGAAAGAGCTAACAGGTGATGATGACCTGAGAGTATATGATACTGCCATGTATGCAGAGATTTTGAAAAAGCGTGAGTTAGACTTCGATGATGAAGAGCTAAGACCTTACTTCAAATTGGAAAATGTGTTAGATGGAATCTTCCAAGTGGCTAATAAACTTTATGGGCTAACTTTCAAAAAGAGAGAAGATCTTCCCAAATATCATCAAGATGTAATGGTTTATGAAGTTACTAATACTGCTGGAGAATTTGTCTCACTTTACTATGCAGACTTTTTCCCACGTGCTGAAAAAAGACCTGGGGCGTGGATGACGGTATTTAGAAATGCGGGACTTCAATTTGGTGAAGTGAAAAGACCGTTTGTTATGAATGTTTGTAATTTCACCAAACCGACAGGAAGCAAGCCTTCACTTCTGACCTTAAATGAAGTGTTAACTCTGTTCCATGAGTTTGGTCATGGCCTTCATGGGATGCTGGCAAAATCAACTTACAAGTCAGTTGCAGGAACGAATGTTCATTGGGATTTTGTAGAGCTACCAAGCCAGATTATGGAGAACTGGGTTTTAGAAAAAGAGTGTCTGGATCTTTTTGCTGTTCATTTTAAAACTGGAGAGAAAATTCCAACCGATCTAGTTGAGAAAATTAAAAAGTCTCAGCAGTTTTTAGAGGGAATGGGAACCATGAGGCAGATGTCTTTTGCAAATATCGATATGCAATGGCATATGGTAGATCCTTATACTGTAACTGACATACAAGACTTCGAAACTAAACATATGGATGCTTATTCATTTTTACCTAAAGAGGGGATCGGTGCCTTCTCAACTAGTTTTGGACATATCTTTGCAGGTGGGTATTCTGCTGGATATTACTCATATAAATGGGCTGAAGTTTTAGACGCTGATGCGTTTGCCTTTTTTAAAGAAAAAGGAATATTTAATAAAGAAGTGGCAGACCGCTTTAGAGAAAATATTCTGGAAGCCGGAGGATCAGAAGATCCTATGGAGCTTTATAAAAGATTTCGTGGAAGAGAACCTGAAGTAGATGCATTACTTCAACGTGGTGGGCTCCTCTAACGTTTCTGTTGGGACTTCTTCTCCTCGTGCCGTCACTTTAGGGATGAGGAGAATATCACCCACACGTAAGTTGGGCTGAATATCTCCATTGGCCTGAGTTCTTCTTAATAGCCAGAAAGGTAAGTTAAATCGTTCTAGAATGGCACTTAAATTATCCCCACGCTTTACCAAATATTTTTCTTCGTTTTGAACCAAGAACTGTTCGTAAAAATCTTCTTGAATAGAGAGGTGAAATTCATTTCTTTGACTTTTAAAATCAGATACCTGTTCAGTGAAAATTTTAACTTTAACTTTTTGTCCTAACCTTATAGAAGAGTTTCTGCCCATTTGATTTAGGTCCCTAATAACTTGAGTAGGAACTTTGGCCCATTCAGCATAGTGCCCAAGAGTCTCTTCTGTTTCGACTGTTATTTCATAGATATCTTGGGAGATGAACGTAAGGTCCAATTTGTAGCTTGAAAGATTAAGGAGATTATTCTCTTTGGCAACTTCAACTGGATCAACTTTAGGAGCCTCATTTTCTTCACTGAAAATTGAATTTGCAAAGTCCCTAAAGCGCTGAGTGATGCTCTTACTTGGAAGATCAACTCTAGGCACTTCTTTTATTTCCACGGGGGCGACAATTGTTTCCACAGGAGCATCATCAATTTTTGATACTTTATCCAGGTTATTAAGTGGTTTTTCTAATACCTTCTTTTTTATTTCAGGCACAGCAATGACGACTTGTGTTTGCTCTCCTGGAATTTTTATTTTCATCCCTGGGTAAATTCGCCTAGGGTCAGTCATTTGATTAAATTGAATTATCTTTCCTATATCCACTTTATATAGTCGAGAAATAGTGTAGAGAGAATCTCCCCTGGAAACAATATGAACTTTATCTAACTCCATCTCTGATTTTGGAATTTCAAGTTGAGCAAGCTTTTGAGAAAAAATTCGTAACTGATTAGGAGTGGTTTTTGGTATTTGTAGCTCTAAACCTTCAGGAAGAAAGAGGGGGCTTCTATACGCAATTTGGCGTATTGCTGGGTTATATTGTCTAAGTAGACTCTGGGGCATTTCTAAGGTTTTGGTAAGATGCTTAATCTGAAAACTCTTTGGGAGTTTAATTGTCGAATACTCAAATTTTTCAGGCATATGAAAACTTGGAAAATATTTTTCAGGATTTTCTGAGATTTCTACCGTTGCCATAAATGTTGCATAGAAATTTTTAGAGGCAAATCCAAATCGACTGCCTTCATACCCCTCAATTATTTTAGCGATATCTTTTGTTCCTAATTTTGCTACTGCTCGCTCCATACTTCTTGCCCCATGGTTATAGGCGGTAAGTGCTAAAGGCCAGCTCTGTAGTTTTCGGTAATTGGCCTGCAAAAGTCTTGCTGCTGCATCTGTTGCTTTGAGAGGATCACGTCTTTCATCGATAATATAGCTGACCTTGAGACCAAATCTTCTCGCTGTCGCTCGCATAAACTGCCAGATACCTGCGGCTCCAACTTTTGAATAAGCTTCATAATTAAAGGAGCTTTCTACATGGGGGAGATATACTAGCTCTTTTGGAAGTCCATATTTTTTGAAAGTAGCTTTAATAAAATCCATGTATTTATAAGAACGAACAAGTCCCTTATAATACCGATCTTTCAATCCTGCTTGAAGTCGTATGTTGCGAATCATAGATTTTAGTTTTGTTTCAGTCTTGTCTTCAACTAGACTTACAATCCTCATTTCTTCGTCATTTAGATTTTTGAACTTCTTTTTAAGAATTGATTTTAGGTGAGAAATAATTTTTCTTTTTTCGGTTTTTATTTTACTGATCCTGGCCCTGCGTCCGTTTGGAAGTGAAATTTTAGTATAATAAAAACTTAAATCATCAGCATCATGGATTAGTCCCTCATTAGAATTGACTTCTGTATAGATTCTTTTCCAGAAATTAATTCGAGTCCTTAGAGGCTCATGGGTAGGAAAGTTCTCACTTGCATGAGTGATATTGAGAAAAAAGATAAAAAATAGGATCAATCGCATTTTTTTATTTTAACCCAGTACTCTTCTAATGTTGAGGTCGGAAGATTTTCCATCTCATAACCATCCTGTTTAACTAAGTCTTCGACTTTATTAATCCGTTTGATGAATTTTTTATTGGCAGCTTTTAGGGCCTCTTCAGGGGAAAATCCCATATGCCTAGATAGTTGAGCAACAGAAAAGAGTAAATCTCCTATTTCTTCAAAAGCTTTTTCTGAATGTGGATCTTTTTGGATTTCTTCTTTAACTTCTACTAGTTCTTCGTCAACTTTAGCGATGACATCTTCAATTTTATCCCAGTCGAAATTAACGGCCTGTGATTTAGCGCCGATCTTGTCACTGGCGTGAAGGGCCGGAGAGTAAGCATCTTCCATACGAATATGGTACTGATTCTGCTGCTCCTGTGCCTTAATCTTTTTCCAGGTATCTTTTATTTCTTTCTCGTTAATTTTATTTGTTGCACCTTTTTCGAATACATGAGGATGTCTTCTAATCATTTTATCGGCTAGAGTTTTGGCCACATCTTCAATTGTGAAGTGTTTATCATCAGAAGCAAGTTGAGAGTGTAGAAGAACTTGTAAGAGAATATCACCCAATTCTTCTTCCATCTTCTTGGTATCTTTCATCTCTACTGCATAGACGTATTCATAACTCTCTTCAATTAAATATTTGAGTAGTGAGGTATGAGTTTGCTTTAGATCCCAAGGGCAACCTTCCTCTGGATCTCGAAGTTTTGCAATAACTGAAATAGCTCGTTCTAGTTGGGGATAATCCATTTGAACTCCTTTTAAACCTATATTACGATAAAACAGATGAATGCGAAAACTTTTGAATTAGTTCTTAACTTTGAAGATGAACTAGCTAGCGGGGCAGTAGACCCTCAGTCTCTCGATTATTTAAAAGATGTTTTTACTTCCTTTTTGAAGGAGGAACTAGGCATTAAAACCCAGCTACCTTGTGAGTTAAATCTCAATTTGATGTTAGTTGATGCCCAAAAAATTAAAGAGATCAATAATGAGTATCGTCAAAAAAACAAAGAGACGGATGTTCTTAGCTTTCCTGGACAAGATAATATACGAGCTGGAGAGTATGAGTTTCAATTTCCAGAGGAAGAGCTAGGGGATATTATAGTCTGTTCGGAGGTTTGTCAGAGACAAGCTGATGAATTTAGTTTGAGCTTTATCGAGGAATTTCTTCACTTAACTGTTCACGGATTTCTTCATGTTTGTGGCTATGACCACGAAATAAGCGATGAGGAAGAAAAATTAATGGAAAGTTTCGAAGAAAGATTATTGCTGAAAATTAAAGAAAAAAGAAGCCGGGACTAAGCCCGGCCATAATATTAAAGCTGTGATTGAAGTGTATTGAATAAGTCTACTCGTCCACCAGAAATCATTTTCTCTTTAAATTTATCCACTGGAGTTACTGAATCCATCAGTGATTTCTTTAACTCAATTGGGCTCAATTCAGGGAAGTGACTAAGGACTTCAGCCGCTACACCAACAGTTGTTGGAGTTGCCATTGATGTACCAGACATAGAGCTATAACGGTTTCCTGGAACAGTTGAGAAAACACTTGAACCTGGAGCTGCAATATCAACAGTTCTTTTACCGTAGTTTGAGAAACTTGATAAGCTCCCACCGCTAGTAGTTGAAGCCACAACTAATAGGAAGTCAGAATCAAAAGACGCTGGGTACTTAGGGCTTCTATCATTATCAGATGACTCGTTTCCAGCTGCTGCAACAACAAGAACTCCATAAGTTTGTCCGATGTGATCGATTGTTTCGTTAACAATCATTCCACCTTCGTTATGAGTTTTTCCAAACGAACAGTTGATTAGTTTAGCACCATGCTTAGCTGCATATAAAAAAGACTCTACAACATCTACATCAGTCTCGTCACTGCTGTTTGGGACAGTTCTAATGGCCATAATTTTAACTCTTGAAGCGATACCGGCAATACCAACACCGTTATTCTGGACAGCACCGATTGTTCCTGAAACATGTGTTCCATGAGAGTGAGTGTCCATTGGGTCACCGGTAGCAATACCATTTACTCTATCAAGGGTATCAATACCGTGAACATCGTCGATGTATCCATTATTGTCATCATCAATTCCATTACCTGGAATTTCACCTTCATTAACCCACATATTACCTTTTAGGTCTTCGTGGTTATAATCTACACCAGTGTCGACAACAGCAACAATGATCTCTTCTTTCTCGATATTGAGAGGAGCTAGATAAGACTTGTTAACAGAAACACCATTTTCTGAACCATCTTTAAAACTCCAAATTCTATCTACCTGAGGATCATTGAAAGCATTGAAGTTTTCATAACTTGGAAGTTCTTTTGAAACTTCAGGGCTTGGAAGTTTAGATCCACCCGCATAGTAGTTTTTTTCAGTCATAACAACTTGGCTTTCGATAGCTTTTGCTAGTTTTGAAGCATTAGTAGTTTCAAGCACGTAAAAATTCTTAAAAAGGTGTTTAGCATTTTTAATTAGTTCGTGTTTTGGTAATTGGTCTTTGATTTGCACAAATAATCTTGTTTCGTCTACACGAGGAGTAGAGGCGAAAGCGATATTTGCCACCATCATGGCTGCGATTAGCATTTTCATATATGTATTCTCCTTGCAATTTAGCGGAGTCATTCTTTCAAGTATTATTAAAGACGACAACTTTTAGTTTCTTACATGATGCGGTGTTATTGCCCTTTTAGCATTTGTTAAGATTTTTAATAATTTTCGATACTTGGCTAATTTTTGTCTAGATTTTTAACAGGAAAGAATTACACTGATTTGGCCGTATTAAGCCTTTATCGTGCTCAAAATGCTAATATTAAGAAAACTTTGCCCAAAAGTCGGCAGGACATATTTAGGATAAGATTGAATAAATTATGATGAAAAAATCGACAAAATTGCTATTCACTTCTGCGTTAGTTTTCGGGGTAACCGAATTCGCTAAGGCTGATTACAATTTGTCTACAAACTTCAATCCTGGCTCCAAGCTTAAAGAGCAGGAGTCTATTTTAACTGGTGACTTTGGAATAAGAACAAATGAACTGGTTGAGGATGTAGGTGAGGTAGTTGGGAATCGCTATTTTGGTGATTTAAACTTAACTTATAAATCTTATAACGGTTCCTCTTCTAAAGTTTTCGATATTAGTTCTAGAGTTAATGATCAGCAAAAGCTGATGTACTCTCTTAAAGAAGCAAAGATTGAATTTAATCGAGCGAATACAAGTTTAGTTCTAGGTCGTACAATACTGGATTGGTCACATGTAGATCAAAATTGGGGACTTGGAAGATTAAATAATCGTGTGAATTTTGATTATTTCGAGCCTGGACAAGAAGGTTTAACTGGAATCCTTTGGGAACAGAAGTTCAAAAATGGATTTAGCTATAGCTTATTTGGGTCAGTGGTTTACGTTCCAGAGATGAACCCAAGTATTGAAATTAATGAAGAAGAAAAAAGCTTAAGCTGTAAAAACCCATGGTGTGACGTTCCTGCCTCTTCGACGGAATTCGAAGGTAAGGATGTGCCAATCTATTACACGGTTAACTATCCAGAGATTGCTGATGTTGTTTTTAGGTACACGGCAGGTTTGAAATTAGGTTTTGAAAAAAATTGGTTTTCCATGAATGCATTTTTTATGAGAAAGCCCGAGAATAATATCTCGATAGCGGCTGAAGTAGTTGCTGAATCTGATCTATCGGCAATTAATGTCGAAGCGACACCTCAATTTTATTACCATAATATCGCTGGCGGAAATATTGAAATCAAATTTTCGGATGAACTAAAAGCTTATGGTTCTGCAATTAGTATTAACCCAAATAATGTACCGGATGGTTCTCAACCATTTATCCAGTACACAGGTTTAAAACCAAATAAGAAAAAAGAAGAATACCTCAGCGGTGGATTTCTTTATAGCGATGGGGACTTTAAGGGTCACCTCGGTTATATCGCGCGTGTTAGTGAGTTTGATAAGGAAAATGACATTTTGGTCGATTTACCAAGATGGAATCAAGCCGTTCACGTTGCTTTAAGTAAAAATTTAACAAGGAAGTTATTCGTCGGATTAGATTATAAATTCGATATGCTCACGGAAGATCGCTTAACTATGTTCAATACGAGCTATAGTTTCGGTCCTAGTGTCATTGCAAGTCTTGGCGTTAACATCATTGGTACTGATCCTAAACAAGAGTCATTCTGGTCTAAGTTCGAGAATAACGATTCTGTCTATAGCTCTTTGAAATATAAATTTTAAAGTTAGCTGTAGGATAAATTTATGAAAAACACATTCTTGATGATTTCACTGATAGTGACTCAATTTGTTTTGAGTTCATGTGGTGACTTGTACTCAAAGAAAGTTAAAGAAAAAGAAGTCGACCAATTTGCCACTTGTGAACTCGATACAGAGTCAATTGCAAATGTGATGACCCAAAATATTGAAGGTGATTTAAATTGTCTTCGTTCAAACTTAAAATTTTTCATTGAAATTGTTAAAACTGATAGGCCAGGATTTTTGTCGCAAGAGCGTCTAGAAGACTATATCAAAACAAATATGGAAGATGTTGATCAAGTGACACTCGACGCGCTTGATGGAATTTTTGATATTAACACACTTCTATTCGGTGATGATGTCGGCTATATCTCCAAAAAGAACGTAGATAACTTAGTTGACGTGCTAAAGCAATTTAACAAACTCGTTGTCGACAACAAGATTTATGAATACTTCACTAGTGATGAGACAGTTAGCTTTAAAGAGCATAATTATAGAAAATCAGTTATTTATTCAACTCTAATGCAGTTAAAAGAAGTTCTTAATAAGTATATTGTTCCAAATAGTAGAGCGATTAAAGTCGCTGAGTTTGTTGATAAGTTTAGAAATTTAGAGAATCAAGAGTTAGTTAAAAATATTGAGAGTGTTCTTTTTATTAAAAAAGCCTTTATGGGAGGTGATCAAATACATCTGTCTTCGAAAGAGCTTTTTAGATTCATAGATTTGATGGGTAACGCAGGAAAAATAACCTACGACTTTGTTAACCTTCCTTCTGTTGCAACAAAAGCGGATGAAGATATTGAAGTGTTAAGAATATTAAAAGAGGACTTATTAACCGTATATAACTCGTTTCATTTCAAAGATAATCCTAATGAGCCAATTGTAAGTTTCAATCAAATTAAAAATTTAGTTCAACAATTTTTGCCTGAATACGCGAAGTACTTCAAATATAAATCGACAATTTTAAAGGTAAAGGAAGTTTTTCTTGGGTCAAATAGTGAGACTTTCACTGCTCAAGAGATTCTTACTCTAATTTATGATGTCGCCTATAAGAATGTGGCCAAAGGCGTATTTATTTATAATGCCTATGATTTTAATGAATCACTTTTAAATGCAGATATGCCAATCGTTAACGATTTTAATAATCTGTCGCCATTGATGTCCAGTTCAATGGATAAAAATTTTGCTGAGCTATTTAATCGTATTTCTAAATCTCAATCGAAATCTGAAGACTTAAGTTCTAGAGGTTATAAGTACTTTCATGGATCAAATTATGTTCCACTCTTTGACTATGGTTTTCAACGTAACCCAAGAGGTATGTTTGAGGTTGCTCTCTATGAGTACATAAGTGAAAAAACATTTGCAGCTTATGGGACAGAGGATTCAAATGCTGTTGGTGATTATGTAATGAGCTTAGAGCAGATGGAAGTCTTATTGGAAGACCTATCGGAGTTTTTCGTGGGTGAGGGTTTTATAATCGAAGGGCGCGCAAAATCGACGGCAGAAACCATCACTTTGATTTCAACTCTTTTTCACCCTTCTTCCAATGGTGACGGACGAATTGAAATTAATGAGTTTGTGGAATTCGTAGTCACTATGACTTCATCATTGAAGTTGGCCACAGACATGCAAGAAGAGCTTCAAGAAAAATGTGGAGTTGAAGGTTACTCTAAAATTCATCCGGGTTGCTACCGTCTTGAGATGAAGAACTTTTTAGAAGCTTCAGTCGATAAATCTGATAAAAAATCTTCAGGTAAAACAAGAAAAGATTTTCTGCCTGGAATGTATAACTATATCAACGCTCAGACCGTTTCAACTTTTGATACTTTTATTAGGTCGGCAGCCAAATTTAGCCGAACCTGTACCCACTTTGAAGACGGAACAGAAGTGCCTATGAGTAGCGGTGATTTCATCGTGTCATGGGGAGGTTTTTTAGCGGTAGAGCAATCGATCCTAACTTTTGATATCAATAAAACTGGAATATTAGAGCCAAGAGAGGTTTTAACAGCTTATGGTGTTTATAAATCGGCTATCGAAGCATTGATTCCAGTTGAATTTATGAAGAGATACTCTTACGGAATATTTCAGTATATGATTCGCTATCAACGAGTTCCTGAAATTCCTGATATTACGGGGGTGCGATCATTTTTTAGGGCGTTACGTGAAGGAAGTCATCTGGTTCAGTTTCTTGTAAGACCTCAGAGGTATAGAAATTCTTCAGCAGATAGAATGACATTTGCAAAAGTACTTGAAATTATCGCAAAAAATTCTCCTTCTAAAAAAGAGAATCCATTTGATTGTGAGCAATTAAGAGATGAGCAAACTCAGGTGATCCAAGACAGCTTTAATACCAATCTCGTTCCACAGATCGAGGCTCAATTTGCACCTATGGGAGCAGACGAAGAAGTTATTTTGATTATGGGAGGAGGGAATCAAATTCCTCAATCAACAGATCAACTCCCTGACGATATTAGACAGTTGCTTCTCGCACAGTCTAAAGATGTGGCGGGTATTCAACAACAGCAAATGCAGGCGCAGCAACAGATGCAGCAGCAAAATGACATGGATGTGAGCGATCAAAGACTAAGAGGTCTAACTCCTCAGCAAATCCAGCAGTTTCGCAGGCATGAGCAACAACAAATCCAACAGCAGTATTAGACAACCAATTCTCACTCATGTAATTTATTAGCATGAGTGAGAGTGATAAAATCAAATTGAATGAATACCGATCTGAAGTCGCCGATATGCGTGCAATCCTAGAGCACGTACGGAGGTCACTTTGAAGTCGATCGCAAAAAACAACGCCTAAATGAAATTGCAGACTTAGAAGCTCTGGAAGGCTTCTGGGAAGATGCAAATAACGCCGCAAAAATTCAAAAAGAAAAATCTGTTTTAAGCCAGGCCGTTCAGAAGTTTGAAAAGGTTGCTACGATCTTTGATGACTTTGACGCTCTTTGTGAGTTTGTGGATGAAGGTGATGACGCAAGTATTGCAGAAGCAATGGGGCTATTCGAAGAACTAAAGCCTGCACTTGAACAAGCTGAACAACAATCACTATTGAGTGAAGAAACAGATCCTAATAACGCAATCGTTTCAATTAATGCTGGAGCGGGGGGAACTGAATCTTGCGACTGGGCAAGTATGCTTTATCGAATGCTTACGAGATGGGCTGAGCAAAATGGATATAAAGTGGCAGTGATGGATCACCAATCTGGTGATAGTGCGGGCCTTAAATCAGTAACTTTTATGGTTAATGGTGATTTTGCTTACGGAAACTTGAAGTCTGAAACAGGTATTCATCGTTTGGTGAGAATTTCTCCGTTTGATTCAAATGCGAGAAGGCACACATCATTTGCCTCGGTTTTTGTCTCTCCTGAAATTGATGATTCAATAGAAATTGAAATCCAAGATAAAGACATTAGAATTGACGTTTACCGCTCTGGAGGAGCTGGAGGGCAGTCAGTTAACACGACTGATTCTGCTGTTCGAATTACTCACCACCCCTCTGGTATTGTAGTAACTTGTCAGAACGAAAGAAGTCAGCTTCAGAATAAAGAGACGGCTTTCAAAATTCTACGTTCAAGGTTGTATGAAAAAGCCTTGGAAGAAAAACGAGCAGAAGCCGCCGAAGTTGAAGCTGGTAAAAAAGAGATTGGTTGGGGCTCCCAGATAAGATCTTATGTATTGCACCCTTATAAGATGGTAAAAGATCATAGGACAAATTTCGAATCAGGTAACGCAGAAAAGGTGCTTGATGGTGACCTCGATGGGTTCATGAAGTCATATTTACAATGGCGGGCCATTGATGCGACTGAAAATTAAATACGAATTTGTGACATTAATTATGGCCGGGCTTGGAGTATTGGTGGGGTTATACTTACCAGATCTAGCGCTAAGTCTTGAGTTTATAGGTAAAATCTTTATTCATCTTTTAAAGATGTTAATTATTCCGCTGGTTGTGACCTCTGTCTTTTTGGCGATCGCAAATCTAAAAGGGTCAGCTCTAAAAAAACTTGGAACTGCAACTGCCGGTTATTATTTCTTAACCAGCGCACTAGCAGCTTTAGTTGGAATTAGTGTCGCAAACCTATTTCATTTTAAAGCTGCTGATGGTTTTTCATTCAAGCATTTTGATCCTAGTAAACTTGCTAATGTTTCGTTTGGTGATTTAGCAGCAAGCTTTTTTTCTGGAAATTTCTTCAATGCTTTATCAGAGGGAAATATTGTTCAAATTGTCGTCTTCACCTTAATTGTAGGAATGGCTTCGCTAAGAATAGATGTGCAAAAGCGCAAGACACTTGTGGAGTTCTCAGAGGCTGTGCAAGATCTTATGGGGCAGGTGATCGCATGGATCGTGAAAGTTGCACCTATTGGAATCTTCTCTCTTATTGCAGCGATTGTCGTTAAAACTGAAACGGATGTTTTTCAAGGACTTGGCTCCCTATTTCTTGCCATCACATTAGCGGCTTTTATACATTCTCTTATCACTCTTCCTGCTTTAGGGTTTTTGCTTGCAAAGATCAACCCCATTAAATTTTTATACCAAGTCAAAGAGGCGGTTTTACTCGCTTTCACCACTGCTAGTTCTGCAGCTACACTGCCTATTTCTCAGAAGGTATTAGTAAAAAATGCTAAGGTGTCGAGTGAAACGGCGGGATTTGTTCTGCCTTTAGGGGCCACGCTTAATATGGATGGTTCTGCTTTATACCAAGCATTAGTCATCATTTTTCTGGGTGAATACTCAGGCATGGACCTAACAATTTATCAGCAGAGCCTGATCTTTATTTTTGTTATGACGTCAGCTGCTGGTACCGCAGGGATTCCAGGAGGTGGGCTCATGATGGTTGGTGCTGTGATGCAAATGACAGGTATTCCTCTCGAATTGATTGGTATCTATCTTCTTGTGGATCGATTCTGGGACTATCCCATCACTGCCATTAATGTTTGGGGAGATTTAATTGGAGCTAAGACTTTAGATAAATATATCCGGACTTAGTGCGCCGCCTCAGTCTTTACGACATGGGTCAGTAAGTATATAACAAGCTTTTAATATCCATAAAATATAAGGTTTTGAGAATGAGAGAAAAGTATATTTCGCAGTGGGAAAAACAGTTTAACGAGCAAATGAAAGTCAGGCTTGAAAAACGCGACAAAATGAAAGCGGCGGATTCTCATCCTTATAAACATGGAGTTAAGCCAACTGCTACCGCAGCTGAGCTAATTGCAAAATACAGTGAAATGGCCAAAGAAGATATCGGTGAAACACCGGTGTATGAATTAGTTGGTAGAGCTATGCTAGTTCGTGACTTCGGAAAAGCTGCTTTTATTCAAGTTGATGACGGAAAAGATCGTTTCCAGTTCTATGTAAAGAAGAACGTAACAAGTGAAGGTGGATTCGCTGACTATAAATTATGTGATTACGGTGACATGATTTGGGCAAAAGGAACTGTTTTTAAAACCAATAAAGGGGAGCTTTCATTAGAGGCTCAAGATTTTAAAATTGTCTCTAAGTCTATTCGTCCACTTCCTGAGAAATTTCACGGATTAACCGACCAAGAATTAAAATATCGTATGCGTTACGTAGATATGATTATGTCTCGTGAATCGCGTGAGAAACTTAAAACACGCTCTCGTATCGTAAGATATATCCGCGAGTTTTTCTACCAAGATGACTGGTTAGAGGTAGAGACTCCGATGATGCACTCTGTAGCAGGTGGAGCAGCTGCTAAGCCATTTTTAACTCACCATAATGCCCTTGATATGGAACTTTTCATGAGAATAGCTCCTGAGCTTCACCTAAAGAGACTTGTGGTTGGTGGGTACGATAAAGTTTTTGAGATGAATAGATGTTTTAGAAATGAAGGTCTATCACTTAAGCATAACCCTGAGTTCACTTCTGTTGAGTTCTATGCTGCTTGGCAAACTTATGAAGATCTAATGGACTTCACTGAAAAGCTAATGCATGGATTAGCAAAAGACGTTATTGGTTCAGCAAAAATAACTTGGGGAGAAAACGAAATCGATTTCGCTTCACCATTTAGAAGATTACCTATGCGTGATGCAGTTGTGGAGTATACCTCTCTTTCAAAAGAGGATCTTGAGAGCAAAGAAAAAATGATTGCCCTTCTCAAAGGTAAGTCAGATCTAGAAATAGATCCGAAAAAACTTGATGGGCTAAGTGTTCACAAGCTTATGGTACTTTGTTTTGAAGAATTTGTTGAAGGTAAGCTCATTCAGCCAACTTTTATCACTGAATATCCAACTGAAGTTTCTCCACTATCTCGAAGAAACGACGAAAACCCTGATTATGTTGATCGTTTTGAACTATTCATCAACGGATGGGAAATTGCTAATGGTTTCAACGAGCTTAACGATCCAACTGATCAACTAGGTCGATTTGCTGATCAAGCGGTTCTTAAAGACGGGGGAGATGATGAAGCTTGTGATCCTGACTATGACTACGTTCGTGCGCTAGAATATGGAATGGCTCCAACTGCAGGAGAAGGGATTGGGATCGATAGGTTAGTTATGATTTTAACTAACTCTCAAACAATTAGAGACGTCATTCTTTTTCCTCTACTGAAAAAAGAAACCTTCTTTGAAGCAAAAGAAAGTGAATGACTAAACTTCCACTGATTTCTTTATTCCAGATTATTTTGGATAAAAAATCAGCGCTTAGATTTTTAATCGGGACTATTTTTAGCCTAGCTTTCTCTATTGCTGTTATTCTATCTACTATTGGTTTGATGGATGGCTATAGTGTTTCTCTTAAGAGGGCATTGGCACAAAGTAATGGTGACCTTAAACTAAAGGCCCGTAATGGGTTCTACTCCCTTGAAGGTATCGAGGATAAGCTCAATCAAGATAAGACCGTAGAAATTTCATCGCATATTTTACAGATCGAAGCATTTGCTCTGGCCAATAAACAGAGTAAAGGTGTTTTGGTTAAAGGAATTGAACCGAAAAGCTTCCGCCAAGTAACTGGACTAAATGTACCATTAAGAAAAAATTTCAATGATATGGAAGGTGTTATTGTTGGTGTGCAATTTGCCAAAAAGTTTGATCTTAAAATTGGTGATAATGTGGTCTTAGCTTTTAACTCGAAAAAAGCGAGAGAGCTTGGAAGTGCTTCATTAGTTCAGTTTGAAATTCAAGGAATTCTTCGTCATGGGATTTTTGAAAAAGATATGCGATTCATGTACATGCATCGTGAAAAACTACAAAAAATTCTAGACTTGAGAAACTTCACTGTTAATGAAGGTCTTATCAAAGTCGTTGATGGCCTTTCTTTGGAAGAGACGCAAAGGAGTCTTCAAAAAAAATACGATAGAGATTTTTTTGTGAGCACTTATTGGGCAGAACATGAAGTGCTTTTAGACGCTGTTGAGATTGAGAGAGACACAATAAGCATTGCGCTTCAGTTAATAGTTCTAGTGAGTGTCATCAATATTATTGCATTCATGGTCTTTATTTCTGAGATTAAATCCCAAGACATTTTTATGTTAAGAGCATTGGGGCTTAGCTTGAAATCGTTCAAGAAATTTTGGTATTGTATGCTCTCCTGTATCTGGATCGTATCCTGTGTGTTTTCCGTTCTTTTGATCTTTATTTTAGATAAAGGAATTTTACAAATGTCCATATTTCAACTTCCAGGCGATATTTACAAGCTCAGTCAGCTGAATATTTTACTTAAAATTGACGACTATCTATTAGTCTTCGGACTATCATTAATCTGGGTTTTCACTGTGGGATTTATTACTATTAAACGCATGAGTTCAAAATCGCTATTAAGTGGTTTGAGAGAGGAATTTAGTTAATGTTAGTTGAGTTGAGAGACATCCAAAAAAAATATGGAAATGCTGAAGTATTAAAAGGAATTAATTTAAATATTGAAGCAGGGCAGAATCATGTTATCCAGGGAGCTTCCGGTTCAGGTAAATCGACTCTTCTTTATATTTTAGGATCTCTGGAGAGACCTGACGCAGGGAGTGTTTTTTTAGAAGGCAGAGATACGACAAAGCTCAACGATGAACAACTCAGTGAGTTAAGAAATCGCTTTATTGGTTTTGTGTTTCAGTTTCACTTCCTTTTACCTTCGATGAATTGTCTTCAGAATACGCTTCTTCCTGCTAAAATAGCTGGAATTAAAGAAACCGAAGTGAAAAAGAGAATTCAAAAATACGCTGAGATGCTTAGTATCTCACATTGTTTGAGTAAATATCCCTATCAGATCTCTGGGGGAGAACAACAAAGAGTTAATATCATCAGGGCGATTTCTCTCAACCCTAAATTAATTCTGTGCGATGAGCCAACTGGAAACCTGGACACGAAAAATACTGCAATTGTTATATCTCTACTTAAAAATTTAGCCTCTGAAATTGAATCCACTCTTGTTGTTGTGACGCATGACAATTCAGTCGCTGAAAGTTTTGAACACAAAATAACCATTGAAGATGGTCAGATTATTGGCTAAAATCACGAGGTTAGTTAACTACAAGGTCACTAGATGATTAGATTTTTATACCTATTTTCAATGGCGTTTCTCTCGTTTTGTCTTGAGGCAAACACTAATTTGGGAAAGCATGATTCACTTTTTGTGGTAGATGATATTCGCGTAGAAGGCGCGAAAAAAGTTGAACCGGAAGCTATTTTAGAAAAATTAAAAATTAAAAAAGGGATGACCCTAGATAATTATATGCTTCGTGATGATATAAAAGACATCTACAGCATGAAGTATTTTGAGTCAGTTGAGGCTCATAAAGTTTCCGAAAAAGGTAAAGAAATTCTACTTATTAAAGTTGTAGAAAAGCCGATTATCTCTAAAATTCTTTTTGAAGGAAATGACGAAGTATCTGGCGATGACCTTAAAGAACAAATCAAAACCAAAGAATATAATATCCTCGATGTTAATACGATCAAGTCTGATATTGTTACTCTTCAAAAATTCTACGAAGAGAAAGGTTACTACCTTGCGAATATTACTTACGACCTTCAAAAGAACGAATTCAATGGTCTAGACCTAGTGTTTAGAGTGAAAGAATTTGATAAAGTTATGGTGAAAAAGATCATGTTCCTTGGAAATAATGATCTTAAAGACGAAGAATTGAAATCGATCATGGCCACGCAAGAAGAGGGGTACTTTTCGGTTTTAAGTGGGTCTGGAAGTTTTAAAGATTTCTTTTTCAAAACAGATGTAGAGAAATTGAAGTATTACTATAAGTCTAAAGGTTATTTGCAAATCAATATTGCAAACCCAATTATCACTGTTTCTGAAGATAAAAAGTGGATTTTCATTACTGTCGATATTAAGGAAGGGCCTAAGTATTCGGTAAACAATATATTCTTTAATGGAGAACTACTCTTCACTGAAAATGAAATGAGAAAGAAAATCGAACTTGTTTCTGGAGAAATCTATTCAGAAGAGGTTCTTAGAAAAGATATTCAAAGTCTAACTGAAATGTATCAGGATAAAGGTTACGCTTTCGCCAACGTTCTAAGAAGACTTCAGATTGTGCCCGGTGAAAATAAAGTTGATATTCATTACTCTTTCGAAAAAGGTAAAATCGCGTATTTTGGAAAAATCATTGTTAAAGGTAACACCAAAACGAGAGATAAAGTTGTAAGAAGAGAACTTCGTATTCATGAAGGGATGAAGTACTCTGGAAGTAAGCTGCGTATTTCAAAAGAAAACGTAAATCGTCTGGGATTCTTTGAGCAAGGAAGTGTTATCTTTAATACTGTCTCTCCTAAAGGAAAGGACAATGTCCTTGATGTTGAGATCTCTGTAAAAGAAAGACAAACTGGTCAAATATCTCTTGGTGCTGGTTACTCGACTGCTACTAACGGATTTTTCCAAGCCAGTATTGCTCAGAATAACTTCAGAGGCCTGGGGCAAAACTTAAACCTAAACGTTTCTTGGTCTGAAATCCAACAAACTTACAACCTTGGTTTCACTGAACCATATTTTATGGATACTCAGTGGACTGCAGGTGCAGATGTGTATAGAACTCAAAATGGTCTGATCACTTCTTTTAGTTCAGAAAGGTACGGGGGAGATATTAGAGTTGGTTATCCAATCTTTGAATACACCAGACTTTTTATGACTTTAAGACATGAAGTGACAAAAATTTCAAATGTTCGAAACCCAAGTATCGACCTAGATATTGAAAATGGTACTGCAGCAACGATTAGAACTTCGCTACGTTATGATAAAAGAAATAATGTTTTTGAACCGACTGGCGGACACTTCGTGAATTTATCTTTTGAATATGCTGGTTTTTATGGTGATCAAGAATGGGCGAAGGCGTCACTTGATACTCGTTGGTACAAGCCGGTTTATGAAGACTTAATTCTTAGAACCCGCTTAAAAGTTGATCAACTCATGAGGACAACGGATAGACCTCTACCTCGTTCTGAAAAATTTCAAATGGGTGGTTCAAGAAATATGAGGGGTTATAACTTCGAAGATATTGGTCCTCAACAAACTTTTACGGATGAAGAAACTGGAAATCCTCGTCAATTTAATATTGGTGGACAGTTCTCTGTTCTAGCCCAAATTGAATTTGAACAGCCTCTTGTTAGAGATGCAGGGCTTAAATGGGTAGTTTTCTACGATGTAGGGAACGTTTACCTAGAAGAATTAGATACGGATAATCTTGTATTGAGACAAGACTATGGATATGGATTTAGATGGTTTTCGCCGATTGGGGTACTTAGATTTGAATTTGGTTACCCAATTGATCCACCAGAAGGTGTTTCAGGTCAGCAATTCCATTTTGATATTGGACAATTATTTTAAGGAGGATAGATATGCGTAATCTATTAGTAATAATGTTAGCTTTAACCGTTTCTGCTGCCAAAGCAGATATCAAAGTCGGGATTGTAAATATTCAAAAAATTATTTCTTCGATTGAAGAAGGTAAGTCTGTTAATAAGACTCTTGAGAAATCTTTCAAGTCTAAGCAAAAAGTTTTAAAGGACGAAGAAGAGAGTATTAAGAAACTTATTGAAAACCTTCAAAAGCAAGATGCTGTTCTATCAGATGCAGCTAAGGCGAAAAAGGCTCAAGAAATCAATGAGAAAAGAAAAACAGCAGCTGAAAAAATGAGACAATTTCAAGCTGAGATTCAAAAACAAGAAGCTGAGCTTAAGAAGCCAATTCTTGATAAGTTGAAGCCAGTTATCGACGATGTGTCTAAAGAAGAGAAAGTTTCTTTAACTTTTGAAATTAGTGCATCTCCGCCGATTTATGCTTCTGAAAAAATTGATCTAACTGAAAAAATTATCAAAGCATACGATAAAAAACATTCAAAATAATGTTAGTAGAGAAATTGGGAGATATTGAAACTTCTTTCCAAGTTAGGATAGGAGAAGTCAAAGGGCTAGAGATAGAGTCTATCTCCCATTTTTCTGAGCCCAAGTCTCGCACTTTTGTCTTTGCAAAAAAATCTAAAATTTTAAAAGAACTAGAGAATCTAGAATTCTCTGATGTGGCCATCGTATTGCAAGAAGATCTATGGTCAAAGCTTGACGAGAGTGAAGTTCAGAAAATAAAAAACAAGTACAGCTGGTGTGCAACGGTTCAAAACGTTGACCATGCTATCTCAAAGCTTTCAAAGCCATTTTACGATGCCAAATTTTCCAACCTCAACTATATGGTAGATGGACGGCAAATGGGTACGGCTGAAATCGATCCAGATGCTGAGATCGCTCAAAATGTTTTTATCGGTGAGCATTGTAAGATCGGTGCGTATGTTAAGATTATGCCAGGTTGTGTGATATTACCTCACGTGGAAATTGGCGATCATACAATAGTGTATCCTAACGTAAATATTTATCCATTTACTAAAATTGGAAGCCATTGTCGTATACATAGCGGTACCGTGATTGGAACTGATGGATTTGGTTATAACTTTTTTGATGGAGCTCATCAGAAAGTTTGGCATATTGGTGGTGTCGAAATCGGAAACGATGTTGAAATTGGTTGTAATACCATGATTGACGCTGGAACTTTTTCACCGACTCGAATTGGTGATTCTTCTAGAGTTGATAATGATGTTCAGCTATCTCATAACGTACAAGTTGGAAGACATAATATTATCTGTGGAAAGACTGGCCTAGCGGGAAGTGTGACTACTGAAGATTATTGTGCCTTCGGTGCGGGGGCTGGCGTTGCTCCTTCTGCATATTTAGAGCAGGGATCACAAGTGGCGGCTCGAGCTGTCGTGAGTGAAAATGCTAGAGTGCCTAAGGGGTCCGTTATGGCAGGTCATCCTGCAAGACCTTTAAAAGAGTGGTTAAAAACTCAAGCAACCTTAAGAGGGTTAGCAAAAAAGTAGGTTTTATATGTTAATGGATAAAGATGCTGTAGTAGGATTTTTACCTCATCGTCCCCCTTTTCTTTTTATTGATTCTGTAAAAGAAGTTTCTCCGGCACAAGCGGTGCTAGATGATCCTGAAACAGCTGATACAAGAAAGTTAGTGGGTACAAAAGTAATCAGCGAATTTGAGGTTCGAAGTGATCTTGAAATTTTAGCAGGACATTTTCCAGGTAATCCAATTCTTCCGGGTGTCGTTCAGATTGAAATGATGGCGCAATGTTCAGCATTCACTTCGCTTGCTTTGAAATCTTTAAATAAAGAAAAAGTAAAAGTAGAGACGCTTCTTATTAGTGTTGAAAAATCAAAGTTTAGAAAGCCAATTCTCCCAGGCATGAAATTAGAAATTCACGCACAGATGTCTAAATGTCGCGGTAATATTGCAAGCTATGAGTGCTTTATCAATTGTAATGGTGAAAAAGTATCTGAAGCAGCATTTCTTGCAAAGCTTGAGGTTGTGACAAAGTAAAAGGAAATATATGACAACAAGAATTCATCCTACGGCGATTATAGAAGAGGGTGCAGTTATCGGTGAGAACTGTACAGTTGGGCCGTATAGTATTATTGGACCGAATGTTAAAATTGGAAATAATTGTAATATCAAATCTCATGTTCTTATAGAAGGTCATACGACTATAGGAAATGATAATGAGATTCATCAATTTTGCTCTCTTGGAGTTCCACCTCAAGATAGAAGTTATAAAGGTCAGCCAACTGAAACGATTATTGGAGACGGGAACCTTTTCAGAGAAAACTGTACTGTTCATAGAGCGACAATTAAAGATGATTTAAAAACGGTGGTAGGAAATAACGGCTATTTTATGACCGGTGTTCATTTTGCTCACGATTGTAAAATTGGAAATAATGTTACTCTTGCCAATGGAACAATGTGTGCTGGTCATGTGAAAATTGGTGATTTTGTACAAATGGGTGGTGCTTGTGGAGTCACTCCTTTTTGTAATATTGGAAATGGGGTATTCATCGGAGCTGCTAGTGCCATTGATAAAGATATCCCACATTACTGCACAGCTTTTGGAAATAGGATTAAGCTTAAAGGCGTAAATATCATCGGTATGAAACGAAGAGGTTTCGAAAAAACGGAAATCTCTGAGGTCGTAGATTTTTATCGAATGATGGAGGCTTCTGCGCTCTCGCCAAGAGCATTTATTAACCATCCAGAAAATATGGAAGAGTATCAGGGTAATAAAATTATTGCTGATATCTCTGAATTTATTTTGGCCAGTGAAATTGGCCTTCCGACATTTATGTCTTAATTAAAAACTTAGGAGTAAACCTATGTCAAAAGTAAAAGTTGCAGTCATTGGACATGGTCATTTAGGCAAATGGCACACTCAAAAAGCTCAAGCGCTTGAATCATCTGAACTTGTGGCCATTGTTGAACCTTATAACCAAGAAGAAGTAAAAGCACTTTATCCTGGTGTTCAAGTTGTTTCAAAAGTTGAAGAGGTGATGGAGCAAATTGATGCTGTCGTTATTGTAACTCCAACGTCGACTCACTTCGAACTTGTAAAGCAAAGCTTGGAGGCAGGAAAACATGTGTTTTGTGAAAAGCCACTTTGTTCTACTTTTGAACAAGCAAGCTCATTGAAGGAACTTGTCTCCGGAAAGAAACTTCAGGTAGGTCACAGTGAAAGATGTCATAAGGCGTGGGAGACTGTGAAACCTCAAATAGCGGCGATCAAAGGTAAGAGAACATTTAAGATTAATCGTTATGCTCCTTTTAAGGGAAGGGCGACTGATGTAGATGTTGTTCAGGACTTAATGATTCATGATATTGACTTGATGCTTTTTTTATTAGGCAAAAAACCTACTTCAGTAAGCTCAATAGGTCATAAAGTGAGAACTGATAAGTGGGATCATGTGACAAGCCATTTCTATTTTGCGGATGGCGACCAAGCAATAATCACTTCTGGTAGAAACCATGTTAAAGAGGTTAGGGAGCTTGAAGTTATGTCGGCAGATGGCTGTATTCATGTTGATCTTTTTACTAATGAAATTGCCGTTGGAACGAATTCTCAATTTGAAGATGGAAGTTTTGTTAAAACTGAGTCTTATGAAAAAAGAGATCATCTTTTTATTGAGCAAGAAAGTTTTTATCAAGCAATATTAGAAGATAAAGATGTAATGGTTAACTACGATGATGGAGTAGCTGCCGTTTATTTTGTTACCAAAGTTCTTGAGAGTTTAGAGAAGGCAGAGCAGATTGAAATCTAGTTGCCTTGTTATTGCAGGAGAAAAGTCAGGTGAAGATCATGCCATGACTTTTCTTCCTGAGCTGATGAAACTTTCTCCTCAAACAGAATTCTATGGAGTTGGGGGAGAAAGACTTGAAATGCTTGGTATGCAGCTCATCTACCATTTGAAAGATTTTTCCGGAATAGGAATATCTGAGGTTCTTAGTAAAATCCCATTTTATTATAAGGCACTCGATCATCTTCTTGAAGAAGTTGATAAGAGGAATACAAAAACGGCCATACTTATTGATTTTCAGGGCTTCAATATGAAGCTTGCAAAAAAGCTTAAGGCCCGTGGGATTGAAGTTCTTTATTATGTGGCTCCTCAAGCTTGGGTGTGGAAACCGTGGAGAGCTAAGGCTTTAAAGAAAAACGTACATACTCTTTTTACGATTATTCCTTTTGAGAAAAAATGGTTTTTTGATCGTGGAGTTAAGCAAGTCAAAGGGGTAATCCATCCTCTGATGATTGAATATGGTGAGAGATTAAATTCAGTTAAACAAAAAAACTTCGCAGATATAAAGAATAGACCAATTCGCCTGCTATTGCTCCCTGGTAGTCGAAACGTAGAGGTGTCAAAACTTCTGCCTATCTTTGCCAAAGGGGTAGAGCTTATTCAAGAAGCTGATTTTGAAATTGAATTAGGTATTGTTAAGTCTGAGTCCGTAAGAACTGAACATTACGATGTGAATTTACCGTTTTCAAATGAATGGAAGTCAGATGAACTTCCCACAGCACTTGAATGGGCAGATGTTTGTATTGCTGCTAGTGGAACGGTGACTCTGGCCACCGGGCTTTTTGGAGTTCCAACAATTGTGCTCTATCAAGTTTCTCTTTTTACTGAATTTGTGCTGAGTTTACTTGTTCCTTATGATGGACCGGCAAGTTTGACGAATATTGTGCACGAAAAAATGGTATTTCCGGAGTTGATTCAATATCAAGCGGACAGGTATGGCATCTTTAAGCATTTTAAAAGATGGATGCAAAATGAAGAAGAATATAACTATGTGGCAAAAGAATTGATGAAAACCAAAGACTATTTGACTGGTGATGACTTCTCTGTGCCTGAGTATATGGCACAGGTTTTAAACAAGAATTCCTAAACTCTAAAAGCAGTGATAAAATAATCGAATGAAAAGTAATTTTCTTAAACAAACATTTCTCTATCCTCTTTCCCAGGTTTGGGAATCGGCATACCGAGTTCGTAGAATGTTCTATGAATATGGAATTGTAAAAAAGGACTATTATAAAGTTCCTATTATTTCTATCGGTAATGTGACTTTTGGGGGAACTGGGAAAACTCCTATGATCATCTGGCTAACTAAAAAACTGGAAAGCTATGGTGTGAGTTTGTTTGTTCTCACTCGAGGATACAAAGGTAAGATGGAACATAGTTCTGGAGTCATTCGAGGCGGTCAGCGTTTTTTAACAAACCCTTTGGAGTATGGCGATGAACCACTTTTAATCGCAAAGAATATGACTAAAGGTGCAGTTGTTATAGGAAAGAAACGGTCTCAAAATTTGAAGCGCTATTTCCCTCACTATCAGCCAGACGCCGTTTTATTAGACGATGGGTTTCAACACCTAAAATTGTATAGATCATTTAATATCGTATTGTTTGATGCGCTCTTACCACTTGAATCATACAAGGTTGCACCAATGGGGTATTTGCGTGAAGGGCTAACGGCCCTCAAGGATGCAGATGCAATTCTGATTAGCCGAGCGGACCAAGCTAGCGAAGAAAAACTAGAATCTCTGCTAAGTTTGTTATCAAATTATCATCAAAAAGATTTACCGATTGGAAAATTTGGATATGCGCCAACAGGACTTTTTAATTGTTTTGATAAAAAAGTAAAAGAAATGAGCGAGCTTGATGGAAGGAATGTTGTTGCTGTCACCGCGATTGCTTCACCTGAGTCTTTTTATCATCTACTTGAGTCTCATGGGGCCACCATTGTAAAAAAAATGGTCTATCCGGATCACCACTTTTTCTCTCATCAGGATATTAACGATATTCTATTAGAGAGTGTGAAGGAAAATGCCCTTATCGTTTCTAGTGAGAAGGACATGGTTAAAATCAAAAAAGTCACCAAAGATGCTCGAATTCTTTCAGTTCAGATTGAAGTCAAGTTCTTGAGTGGTGAAGCCGAGCTTCTTAGTCGGATTAAGTCAATTCTCAATCTTGATTATGCCTAGAAAACCTTTAAAATGAACTAGTGAAATTAATTTATCTGGTATCTGTAGTTATTCTTAGTTCTTGTTCTTCATTCTCATGGAGAGAATTCTTTACTGGGGATAACAACTCCGAAAAAAGAAATAAAACATTAATGAAAGATTTTGAAGTAGATCAGAATCTTCAAAAAAAGTTTGAAGTCAAAGAGGTAGAGCCTGCGAATCCAGCACCAGAACCAGAGGTCAAACAACCAGTTCCTTCAGTTGATGAAAAAAAAGAAACAGAAACGACCAATATAAAAACTCAAGAACCTGTTAGGACTGTCGAGCGACCAAAGCCTGTCCCTCGTAAATTAGTAAAACAACCAGAGGTTAAAGAAAACCAAAAAGTAGAATCTAAAACAAAGGTTATAGTTAAGTCACCTCAGGAAATAAATTATCCAGACGAATTTCCGCAGAGGTTAAAAGATTTCGATAAAGACTCCGCAAAATATTGGGGGGACTTTAAACCGACTTTGTACACTGGTGAGAAGACAGTGCTAAATATCACGTATATGGGGATCAATACTGGTAAAATCACTATCAGCACGAAGAGTCCTAGCATGATAGGTAAAGAGCCCGTGTTTCACTTGCACGCGAGGGTTAAGACTTCAAGTTATTATTCCTATCTCTATGAAGTGGATGACTACTGTGACTCACTTGTTAGGCAGTCAGATTTTCTCCCTCGGAAATTCTCATTGATTCAACGAGAGAGTGGACAAAATATCGATGACCTTCAACTTTTTGATTTAGAAAGTTTCAAAACAATTTCTTTATATAAAAGAGAGACAAAGAAGAAGACTAAAAAGAAGAAGAAGATGAAACCCGTGCCTCGCTACTTTCAAGATCCTTTGTCTATAGTCTATTTTATTCGAGGGCTTCCGATGGAAAAAGAGGCAACTTACAGAATACCTGTTTCCAATCAAGGAGATGTTGAGGAGTTCACTGTTAAAACTGGTAAAAAAGACACTATTTCTACTGAGATTGGAGAGTATGAAGCTTATCTGTTGGAAATTGAAACGAAGGCTAAGGGTAAAACTATAAAGGGTGGCCAGATGAAGTTTTGGTACTCGGCAGACTCAAAAAAAATATTCTTAAAGTTTGAAGCAGAAATTAAAATAGGATCTATAAAAGGTGAGATCGAAAGCTATGAGCCCTGATGCCTAGAGAAAAGATAATCCTTCAAGATTTCAGTGTGCTTTTAGTGTGCACCTCGAGAAAATGGTCTACCATTGAGAGGCGTATTCTGTTTGATTGTATATTTTTAAGAGATATAGGGTGTAACCCTGTTCTGTTTTGCCTCAAAAATTCCCAGCTTGATAGAGAGTCAGAAAAAGAGGACATAAAAAAAATCTATATCAATAACTACCGATTTAATCTTCCCTTTGATATTCGATTCTTTTTTGAGTTAAACAAACATATTAACGAAAATGCCTATGATATTGTTCATTGTTATTCACTGATTTCTACTTGGATGTCAGCATTAATTTTGAAAAGAAAATTGAAGATACCTCTGTTTTTTACTCTTAATCAAAACGTTAACTCGATCTATCACAATATGGTAGCGAAATGGCTTTTAAAACGAGTAGATTATATTTTTACCCTCTCTGATGAGATTCAGGATTTTGTTGGTGAAACGTTTAGTATTCAATCCTATAAGATAAAAAACCTTGGGGGAGGAATTGAGTTTACCCAAAGAGAGGAGAATTCTGAAAAACCCGAAAAAATTGGCTGCGTTATTAATAATATGGCCGAGCTAGGTAGGCTTCGCTATATGGTTAAGGTTTTTCGAGTATTGAAAAATCATAACTCTGAAAAATATCTCGATTTAACTTTAAGCCTATTTCTTGGACCTAGGATTTATCAAAAAGATCGTGCCAAGAAAGTTCTAAAGGAACTAGATTACGAGTTCTATGAAGGGGATATTTTTCTTTATCAACTAGAGACCAAAATGGAAGAGCTCAAGAAAATAGATGTTTTTGTCGGCCTAGCTTTTGACGAGCCGCTCAATGATTTTGAGATAATTTCTCTAATTAATGGGAAGCCGGTTCTTTTTCCACGCACAGCAATGCGTCAGAGCTTGCTGTATAAATATCGCTGGATTGGTGAGTCCTATTTTGAAAATGATATTCGAGAAGCGAGAACCAAGCTGACAAAGGTCTTGGATAATTACCCGATTTACTGCAATGCGCTTAAAGATTACTCAGAGAAAATTCTTGAAACTCACGGTCTTGAGACCTACGCAGATACCTTTCAATTTTGCTATGAAAATGCCTATGCGAAAAGGCATAGAGAGCCTCAAAAGAAGGCTTCTGGCGGTTGACATAAATCTTTGAAAAGACTATAAAAACTCCTCATATCTGCAGTTGCGGATTTATCGTAAATTAAAAGGTGGACAATTATTATGTCAACAACAATGGAAATCCCTGCATGGGCAAAGGGAATCGAATTTGAACAAGATGGAGCGGAGGATGCAAAAAAAGAAACTGCATTTGAAACCCTTCTTAAAGAATCAAGCTCAAAAAGTTTTACTGAGGGCGAGGTTTACAAAGGTAAAGTTATCAATATCACTGATGACTATGTAACTGTTGATATCGGTTACAAGCAAGAAGGTTTAGTTCTTGCAAAAGAATTTCGTAACTATGACGGAAGCTTAAAAATTGCTAAGGGAGACACAATCGAAGTTTATCTTGAAAAACTTGAGTCTCACTTAGGGAACCTTGTTCTTTCTAAGGACAAAGCTGAGATCCTTTCTGCTTGGGATAAAATTTCTGAAGCATGTGAAAAAGGTGATCCAGTACAAGGTACTGTTATCTCTAAAGTTAAAGGTGGTCTATCAGTTGACATCGGTGTTAAGGCTTTCTTACCAGGATCTCAAATTGACATCAGACCTACTAAAAACCTTGATAAGTTCATTGGTAAAACAATGGAATTCAAAGTTATCAAGTTTAACAAAAAACGTGGAAACATCGTTCTATCTCGTAGAGCTATCCTAGCTGAAGAGAGAGGAAAACTAAGAGACGAAACTCTTGGTCAAATCCAAGAAGGAATGATTGTTAAAGGTATCGTTAAAAACATCACTGATTACGGTGCATTTATCGACCTTGGTGGTGTTGATGGTCTACTTCACATCACAGATATGTCTTGGGGAAGAGTTAAGCATCCATCTAACTTACTTGGCGTAGGTGATGAAATTAACGTTAAAATCCTTAAGTATGACTCTTCTAAAGAAAGAGTTTCTCTAGGTCTTAAACAAGTTCAACCAAACCCTTGGGAATCTGCAAAAGATGTTTATATCCCAGGAACAAAAGTTGAAGGTGAAATCGTTTCTGTTAAAGACTACGGAATTTTCGTAGAGCTTAAAGATGGAATCGAAGGACTTGTTCACGTATCTGAAGTTTCATGGACTAACCCTAAAGGACCTATCAAAGGTTTCAATGTAGGTGATAACCTTGAAGCACAAGTTCTTGAAGTAGATGTTGAAAACAAGAGAATTTCTCTTGGTGTTAAGCAACTTCAAGACAATCCTTGGAATGCGCTTGCTAGCAAGTATCCAGTTGGAAAAGAAGTTGAAGGAACAATCAAAGCAATCGTTGATTTTGGTGTTTTCGTTGACCTTGGGGAAGACGTTGATGCTCTAATTCACGTTTCTGACGTTTCTTGGACTAAGAAAAACATCAATCCAAACAATGAATTTAAAGTTGGAGATAAAGTTAAAGCTGCTGTTCTAATCGTTGACGCTGACAACTCTAAATTCTGTCTCGGGATTAAGCAACTTGAGGAAGATCCTTGGAAGAAAATCGATGAGAGACTTCCAGTTGGTTCAGTTGTAGAAGGTGAAGTAGTTAGAGTAACTGACTTTGGAGCTTTCGTTGAACTTGAAACAGGAATCGAAGGTTTAATCCATATTTCTGAACTTTCTGAAGAGAGAGTTGAGAAACCAGAAGACGTTGTTAAAGTTGGTGATAGAGTTAAAGCAAGAGTTATGTCTATCGATAAGAATGAGAAGAAAATCGCTCTTTCTAAGAAAAATGCTGAGAATGCAGATATTGCAGACTACAAGCAAGATGAGACAGCTACAACTTCTGCACTAGCTGAGAAACTGAAAGGTTTCAACGTTAAAGAGTAGATTTACGTGATGTAAATCTGCCGCCAAATCCGGGTGCTAGTAGCACCGGAGCCGAAGCGGATGCAAGGCGAACAGGATTTGGTGAATCGGCTAAACAGAAGCCGGTGAATCTTTGCAATAAACTAAAATTAGGGTCCTCTTCGGAGGGCCCTTTTTTTTTTGCATTTTCCGTTCTCCATGCTAGAAGACTTCAGGAGTTCAAATATGTCTAGATTATTAAAGCTAATTCTTGTATCGAATCTGGTAATTCTAAACGCCTTTGCGATCAGGCCACAGTATTTCAAATCCAAGGTATTAAAAACCGCAGCTTCGAAAGCATCATCGAATATAGATATACTCAAACAAGAACTCGACCTAGACCTACAGATGTCTTCAGGACTAGTCAGTGTTAAGCAAGTTATTGAATTTGAAACGATAAGTGCATCTCTTCATGTGAATTTAGATGCGGGTATGGATATAAGTCTTACGAAATTAATATTAAATTCTGTTCCTGCAAACTACAACCACAGTGGATCAGTGCTTACCATCATTGGGCCATTTGAATCAAATCAGGTTTCTAAGCTTGAAATTGAATATACCTTTGATTTGAATTCTAACTCAGCTTTTACTGTTATGAAGTCGCAGGGAAAAATTTGGCAAGCAAGCAGTTTTGTTCAACCATCTAAGGCCCGTGAGTGGTTTGTAACTAACGACCGCCCAAGTGATAAGTTTCAGTTAGAGATTAGCGCTTATATTGACGAGGGCTTCTCTATTATGAGTAATGGTAGTGCTGTTGAGGCCAACGATGTTAAAGCACCTTTCAAAAATCACTTTTCATACAGCTTAAAAGAGCCAATTCCATCTTATTTGGTAAGTCTTGCCATTGGTGAATTTCACAAAGTTTCATACCCTTTTGGGGCAATTAATATGAGCTATTGGGTGGATGAGTTTGCTTTCACTGAGGACCTAGCGTTCTTTTATGAAACAGACCAAATGATGAGTTTCTTGGAATCAAAGCTCACGCCTTATCCTTTCGAGAAATATAATATTACCGCTGTCCGCACGATGGATGGCGGAGGAATGGAGCATACGACAACAACCACACTCTCGAGTGAAGCCGTTTTTAGTCATTATGGTCGAGTGACCTCACTACATGAGTTAGCTCATCACTGGTTTGGGGATACTGTAACTTGTGAAAACTGGGATGATGTTTGGCTTAATGAGAGCTTCGCAACTTTCATGGAGCTTTCTTATATTGAAGCAGCTGATGGAAAAGAAGCTTATTTAGATGAACTTCAAGATCAAAGAGAAATTTACCTGAATTCAGAGGAAATAAACGGAACACTTGGCCCAATAATTAATTTTGAAACAACACCTGAGCAAAAGATCTTCAGTGAGTACGGTATTGTTACTTATTATAAAGGAAGTATCGTCCTTAATTATTTGAAAGAAACTCTGGGAGAGAAAACCTTTTTCCAAGCTTTAGGTCAGTATATTAACAATCCAAATCTAAGGCATAACGTGACCAAAACAAGTGACTTGAAGAAACATTTGGAAGCCGAGTCTGGTCGTGATCTAACTAATTTTTTTAAAGAATTTATCTACCGAAAGGGGCGACCTGAGTTACTAATTGAGGAAGTCTCGAATGGACGCTTTAAAATAACTCAAACCTCATTTGAAGACATAGGTCTTTTTCATTTGGATATACCGGTAGTTCAAGGTGGTCGCAAAATTTCAATTTCTAGTGACAAGAAAGAAAGTGAGCTATCGTTCGTGTTACCTCATTCTAATCTCATCTACTTTGATCCAGACCAAGTCATTCCTGGAATAGTTAAGGTTAAGTATCAAACGATCAGCGCGAGTTCGCTGCTTATGCAAAAGTCTACCAGCTATAGGTATGCAAAAAGAGTGCTTGAAGAATTAGAGATTAATGAGTCAGAGTGGAGAAACTTATGGGTGTTTTCTTCTTTAAGGGGACTGCCGTCGGCACACGCACTTCTTTTATATGGAGTGAAGAAGTTTAATGTAGGTGCGATAGATTTACTGTCTGCGATTGAAAATACCAAAGAAATGGCCGAAAAAAGAGACCTAATAAGTGCTATGTCGACCTTAGAATTAAGCGACTCTGAAAAGAATAGGCTTATTAGAGTCATAGAGAATGCTTTTAGCGCTAAAGAAAATGCAAGATTTATCCTTACCCCACTTATGAAACTGGCCAATGCTCAAAAAATTAATCTTGCTGGTTTCTCAAATAACCAGATCGGTTTTTATGAAAAGACAGACGGAGCCATGCTTTTTAAAGAACTTCTCCATAATATTGTCATCAATCATCCATCATCGGATCTTGGCCATCTTACGAAGTATCTTGTTCATTCGTTCAATAAGGTTAGACGCCGATCTGCTCAGGTCTTTAGTGAGTATAAAGCGGAGGCTGTAACAGTTGCCCTCGGTGAGAGTTTACTTCAGTCCAATAAATTTTCAGATTATACATCTCAAGATGACTATATAATCTCATCATTTTTTAAGGCGCTAGAGTCGCATCACTCGGATCTTGCTAAAGAGTACTTAGTTCGCTTTAAAAACTCTAATGGCTTTTCTAGACAGCAAATAGAGCAAGCAGAGAAGATCTTGCTGGATTGGTAACTACTTAAAAATACTTCTGCATATACCTGCCTAAAAATTAGACACTAGTGTTAAAGATTACACGTCTCCTATCTATTTTTCTTGAAATCTAGAATGATAAAGAAAACACCCAAGGAGAAGTAAGAAAATGGACCAATTGAAGTTCGACGATTTGTATGTCTTTTTAAAGCAAGAACTAGTGAGAAAGAAAACTGAACTCACGACAGAGAAAAGCTTTTATTTAAATGGACTTAGAGTACTAGACTCACTGTCACGTATTGAAAGAGTGCGTTGGGAACGTGAATCAAAAAGATATCAAATTAAGCTTGAGTGTACCTTCAATGAACTACTAGAGCTTTTCCAAATGGATATCATTAAAAATTTAAGAGCCGCTTAAATAGGAGACTATTAATGAAGATGCAGCATAAATTACTATTAGGTTTAACAATTTTTGGTCAAATTAATTTAAGTATGGCCGGAAATTACTGTGCAGGTATTCGTGGAAACGGAGAACTAGCTCCAGCTCACTGGGGAAGTATGGCCCGTATCATTGAGAATAAAGGTTTACCTGAATCAGTGGCCGGAGGTAGTTCAGCGGCAATAACTTTATTTCTATTAGACGGTGTCTCAAGAAATGAGATCGTAAATAAAGACTCTGAAGAAGTAAAAAGAAATAAGCAAGCCTTAATGCTGAAATCATTTGTCCCGCATATTTTATATCTAATCAACGAAGATGCAAAAGCGCCACGTTTGATGAAAATGGTGGGTAATATCACAGGTTTAACTGAAGGTGGATTTATTTCAACTTTAAGAAAAGCTGTAAGCATCGCAAGAGACCTTCCTACGTTTTTTGATGTTCTGGGGGAGTACGGACCACTTTTGAATCCGGAGATCGCAGCAGGACTTCGTCGTAATTTTAGTTTCTATAAGGAGCAAATTGGTGAAGCCGTTAAAGTATTCGGAGAATTTGACGCTAAATCAGATTTAAATATTTTCTATCGTAAAGGATTAGTTGATTTTAAATATCTTGGTATTTTATTTGGTCGATTTGCAGACTTTTATGCTGGATATGGGCATGATAATGCGAATGAAAAGCTCGATACCTTTCTGAGCAGTTGCCAAGAAGTTTCAAATGGAAAAAATTGGGAAGATATTGTTAAAACCGCTCCCGAGTGTAATCAACTATTAACGGCTGCACTTGATTCATACTATGGACCAATTCCTGGAAAGCGTAAGGCGAAAAGATTTGGGAATAAAAATACCTATTACAAAGATGTTCTTTTAGAAAGAAGTTTTCCTAACAGAATGATTTTTGAAAAAGTAGGGTCGGGTCTTAATGCCTATCCAACAACTTCAATTGTTAAAGGTGATGCAGCTGTGAGATACAGCCAAAAACTTGCTGAATATGAGGCTAAATCAGGTAAAGGATTTGGTGATTTTACCCTAGATTTTGACACTGAACTTTCTTATGGTTATTGGGGAAGAACTGAAGGTCTCGCAGATATTGAAGCAGGTCTTGCTCAAAAGCATCCAGATGATTTAAAAAGTCAGAAGTTCACTGCACTAGAAGATGGTATTTGGTTTGAAGTTCTGGCAACTTCACCTGCGGAACCAGGTTTATCAAACCTACAACGTATCCCTCATGGGCCTAGGGTAAATAGTAGCAGTGTAATTAACAAAAGATATTTTTATAAGAATAGATTTTTGTACATCATTCCTATGCCTTCATTGACAGCGGTGGAGTGGTTTAATGAACAAAATCCGAGCCGAGGAGTTATTCCGTTTAGAGAAGGGATTTATTCAGCCGGAGGCTGGTCTGATCTTCATCCGACTCTTGTTCTTGATGCCAAAGGTTGTGACGATATTGTTTATGTCACTCGTCAAGGTGGAGAGTCTGTATTTGGGCAGCAAATCTTTATCAGGTTAACTGGCTACACTGACAAGATTAGTTTTTGGGAAGATATTGGTGAAGGGAATCGTCGTGGTTGGACAGATTTATCAGAAGAGGAAGCTAATTCTCCGTGGAATAGACTTTACAACTTAATGAACCCTGATAGCTCATACAATAGATCAGTTAAGACTGCATCTGCTGTATACTGCACAGATTGGGATAAGTTCTATATCTTTAAAAACGAAGTGCTTCCAACTCTTAAAGACGCGTACAATGCACCAGTTTTTGTAAACAATACTGATCTTTCAAGTGAGTATGAGTTTGGTGGGAATCCTGAAGGGAAATCACCAGATAATTTTCCAGGCTGTATTCTAAAAAAGTTTGATTGATAGGAAGGATTTTATGAAAAAATTACTACCAGTAGCTTTAATGATGACAAGTTTTGCCCATGCAACTGTTGTCGATGTTAACTATGATTACAAATCTAATGGCGAGCTTTTGAAGTTTGATCTTTCAAAAGAAATTATGGATATCGAAATCGCTCATGAAACTGACGGAAATGGTGAAAGACAATCTCAGCCCCAAGGATATGAGAGCATCGAAGATATGTATGAACAGCTAAATAATATGCAGATGATATATATCAGCGCTAAGAATAATCCCTATCTTGAAAATATGATTGAAAGAGCGAGAAATAGCAAAGGATATCTTAATGGAGTTAATGCTCAATATTCAATATATGGTTTTGAAAAAGACTTAAAACAAGAAGATCTAACTGAAGAGCAAGTCGCATTTATTAAAGCAAACAATGATGTTCCTGCAATGATGCAAATAAATATCGCCAGTTCTGAAGGTAAATCTTGGGACGATGATGCTCTTCAGTGTGATCAAGTTGCGAAAGCTGATCTTGATAATTTAAAAATCGATAAAACAACTCGTTGTTTTGTTTCTGTCAAAAATGAATATTTAAAGCAAATTTTACTTAGCTCGGCAAGAGGCGTGAAGGCGTTTAGCAATGAAGATGTAAAAACAATTATCGAAGAGAATAATTTTTCAGCTGCAGAAAATAATCCTGAAGCGATGGCGATGGTTGATAAATATGGAGATCTAGGAATTGGTTTATCTGCTGGTTCTAAACATTACAAGGGAATCACTAGCCTCGTGATAGCTAATGGAGAGCTTAGAGCTTACTTTAGAGGAAATCACTTAAAGGCTACTTATGAAGATTTAACTAGAGATGTTAATAATACTGAACAAAGAGTTTTTTCAAGTAAAATAGCTCTTATGGGATCTCTTGAACACGCTAATAATGGAAAAGATGTAGAATGCTACAAAGAAACAGCTAGTATTGGTGGAGCACAGGAACTTTTAGTCGAAACGCAAGAAAAAGATGAAAATGGTGAGCCAGTTATTGAAGCTCAAACATTAAATCTATCTGCTGATATCTCTCAGTATTCATGTATTGTTGCCATCGATATGGATCAATATTTTTCGAGAATTAACTAGTAATATGGGGGGGAGAATTCCCCCTTTTTCTGTCTAAAATTTAAACACTCCAAAATTCTTGATCAAAATCTAAACAGAATTCTCTATCCAACTTCCCGAAATTTCATCAAAAAAATTGGTATCAGCCTTGCACCTTAAAAGGGGTAAAGAAATGAGGGAGATTTTATGAAACGTGTATTTGGAATGATCGCAATTTTAGGCTCGATTGCTCCAGTTTATGCTGGAACCAATTCTGTGGATGTAACCTGTTCTATGGAGTTATCAGGAAACGATGTGAGGCATAACCTGAGCACAATCGATTCACTTGAGAAAAGTTATTTCTCAAGATCATTTAGTCTTACTCCCATGTCTGCCATAGATATGATGGCAAGATTTGATAGAGTCATTCCCCATGCGGATGATGCTAATAAGTATAGGCATTATCAAGTGGCCATATTCAGAAATGATGGTCAATCGATTAAAGAATTTGAAGAAGAAGGAATCCCTTACGCCAGACAACAGATTAAAGGTGTAAACATCATAAAAATTGGCTACGGCGGACCTAATGAAGCAGGTGGAGATCAAGTTTCTGTAAATGTCATGGGACTTTCCGGTGGTATGAAAAAAATAGAAAAATTTCCATTTAATAAAAGTGGGAAAGCAAGCTTTAAAGTAGAGTATAAAGTTTGGTTTAACTACGATGACTTAGGTGGAGATGGTATTTTTGGAATTTTTGACGGAGATGTTGAGCTTGAAGATATAGAGAAGGCAGAAAAGAAACTACACAAGTCAAAAGTCGTAGTTAAATGTGATGCTTTTTTAGATAAAATTGTGGCAGATCAGGATCGTGATTCAGAAAAAGAGGATGCACAACCAGTTGTTGACGTGAAAGAAGAGAAATTGTCACAATATTCTGAATCACAAATAATTAGACCGAAACGAGCAAGCCAGGAGTAGTTCCCCCTCACAAATGGCTGTTTTAAACAAATAACCCTTTGCGCTTCCCCACGCAAAGGGTTTTTTATTACTAAATTAGACTTTAGTTTAGATAAGTTTGATTTAGATCATAATTCCGCAAGACTATATTCGATTACAATAAATCAATTAAACAATTTTTAAGGAGAGGTCCATGTCCGATCAGGAGACTCTTGAACTGCTGAAGAGTATCGATGCGAGGCTCGCAAGGCTTGAGGCGCAACAGAATGAACCACGCTCACTAGAGTCGATGCCGCTACCACCGGAGTTTAGTATATTAACAGATACAATTGACGGCGCATTCAATCCCGCTTCTGAAGATGGACGAGAAAATCTTCAAAAACTCGAATCCGTTGGAAGGCTACTAAAAATTCTCTCCGAAAAAGAGACGCTAGAAGCAATTGAAACTTTGGCGGGAAGTGTGAAGCAAGTTGCAGAAGCTTCGGTTCAGCTAAAAGAGTTACAAAATGTTTTGTCCATTATGACTGATAGTGTGGATGAGATGATGGGGAAGGCAATTACCGGCGGACTCAATATTGAAAACTTGGGCGAAAACCTAACGAAGTTTAATCAGCAATTAATTCACTTAGTAGAGTCAGGTGCTCTTCCAAAGCTTTTAGAGTCTGGAATCCTAGATGATAAAGCGATTGAAGTCGTGGGGGCTCTAGGACAATCTCTCGCTGTGAGTAATTCTCATGCTGCTATTGCTGGGAGAAGAAAAAAGATTGGTCCGTTAGCACTGCTTGGATCACTATTTGACCAAGACATCCAAAGATCATTGGGCTTTGCGATTAGCTTGGCCACTCATTTTGGAAGAAAGATAAAAATAAAAAAATAAGGAGCATCAAATGACCAATAAAGAAAAGTATCAAGTACTGATTGTTGGTGGGGGTACAGCAGGTGTCTCCGTCGCCGCTAGATTATTTAACGACTTTCCTGATCGCAATTGGGATGTGGCCATAATTGATCCGAGTGAAAAGCATTATTACCAACCACTTTGGACCCTGGTCGGTGCGGGAGTATTTAAGAAAGAGGAAAGTGAGAGAAATCAGGCTGATGTCTTTCCCTCTCAAGTGCATTGGATTAAAAAAGCTGTTAAGGGGTTTGATCCAGAAGCCAATAAAGTTCAGTTGGCTGATGATTCCACTGTCGGTTATGACTATTTGATTGTTGCTGCTGGAATACAAATCAATTGGAGCGCAATTAAAGGGCTACCAGAAAGCTTAGGTAAAGATGGAGTTTGTTCTAATTATAGTTATGAGCATGTTGATAAAACATGGGAATTCATTCAAGCGCTACGCCCTGGAGATAATGCCCTTTTTACTCAACCTCCTATGCCGATTAAATGTGCAGGTGCTCCTCAAAAGATCGTTTATATGGCGGAAGACTATTTAAGGAAAAAAGGCATAAGAGAAGATATTAATATCGATTTCCACCTTGCTGGACCGGGAATATTTGGTGTTCCGAAATATAAGGCAGCCTTAGAGAAAGTTTTAGAGAGAAAGGGACTGACTCCAAGTTACGAACATATTTTAAGAGAAATTGATCCAGAAAGAAAAGTGGCCACGTTTGAGCATAATGGAAAAATGGTTGAAAAAGCATACACCATGATTCACGCAGTTCCACCAATGAGTGCACCTGATTTTATCAGTAAAAGTGGTTTAGCTAGTGAAGCGGGTTGGGTTGATGTAGATAAATACACGACTCAACATTCGAAATTTAAAAACGTTTTTAGTCTAGGTGATTGTAGCTCGCTGCCTACTTCAAGAACTGGTGCTGCGATTAGAAAACAAGCTCCTGTGACGGTTAAAAACTTAGTTTCGTTAATAGATGGAGATCCATTAGAAGCCAAATATGATGGGTATGCTTCTTGTCCACTGGTAACCGGTTATGGAACGGCTATCTTGGCTGAGTTCGATTACGATGGAAACCCAGCGGAGTCTTTTCCTTTTAATCAAGCACAAGAGCGTTTTAGTATGTATATGCTAAAAGTTTACGGGCTCCCTAAATTGTATTGGCATGGCATGCTTAAAGGGAAAGCTTAGTCAATTCAAAACAATGATGGATTTTAGCATCCCTAAAATCAGGTGGGATGCTATCTTTTGTTATCTCACGCACTTTATATAGAGATTCAACTTCAGAATCTAATTTGAAGTTTCTAAGATTGTTTGAAAAATAGAGTTTTCCAGCATCATTGAGATTTTTGGCAAGTGATTTTAATATTTCAACGTGATCTCTCTGAATATCAAAAATATCTTCCATTTTTTTAGAATTGGAGAAACTTGGTGGGTCGAGTACGATCAGGTCAAAAGTTTCATGAAAGTCAGGTAGCCAAGCGCTAATATCCTCACGAAGAAATTTGTGATCTTTAGGGTCAAATTTATTAAGTTCGAAGTTTTTCTCAGCCCATTTTAAATAAGTTTTGGACATATCCACACTTGTAACTTTAGCTCCTGCAAAAGCAGCTGCAACGGAAATAGCTCCGGTGTAGCAGTATAAGTTTAAAACTGATTTGTTCTGAGCCTCTTTCATAATTTTTTTTCTAAGAGGTCTGTGATCTAAAAAAAGACCGCAGTCTATATAGTCATAAGTATTTACTCGAAATTTTAATGGACCTTCAGTAACGGTGAAAAAATGTCGGATATTTTCTTGTTTTTCGTATTGTTGTTTGCCTTTATTTTGCACTCTTTCCTTAACGACTACCTCATATTCAGGATAAAGTTCATTAAGTGCCGTCTTAATATCCGCCAGATGATTGAGCTTTAAACTTCGTTCATCGTCTTGGAGCTTTTTACCTTTCTCAAAAATGACCAATTTCGAACCATAAACATCTATGATATAAGGGTATTCAGGTATATCTTTATCATAGAGACGAAATGCTTCTAAATTGTTGTCTTTGATGTAGGACTTCAGTCGTTTTTGATTTTTTCTTAGGCGATTAAGTATTAAAGTATTGTCATTCATAGGCAGCTTTATGATGAAGGAAAAAAAAGGGTATGTCATGCAAGATAATAAAGTGATGAATTCAGATGGAGAGTCGGGTGGTCAAGATCCAGGTATTGCGGTAGCGGATAAGACAAAGCTTGAACAACCAAAAATGTATAAAGTTGTTATGCACAATGATGATTATACAACGATGGAATTTGTGATTCATGTCTTAATGAAATTCTTCGCAAAAACCTATGATGAGGCGCATGGAATCATGCTAAATATCCATAATGACGGCGTTGGGATATGCGGCATTTATACTTTTGAAATCGCTGAATCAAAGTCTGCTAAAGTCAATAGATACTCTCGAGGCAAGGGTCATCCATTAAAAAGTTCCATTGAACCTTGCGATTAGAAAAATTGATACCATCTTAAGGAGTGTGAGAGGTGTTTTATGATTAGTTCACAACTAGAAATTCTTTTGAACAAGGCCATTAGAAGAGCCAACCAACTCAAGCATGAGTTTCTCACAATCGAGAATGTCCTGCTTGCTTTATTAACAGATGATAGTATTCGTAGACTAATAAGAGACTGCGATGGTCAGATAGCTCAATTAGGAGAAGATCTAGAATCTTTTGTTGCTGATCCAGCGAACCACAGTATTTTAACTGATGAAGATATTGAGGATATTTCTAAAGAGCAATTTGATAATGAAGAAATGAAACGAATCGCTAACCAAAGCGGAATCTTCTATCAACCAGAAATTAGCTTATCGTTACAAAGAGTTATTCAAAGAGCAGCACTTCATGTGCAAAGCTCTGGAAAGAACTCTATTTTGCCGGTTCATTTACTAGTCGCAATGTTTTCAGCGAAAAACAGCCATGCCGTATATTTTCTTCAAAAAAATGGACTTGAGCGTTTTAAAATCGTGAATAAAATTGCTCATTCAGTTGATAAGCCAGTCTCTAGCAATGTTGACCCTGCTCCGGCGCAAATTGATCCGTTAGCTGGTGAGCAGTCAGGCTCAAATATGCTGGATGAATTTACGTCAAATTTAAATGAACTTGCACGTGAAGGAAAACTTGATCCAACTGTCGGACGTGACGAAGAATTGAAGCGAGTCATTCAAGTTCTCTGTCGTCGTCGTAAGAATAACCCAATTTTAGTCGGTGATGCTGGAGTTGGTAAGACTGCAATTGCTGAAGGTTTAGCTCAAATGATTGTTGAAGGACGTGTTCCTTCTATTATAAAAGATCTAGAAATTTACAGCCTTGATATGGCTTCGCTTCTTGCGGGTACTAAATTTCGTGGGGACTTCGAAGAAAGACTCAAAGGAATTCTTAAGGCAATAGAAAAGAAAAACGAAGAAACAGGTTGTATTCTATTTATTGATGAAATTCATAATATCATTGGAGCTGGTTCAACCAACGCTGGGAGTATGGATGCTTCAAATTTATTAAAGCCGGCCTTAAGTCGAGGTCTAATTAGATGTATGGGGTCTACAACTTACGATGAATTTAGAAAATTCTTTGAGAAAGATCAGGCTTTAACGAGAAGGTTCCAAAAAATCGATATTGTTGAGCCTACTCCAGAAGATACGGTGCAAATTCTAAAAGGTTTAAGAATCAAGTTTGAAGAACACCATAATGTGACTTATTCCGATGAGATTATAGAGAGTTCTGTTCGTTTAGCGAATAAGCATATTACTGACAGAAAGCTTCCTGATAAAGCAATTGATGTTATCGACGAAGTTGGAGCTTTTATCCGTATTAAAAATAGTGGAAAGGAAAGCGAAGAGGCAGTTGCTGTTCAACAGTCGGATATTGAACATATTGTGGCAAAAATAGCTAGGATTCCAGAGAAGAGTATCAGTGTTTCTGAAAAAGATCGTTTGAGAAATTTAGAAAGAGACTTGAAACTTCTTATTTTTGGTCAAGATATGGCGGTGGAAAAAGTATCCAATGCCATTATTTTATCTCGTTCAGGTCTTGGTAATGAACAAAAACCTATCGCTAACTTCCTGTTTGCGGGTCCAACTGGGGTAGGTAAGACAGAATTAGCTAAACAACTGGCCCTTACTATGGGGATCAACTTTGAACGAATCGATATGTCTGAATTCATGGAAAAGCATTCGGTTAGTAAGTTAATTGGCGCGCCTCCGGGTTATGTTGGATTTGATCAAGGTGGGATATTAACGGAAAAAATTAATAAAAATCCGTACTCAGTTCTACTTTTAGATGAGATCGAGAAGGCTCACCCTGATATTTTCAACATCCTTCTGCAGGTGATGGATCACGGTAAGTTAACGGATTCAAACGGAAAAACGACTGACTTTAGAAATGTCATCCTCATTATGACTTCAAATGCTGGGGCGACTGAGCTTGAGTCAGGAAGTATTGGTTTAAGTGGTAAGAAAGCTGGAAATACGGCGAAAAGAGATAAAGCTCTTAAAAACTACTTCAGTCCAGAGTTCAGAAATAGGCTTGATTCTATTATCTATTTTAACCACTTAGGTAGTGAAAACATCAAATCGATTGTAGAGAAGTTCGTTATCGAACTTGAAAATCAACTGCAAGAAAAGAATGTTTACCTCGAAGTTTCTGAGGAGTTAATCAGCTGGTTCATCGAAAATGGTTATGATCCAAAAATGGGGGCAAGACCTATAGGAAGGCTGATTGATGATAAGCTTCGTAAAGCATTGGCCAATGAAGTCCTCTTTGGAAAACTTGAAAATGGAGGAAAAGTTTTGGCTGATTTAGATGATAACGAGGTGAAATTTACCTTTTCTAAGCATAAGGTGGAAGAAATTTCATAATAAAAAATAGGAAAAATTTAAAAAAATACGAGGGGAAAACGAAAATGTTTTCCCTTTTTTTTTGAGCGAAAAATAAACGAAAACATCGATGGATAAAAGCGATAGAGCAAAAACTTAAGACGCCTCCCTCGGAAGAGCCTAAAAAAAACTTTAAAGCATTTTCAATTTCCCTCCGAAATAAAAACAAAATCAGTATTTTTTGTTTGCGTTAAACCAAAAAACTGATTATCCTAAAATGGTATATAGGAAAAAATTGTTTCAATTGAAGCGTTTATTTCTGGGAGGAAATTTATGGCAGTTAAAAAAGCAACGGCTAAAAAAGCAACAGCAAAGAAAGCTACGAAGAAAAAAGTAGCAAAAAAAGCAACTAAGAAAGTAGCAAAGAAAAAAGCTACTAAGAAAGTTGCAAAGAAGAAAGCAACTAAGAAAGTAGCTAAGAAAAAAGCTACTAAGAAAGTTGCAAAGAAAGCGACTAAAAAAGCAGCAAAGAAAGCAACTAAGAAAGTAGCAAAGAAAAAAGCTACTAAAAAAGTAGCTAAGAAAAAAGCTACTAAAAAAGTTGCAAAGAAAGCTACTAAAAAGGCAGCTAAAAAAGCTCCTGCTAAGAAAGCTACTAAGAAAAAAGTAGCTAAGAAAGCGACAAAAAAAGTAGCTAAGAAGAAGTAATTATAAGTAGTTAGCTTATGATAGAAGGGGATCCATTGGGTCCCCTTTTTTTTTGGTGATATAAGTTAGGGGAAAAAATGATAAACCGACTCTTTTGGAAAGGCTTGATAGTGGTTATGCCAATCACATTAACCATCTATCTATTAGGGGTTATCCTGGTAAATGCCGAAAATGTTTTTGGTCAAATGCTCAAAAAATTAATTGGACCCGAGCTTTATATACCCGGTTCCGGCTTACTCTTAACATTTGTTCTGATGATTGGGGTCGGGGTTCTCGTGAGTAATTTTATTACGGGAAGTGTGATCAGATTTTTTATTGCCCAATTTGAGAGAGTTCCACTTATAAAGGCAATTTATAATCCTCTTCGCGATTTAATGTCACTTTTTGGCGGTAATGGGCCGGAAGAAATGAAAAAAGTGGTTCTTGTTCGTTTGGATAAGATTGGGGTTGAATGTATTGGCCTTGTAACCCGCGAAGAATTTTCTGATCTTCCACTTGGTTCTGTGTCGGATTCAAAAATCGCTGTTTATATACCTATGAGTTATATGCTTGGAGGTTTTACGACTTTAGTCGACCGTGACCAAGTCACTCCTTTAGATATTCCTGTTGAGAAAGCTATCAAACTCGCAATCACGGGGTGGATTAAAACTGAGAAACATCAGCTGTGATTGAAAATCAGTCGTGCCCTTTATGTTCGAGTAATGCTCAGAAAGATTTTGAAAATCATGGGCGTGAGTTTTATACCTGCGCGACTTGTGATTTAACCTTTGTGAATAGAGATCAAATTCTTGAAAGGGATGAAGAACAAGTTCGATATGAATTGCACGATAATTCAATTCGCTCTGAAGGGTATTTAAATTTTCTCTACAGGCTTATCAATATTGTTAAACGCGAAATACAAAATACAAATGAAAACGGCTTAGACTTCGGCTCAGGGCCTTATCCGATGATGTTAGAGTTATTAGTTGAAGAAGGATTTAAAAATAGTGTCGGCTATGATCCATTTTTTAACAAAAATGAAAAAGTTTGGGATCAAAAATTCAAATTTATTACCGTCTGTGAGGTTATTGAACACGTAGTAAGTCTTCACCCGACGATAGAAAAACTTTTATCTGTCTTAGAAGACGATGGAGTAATGATTTTTAGTACGGGAATTAAACCAAGTGATGTAAAAAGTTGGCACTATATTGTCGATCCAACTCATATTTCTCTATTTGGAGAAAAGACATTCGATTGGATGTCTGAAAACTTCGGATTAAATTATAAAATTGAAGGGAAAGACCTGATTACTTTTTGGAAAAAATAAATGGCTGTTCTATTTCTAGCAGCTCATGGTTTTCAATCTTAGGATATGAAATTAAATCAACTACTTGAAAGGCGCAATTCACAAATTCTTCGGGATAGTCTGGTTTATCAAGTTTAAATTTTTCTAGTTGTTTCTCAGAATTGATGGATAAAAACATCACTACCCGTACACGTTCACTATCGTATTTTTCAAAAAGCTTATTTTCTTTCGCACATTGAGCTAATTGTGAACCTTTTTGCGCTAATTTTTGAAGGATTTCGGTTTGGATGACTCTTTCTCTTTTTGATAGAAAAAGTGAACAGCTAGAAAGGATTAAGACAAGTGAGATGTATTTAAGCATAAACAATATCTTAGCTTAAGCGTTCCCACTTTAAAAGAGGTTTAAATGTGACAAATAGCTGAAATCGTTATAGAAGAGGGACAAAAGGAGAGTCCTATGAAACCTACAAATTATCCTCAAAATCCTGAAGCTTTATGGAACGTATTTTTTGATTTTACTCAAACTCCAAGACCTAGTCGTGCGGAAGAAAAAATAAGTGAGTACCTAATTAAGCTTGCTGGTGATCATAATCTAAAACACCAAGTCGATGCAGCCGGAAATATTATCATTTATGTCCCTGGTAAAGGTGGTCGAGAAAATGATGAGCCAGTTTTAATTCAAAACCATATCGATATGGTAACGGATGCACTTCCTGACAGAGAAATTAATTTTAAAACTGATCCTATTGAGACATATGTGGACGGGGAATGGCTAAAAGCGAGGGGGACAACTCTTGGTGCTGATAATGGGATCGGTTGTGCTGCTGCTTTGGCGACTATTTTTGATAAAACAATGGTTCACCCGCCGCTTGAACTACTTTTTACGGTAGATGAAGAGACAGGACTTAATGGGGCCCTAGGTTTAGAGCATAAGTACTTAACCGCGAAGAAAATGTTGAATCTCGACACAGAAGAATGGGGGAGTGTTTATATCGGCTGTGCCGGTGGGATTGATTATGAAGTTTCGGGAGAAATGCATGTGGTGGCAGCTTCCAAAAAAGAATTCTATAAACTCCAGGTTGAGGGATTTGTTGGAGGACATTCAGGTCTTGATATTCATGAGCAAAGAGGAAATGCCATAAAATTTTTAGGTGAAATCCTCTCCAAAGTTCAGAACGAAATTGAAATCGCAGAAATCCGAGGGGGGAAAGCCCACAATATTATCCCGAGAGATGCATTTGCTTTAATTGCATGTGACTCAGGGATGGCCGAGAAAATAAAGTTCACGGCAGATCAGGTGTTGAAAAAGTGGATGAGCTTTCTTCCTGAAGAGGATAAAGCTGCCAAAATAAGCCTCACTTCTATAGATGCGATGGAGTCGGTTCTATCAAAAGAGAGTAAGCAGAATTTATTGAAGTTGATCACATTGTTTCCTCATGGGGCTCATGCCTTTGATTCGTTGGAGGAAAAGCTCGTTTCTATGAGTAATAATATGGCCAGGTTATTGGTTGTTGCAGGAAAACTCTATATCCAGAGTTCATTAAGATTTTTTGACCGCGAGGAGGTTAGGAGTATTGAAGATCAGATTCGAACTTTAGGTGAAATCTTCAATCTAAAAGTAGAATGTCATTCTGAGTATCCAAGTTGGAAACCAAATCGAGATAACCCACTTCTTGATCAAGTTAAAGACGTGTACAAAGAATTGTATGGTGAGTTTCCCGAGGTAAAAGCTATACATGCCGGTCTTGAGTGTGGCATCCTGAGAGATAAGATTGGTGAAATTGATGTAGTTTCATTTGGGCCAACCATCATGGGGGCTCACTCGCCAGATGAAAGGGTTTATATTCCTTCTGTTGAGAAATTTTGGGACTTATTTAAAGCCGTTATGGCGAAAATTTAGGAGTTATTCGTTATGAGTTATCAAATTTATAAAATGATCCATGTGATCTCAATCGTTCTTTTCTTTTCTATGTTTGCAAAAGCGGCTTACGCAGGAAAGTCTGAGAAAGCGGATAAAATCTCAACAGGTATTTTTTTAGTTCTCATACTTATTTCTGGTATGGGCTTAATTGCTAGAATTGGAATTTCTCATGGTGCTGGCTGGCCGGTTTGGTTATATATGAAACTAGGGATCTGGCTTATCGTTGGTGTTGTAGGGCATGTTTCAATGAAGCGTTTCCCTCAACATGCAGTAAAAGTTTTCTGGGGATCGGTTGGATTTTTAACTCTGGCGAGTTTTTTAGCGAATTATAAACCGTTCTAGGATTTGCCAAGCCGCCGCATTCTACTTAAAATAATCTGGTATGATCAGGTTAATAATCGACGTCTATACTTTTTTAGTTTTATTGGATGCTATTTTGTCATGGTTACCCCAATTTGAACGAGAGCAGTGGAGACTTTGGATAAAAAAAGTTGTTGGTTATTCAGTAGATCCTGTTAGGAAATTCCTATCAAAACAGGTGAATCTTGAATTTGATATAAGCCATCTAATTGTCCTGATCGTATTACAAATGATTCCATCTTTATGGTAGAGCAAGGATGCACTATGTTTGATGATATCAGTTTTCTGGTACAAGAAACTTTCAAAGACGCTGAACAGAACCCAAAGAGGGGTTTTTTCTCTAATTTTTTAAATCAAGAGCAATTACCTGAGTCTTCTGGAGTTCTATTTCACTTACAACAAAATGATTCGACGTTTGTCGTAAGGATACTTCCGTCTAAAAATCTTCGCTCTGATTTTAAAAATATCAAGAAACACCCCGATCTATTTCCTAATTTGAGGTTAGATCATGAACTGGTGGCGCAAGGAGAGCTAAGATATTACGAATGTGATTCTTATCAATTAGCTTGTTCGCTAAAAAATAACCTGGCCAATAAGAGGTTTCCGGTTTTTGAAGAAAATGTCTTTAATGTTTCAGACCCAGGAGATTCTTGGTGGATGGGACGTGATGAAGATGAACTTCGTGTTTACTTCAAGCTATCTCGTACCGAAAAATTAGATCGTTTGGTAAAACTTGGGCCACTAGGGGACAGAAAGATTTACGAAAACCTCTTTTTACAAATGCGTGGGTATTTTCAGAAACTATTTCCTCTAAAGAATTTTTCTAGTGGGCATGGGCAAATAACAATTAAAACCGATGATCCAACCAATGCAAATTTTCAGGGACTAATGGATGTCTTTGAAAAAGGTTTGGTTGGTCCAGAACTTTTTGAGTTTTTATGTGCTTGGGAAATGTCCCCTGATTCACAAGACTATCTAGACTCTCTTCAAAAAGCCAATTTCACTCTGATTGAGTTAGCGACTCTTAGAGGTTTTTGGGTAGAGATCGAAAATCTTTTAAACAACTAATTTTGGTTAGTGTTTTTAGCAGCAAGATAGCCGGTAACCATAATTTGCGCCAGCATTCCTAATTGCTCGTCATCTTCTACGCCGTAGAAGTCTTCGATATGATCAACAAATAATTCGATTTGCTCGTTAGTAAGGTAAGCTTCAACTAAGCTCATCAATTCTTCCGATTCCATTTTAGAGATTTTTTCAAAAAAGTTTTCTAATTCATTCATGGAGGAATTCATAGCTTGATACCTTTCTTTCGTCAAAGTAATAGAGGGGGTAAAATTTTCTACTTTTTATGGCCAGTTGTGTTGAAATAATAACTGATTTAAAATATTATAAAAAGCACAATAAAATCAGCTACTTATTGGGATTGTTTTGGAATTCGTTTTTGATAAAAATTTTAGTGATAATACTGACGAAGATATCTTCGAGAGTCCCTTCCAGCAGGCCCTTTCCAGCTCTAGTTCAATCAATAATTCAGTTGCAAGATCTCCTCGTCGAAGTGTCGCTACGAGCTTTGACGAGGTAGAATTTAATCCACCACCAAAAAGAAAGAAGGCGAAGAAGTCAAAGCCTAGACCAAAATATATTGGGACCACAGCTAAAACAAAGAAGTGGTATCACGTTTTTGGGAAGATTACTGCCTATAAGCTTGCTTGGTTAACAGCTGGTTTTTTTGTTTTGAGATTAGTATTTATGGAGAGTGGAATTTTAGATTACCACCGCATGAATCAAACAATCGCCGATAAAGAAAAATCTCTCGTTGAATTAAGACAAGAAAACGCAGATCTCATAAAAGAAATTAAAAAAATCAGAACTTCATCTGCTTATCAAAAGAAGATGGCAAGAGAGCATTTGGGAGTAATCGCTCCTAATGAATATTTAGTTGTCTTTAGTCGTAAATAACTCATTTAGACTCTTAATATTGGCGATAAATATCTCACTACTTTTAATATCAAAATTTATTTAGTTGAGTAAAGTATTGAAATTAAAGTGTTTTTTAAATTAATTTAATACTTATTGTTCGGCTTAGATTTGCTGATAGAATTTAAGAAGGATTTCTAACTGTAGTACGTGGGTTGTTTATGAAATTTTTAATTATGTTAATCATCCTAGTGGGATGTGAAGTTTCGGAAGAAACGAGTCAGTTTAAAAAACAGGATAAAGCTTCGATCATCAAATACACTGAAGATCCTGAAGATCAAAATAATTTCGGGGGAAGTGGAGCTCCAATCGATTGGAACTTGGATTCAAATGTCCTCTTATTTCAAGATAACTATGAAGACTCCTCATTTAATAAAGGTGGCGATGTTTCCAAATACGGACTTTATAATCCCGATACCCTGATGGCCTTTTCAGATCCAAACGATGGAAATAAGCTTAAATTTCTTATTACCGAATGGTCTAATGCAAGAGTATTAATTTGGAACAAGGTTCCGGAATCTAATAATGACTATCCAGATGTCGTCGTTGGCCAATCTGATTTTGATTCCAGTGGGGTTAACAACGGTGGAATAAGTGCTTCAACTCTAAATAATCTTAACTCGGCTACTGTATGTTCTACTGGTGAGTTAGTTGTAGCTGACAGACAAAATCATAGAGTTCTAATCTATAACAAAGTTCCCACGACTAATGGTGCTGCAGCAGATATCGTTATTGGACAGGCGGACTTCACTTCAAATAGCGCAAACCAAGGGGGCACACCTGCCGCCAACACTGTAAGTGGTCCTCAAGGTGTGAGCTGCTATGACGGAAAGCTCTTTATCGTAGACTCTAATAATAGAAGAATTTTGGTGTTTAATAATCTACCGAGTTCGAATAACGCTTCAGCTGATTCTGTTATTGGGCAGGACGATTTTACAACTAATACATCAGGCTGTAGCGCTACAAAGTTCAATTCACCACATTCAGTAAGTTTCTATAACGGACAGATGTTTTTGGTTGATCAGATGAATCATCGTATTTTAATCTATGACAATATTCCTACGGGAACGACACCAGCTTCATATGTAATCGGCCAAGATAACTTCACTTCCTGTGGTTCTAACCGTGGAGCAGGAGTTTCCACTCCATCACAGGGGAGTCTCTATGTTCCACAAAGTATCTCCATAAATAAAAATGGTCTGCTGGCCATAGCGGATAGAAGAAATAATCGAGTTTTATTTTACACGCTTCCGTACGAACAAGGAGATGTGGCAGCAGGTATTATCGGACAAGATAGTTATGACTCAAATGCAGTTGCCACACCTGGTGAAAATAATTTTGAATGGCCGATAGGTCTTATTTTTCATGGCGACAAAGTATGGGTTATTGACCAACAAAGACATAGGCTTTTGACGAGTGATGTTCCAAATGATCTTTAAGTTAGCTGTAGTCTTACTCGGTGGGTTTTATACTTTTAGTGCAATGGCAAATCAGATTGATTGCGAAGAGTTTCCTGCAATGAAGGAGGAACTTAAAAAATCTTCTCCTTACTATGTTGAAGATATTGAATGTATCTCCAGTAAAAAACCAAAAATTGTGAGACCTAAATTAAAGAAAGTCGTGAAGAAAAAACACAAACATAGTTTTCCTCAGAAACTGAGCCTCGAAGTTATCACAAGTTTATCCTCTTATAATTTTAAGCAAACGGGCGAGCTGGTTGAAAGCTCTATCCAAAATTCTGGGGTTATTAATATTGGCTTAAATGGAAACTATAGATTTAGAAAGTCACATGCTGTAAGTTTTGAGCTAAACTACCAGCAAGTAGAATTTAATGATGAAGGAGAAGCTACTAAAATCCCTCTCTTTGAGTATGGTGTTGAGTATCAATACACATTTGTTCATGCTGGCTTGAACTCAAAAGTTTTACCTACTTTTCACGAAAACGATTCATCTCTAATTGATCAAGGATCAATTCGATTTTACACTTTAGACTTGGGAGCAAGCTACCAATTCAACCTGCCACTTGAAAGTCAATTGTATTTAAGTGGTTCATATTCGGTGCCTGTTTCTTCACTCAATGAAACAGGTAGTTTTACTGTCGAAAGCCCTTCTGGAACTGGTTGGATCGCTGAAACTAAAATATCCAAAAAATTCATGAAGATAAAAAAAGCGACAGTGGATCTAGGAGTAAGTTTCGCTATCGAAAATCGTGAATATCAAACTGAAATTCAATGGAATGATGACGAGGGAAAAGTAGATCAAAGTTTGAGTCTGCAGAAAATTAGTTTTTTTATCAAGGGAGAATTTTAGTGAAAATACTGGTTATTAGTTTGTTAAGCCTCACCTCAATTAGCATTGCAGTTGCAGGAGACTGCAAAAGTTCTACCACTAAAAATCTGTACGAAGCCAATATTGTGAAATGCAAGGGAGATAATACTAAATGGCTCATTACTAACATGAAATACCTGAATAAAGGCAATACTCGTTTGCCAGCTTCACTAGATTCTATACCTGAAAGAAATGATGAGTTGCGTTGGCATATTTCCAACAAAATTTATATGAAACGCTAATTACTCAAACTTTAAAGTCATTCCCGGTTGAACGAGTTTTGCTAATGGAGAGTCTGCACGTAGTTCCAATACGTGTTGGCAGAAAACTTCTTTTGATAGAGGGACTTCTATTCGACTTCCTTTTCCTGGAAAATGTTTAAGTCCTCGATGAATATCTAAGACATAGTAATCGGAGTTCATGAAGATCACATCCAGATCAAAATATGTTTCTGGCATCCAAAATTGTCTTATGTGCATATATTCATCAGGAAAAAGCATTCCGGAATCTACTGGAAAATCTTTGGATTGGATTTTACTCAAGCCTTGTTTTTGGCGCTCGTCAGTGTTTGCAATATACACTTTAACTCTTTTGTCACCGAGCTTTAAAGTTTTGATTGGGTAGTCTTCAAGATGGCCTGCGGTTGAGGCATTTGTTTGGGTGTTGCATGACGTCACCATCAATAAGGATATGAAAAAAAAGATGAAGGAAAAGCGCCTTTGAGGTATAAAGTATGTCATCGCGATAAGTTTAATACGAGGAGATCCGAATGGGCAACCATAATGGGAACACAACAAATTTGAAAGGGCATATGAGAACACATAATTGTGGTGAGTTAACTCAATCTCATGTGGGAACAGAAGTTATTTTATGTGGATGGAATAATAAATACCGAGATTTAGGTGGATTACATTTCGTCGACGTTAGAGATAAGTTTGGTTTAACTCAATTAGCTTTTGATGAGTTCACAGGAGATCTTGGAGTTCTTAAAGAGCTGAGCCTTGAGTCAGTTATCAAAGTCAAAGGTGTCGTAAGAGCTAGACCTGAGTCTGCGATTAACAAAAATATGAATACTGGTGAAGTTGAAGTGAGTGTTAAGGAGTTTGAAATCCTATCTCTGGCCAACGAAGTACCATTTCTACCGCACGGAAAGATCAATGCAACTGAAGATTTAAGGCTCAAGTATCGCTACCTTGATCTACGTTCTGATAAACTTCAAAATATTCTCTCTGTGCGCTCAAACGCGATGAAAGATGCAAGAATGGCGCTCTATGAAGAAGGTTTCACTGAAGTTGAAACTTCTATTCTTTATAAAACAACTCCAGAAGGTGCGAGAGATTATATTGTCCCGTCTAGAGTTCACCCAGGAAGAGTATATGCCCTTCCACAGTCTCCGCAGACGATGAAACAACTTCTTATGATTGGTGGGACTGATAAATACTTCCAAATTTGTAAGTGTTTTCGAGATGAAGATTTAAGAGCAGATAGACAGCCAGAGTTCTCTCAAATTGATATTGAGGTGAGCTTTTCTTCTCAAGAATATATTAAAAATCTTGCTACCAAAATAGTGAGAAAGCTTTGGGGCTTTGATGATAGTTTTGAAATTCCAGTTCTTCCTTATTCTGAAGCAATGGCAAAGTATGGTTCAGATAAGCCAGATGTTCGTTTTGGATTAGAACACCATATCGTTACGGACCTTTTTAAAGGTTCTGGATTTTCAGTTTTTGAATCAGTAATTGGTGAGGGGATGAACAAAATGATGTTTGTTCCTAAGTCAGTAAAAGAATTCTCTCGAAAAGAGCTAGACGCATTTGTTGAGGTAGTTAAGCCTCACGGTGGAAAAGGTGTGGCATGGTTCAAACTATCAGGAGATGAAGTAACGGGTGGAATTTCAAAATTCGTTTCAGCTGAAGTTTTAGCCGAGCTAACTAAGTCTCTCGGAAATAAAGAAGATGGAACATTTCTATTCTGTGCTGATGCAAAAGCTTCAGTTGCACATGCAAGTGCGGATGCTTTAAGACGTCACCTTGGAAATAGCCTAGATCTGATTGATAGAGATTCTTATAAGTTTCTATGGGTAAATGATTTCCCTCTTCTTGAGTATGATGATGAAGATGGACGCTTCTATGCTTGTCACCACCCATTTACCATGCCAAAGCAAGAATGCTTAGATGACTTTATGTCAGGTGATCCTGAAAAACTAAAAGGAATGCCAGCGGAAGCTTACGATCTTGTTTGTAACGGATATGAAATGGCCGGTGGATCTCTTAGAATTTATCAAGAAGACGTTCAATCTCAGATGTTTAAAGTCCTGGGAATGGGAGAGGAAGAAGTTAAACTTAAGTTTGGTTTCTTCGTTGAGGCTCTAAGCTATGGAACTCCTCCGCATGCGGGATTAGCATTTGGATTTGATAGAACAGTTATGCTTTTAGCAAAAACAGACAATATTAGAGACGTAATCGCTTTTCCAAAAACAAACGCTGCGACGGATTTAATGAGTCATGCTCCTTCGATTCCTGATCAGGATCAATTGAAGGAATTGAAGATTAAGCTAGATATTTAAGCAGCTTCTTTTTCACGATCTAATTTCGAAATATCAATAATAACCTGTTGCTGATGTGAGGCTTTAAAGTCTCGCATCTGCTTCAGCCATTTATCTGAAACAGTTCTTGAACCAGACATATAGTCCGGAAGACCTCGATTATCTTCAGATGCAAAATTAAAAATAAAGAAAACTCCAAATGAGAGTAGGCATCCTAAATAGCCCATTGATCTTCTCACGCAATCCTTCAAAGAAAGATCGTAGCTCAAAGTGTTGAGGTTATGAACATATTCCTCTTTAACAACGGTAAGGCCTAAGATCATTTTGCCAAATGTTTTGCCGTTTAAAATATAATTACAGTAGAGGAAATAGCTAAAGTATAAAACTAAATAAACACTTCCAGAGAAAAACATATTTCCCTGAATAAGTTTGTACTGACCATGGTAATTTAGTGCACTAAGAAACTCAGAAACAAATAAATTATAACCGTTATGAACTCCAACATTTAAAACCATTAATGTAAAAAGGTCTAAACAAAGAGCGGTCCCTCTTTTGATAAGGTTCGCTTTGGGGAACATTGCCGAAAAATCACTTTCCAAATGGTCTACGATTTTTATCGGTTCAGAGTTATCAAGGTAGTCAGAGAGGTGAATGATATTATTGTCATTATTCATGCTAATTTCATCGGAATATTTTAGTAGGGACTGAAGGAAGAGTCGCTGGGCATGCGGGAGAAGGCAAATCGTGCCTTTAGTATCCGAGTAAAATCGTTTTATTTATAATTAGGCTATGAGAAAGTCATTTTTAATTTCGATGGTGCCTATTTGGCTAGTGATCTATGCTATGGGCTATTTTATGAACTCAGGTTTCTATTACCTCTATATGATCGTGCTTCCGATTCATTTTTTAGGTATATACGATATGCTCCAACGTAAGCATACGATTTTGAGAAACTATCCAGTCCTAGGTCACTTTCGGTATTTACTGGAATCTATTCGCCCTGAAATTCAGCAATATTTTATTGAGCGTTTTAATGATGGAACTCCTTTTTCTAGAGAGCAGCGAAGTGTTGTTTATCAAAGAGCTAAAGGAGACTTAGATACCTCTGCCTTTGGAACGGAACACGATGTCTATCGTGCAGGTGCTGAATGGCTTGAGCATTCTATGGTGCCGGTGGAACATACCGCTTGCCTAGAAAGGATCAAACTTGGAGGAGATCAATGTAGTCAACCCTATATGGCCTCTAGGTTTAATATCTCCGCCATGAGTTATGGATCTTTAAGTCGAACAGCAGTTGAGGCCATGAATCTTGGAGCAAAAATCGGAGGCTTTCTTCATAACACAGGAGAGGGAGGTATATCTCCGTATCATCGTAAGCATCATGCTGATCTTTGTTGGCAAATAGGTACAGGTTATTTTGGTTGTCGAAATGCTGATGGAAGTTTTAACGCTGAAATGTTTCAAGAAAAATCCAACTGGCCTGAAGTGAAAGTAATTGAATTAAAAATTTCTCAAGGTGCTAAACCTGGACACGGAGGACTTCTTCCGGGAGCAAAAGTTAATAAAGAAATTTCAGAAATCAGAGCGGTTGAAATTGGTAAGGATGTGAATTCTCCGCCAAGTCATAAGGAGTTTTCAACTCCAAAAGAGATGCTTCGCTTTCTACAGAAATTGCGTGAACTAAGTGGAGGAAAGCCTGTTGGTTTTAAACTTTGTATTGGGAAAAAAGTGGAGTTTTTCTGCGTGATAAAGGCTATGATCGAGCTTGATATCTATCCTGACTTTATCACCATTGACGGTTCTGAGGGGGGAACAGGTGCGGCTCCGAGAGAGTTTGCAAACTACTTAGGTACACCTTTATACGATGGACTTAATTTCGCGCATAATGCTTTGATTGCAGCGGGAATTAGAAAAAAAATGCGCCTAATTTGTAGTGGAAAAGTTACAGATGCTTTTTCTATGGTGACAAAGTTTGCACTTGGAGCAGATATGTGTAATTCCGCAAGAGGGATGATGTTCGCTGTCGGTTGTATACAGGCCTTAAGATGTAATAGTAATGATTGTCCTACAGGTGTCGCCACTCAAAACCCTGAACTATATGAGCTTGTTGATGTTCCAAGTAAAGGGGAGCGAGTTGCCGGTTATCATAAGAGAACTCTTTTAGAAGTTTCACATCTACTCGGGGCAAGTGGAATTGAACAAGTTGGTGACTTAAAAAAGGTGCATATTAAACGTAGGATTGGACCTGGGCAAGTGATGAACTATAGTGAGCTTTACCCTAAATTAGAATTGAATTCATTTATTGATGGGACTTATCAAGGCAACTGGCGACCTATTTGGGATAGGGCCAGCGCCGATAAATTTGTTGTTTAGTTTAAGTAATTAGCTTTAAGTTCATCTAATTTTTGAAGCGCCTGCATTGGAGTCAGGTTCATTACATCCATGCTTTTTAGTTCTTTTAAAATAGGATGCTCTTTCTCTTCAATTTGAATTTCTTCATCAAAAAGATTTAATTGATTCGTATTATTTTTTACAACTGGAAGGTTAAGCGTATGCTCAGTTGATTCCAGTTGAGTCAGAATCTGCTTGGATCTACCGAGGATTTCCGGAGGAAGACCTGCTAGCTTTGCTACATGAATACCAAAACTTTGGGCAGCTCCTTCTTCAATTAACTCATAGAGAAATTGAACATTACCATTACTATTAACAGTTTTAACCGTAAGGTTTTTTGCTTGCGGAAGTGAGTTCACCAAATCAATCAGCTCATGGTAGTGAGTTGAGAATAAAGTAATGGCCTTAGTTTTCATAATAAAATATTCAACCAGTGCCCAAGCAATACTTAAACCATCATAAGTTGAAGTCCCTCTACCAATCTCATCTAAGATAATGAGGGAGTCTTTAGTCGCATGGCGAATGATCTCTGCTGTCTCAGACATCTCAACCATAAAAGTAGATTGTCCCTTGATGATATCATCGTGGGCCCCAAGACGAGAGAAGATATAGTCAGTTAGACCCAGTACGGCCATCTCTGCAGGTACGAAACATCCTAGCTGACATAGAAATTGAATGATCGCAATCTCTCTCATCACTGTTGTTTTACCGGCCATGTTTGGACCAGTGATAAGACCAAAATAAACCGTCTCATCAAGCCTTAGATTATGATGAACAAACCTATCTTGCAGGTTTGATTTAATTAATGGATGCCATGCCTGGCGAATATGAACAATTTGTTGGTCTTTAATCTGAGGACGAACAAAATTCTCCTGAAGTGATACCCATGCAAAGCTTTGGAAGATATCAATTAGAGAAATATTGAGAGATAGGGTAATTAGTGCACTTGATAAACCATTGATCTCGCTAACCACATTATCAAAGATTTTTTTCTCTAGCTTATAGAGTTTTTCCCTTGCGGTGATAACTTCTTTTTCAAAATCTGCTAATTCAGGAGATTGAAAACGCTCGCTATTAACTAAGGTTTGTCGACGTTCAAAATGTTTAGGAACTTTAGCTAAGTGAGACTTACTCACTTCAATAAAATACCCAGCTACGTTATTGGATTTTATTTTTAAATTTCCAATTCCCGTTTCTTCTCTATATTTCGCTTCGAGTGCAATAAGCGCATCTTTTGCGTTCAGGCTAAGCTTAGAGAGTCTATCACGCTCCTTGTGGCAGCCTTCTTTGATAAGGTTTCCTTTATCAAGTGAACAGCCAACTTCATCATTAATTGTTGTTTGAATTAATGTTGCAAGCTCTTTAAGCTCTTTTTTCTGAGTCATCTTAGCTAAGAACTTTTTAGATGGAAGGCTCTTTTCAAGCTCAGTATAGGAATCATTCGCAGCAGCTAAGTTAATCATATCAGCGCTATTAATTTTCCCGGTAGAAGCTTTAGCTAATATTCTTTCAATATCTCTGATATCGAAAAGAATAGATCTAATTTTATTAAGACCATCATAGTCTTGGCTAAACTGCTCAACCACATTGAGGCGATTTTCAATTTCGGTTTTTTCTCTTAGAGGAGCTTGAAAAATCTTTTTTAACTTTCTGGCTCCCATTGCGGTTTTAGTTCTATCCATAAAACCAAGCAGAGAGTTTTTATAGTCATCTTTATTCTTTGGAAGAATCTCAAGTCCAACCAAAGTCGGATAGGTAATCTTCATTTCTTGTTGGTGATTCACCATTTGAAAAGGACGAAAATGGCTGATCTTATCAAAGGCCTGAGTAGAACAAACATAATATGAAAGAGCACCAATCGGAGCTATTAAACCTGTGTGCGATTTAATCACCTCATCTTTTTGATAAGCAGGAATAAGTTTCTCAATATAGAGGTTGGTGTACTTTGCATTAAAGTACTCTTCAGACAGGTGTGTGACTAAAAGAGAATCTTGATCAAGAAGTGCCTGCATTAAAGGCATCTCTTCCCATTGTCCTAGGTAAGCTAGCATTTCTTTCGGACGATAAAGCTGAACTTTCTCCACGACATCTTGAACACTCGGAAGATCCATCCCTAAAAACTCACCAGTGGTGAAGTCCATGAGTACCAAATAGTATTGTGAATCATGCTGCTTAAATGCACATCCGATGAAATGATTATTATGTGACTCTGATCTATCAAGGTCATAAGGGATACCTGGACTTACCACCTGAGTGACGGCTCGTTTTACAATTCCCTTGGCTGCTTTAGGATCTTCAATTTGCTCGCAGATAGCGACTTTTTTCCCTTGCTCGGTTAAACGGTCAACATAGCTAATAGCTGCATGATGAGGAATACCGGCCATAGGAATTTTATGATCACCAAGCTTCCCACGATGGGTTAGTGAAATATTTAAAAGTTTTGAAGTTTCGATGGCATCTTCAAAAAACACTTCATAAAAATCACCCATTCTAAACATTAGGATCACATCTTTATATTGTTTTTTGATATCATAATACTGCTCCATCATAGGAGTCAGTTTTACGCCTTCGCGGACGATTTCCTCAAGGGTTAAGCTCTCGGAATTATTCGACATATATCTTCCTTGTCTCTCGTTTGGTGTTGGTTGGACAAACTATCATAACCTGAGGAAAACAGTCAAAGAATGGGCATGAATTTATCTCTTTATTAAACTTTAAAGCTTTGAAATAATTGAATTTAGTTAAGGAATAATTTTGTACAATAAAAAAAATTTAGCCGTCATATTTATATTTATTATCATTTTCGCTGCAGTTCTGGCTTCAGCCCTCACAGCACGTACTGATGCGGATGCCGCTCAGATCAGTAAGGAAGACGATAAGGTAGAGAGCTCTTACTTTAAAGGTGTTCATTATTTTAAAATTCTCGATCAAAAGCCGCAGGCTGAACTTGAGGCAGAGTTTCTCGATATTCGCGAAAATACCTTTCTCTCATTTTTAAAGCCTGAGGGGATCTTTATTCATAATGAAAATAAAATTAACTACTCTGCAAAATCGGGAAATATGGATGCTGCGAAATCTGACTTAACGCTTGAGGGAGAAGTTAGAATTAAAGATGCCAATTCCCGCTATGAAAGTGAGTTTTTTCATTATGACGGTCGCTTAGAAGTAATGAAGGCCAGAAATAACGTTAAGTCATTGATAATAGATGAAACAACGAAAGATAGATTGAAAATTTCCTCAAAAGAAATGGTGTCTTGGCTACAGCAAAAAAGAGTCGAGCTCAGAGGTGGAGTTCAGGGGGAAGTTCAAAGAAAAAGAAAATATGAGGGCAAATTAGAGTTTTCCTCTGAAGAGATGTCGCTAGATCAACAAGAATCATTTATGAAATTAGATAACGATGTGAAAATACGTCAAAATAAAATGCATTTAAGGGCCGGAAATGCAGAAATTTTTCTCGAAAACTTTAACAAAAAGCTCAAGTATTATGCGCTTTATGACGATGTGAGACTAGAGGAAAAACTTCAGCTTAAATCTGGAGTCTTTCAGACGAGAAAAGCTTTTGCAGAGAAGCTTGAGGCCCATCAAGGAACGGGCAAACTAATTTTAACGGGAGCTCCCCGAGTCGAGCAAGGTAGTGATATCATCAAAGGGTATCAGATAACCTTGAGAGAAGCGGTGGAGATGATTGAGGTAGATGATTCTCAATCAAGCTTCAAGTTAAAGAGGGATAAATAAATGGAAGTATCAACGTTTCAAGCAAGTGAGCTTAAAAAAATATACGGCAGTCGTACTGTAGTTAAAAGTGTCAGTATCGATGTTCAGTCCGGAGAAGTTGTAGGTTTGTTAGGACCTAATGGAGCTGGAAAAACAACCTCGTTTTATATGATGGTTGGATTAGTAAAAGCTGATCACGGCAAGATTGAACTTAACGGAGAAGATGTAACGAAAATGCCGTTGCATGAAAGAGCGAAGAAGGGAATTGGTTATCTCCCACAAGAAGCTTCGGTTTTTCGTGAGTTAACGGTTGAAGAAAATATTTATGCGATCTTAGAGATTAGGAATATTTTTAAGAACGAAAAAAAGAACCTACTAGAAAGGTTAATCAAGGACTTTGGACTTAATCATATTAGAAAGTCTAAAGGACGCGAACTCTCTGGTGGTGAGCGAAGACGAGTTGAAATTGCTCGTTGCCTGGCCTTAGAGCCACGCTTTGTTTTACTGGATGAACCATTTGCTGGGGTTGACCCATTAGCGGTAAGTGACATCCAAAAGATCATACGAGATCTAAAACAAAGAAATATTGGCGTGCTTATCACGGATCACAATGTACGAGAGACCCTCGGAATTGTTGATCGAGCTTTTATCATGAGCGCAGGAGAGTTGTTGGTGAGTGGAACGCCGGATGAGATTGTTGAATCTGAAACGGCTAGAAAGTTCTATCTCGGTGAAGAATTTAAACTATGAGTCTGACGGTCTAGACAAAAAATCAAAGTTCATGGATGGCATACAAATTGGAGTAGTTATATGGCTCAAAAGATGTCATTAAATCTGAAGCAATCTCAAAGTTTGATGATGACGCCTCAGTTGCAGCAGGCGATCAAACTTCTGACTCTTACCCATTTGGAGATGACTAATGTTATCGCTAAGGAGATGGTAGAAAACCCGATGCTAGAAGAAGTCGGTGGAGAGTCCAGTCGAGAAGAAGTGATGGCCAACTCCAAAGAGACACAGGAGAAAAGCTCTGACGATTTCTCTGGTCCAGATATCATTGATAATTCAAAAGATAATTTCGAGTGGGATAAATACGTTGATTCGTTCAACAGTACATCATCCACTCCTCATACTAAGGAAATCAAAACAAAAGACGATGCTCCTAACTATGAGAATATGATCTCGAAAGGCCGAAACCTTCAAGAACACCTTGAGTGGCAATTGAAGATGGAACACTTAACTGAAGAAGAGTGGACCTTTGCTAACCTGATTATTCATAATCTAAATGAGGAAGGTTACCTAGATGAAAACCTAGAAGAGCTTCTTGATCAAAGTGAACTAGACCGAGAGGATGCATTAGAGCTTTTATCTATGATTCAAAATCTTGATCCTGTTGGATGTGCTTGTACCGGTTTACAAGAATGTCTTTTGGTTCAGGCTAGAGCACTTGAAGTACCTGTACCTTTAGTAGAGCTACTAATTAAAAACCATTTAGATGACCTAATCAAAAAAGACTATAAAGAAATTGAAAAACAAACTGGTGTTGATACTGATGTGATTAAAGATGCTGAGCTAATTCTTCACTCTTTTAATCCAAAACCTGGACGTTTAATTAGTCCGGAAGAAGTTCAGTATGTTGTACCTGATGTTTATGTAAAAGAAATTGGTGGTGAGTTTCAAGTACATTTGAATGATGAAGGTGTACCAACTCTAAAGGTTTCTACTTTATATAAAAACCTGATTAAAAAAGGTAAAGCTGCTGGAGAAGACACAGAAACTTCTGACTATATCCAAGATAAACTACGTGCAGCTCTATGGTTAATAAAATCTATTGAGAATCGTCAGAAAACAATTGAGAAAGTTGCAAATGCAATTGTTCGTAACCAACCAGAGTTCTTTAAAAAGGGTGCAGCCCATTTAAAGCCGATGATTCTAAAAGATATTGCCAATGAGATTGGAGTTTCTGAATCAACCGTATCAAGGGTCACCAAAGGGAAGTACATGTACACACCTCTTGGAACTTTTGAACTAAAGTATTTCTTCAATGCCGGTATTGGTGGGAAGAACGGTGGGATTGATATCGCATCTGAAAGTCTTAAACTCAAGATTAAAGAGTTAATCGACAATGAAGATAGCAAGAGACCTTTATCTGATCAAAAGATTGCAGATCTTCTTAGTCGGTCAGATATTAAGGTGGCAAGACGTACCGTCGCCAAGTATCGAGAATCAATGAATATTTTACCTTCCTCGAAAAGAAAGGAGAAATAAGAAAAAATCATTAATTGGAAGGACAGTTTTAGACGATAATAAGAGTACAAACTTGAAAAGCAAAAGAGGCAAAATTTATGAAAATCGTTAGCTCATTTAAACACTTGGATCACACTCCCGCTCTAGACGACAAAATCAAATCGAAATCTCAAAAACTAAAGAAGTATTTCGAAGGTAATTTTGAAGTTCATTGGACGTGTTATGTTCGAGATGATGGCGCTCAATGTGCAGATATAAAACTTCTAGGGCCAAGTTTTGAGTACCATGCTCAAGCTCACTCTGAGAAACTATACAAGACTCTTGATATCGCGATCAATAAGATTGAGAAACAAGTTAGTAAGAAAAAAGACAAATGGAAAAATCATATTTCTAGAAAACACCTTGAAACGGTTAAGGACCAACAAAAAGCGCAAGCTGAGTGGGATGAAGAATTCTGGGAAGGAAAAGATATCGATAAAGATATTGCTTAATATATGGCCCGGCTTTGACCGGGCTTTTTTATTTTCGATAACGAATATTAAAGTTTAACCAAGGCTTAACTCGAACATTGTTCCATTATTTGATGATTTGACTAAGTTGAGAGAGTAGCCTAATTGTGCCAACGCTTTTATGGATGAGCTTAAGCCAATTCCATTACCGTTCGATTTTGAAGTATAATTACCCCTCATAACATCCTCAACTTTATCTTTCGGAATTCCGTGTCCATTATCACTAACGATTACACTTTCATTTTCTCCGTCTAATTTAAAGTTTAAAGAGATTTGTGGGTATTTGATATTCGCTGTTGCCTGTATTGAATTATTAATTAGATTCTCTAAAGAGCTACAAATGGTATTAAGGGCACTTACCTTAATAGTTTTATTTGAAATTTCGGTTGTGTTAAAAACAAAATTAATTCTAGGGTGTAGGATTTCTTTTTCTCTGATAATTTGTTCAACTCTAACCAGTAAAGTAGATATCTGAGTTTCGATCTGATTTCTTTCTTTTTCTTTCGTTAGTAAATTTTCAGCAATGGTATCTATTCTTTCTAAGCCTAAAAGCATTAGCTCTTTCGACTCAACCTCATCCCCCAACTCATCCACTGAGTATTGAAGTATCGCTAGTGGTGAGCGAATATCATGAGCTAACTTCTTTCCCAGCTCGGCGATCTGCTCGTCTTTTAAAGATTTTTTAAGACGTTCTAGCAGAGGTAGTATGATCCTATTTTCGCTATATTTAAAAATTGTCAGCCAAGAAATCAAAAGTATGGAAAAGGGGAGTAAGAGAATCTCGATTATGTCAGCGAAGTGATTTTTTAATTCAGTATTGGAGAGCTTGATAACAATTTTTCCAAAACTTTTATTAAAAGCTGCAAAGGGGATAACGATGAAATCTAAAGCATTAACTGCTTTATATTTTGTTGAAGTAAAAGGTTCTTGTAAATATTTTGAATTTTTTAGACAAACTTTTGTATTGGTAAGGCACTCGTTATTCGAGTTAATAAGAAAAATCTCATGACTTTCAGGAAACATTTGATTAAGTACCCCTTCAACTCTGTTAATACTAGATTTGTAATTACCAGTAATAACTTCGTCTAGCATTATCGCTTTCTCATGCTCAAGAAGCTTAATAGTAACAGCTATAAGACCTTTTTTATTTGCTTTCTCCATGTCTGCATTTTTAGAAATAAATATCGAGACTGATACAAAAATCAACAGAAGTATAAAGGCAAGTATTGAGTATAGTAAATTTTTTAAATAGCTAATCTCTGATTCAATCATAAGTTTAAAATTTTCCTTTCGCCGTTTTCAAACTTATAGAAAAAGAATTCTTTTTTCGGCGTACCGTCACTCTTAATTGAGAAACTTTTCGACGTAAGCCAGTCAAACGACTTGGCATTTTTCCTTGGCGAGTTTGTTTTAAAACTCCAAATATCATCCAGGTATTTGTGAAGGTCATAACCTATTGCTGAAAATTCATTGAATTGTGTGTTATACTTTAGCTTAAAACTCTCGCAGATAGAGGCGTATTTTGGACTATTGCAATTGTTTTGATCCCAATAGGAATATTTAATTGCCTTAAAATTGGTATCATTTTTTTGAATTGTATCGTGAATAGACTGATTAGATCCCCAGCCATCGCCCCCTATATAGGTCGGGAAAATATTGTTCTTGAGCAATGTATGGTGAATTTCTCTAAAGTCTTTTCGGAAGGTAAAAGTTATGACAACGTCAACCTCTGATTTAATTAATGGAGCAAGCGTTTGTGAAGTAATTGTTGTTCCTTGTTGAAGTTCGACAATGTTTAACGGGACCTTGCGTTTGTTCATTTGTTGGATAAAACGGTTACCTATAAAGTCTGTGTTTGGATAAGAAATATTGTGAATTAGCCCTATCTTTTTCCCCTCTAAAAATTCTGATTCGATAAATTCTGACAACTTATCTACAACTTCATCATCTAGCGCTAAAATAGGAAAAATATTCTTCGAATTTTCTGTTATTCGAGGGCTTGTCGCTGTAGGACTAATTATAGGAACGTCATTAAGAATGCTAGTAAGAATAATAGCAGTCTTACTGGTTTCTCCTCCAATGATCAAATCATAGGTACTTTCTTTAAGAATCTTTGTTGCTTCTAAAATTGATTTAGAATTACCTTCATGGCTAATGAACTTTATTTCATATTGGCTTGCTTTTGGGTGGTGTAGAAATCCTTTCTTAATCTCTCTCGTAAAACTATAACTCTCTTCACTCAGACGCATTAAGAATGCTATTTTGGGCTTACTAAAAGCAGGATTGTGATAAATGATGTTTATCAGGCAAAATACTGTAAAGAGCTTTCTTGCAATATAGTTGAAATGTATTTGGCTTGTTACTAACACTCTTTTATTCCTTTTTTGGTATTAGTAATTATTACCGCGAGAATTAAAAGTAAGGGGTAAAGTAGTTTTGCTCCAGAACTTGATATGATCAACAAAAGACTAAGAAACGCAAAAATAGGTATTAACTTTTTTGAGAAGGTTTTTTCAATCACTATGTAGCTTAGAAATGTCATCGAATAAATAATCAAAAAGTTTGTACTTACAACTCCTAAAAGAACTTCAAAAAATTGAGGAAGTATCAGACTAATAGATAGTGACATAGTAAAAAGAGCTCCTAGAGCTTTTACTGATGATTTATTACTCATGTTTTCAGGTAAAAACGAAATAATTTTTTTCTCGCTTAGTAGTTTTAAAAGTTCTGCTATTCCAGAGGTCCAACTTACTAAATTAATTAAGACTGCAAAAAAAGCAAAAAGAGCTATTGTGGGCTTAAGAGCAGGTATATTTAAAATATTTGTTATTTGTAATAAGCCGACAGTGGTTTCTATTTCGTCATATTCAACTATTGACGCATAATTTATTACTAGAAATAGGTAAAGTAGCCCACAGGAAATGATTGAAATTACGATTGTAGGAACAAAGTCTTTTTTGGGATTTTTAAAGCGATTATACAAAAAAGTTAAATTTTCAAAACCAGCAAATGCCCAAAACGCTAAAACCGCACCTTTATAAGTTCTTGGTAGATCAAAATTGGGTGTTTTGATTTCTGTTACGTAGCTTGAGGTTAGAAAAATAAAAAGGATTGCAACCAAGACGAGTGCAATAGCAAGTATCGATGCAACTTTTGATGAGCCCTTTACTCCTTTTAAGTTTGCTCCTATTGCAAATGTAATTAGAAAAATAGCTGTTGCCTCTTTAAGAAAAGGTATATTGAATGCTAGCTCCATATAATCTCCAGCTATGATTGCTGCCGAGGGCATTCCAATCAGAACGGTTCCGAGAAGAAGTAGATATACGGAATCTCCAGCATTGTTTCCTAGTCCAGCTCTTACCATTCCAGCGATATTTCTTTCATGTACGGGACTTATAAATAATAATCTCTTCAAATACGACACGCCTAGGAGGCAAAAGAATATTATTGTTAACCAAGAAATTAAGACATCACTCTCACTAGTTTTATATGTTAGCGAGGGGAGAAATAAAATGCCTGAACCAATTATGGAACCAATACCTAAAGGTATGGCGCTCATTTTAGTCAGTGTTCCGTTACTCATAACCCAACTCCGCCCAAAACCTTACCCAAAAGTCTATGCCAATATGAAAGCCATTAAGAAAATCGTACTTTTCTTGAGTCGTTCTACAGAACTCAAAATTGGCTAAGCACTGCTCTATATGTTGATCCTCAATAACTAGGTGAATTTCAAAAAATTTTTCCAATTTCAGCATAGGGTCGCTGAGGCCTTGGAGTAAGAAATGAATATTTTGATTGGCGTTAAATTCTAGGCCAAGGTGGAAACCTAGGATTGTAGCGTCACTCTTCTTCTCCAATTCAAAGGATTTGTTTTCCAGGAATCTAATTGATCTAAATCCTAGATCTTTATTAATTGTGGTTCCTACTGATTTGCAAGAATCTTCAAAAAGGAGGAAATGGGCATGGTCAGGACTTCCTTCCCCCATTTCCTCATTTGCTACTTTTAATAACTTTGAAATAACAAATGGGGAGTTTGAGCTCAACGCCAGACTTGTTAGTATTTTTGGTACCAGCAGAGAAAATTGGTACCAAGCTGAGGCAACCTCAATGGGTGAGACACCGTGTTTCGTATATTTTGAGAATGAGTCGGAAAAAAATTTCGTTTCTTCAGTAATTACCATATTAGTCCTTTTTATTCCTAATATCATTAATTGCTGACTGAATTAGTCTGTATGTATTTTTTTCTTTTAAACTGATGGTCTAAGTAATTAATATTTAGTCATTCACTGCAGATCAAGTCATCATATAATGCAAATTTTAGCCGAAAAGAGTATTGCATGAACTATATTTACTTCATTTTCCTGTTATGTGTATCCAACCTAGCACTCGCCCAAGACGTGCTCTTTGTTCTCTATGATGCTGGGGAAACTAAAGGGATGCAAAATTTGATTGAGCACTACAACCAAACTGGTGTGGATGTGAAGGTTCTAACTTTTGGGACGGCAGCTGAGGTATACCAGAGCGCTAACAAGGTAGAGTTAAATAAAATTCTAGGCGAAGAGGTTGTCGTCAAGAAGCTTTGGCGTCGCGATCAAATAATAGAGCCCAAGCATATTGAAATTCTCAAAAATAAATTTCAACCCAAGGTTTTGATTACCGGAACCGTCAGTGCTCTTCAAAAACAAATCGCAACAGAACTTGAAGTGTCTACTCTAAGAGCTGGCTTTTTTGATGCCTTCTCTAGAGTTTCTGAAAAACATCCAATCAAAGACTTTACTTCTGTTTTAGATGAAGTTTGGATTCCCTCGAAGCTTCAAGAAGATGAATTTAAAAAACTTGGTTTTAAAAAAGTTAAGGTGACTGGGCATGGGAGCCTTAATGATTGGCAGGTGAGTTTGTCAGCAAAAGAGAAGGCTCAGATTACCAGTGTTTTGAGACTTGATCAGAAAAAGCCAACCATAACCTATATTGGAGGATATGGTGAGAGCTACGAAAAGGGATTGCGCTACTTCTTAAAGTCTATTGACTCCTCCCAAGATTATAATATTGTGATCTCGCTGCATCCTAAAGTCGACGGGGCTGTTGAAGCAAAAATCTTAGAGGAAATGGGAAAAAGAGAAGTGATCATCGCGCCTAAATATATTCCCACGCAAAAGATCACAACATTAAGTGAGTTTGTGATCACTCAAAATTCAACTGTTGGCGTACAGGTGTTAGTTCAAGAAAAAAATGTTATCTATTTTCATTTGAACACTCGTTATAAAAATATTGCCATTGAAAATGGAGCTGCATTTCAGACGGCCAATCCTAAAGCACTAAATGAATATTTAAAAAACCCACCAAAAGTTGAAATAAAGAATTTGGGAATTCCGCAGAACTCATTAGAGTCTTTTTTACGAGGTTTGCCTGAAGGGCTTAACCAGGCCAATTTTTGTTCACAAGCATTTCAATTAAAGAAAGTCTGAGGTCGTAAGCTTCAGAGCTTCGGGACAAAAACGACCATATTCGTACCAAGTATAGTTATTCCAAGCAATATGATAGCTCTCTAAATACTTTGCTCTAAAGGCATAGAAGTTATCTACTCCAATCTTATTAATAAGCTCTACCGCTTTCATTTGATTTTCAAAAATCTCATGAACAACCGCTGGCTCACAGGTATAAACCGTATCTGTTAGAAAATCGAAAAATTCACCATATTGAACAAGGTCAAACTCATTCTTCTCAATGGCAGGTTGAGCCTTCTTTAAAAGCATAAGCGCTGTTTTATGAACATCTTTGGCGTCTAGAAAACCTAGAAAATGGCTCTTTTTTTCTTTGAAAAAATCATAAGCATCAAGATAATTGATTTTTAGCGGAGGAGCGATATTGTCCAAAAATTTCTGACTCGCTTCCTCTGAAGCACCCGCTGTGAAGGCGAATAAAAGAATAATTGCGCTTATTAGCTGTTTCATAATGCTCAAATTTTAGCATATTGGGGATGGGAACTTGAGAGCTGTTGGAAAAACTTTAAGGGGTGTTAGCTTTTTTGACACTTAATTTGGCCGTTCAATTTTTATCTAATTTATGTATACAGCGTATTGGCCTATGATAGGTAAATGAAGCGATTTTCTAAAAACGATATTGAGGCTTTTGAGAGCCGCTACCGAGCCAATTTTGTGAACTCTCTCTCAGGAGCTAAGGCGCTGCAATTGGTGGGGACTAAGGACTCTAACGGACAGGAGAATTTATCTATCATAAACTCAGCTCACCATATCGGAGCGAACCCACCTCTTATGGGGTACATCCAAAGACCACATACGGTGGAAAAGCACACTTACGAAAATATCAAAGATACCGGTTTTTATACTTTTTCAAATGTGCTGGTAGCAGATCAAGAAAAGGCTCATCAGACATCAGCGAAGTTTGATAAGTCAGAAAGTGAATTTAATGAGTGCGGATTTGAGGTTTCTTATACCGAAAATGGCACACCTTATGTTCAAGGTGCAAGCTTGGTTATTGAGCTGCGCTTTGTAAATGAATATGAAATTAAAGAGAACGGAACCTTTCATGTGATAGGAGAGATTCAAGCGGTTTATCTCGATCCTAAATTTATCTTTGATGATGGAACTATTGATTTAGAAGGACTTGGCTCCATGGCCGGGGTAGGACTTAATGGTTATGTGGAGCTTAAAGGACTAAATCGTTACGCCTATGCTAAGCCTCATAAAAAAGTAGAGAAGCTATGAATGTAGAAACTCTTCATTTGAGTGCCACTGCTATTATGGTCGGGGTGATCTGGATTGTTCAGTTAGTTCACTACCCAAGTTTCTATTTCATTGAAGAGAAAAACTTTCAGGAGTTTTCTTATTTTCATCAGCGCAATATCACTTATATTGTTGGGCCGGTGATGTTGATTGAGTTTCTTTCGGGACTTTATTTACTTCCAAAAAGTGAAATACTTTTTCAAGTCAATATGGGTCTCTTAGTTTTCATTTGGCTGGTAACTTTCTTTTTTAGTGTGAAAGAGCACAATCATCTCATCAGCGGCAAAGACTTGGAGTCAATCAGGCGTTTGGTAAAAAGCAATTGGGCGCGAACGATGTTATGGACGATACGATTAATCATTTTAGGAGTCATAATATGAATCAGGTAGAAATCAAAAAACTTCTTCACCATAGAGATCCATACTTATTAGTTAGTAATGTGGTAGAGCTCGATGAAAAGCATATTTTCGCGAAAGCGGATATGAAGGATCACCCATTAGTGACTGGACATTTTCCAGGTGCTCCAATTGTTCCGGGGGCAATGCTGCAAGAGATGAGTACACAAGCGGCGGGAATTCTCATCACTAAGCTTCACTCACCGGTAGAGAATTATGATTCAGAAAAGACTCAGGGGTACGCTCTTGGGGTCTTACGTGAAGTTTTTAGTGCTAAGTATTTTGGGATGACCAGGCCGTCTTCGGAGATAGATATCAAGGTTTCTCTTACGGAGAAGAAACGAACTCGATTCAAGTTTCGATCTGTGATTTCTCAAGAAGGTGAGGAGAAGGCGATTATTGAGTTTGAATTGGTGAATATCCCGGGAAACCTTCTTTAGAATAGGGACTATAATAAAGTAATTACATATTGCGCTGCGCTATATTGTGTGTTAGCAAGAGATCCTACATCCAAAAACCAAGGACTCTGATGCAAGTGCGTGCCCTTTTAATGTCACTATTATTAGCTATTTCTTGCAGTAGGGATTCTAAAAAGTCTGTCGTTTCAAGAGAGCAAATTGAGAAAGACAAAATTTCCGAGTTAAGAAAGCATTTCAAAGAGAATGAATTTGAAGAAATGCGATCGGAAATCAGCGATACGCTAGAAACGTTTCAAGAGTTCAATAGAGTAAAACAAAATGCATCCACTCAAAAGGGAATTGATTTTAGGGCCATCAATGAACTAGATCAAGCTTTTCTCGAAGAGCATGGTACAAGGGCGAAAGAATTAAAGGCTCACTTTGACGAACTAAGTGAAAGGTTCTCCCATCTTAGCCAGCAAGCTGAGTCTTACAAAATAGAGATAGAAAATAGAAAGACTGCTTATACTAATACTAAAGAGAAGTTTGAAAACTGTAAGTTAGATGTTGAAAATCAAAAGCGGGTAATTGATCAAAGACTTGTTACTTTTAATAATGAAATGCGAAACTATCAAAATCGTATAAACGCCCACAAAGATAGCATCGATTCTCATAAAAAAACGGTGGCAAAATATAAGAAAAAAGCCAACAGAAGTAATTGGCCGAGAGATAAACGGGAATACAGAAAAAGGGCCACAAAGGCTGCAAAAAGAGCTCAAAGTGAAGCTAATGCTGCTCAAGAAGTAGTTAATCAGGCCAACTCAAGAAAAGCAGAAGTTGAAAGAGAGCTTAATCCGAAATTGCAAACCGCCGAGAAAAAGACGCTAGATTGTAAAAATTATGTTTCTGTAGCCGAAGAACTTCATGGTCAACTTAGTGAAGCCGTTCGAGATTATGAAAGTACAACAGAAAAGTTGATAGAAATTAAAATTCAAATTGAGGCTGATAGAGAAAAGAATACAGACTTTTTTGATGCTTACTCAGATTATATAGGTCAAAGAGATGTCTTGACTCAAGGACTTCAAACAAAACTAAATAGTCTTGCCCAGAAGTTCAAGCAAAAACAAAAAGAACTAATTCTCAATTATGGAAGAAATTATCAAGATTCCTATAAAAAAATAAAACATTGGTTGCAAAGCACTGAGCTTAGTGGTGAGAAAACAATGGAGCTTCTCAACTATTTAGACAGAAGAAAGCTACTGACAAAGAAACTTCCAAAGTTAGTGGATGCAATCAAATCAATTCTTTTGGAAGTTGAGATCAAGCAAAATTCTCGGGCGGTCTCTTCTATAATAGGAGATTTGATTGGTATAGATATAAACTTGGCAAATATCAATTTGGTTAATATCTCCATTTCTGATCTCAAAATAGACTTGGGGGATTTAAATATTTCTCTGCCTAGTTTGAGCCTATCTTCAATTGATATTGTGCTGCCGGAAATGAACTTGAGTAATGTAAGAATTGCTCATCTCGAAATTGGTGAGGTCAAATTTAGGTTAGTTATTCCAGATATAAAAATCATGCACGTGTCAATGGATGTGGATGGGGACTTTTCTCGATTCATGGATGATTTAGGTGAGTTTCAAGTGCCTGAAGTTAAGATTATTCATATTGAAGTGGATGTAAGGGAAGATTTAAGAGCGCCAGGTAATATCTTAAATAACTCAAATCGCGAATTCACTCGACTAAAAGCTGATGCCGATAGAGAGTTAACGATTGCTTATCAAAATCTAAAGAATACTCACGACAAAGCTTTTAGCGATGTCCAAAGAGAAATAGGAAGTGGTCTACTTAAAACAGCAAATGCGTTGAAAGCTGCTGGACGCCCTGAAAACTTAGGCCGTATGGCATTAGTTTATACTGCCAGCCTTTACGCTGGTCCTTTTGGTGCAGCCATGGCGAATGCTATGTTGGATAAACTAGAGAATCCTCAAATATCAGATCAAGATTTGTTTAATAGCTTTGTCACTGGTGCAGCAGCCGGTTACGCAGGAGAAGCCGTTGGAGGAGCACAAATTGAAACTCTTCAGAGTATGCCTAACGCAGCCTCGGCTATTGCAAGAAATCTTACTCAGGATGCGGGTTCAGTTCTTTTAAGAGGTGAGTCTTATAGTGCTGAACAATTTCTAATGTCAGTGACAACAGGTGCCGCCAATATCAGCACAGGAGATAGTTTTGTCGCCGAAGTTGTAGATTCTACTTTAAATGCAGGTAAAGACTACACATTGAATTCTCTTATTAATGAAAAAGGTTTTGATAAGGAAGGATTTGATAGAGCAGTTTATGAAGGTCTTGCCCAAGGAGTTACCCGTGAAACAATGCACGCGATTGTCGATAAGTACGTTGCACCTCATATACCAAAAAGGGTTGATAAAGTCGTAATAGAGGACTTAGGTAACTTTCTTGCTGACTTATTTGAGGCAAAAGAGTTAACCGCCAGGCAAGCTGAAATCGAGGCGTTCACAAATTTGAGTCAGAGTGAGCAAGAAAAATATATCGCAGATATGGGAGAGATATATGAAAAAGCCATCAATGATTTTGGAGGCGACTATCAGGTAGCTTTTCTTTTGGGGGATATAGATAAAGTAGAGGGAGTACTAACTAGTTACGTAGATGGAAATCCTGAAGCTTATGCTAAGTTTGTTGAAATTCAATCAAGATTGAATATTCAATATGAGGGAGTGGCTCCAGCTTCTGCTTTTAAATTTGTTGCAGTCGCAGTCAGTACATATTTTTTCTGTCAAACTATCGAACAAACTATAGAGCTAAAGAAAAAGTATGAAGCTTCAAATCAAGAACCATTAGTTTTTCTGCAAGAAAATAAAGTAGAAATTTCACTTATTGGTGCAGATCTTTTTACAACAGCCTTACCTGCTTTAGCATTTTTGAAATCAGGGAAACAAGCAGGTAAACTTTTGTTTTCCGCACGGAAGTTAGGATACAAGACGAAGGAGCAACTATCTAAATTTACTGACCTCTTAAAAAGAACTGTTGGCAACGAAACAGGGGCTTGGGGAAAGATTGATGAATGGACAGAACCTGTTGGCAAGGCCTTAATACAAACAAAGCCAAGAATATCCAACCATGCTCTCCAAAGATTTGCAGAACGAGGTATTACAGAAGGAATGGTGAACAAATCTTTAGAGAAAGGGACAAAGTACCTCGATAAACTCAATAAGTCCGTTTCCTATATTTTAGAGAGCGGTTTTGCAAGCGGTAAAACAATGCAGACTGTTGTTGACATGGGGGAAAATACAGTCATCACTGTTAATCGAATAAGAAAATTTAACAAGAATACCAAACTTCCTAATGGAACTTTACGTTGGATTGAAGTTCCTAGTTTGAAATAAAGTAGCGAGGATTATTATGGCCAGTATTAGTTTTGTAGAATTAATAGAACTTATTAAAAGTCACCCTGACTACGAGAAGAAGTGGAAACAAGACGTTGATATAGAGCAGGCGTTTTATATTTCTTTTTCTGATAATAAGCCTGTACCACTTGACTCTGATAATTCAGACCTATCTAGTGGCCATACTTTAATTCTTGATAAAGATAAAAATGGAACTGTATGGGGGATAGAATTTAACTAATGGTTAGGTTTTTAATTCTCCCATTCCTTCTTTTCGCTATACTCTCAAACTCAACATTTGCCACAGTTACAAATGAAATGTAGTTGAAACCTATATCTTTTTATTTTCTTAAAAAAGGAGAATTTATGAATATCGTGAAAAAAACTAATCATCTTGTTACATTTTTAGTCGGAGTATTTTTGCTGTCATCCTGTGCGATGGTTTCAATAGACAATAACCCATCTAATGTTAAAGATGATGTAAACATTGGAAAATATCATGTAACTAATTTTGAAGTTGAGTTAGATAAAAAAATTGAAAGTTCTGAGAACATGAAGATTCTCGAGGACTATAAAAAAGCTTTTGAGGCTAGATTGGTCGAGCGAAATTCTCAAACAGATAATTCTATAAAAGTTAAGATGAAAGTGTTGATTACTAAATTGAAAATAAAAGGTACTTTTGCAAGAATTTCTCGAATGTTAGGTGGGAAAGACATTATAAGTACAAATGTGGAAGTAATTAGTCAAAATGGAAAAAAATTAAAAAGCTATTCTTCTAAAATTGAAAGTGGCGTTATTCCAAGAGAGTTATTGGTTTATCGGCTTTCAGCCTCAGCAATTTTGCATGAAATATTTGGAGATGAAAAAGAGTAAAGTATATTGCTTGAAAGATGGTGGTCAAACCAGAATCCTCGGTTTGGCCACCTCCTCAATCTCCTTAGTTATGGCATTGAGACCTTTAGATACCTAAAATTATTAACGCGTAACCAAATATTATTGACTCTAATGTTAAGGTTGTGTTAGGATTCGGTTAGTAACATAGCAAGGAGTGCGATATGTCATTGAATCTACAAGCAAGATTGGTTTCTTTATTAATGCTAGCTGTCATTATCTACGTAGCCCAAAACTAATCAAATAAATTATTTAAAACATCAACACCGGCCGGAACTCTCTGGCCGTTTTCGTTTTGACCGCGTAGTAAACCCTGTAGTTTTGCGACAAAAGTCTTAAATCTGTCTTTGATGTTGAGTGACTTCTTTATGGAGTCTACAAACACTCGATAGTCAGCATCTACCATTTCAGGATTCTCTGGAGTGACAAGATATGTGTCCCCGCGCTTTTCTACACGAACAGCATATTTGGGATTTTTCTCCGGCACTATAAGAATCGTTTTTTTATCTGCTTTTAAAAGATCCAGTAAAAGTTCAGCATTATCAAAATCACCTTGAAGCATTTTATCAAGCGCTTCATCTAGGCCACCACTAATAGTTAAACTTGGTATTTCGGTATGTAATGCATTTGGCCCAAAACCTGAAATTGCAATAGGGCTTGGTCCTGAGCTGGCAGGGGAGCGACCAGCAGCTCGAGCCGCTTGTGCAGCCTCTGCAGCCTTTCGTGCTTGCTTGGCTTCGTTAGCATCTAAGAGAGCTTTATTATAAGACTCTGCTGCAGAAGCTTCAGTCGAAGTCGGATCAAGTGGTGGAAGAAAACCATTTCCTCCCGGCATTAAATTCTGTCCTTCAATTCCTGACGGTGTTGCTGCAATTGCAGCTCCGCCAGTATCATCTGATGCCGTTTTTGGCATGTCGAAGGCTGGCGCTAAATAGCTTGGTACTGATTTAGACTTTTGCCCAAGTGGAGAATTTTGATGAGCCGTTTTGGCAGTTTGAATTCTTCTTCTCACTTCATCATATAGGTCGTTCATATTTTTTTGAACATTGCGATTTACTTCCGGGCTATTCACGATTTCAGCAGGAGTTCTATTAAGCATCCCTTGTGAATTCTGATTACTTGAAGCCAGCTCTCCATTTGAGAGTTCACCACCAAAGCCTTCGCTACTTGAGCCATCATAGGCTTCCCCACGCTCAGATCGTTTCTCATTCGTTTTAGTTTCAGCTACCTGAGTGTCAGGTTTATCTATTTTTAAAAAATCTTTCAGCGGTCCCTTTGGTTCTGATTTCGCCAATAGCTCATCCGTTCCTATAGACTTCTTATACTCTTTAACTTTCTTTTCAATTTCTTCATCCGGTAAGTCTTGTGCTTGTAGCGATAAAGTTTTTGCTTTTATTAAAGCTTCTTCTTTCGCAGTAAAATCCGCACTTATCGTTTTCACCATAATACATTCATAACTCATGACTGTGTCTGGATTGGCATCACACTCAGCAACCTTCGCTGCCAGTCTTTCACGGTTTTCTTCCGGTGGAGGGAAGTAGGGGCACATGGAATTTTTCAACGCATCAACATGTCCTCTCTTGCGGAGTTCCATACCAGGAGTGTACTCAGAACTCCCATTTTGACCTTGAGTTAAATGGAGAGGGTAAGTACTCTCGATGCTTAAGTGTGAATTTTTATAGTCAGTGTTATATTGATCAGAACAAAAATTGGCAGACAGATTATTGGCTTGATATGTATTAATTTGACTAGAGTTTCCTTTTGATCCTCTCTCCATAGCTTGTATGATCGCTCTATTCTCTTCATAGCTCTCAGGGAAAATATTGGAGGTATTATCAGAGCATAGAATACTTATAGTATTCTTTTTAACTGTCTCGCAATTGCCGATTAATTTTTCTCGGTTAATTTTTTCTAATTGATTGAGAAAATAGTTATCATCGTTAACTAAGTCTACCAAATTCGGGCTTTTAATAAGCGGGCCCAACTGAGGAGACTTACTCGCTTCACTCATAAAGTAGTTTACTTTGTTCATAAGCGATGGATCTGCAGTCATCATGAGTTCTAAAAACTCATCTGATGAAATAATTTCATCTATTGATTTATACTTTTTAGTGATTTCCTTTGGAAGCTCATTTAGGAAGTTTTTCAAGTTTAATGAGACACTATGATTTGCTTTGAGTTCAAAATTCATTAGGTCTACCTCCGATATTTTTATGTCAGAGTTAGAACAGCTTAAAGATTCTTGTCTATTACTGATTGCTGGACCATCTTTTCCATGAAACCTTGCTTCTGATATGGCTTTGGCTTTATCATAGACTGATTCCGCGATGAGTTTTATCTTTTCTTTAGATAAAATAGTTTCTTTATTCCCACAGCTTAAATTTTCTAAATCATCTTTTAGAAGTTTTCTGCAAGTGTTTCCAATTTCTTTGTTATCTTTAAATAAATCGGACTCCAATTGAATAAAGTTTTCTGATAGAGCATATAGTGATTTTTCGTGATGTTCCCAAAGTCTAGCCAATGCTCGCTTTCGAAAAGAATCATATAGACTTGTTCCAAAGTCTAATGCGTACTTCGCGTTTTCCTGAGCAATACAATCACAATGCTTTTCTTTTGCATCTTTTTTACCTTCAAAAACAAAACAATCGTTTGGTATAAAGCCTTTCAGCTCGTCCGGTAGCTCTACCTCTGATGAATTTCTAAACTCACAGGCAATGACCTCGTAAGTAAGTAGAAAGAATATGGCTATAACGATACTTTTCATTTAGGAATTCAAAATCTCTTTTGCTCTTTTTCCACCGATGACATTTACAAGAAGGGTTCTTAAGTGCTTAACAGTCTCAAGGTCATAGAGTTCTTTTGAACTAGGATCAGCTAAAATTGTATCAAGATAATCTACCACAGTTTCAGGTTGATCACCTCTCCACTCAATTGCATTTACTGCAATACTTTCATCTTGAAGAAAGTACTCGAAATAAAAGCTACTTGTTACATTCATATCCACTACACGCTTGAGTAAGTGCTGAGGTGTCTCATAACCATTGTGAGGAGTCGTGCAGATCATATGCTTATTATATTGATTCCAAAAGCTGGAAACTTCTTGACGATAATTAGAGTTTTCTTCCGGATCAATTTGAAGAAATTTTAAAACCATTTTTTCAAAAGCTACATAGGTTGGCTTTCCAAAGTTTTTATAGAGCATCATGGTATCGCATATTTGATTAGCCAGAACTTTAACCTCTTCAATCATCGCTTGGTTAACAGCATCGTATTCACTCGTTTCAACCGGCTTGGCTCCTGAGAGTTTTTTGTCACATTCTAAACATCCGTCTTCATTCGTTTTAGCAAAAACGCCTAAACTCAAGCTTAGAAGGGTGAAAACAAAAATAATTTTCATAGCAATTGTCCTTGTATGACTAAATTAATTCAGCTTTTTAACAATATCGGTTGTTTAAGTGAAAAGCTTGAGAGGGAGGTCAAAGATTTCCTAGTGGCGGGCTCTAGTATCGCTAAGTGTGCTATAATTCGTCTATGAAACTCTTAATTTCACTACTTATATTGGCTTCTTGCTCGAACTCTATCATTCAAAAAAAGCTCACCAGAAAAGAGCAGGATGCAATCTATATTAAACAGCTGCAAAAAATTAGACCCCTTATGGTCTCCGATGACTTTCCCTATATGAGCTGCGAGGAGAAGGGAAATTTTGAGGTCATGAAAGACTCGCAACCTGATCTCGAGTTTTGGAAAACCTTCGGACTGTTAGAGCTGCGAGAAAAAGGTCTTGAAGCCAAGGCAAATATCATGGCCTTAAAATATGTCGAGGTTGGAGGAAAACATAAGTTCTCCGCAAATTATTATTCCTGCACCCGAGTGAGTGATCTCAAAATCGTCGGTGAGGTCGGGATGTGTAAACCTACAGAAGAGCGAGTCTTTAAAATTAAATATGGACTCGACGAATCTCGCGCCGTTGGTGAAGAGATCATTCGCCAAGTAGTGCGTCTATATGGAATTGATAAATATTATAAAACATTTTCAGTAGGTGATATTAAATACAGTTACACAAATAAAGAACTAAGCACAATAGCGAAGTTCTTTGAGTGTTATTAAATCCTTTAGTGAAGTTTGGTGAAAATCCAACACTGTCCCGCAACGGTAGAGAAGTCCGATCCTAGAGGTGAAACCAATTTTTTCCCGAGGAGGAATAATGAAAAAAGCTATGGTTCTATTAGCTTTAAGCTTAAACAGTTTTGCCAGTGATGTGGACCTTGATCCAGTTGTTGTTGGGAGTAAACAAGAAAGTAAACTTAGTGAATTAAATAGTCAGGCGCTGATTATCACTAGCGAAGAGATTGAAGACCGCTCAAATAGTCGAGTCGTGGACGTCCTTAATCGAGCCGGCGGGGTTGATATCGTTCAAAACGGAGTGGTCGGTGGAACCAGTTCTCTGTTTTTGCGAGGGATGGAGTCTCGCCATGTTCTAGTGCTCATTGATGGAGTGAGGATGTATGATCCAACCATCGCAGATAGATCAATCAATCTTTCCATCCTCAATACGTTAGATATTGAACGAATTGAAGTCATTAAAGGGGCGCAGAGTGTTCTTTACGGATCTGATGCGATTGCAGGTGTCATTAATATTATCACCAAAAAAGATGATGAGAAAAACTCCGTGCAAGTGGCAGGGGGATACTATCAACAAGTTGGTGTGAACCAAAACTTAAAAACTGATAGCGCTGGAAATTTTAAATTTAATGGAAGCTTACAGGAGTCTAAGTTTATATCTTCTGCTAAAGACGGTAACGAGAAAGATCTCAATAATAACTCCAATATTACTTTGGGGCATTTTTATAAGAAAAATCGCTTAGAGTTTCAGACTCAGATTAAACAAGTCAATAATTTTAACTACACTGATGCTCAGATCTCAACTCCAGAAGATGATAATGATGCTTATGCAAAAGATATTTACGGGCTTTTCCATGAAGGAATCACTTATCATCATGATCAAAAAACAGATGTCTTTTTTGATATAAGTTATTCTGAGTACAGTCGCTATAATAAGTATCTCTCCACTGCTCCAAGCACATACGGCGTCTCAGATGCAGAGGGAAGTATCACAAATATTGAATTTCGTCTTAAAGAGAAAAAAGATAATGGTGTCCTTTTATATGGTCTTCAGTCTATTGGCGAAGATTATGAAAAAGCGGGATCTGATAAAGAATCACTTAGTATGTTTGATGCTTATGGTGTTCGAAAGTATGTTTTAGGGAGTCATATTTATGAGTATGGTCTTCGCTATACAACCAACCCTGAATACGGCAAGCATCTCGTTTACAGTTTAGGTTATAATTATCTAATAGATGAAAATAGGACTTTGAAATTTGGGCACAAAACAGGCTTTAAAGCTCCAAGTATTTACCATCAAACAGATGTATATTCTGGAAATCCAGATTTAGCGCCAGAAAAATCAGCAGGTGCTGACATCGAGTACTCACAAAGAAATAAAAATACTGAGTTTTACACTTCGCTTTTTTATAACTCCGTCGATCAACTGATTCAATACTCTTCGGCCACTTCGAAATTTGAGAATGTGAATAATGCTAAATATTGGGGAGCTGAATTTGGTGTAGAAATTAGAGATGCCTATGGTATCGCTGGCGCAAACCTCACCTTAACTCAATACGAACTTTCAAATGGCAAAGAAGCCTACCGAAGACCGAACGAAATTTTAAAATTAAATTACCTCTTTTTTGCTGGAGAAGCGCATAGTTTTAATTTTGATTGGGTGTATCGGGGAGCAGCTTTTGATTCAGTAAACCAGCAAGACGTAGAACTTAAAGCCTATGATCTTATGAACTTCGATTACACGTATGATGCGAATCAGTTCAAGTTGATCGGAAGTATCAAAAATATTTTTGATCGCGAGTACGAGACTATCGCTGGTTATTCCACGCTAGGTCGTGCGGTAGAACTTACTGTCGTGTCTTATTATTAGTGGCGTCAGGAATATAGGTTTCAGTGCTAGCACAACATGAACCGTCGTGATCTTCAATCTCGGCGACAACTGATTGTTGGTAGTCTTCTTGTTCCTCTGGAGAAAGGCCTAGAGTATGGCATAAGGTTTCAGTAACGCTTGGAACCTTTATCGAAACTTCAAGGCCCATTTCTTCAAGCTCGATAAGTTTGTTATAGGCCTCGTCATATTGGTCCATTTCAAACGTATAAAGTTCTTCTTCGCCTTGATAAATTCTTATTTTTGATTCATTATGCATCTTGCTGGCATTATTCCAATTAACAGCTAGGATTACAAGGTAGATGGAAAAATATATTATCATTGCACACCCAAAGAAATTTGTTTGCGAGGCGTTAGCAGCCTTTTTCAAGCAAAAAAATCAATTAAGTTACGTACTTGAGTCAGATGATGATCTCCAATTTCGCATAGAGGACTTAAATCCCAAAGCATTAATTATTCACCCAGACTTCACTCATAATGAAAAAAACAGCTCAGAGATAGTCGAATTGTTCAATGTGCTGACCTATTGGGTGGGGGAGAATGCCCCTGATGGAGCAGAAATTGTGCCAGAACCCTTCGATCCTCAGGCTGTAGTTTCCCAGGTTTGCCTCAAACTCGAATCTCATTAAAATAGAATTATGGATAGAGACAAATTAGTGGCCTTCGTTGGGCTATTTATCACCATCGCATTTTTTGCATTAACTGTTTATTTTAAATCAGGCGCTTTTGATTAGTTATTTCTTTTTGGAGCGATAAAGAAACAAGAGTACTTTGGATCTTGAGCAAGAATTAAAGCATCTACTAAACTTTGGTAGTGGGTATTAATCCACTGAGCAGCAAATTGAGATTTTGTACTTACAATAAGATTATTGTTTTTCATGACTAAAGGCTGAGCACTTTTAAACCATTGAGTGTGAACTTCTTCACCAAGCATTGCTAATAATTGTTCGCTTAAAATGCTCCACGTTCTGTGAGCTTTTAAAACTGGGTTATCAATCGTGTTGTCAAAAGTTTCTCTAATTCTTTTGCTCAACTCTTTCTTTAACTTCTTGTTTAATTTTTTATTATAAGCAGGGTTCATGTAATCTCGCGCCTCAAAAGGGAAGGCGAAATACTATACCTGCTCATACTTTGTGACAAGTCCCTATTTAAAGTATTTTAACATTGGGTCTTGCGGCGAAAGTAAATAATGATTTAACGCAAGTTGGTTAAATAGAAAATCTGGAATGCGCACCCGGTAAAACGTCCCATTCTCGTGATAGTGCTGCTTTATGATGTTGGCTTGCGACATAAGTTTTGAATGCGCACTGCCATCTTCGAAAGGAATAAACAAGTCATAATGATCCTGCTTCGATAAAAAGTAATCGATAATATACTCTCTAAGATTATGAATATCTTCTTCATCAAGAGAATTCACTAGAAAGCTTGCCTTATAATTTCTCATGGCAATCTTTGGTAAGAAAGCATTTTCAATTTTATCTTTTTTCGTGAAGACAATGATTTGATCTTTTTCTTCAATATTTAATTCTGAAATAACTTCTTGAGTAACATCTAAATGCTTCTTGTAATTAGGGTCAGAAAGATCACAAACGATGATCAAAAGTTCTGCTTCAAGTGCCGATTCAAGAGTTGTTCTAAAACCCTCTACAAGCGTGTTCGGCAGATTTTGAATAAATCCAACTGTATCAATTAAAACCATTGGCGGCTTCGAATCAGGATTAAGTGTTCTAAAAGTTGAATCAAGGGTGGCAAATAATTTATCTTCCGATAAAACATTCACCTTACAAAGCTTATTCATTAAAGTTGATTTACCGGCGTTGGTATAACCAATTAAAGCTGCGGTCACGACATTATTTTCTCTGCGCTTTCTTTGTTCTTTTCTTGAAACTTGAACTTCAATCAATTGTTTTTTTAAACTCGCAATACGGTTTCTAATAATCCTTCTATCTAGTTCGAGTTGTTGTTCCCCTTCACCTTTTAAACCAATACCACCTTTTTGTTTTGAAAAGTGAGTCCAAAGTGTCTGAAGACGAGGAAGCATATAATTAAGTCTCGAAATTTCTATCTGAATTTTCGCATCTTTTGTTCGCGCGTGTTGAGCAAAGATTTCCAGAATGACAAGGCAGCGATCAAGTACTTCAAGTTTAGTGATTTTCTTTATATTTCGCATTTGACTGGCGGTCAGTTCAAAATCAAAAACTAAAACATTCGAACCTTCAGCTCTTGCAGCTTCTGCAATCTCTTCAAGTTTTCCTTCGCCAAGAATTGTTGCCGGCTCTAGCTTTTTCTTATTTTGATAATGTTGTTCACCAGCTTCAATTCCAAGCGTTCTCAATAACTCACGTAATTCATCCAGTGACGTCATCGTTTGGTTGATGTCTTTGTGAAACTCAAAATTCTCACACACGATACTTACTAATGTAGCCTTGTCGTCACGACTTAACTGGTATTCTTCAAAAGTACTCAAATTGAAACCTCAATATTATCTAATAGGCGAGTTTGCCCTAGTTGGAAATTTCCTAGTATCACAAGAGGTGAACTCATATCCAATGGAGGAGTGAGGTCACTTTGCTTTCTAATGGAAAGGTAATTGAACCTTTCATCGTTTTCCAAAGTTTGTTGTATATATTCTAATGAACCTCTAAGGTCCTTTTCGGTGATAAGTTTTTTCTCAATAAAACTTAGCGTTCGGTAAAGTGTAATCGCTTCGTCTTTTTGATCCTGGGTGAGGTATCCATTTCTAGAACTCATTGCCAGGCCACTGACTTCTCGCTCTATTTCTACCGGGTGGATTTCTAGTGCCGGAAAATAGTTTTTGGCATGCTCAGAGATCAGTTTTAATTGTTGGTAATCTTTTTTTCCAAAAAAAGCATGATCTGGCATTACGATTTCAAATAGCTTATGCACAATCGTCAATACACCATCAAAATGACCGGGACGTAAATTGCCTTCAAGCATATCGGCTATTGCCGGAGCTTTAAAATAATTAACTACCTCATTGCCATAAATCTCTTTTGTGGCCGGAGTAAATATAATGGCCTCAGGACAAATGGATTTAATTTTTTCTAAATCAGCTTCAAGTGTTCGAGGATAGCTTTCAAAGTCTTCCCCTTCACCAAACTGAGTAGGATTTACGAATATGCTAACGATATGGTGATCACAAAGCTTGAGACTGTTCTCTAAGAGTCTTAAATGACCTGCATGTAGGTTTCCCATGGTTGGTACAAACCCAACCCTGGAGCCTAAACTAAGCCTCTCATTTTTTAATTCTTCAATCGTACTAATTACTTTCATTTAAATACTGATATATTTTACTAGCTAATTGTTTTTTTGTTAAAAATTCTTTTTCCCCTAAGACACCGTCTTTCACGAAGAAATAAATATTTGCGTCAGCTTTAAAACCCTTTAATTCTGATTCAATTCCGTTAGATACCTCATTTGCAATCAGGAGGTCTACTGGTTTTCGCTCGATTTTCTCTTGCACAACTTTTTCTGTGACTTGAGTTTCTGCTGCAAAACCTACAATCTTTTGCTTGTCTCTAAGTTTCAAAACCTCTCGCAATATATCCACGTCCCATTCATAATCAAAACTTGGTCTATCAGCTTTTTTTATCTTGGTGCCGGCCATTTTAAAGGCAATATCGCTGATCGCTGCTGGAGAAATATAATAATCGCAGTCTGAAAAATACTTTTGAACCTCGGCAAACATTTGCTTTGTCGTCATGACTTTCACTGCATTAAGGTTAGGATTATTTAAAAGCCCAATTGGGATGTTCGTGTCTTCCCCTGCTATCAGATCCACTCGATGACCATTGGCCAGAAATACTTTGGCCAGATCAATCCCAGTTTTACCTGAAGATGGATTCGTTAAATACCTTACCGGGTCAAGGGGAGCTTTAGTTGCACCCGTAACAACTAAGACCTTTTGTGGCTTTTTTTCAAAACTAAAAGCTTCAAGAAACTCTACAATATCTGCTGGCAGGGGAAGCTTTCCCTCTCCCTCATCTCCGCAGGCGAGTACACCTGAAATAGTTGGATGAATAAAAGTACGCTTGAGAGCAGTTAGCCTCGCTAGATTGTCTTGAGTGCGGGAATTATTTAGCATCGAAGTATTCATGGCTGGAAAAATAATTTTATCTTTGTCTTCAACACTTAAAAAAAGAGAACTCAGTAGGTCATCGGCCATGCCATATGATAGTTTTGCCAAAGTATTTGCCGAAGCTGGTGCGATTACCAATCGATCCAACCAATGTTTTAAATCGATATGAAGAATTGTATCCTCACGTTTCCTAAAATCATCATCATAGTTATAAACACTTTCAGCACCTAAATACTCAAAGATCTCTGGGCGAACAAATTTAGCAGCTCCTTTAGTGAGGACAACTTTCACCTGGTGGTCGGCTTTTAAAAGACCTCGCAAAATATCACAAGCTTTATAGGCAGATACTGAACCGCATACCGCTAGAACATAGTTCATGTGAGCATCCTTTTGGCAATAAAACAAAGAGAGCGGTGAAGTAGTTCGGCGGAATAGGCCATTTTGAAGTCACCTTGAGTTTTTAAAAACTCAGCTAGTCTCTGTCCGTTTCCACCTGTGAGGAAAATATTTTCAGCGTGAAATTTTCTTATGATACCTAATATAGGGTAGTGAAAACTAGCTAGCATCCCTTGTTCCATTGCTTCTTGGGTAAAAGTTGGTGGCTGGCTACTTGTTTGGGCCTGCATATTTATTTCAACTTTCTTTAAATGCTTACCATGGGTAAATGTTGACCTGATGGCCTGAAGTCCCGGTAAAATAAATCCGCCTTTGTGGCCTTTCGAATCAACGAAATCAATTGTAGTAAACGATCCACTATCAATAATAACTTTGTTTTGTTGATTATACTTATAAAGATAATAAATAACAGCGAGCCTGTCTTCCCCAATACTCTGAGTGTATTGGGTTGGCATGTCGATATAATTTCCTTTCGTAAAAAATTTTCTTACTAAATGAAAACTTCCTGGGATTTGATTGAGGAATTCATCATCGACTGAAGAGACGAGAATTTTTGCGGCCGGAAATTCTTTGACCACTATATCTAGATCCTGAAAATCACCTTTGCGGATAAATTTTTCGTTATCATCAAATAATGCGTAGTTTTGGTGAGAGTTACCAATATCAACAGTAATAATCATTGCAAGTATTTCTCGATTAATTCTTTTTTCATTTGAAATAGGTTGGCAATAGGCTTCACAAAACCGGGAGCTTTTTCTCCCATTCCAAGAAGATCATTTATAACGAGAACTTGTCCATCAACTCCTGTTCCTGAACCAATTCCTATTGTTGGAATTTTTAAATTGGCGCTGATATCTGAAGCTAAGGTTTCTTCCACAAACTCAAGCACGACACTAAAACAGCCAGCAGCTTCTAATTTTTTGGCTTCATCCATTATTCGAGTTTTAGCTGAGTCATCTTTACCATGTTTATAATAGCCACCTTGAGAGTGTACTGATTGTGGCTGCAGTCCAATATGTCCCATAACTGGAATTCCCGTTTCCACTAGGCGAGTAACAAGGCTCAGGTTAATAGGATTTGCACCTTCGATTTTAAGTGCCTGTGCTTTCGTTTTTTGGAATAGATCAATTGCATTCTTTAAACCGTCTTCCAGAGTTGCATAACTTCCAAAAGGCATATCAAGAACGACAAACTTATCTGGAGCTCCTCGAGTAACAGCAGCACCAAAGATTTTCATCTCATCAAGAGTCACTTCTACTGTTGTATCATATCCAAGGACTACATTTCCAAGAGAGTCTCCAACCAAAAGAAGATCAATCTCAGTTTGATTAAACATACAAGCGGTTTGGTAATCATAACAAGTTAGCATCTGTAGCTTGCGTCCTTCAAGTTTGGCTTTTTGCATGGAACGGATGGTGTGAATCATAATGTGTCCTTTAGTGATTCGTAGGTTTTTTGCAGGTCTTGATTTTTCCAAAACTCTTTCACTTCATTTTTAAGAGAATCGATATCGACCTGTTGTAATTGGTGGTAAAAATCATCTTGCTGAATCTCAAGTAGCGCCGTTTTAAATTTCTCTTCTAGCTCTGAATCAAAAATACGGTCGCGGCCAATCTGTGAACCGATCAAAGCGTTAGGGCTTATTAATTCAAAAAATGCCTGCGGCCCTACTTTTAGGATCGTATCTATAATAAGTTTTGACTCATAAAAACACTCATAAAAAGCAACCTCTTTACTATAGCCTTTTTCAATTAAAGCGTTATAGGCAAGAAGAATACTGTAAGGAAGAGTTGAGCATAAAAGTGTTTGCTCGGAGAATAAGTCAGCTTGAGTTTCTTCTTTAAAGCTTGAGGGATAAAAATTTGTCATCCCAAGTTTGTTGGCAATTTCTTTGATCGCATCTAGGTAGTCCAAGCTCGCGTATTCCAAAGAATAAAAAGCCGTTAGCGCCTCTTTATTTTCATATCTAAACCGAAGCTCACTTGCGATGGCCTTAGGAGCGAGGAGAATAAGAGGGGAGTATTTTTCATTTAATTTATTCGCTTCTACTGAGAAGCCGTGAGCAAATATTATTGCAGCTTGGTGTTTAGGAAGAGATTTTAAAATTTTGTGATGAGTATCATCAGGGGTGAGAAGAGCGCAAAAATCGGTTTTAATATTCTCACTTGTATAGATAAATGTTTCAAACCCACGGCTTTGGGCATGAGCTAAACTAGGTGAGTTTTCTCTTAGGCCAATATATACTTTGACCCCCGAATCCTTGAGGTTACTGGCCCAAGCTTTCGCCTGATTTCCATAACCGATAATGGTAAATTCCTTTAACGATTTCACGGCTTTGTAACTATCATGACAGACTAGGCTAAGCAATGTTATATGGCTGTATATGAGTTTAAATAGAGCGTCTTTGTACGGCGAGTCAATATTCACAAGCTTTCGAAGTATTAACGGACGGGTCTTTCAACTAGATCTTCACTTGAAACGCTTCTTTGAAGGGGTAAATGCTTATTATTTCAAGGGGCGACTGACATACGATCAGTTTATTGGTCATTATCTTGAAGGCCAATTGCTATTGAATCATTATCCAAATCACTATTTTCGCCTGACATTTATTGCTGATGAAGCTCCGGGGGCGAGAGGAATTGGGCTATCAGCGGGAAAAGTTTTAGTTGAATATAAGGAAATTTCTTATTGTGAACAACAGCTTAAAGTGAAGTCTGCGCCCTCTCCTTACACAAAATTTAGCTGGCAAACTAAGGCCGGTAGTTATTTTGAGGCATTTAAATCTAGAGGTGAGGCGCAATTGAAAGGCTTTGATGAAGTTTTATTTTTTCAAACCAGCGGAGTTATCACTGAACTTTCCACTTCGAGAATTGTCCTGCAAAAAGGAGCTGTGTTTTACACGCCCAACCTTCCTGAACAATTTAAAAGTTTAGGATTAGCTCAGTTCGAAAGTTTTTGTGAGAAACATAATTATGCATTAGAATACACCGATATAAAGCTGCAAGATCTCAAAAATTTTGAAGGTGCGTTTGGCTTAAATAGCGTGAGGTTAATTCAGCCAATCATCCAAATAGATCAAATAGATTTTGAAGTGAACAGAGAAGTGTTAGCAAGTTTTTTAAAAGAAGTAGGGCCACTATGAAAAAAAAATTAGAAGTTAAATGTCCACAATGTGCTGTGAAGTTTGATTACTATAGTTCAGAGTTTCGTCCTTTTTGCTGCGAAAAATGTAAGATGGTCGATATGGGACAGTGGTTTTCAGAATCCTATAAAGTGAATGGAAGAGACTTTAGTATATATGCTGAAGATCCAGAGAAGTTAGAAGAACTTCTTAAACAGGTAGATGTTGATGATTTCTAAAAATGAAATTTCAGATTATTTAGAATTTTTACAAGATGTGGCGTTTGAAGCGGGAGAAATCCTTTTAAAGTTTCAAAAGAAAAGACAGCATCTTGAAGTTATAGATAAAGGCCCTGAAGGAATTGCTTCTTCCGCGGATCAAGAGTCTGAACGATATATCATTGGGCGACTGAAAGACAGGTTTCCAGATCATACTATTTTGTCGGAAGAGAGTGATTACGAACATTATAAGAAAAATATCGAAACACTTTCAAAGACTGAATACTTGTGGGTTATTGATCCGCTTGATGGAACCAATAATTTTGTTAATGGAATTCCCATTTTTGCGATATCAATTGGACTTCTTCACAAAGGGGAGACTCTTTTAGGTTTAGTTTATAATCCCCACTCGGGAGAATGTTTTTTTGCTGGGCGAGGATTAGGGGCGAATCTCATCGATTACCGTATTAATCCACTCAGAAAATATAAGTTATTTATTGAAGAAAATACTAAGACCATGGATGAGTGTATATTTTCTCCAGCACCAACTTACGATATTGATCACCGATTCGAGAATCAACTTTCCGCTTTTAAGAAAAATATCATAGGGGCACGTGCGGTTCGACGGTTAGGTTGTGCAGCTTTAGAGCTATGTTATGTGGCCTGCGGGAATTTTGATGCCTATTGGGAGAAGAGTTTGAAGCCTTGGGATGTAGCAGCCGGCTATATTATCTGTGCTGAAGCAGGGGTACTAGTAACTGATTTTTCCGGTAAGGAATATTCCCCATTTAATGAGTCAATTATTGCAGCAGCAAAGCCTTTACATGGCCATATCATCGGGAAAATCAAAGGCTAGGGCAGTTTTTTAGCGTTTGCAAATGATCGCGTAAATACCTATAATTTTATAATGAAGCATGGTGTGAATCCACGGAGGGAGTCTTGGACGCTTTAATAAATTATATAGATAAATATACTGAAGAAATCGTTTTCCTACAGATGGGAGTGCTATTTATTTTAGCGACGATTTTCATTTCTCTTTATATCTACAATAGAAAAAAATATCACAATCTTAAGCATCAAATTCCTGCTTCAGTTGTAAAAAATTATTTAGATTCAATCATTCAAAATTCTACAGCTTTAAAGTCTTCACTTTTTAGAGGTGGGGGATTAGATGTTGACCCTTCAGGAATTCCTTCTGTTCTACCACTTGATCAATTAGCTGGAGCAGGACAAGCAGTTGCTGGAAGTGCTGGTGGAGCTGGCGATGAGGCTTTAAGAGCTGAAGTTTCTAGACTACAGGCGCAGCTAGCGGAAAAGAATTTAACTATTACTGATCTTGAAAATAAAAACACAAGCCTCTCTGGTGATAACAAAGCTAAGCAAGAAAGAATTGAAGAGCTTGAAAGAATGCTGGCCGAAGGTGCTGGTGGTGGAAGTGATGAAGAACTTTCTGCAAAAGTAAATGAGATCTCCAAAGAGAGAGATAAGTTAAAAGAAGAATTAGAGCAGTATAATATTATCGCTGATGACCTAGCCGATCTTAAAAGATACAAGCAAGAGAATGAGCAACTTAAAAAAGCACTTGAAGAAGGTGGAGGCGCAGTTCCAGAAGCCGCTCCTGAAGCTAAGGCAGAGCCTGCTCCAGCGCCAGAGCCAGAGCCAGTTGCTGAACCAGAGCCAACTCCTGAACCAGTAGCAGCAGCTGAACCAGAAGAAGCACCAGCTGCAAGTGATGAAAAGTCTCCAGAAGACTTACTAAGTGAATTTGAAAAAATGCTAGGATAATTCCTAGGAATATATTCGAGGGGATGAAATGAAGTTAGTTTTAGCGGCAACACTTTTAGTGAGCCTGTCTGTTAGTGCCAATCAAAAGAACTGGGTTCCGAAAATCCAGAAAGAAGCTACTAAAAAAACTAAAAAAGTAAAAATCGTTCCGGCGACTCCACTTGAAGCTCTTTATTTAAAACAGCCTAAAGGTAAGGAGCATTTAGCTCTTTTAAAAAATGAATCTTTAAAATTAAAACAAGAAGCAGTTCCAACGCTAATTAAAGTTATGAAAAGCTCAGATTACCCTGATCAAAATAGATGGATTGCCACCTATATGCTTGGTCGAATCATGGGAAAAAAATCATCGAATTTCATTTCTAAATTTACTCAACATCCAAATTGGATGATGAGACTTGCTTCTTTAAAAGTGCTTTTACACCTTGATCAAAAACAATACAAAGGAATTTATGCTCGTATGTTAGAGGATAAATCTTTGATCGTAAGGCATCAGGCACTTCAAAATATTAAAGAAATGAAGCTAAAAACTCTTGCTCCTTATGTTTGGAAAATGCTTTATAACAAAGAAAACTATGTCGGAAACAAAGGTAACCGTAAAAGATCTCATATTGTTAAAACCGCAATTAAAGTCATAGGTGATCTTGATTTCAAAGATGCCAAGATGCCAATGCTTAAAATGATGCAAAAAAAGAAATACAAGGACATCTATACGGAGCTTGATTACGCACTTTCAATTATTGATGGAAAAAAATCTCCTGACGGAAGCATGGCCATTAAGAAAAATTACTGGAACAAGGTCGCTCTTAAATCTATAACTTTATAACTTAGAAGTTTTCGAGAGCTTCTTTTTCTCGAAGCTTATCAAGTTCTTTAAGTTTATTATCATTTCCGATGATAACACCAATTCTATAAAGAAGGGTCTTTTCTTGAATTCCATCAGTAGGGATTTCTTGCCAGCCTTGTAGGAAATCTCTTTCTACTCTTTGACGTTTAAAGATCGTGACCTTGGAAACCTTTCTCCCATAGCTAAACCCTTCAGATACGTTGATTAGTAACTTGAATTCAGCTGCTTTGATTGCGTCACTGGAACCAAAAGAATCAGTAAAATTAACTTGAAGAGTATTATCCATCCAGCGAGTTTTGATTTTACCCGCTTCTTGATTATTGTAGGAAACATCAAAGCGTTTCATAACTTGTAGTACGGCCTGCCAAGTTTGATTGAAATCAGCTTTATAAACTTGGGAAGGAATATCTAATTCCTCGGTAATTTGACGATATTTTTCGTAGCTTGCGCACGAGCTTAGAAAAAGACTAAGACTTATGAGAAGTTTTAACATGTCTATATTTTAGCAGTATTCCTTGAAAAATAAAGAGACCGAAAATCAGTACCAATAAAGTTCTAATTCCATTTTTTTGATAGAAACTTGGCTCTAGTTGAGCAAGGTCTTTTGTATCTAAAGTGACGTCTAGGTTTCCTGTTTTGTTATAGCCAAGTCGCTTCTTTTCACGACCATAACGGTCAATAAATACCGACACCCCTGTATTGGTCGAGCGAAGAGTTGGAATCGCAAACTCAGCACTTCTCCAACGAGCAAGAAACAAATGAAGTTCAGGCTCAAGAGTGTCACCATACCAAGAGTCGTTAGTTAAGTTAATCATGACATGAGGTAGTTTTTTATTCGAATTTAGGTATTCACGTAGAAACTCCGGGCGAAGTTTTTCATAACAAATGGTGGCTATAAACCGCAGTCCATTTTCAGTTTCGAAAAGCGGTTTAGTAGTTCCTTCTCTGAAAAAAGCCACTTCAGGAACATATTGGCTGATCATTTTGTTAAGTGGTCCAAAAGGAAGCGTCTCTCCAAATGGAATCAAGATATGCTTGTGATAGACTTTCTCAAGTTGTCCCAGGGTATTCACAAATAAAGCCGCATTGTATTCCGTTTTATAATAGCTGCCATCATCACTATTTTTAAAATGATCATAACCGCCAAATAGAACAGCAGAGTTCATTTCATAAGCAATTTTGGTGAAGATGGTAGGAACTTGCGTGGCCATAATATTTGCTGGGCTAGTATAGAGAGGGTATGGGTAAGCAGTCTCAGGCCAGACCACAAGGTCTAATTTTCTCTCTGATTTCTCTAAACTCAAATTTTCATAGCGCTCTAGTACCGAGTTGACCGAATGAAATTCACCTTTTTCAGAATCCATTTTAAGAAAATTACTGATATTGGCCTGAACAAGTCTTACTTGATAGGTCTTTTTAGAGTCTTTCGCTATTTCTGAAATCTTGGCTTCTTTTTGATGAGCGAAATAGAAGTTCGCACCTACAAAGCCAAAAACAGCAACGATGTTTAGAATTGAGACTTTTTTATGATTCTTAAAATTAAGAATTTCCGCGACCACTAAGTATGAGAAAAATGAAAAGCCCACCATTCCAGTAATGGCAGCCATTCCTAAGTAGTTTCCAAAAATAATCCAAGGCTGTCCGATGAGTACTGGAAACTGTTGTGGAAGATAGAATTCGATCAAAGTCAAAACGAGTGCGAAATAAACCGAACTAAATCCTGAGTAGAAGACCTTCTTAGGTTCAAGGTCATATTTTTTCTCAAGCCAAGTGTAGAGAAAGATCAGCACCCAAATATGTGGATTGAAAACCAGCGCATATAAAGAGTTTGCAATAGCAGCTACCATAAAAGGCAATTGCCCAAACTCCTGTAGCGTCTTAGTGATCCAGGAAAAGCTATGGATATTGATTACGGTATTATAAAAAAGGTATAGCCATAGTCTTTTTTTAAGACCTGAAGCCTTGATCAAAAAATGAAATAAAATGGCGGTGGCAATGATTGGGCCTAGTGGAAAAATGATTCCCAAGTGATTGGGAAAGCCTTGAGTGTAAATCAGGGCGGCCAAAAATAAAAAAGCGTATGGTTTAAATTTTTCCATACGCTTATCTTATGTCAGAGTTTACTAAATATTAATTACTTTTTTCTAGCAACTGTTCTTCCATTTGCTGATGGATATAGTCGCTCGTTTACATATCCTGCTACTTCAAGTGCTCGAGCTGCGTCAAGTTTACCACCACCAAGGATTTTACCTTTAAGCGTTTGGATCTTCACTGAAGAGCTAAGGATGATATTTTTGATTTGTTGGTAGTTCAGTTTTGGATAGTTTGACTTAACTAGCGCTGCTACACCTGATACGAAAGCTGTTGCTTGGCTTGTTCCTGTCATTAATCCTGCTCCATTTCCTGGTACCGCTGAACGGATTCTGAAACCTGGTGCTGCGATATCTACTGATTTTTTACCAAAATTAGATGAAGCAATGATTTTATTGAATTCATCATGAGCTGCTACCGTGATGATATTCGAAAGACCATAACTTGCAGGGTAGTAAGCATTTTGCTTTTTATCGATATCAGATTTCTCATTACCTGCTGCTGCGATAATCAAGATACCTTTTCTTTCTGCTTCTTCAAGAATCTTCTTTTCTTGTGCTGAAGGCTCTGGTCCTCCACCTGAGTAATTGATGATGTCTACATTTTGGTCAACAGCATACTTTAACGCTTTAATAGTAGAGTTAAGGTTAGCTTGCCCAGATGCATGTGGATTATAGTATTTTAAGGCCATGATTTTAACGTTTGGAAATACACTTTTTACGATTCCAGCTACGTGAGTTCCATGTCCGTGACTATCTTTTGGAGACATTGTTGGAGAAGGAGTTGAGAAGTCTACACCAAAGTTTTTCTCAGATAGTGTCCCTTTTCCAGGAATAAGATTTTCTTTTAAGAATGGGTGATTGTATTGAATCCCTGTATCGACAACAGCTACAGTTACATCTTTCTTTTGAGTAAAATTTTTCCAAGACTCTAATAGGTTGATTGAGCTTTTCTTGTAGCTTGGATCAACTCCCCAGCTTGCAAATCTTGATTTAACTAGATCTTCTGCAAATGCTGGCTTCTTAGAAGGTTGTGCGAACCCTAAACTCATTGAGCAAAGAAGCGTTACTGCTAATGATGTTTTAATTGTGTTTTGTAGCATACTGTCTGTCCTATTCTTTTAAACTTTCTCATATTCTTAAGAAGCAAGGACCTTGCCAAAATCGTCCAAGTAATAATGGGACCTTAGCATGCATTTAGGGGGGGGAGGGTGTCTAATACCTCACAAGTGTAAAATTTTTAGACGGTTTTAGGCAGAGATTTTGACAAAATTCTCTATTATTCCATGAACTTAGGCTAAAAACTGTTTAAATATTGGATAAAAAAAAGCCCTCGAGTGAGGGCCTTATATAAGGATAATTAAGCTCTTCTAAAACGTTGACCGCTTTCTCTTTCCATTTCTTCAGCAACTTCAAGGCAGTATTCAGCCCATGGCTGACCTTCTAGTCTTCTTTCAGAAATTTCTTCACCAGACTCAATACAAAGTCCGTAAGTACCTTCCTCAATTCTTCCAAGTGCAGCATCTATTCTTCTTAGTTTAGACATTTCTTTTTCTCTGATACTAAAAGATATTTGCTGGTTGATAGCATTGGCTGCTAAATCAGCGTCGTCTGCAAGATCGTCAGATTTGATATGGAGGTCCTCTAGATCATTTAAGATCCCACTATTTACAATTTTAGCTCTCGCATTAAGTAGCTTTTCTTCGAAATACTTCAGCTTTTTCTGGTCCATATCTATCTCCTTATAATAAAAACGAGTACTTTGCTTTGCACTGTTATTATTTTACTGTCTCTTGTCGGTTGAGGGCAATAAATCTTTAACTAGGCAAAATTGACATTCTCAAGGGGGCATCATTACAATATGATTTGAGGCACTTATGAGAAAATTTCAATTTATTGTACTACTTACGGCGGTTATTACGCTGATTTCTTCCTGTGGACAGGACACCAAAAATACAAAAAAAGATGGTGGTTCTGGAGATAGAGGTTCGAATAATACTCGGCCTGTCTATGAATTAAACGATTTTGTAAAAAACCAAAAGCTTAGCTGTGGTGAGGAAAGCTGTCCCGACTACTTAACAAAAATTGTTGTGATCTATGATAACAAAGCTTCATATTGCACGGGTGTTCTCGTAAATAAAAATACAGTTATGACAGCTTCAAGTTGTATCCCAAGACCACTAAGAATTAGAGGCCTTCAATGTAGTTCAAGTATTTATGCCGTATTTGAAGGTGAGAAGTCGAATATCATTCCTTGTAACCAAATATTGGAAACAGATAATAAAATTTCTTTTTTAGAACCCGCGATGTGGCAGGGAGATTATTTCTTTTTTAACCTGAGTTCAGAAGTTGAAGGAGAAGTAGCTCCTTTGAATTTTGAAGGGATAAAAGACCAAGAAAACCTTAGCCTTTGGAAAATTGATTTTAAAGACTCTCAGAAATCTGAAATTAAAAAATCGAATTGTAATGGAAACCACGGTTCATACTTAAATCCATTTGTAGATAATATCTTTCACCCAATGCAAGTGGTGCAAGATTGTGAAGTGACTCTTGGTGCACAAGGATCACCTTTATTAAACCAACAAAATGAAGTGGTAGGTTTTTTAAGCCAAGAGATGAGTGGAAGTTTATACGCATTCTTATCTAATAGTGATGTATTGGTGGGAGAGTTAAGTCATTACCATCACGCAACTAATTTAGCTTGTATCGAGTTCTTAGGAACTGGTTCTGATCCTAAAGCTTGCCGTCCTAACTTATCTTTGACTAAGCTTGATAATTACCGAGCAGATATTTTGAAAGGGACAAACTTAAATCATTCTAACCGCACTCAAATTGAAGCGAGTCTAGAGAAGAATTTTTATTATTTTAAATGGGACTTTGAATTCACTAGAGACGAAGTCACAAAAAACTTTGATCTGAAAATTAAACAACCTCGCTGTATTGTAGATACCAACAAGTGGATTAGAGAATTTTACACCCGAACAGGTAGAGCGATTTATAATCGAGGAACAAGAAAAATTGAAGTTCCTAATTTTACCTTCGAGACAAAATTAAATTCCTCATTGAAGCCTGTGTCAGTGACCAGAGAGATTGGAACCAAGGTATTTACTTTCGAGTTTAATCCTTGGCAATCACATGTTGAGAAAACAACTTTTATCAATCTGAATTACACGCTATTTGGTAATCCTACAACAGAGAGATTTGAAAACATCAAGCCTTGTAACTAATTTATTTTTGCTTCAGATCTCTCCAGCTTTTTCCTTGGCGATTTCTGCGATTTCTCTGCCAGTAATCTACTGCTTTATTATGATCAGCATAAGTTGATGTGAACACGTGAGTTCCATCATTTTTAGAGACAAAATAAAGATAGGTATGCTCTTTTGGATTAAGTACCGCTTCAATCGCCGCAAGAGATGGGTTCGCAATTGGACCAAGTGGCAGGCCACTCATTTTATAAGTATTGTATGCAGTCTTTTCTAAGAGATCTCTTTTTCTAAGGTTTCCGTTATAGCGCTCCCAAATTCCATAAATAGTTGTGGGGTCAGCTTGCAGACGCATACGCTTTTTTAAACGATTTAAATAAACTCCCGCAATAGTAGGGCGCTCCCATGCAGCTCCAGTTTCTTTTTCTACAATCGAAGCAAGGATGACAACTTCATGAGGTGAAAGGAAGCTCGCATCCATTTTTAGATCAGCTGTTTTTCTTTTAAACTCACGCACCATAACTCTAATAAGACCTGGCTCATCAATCTCAGGTGGGAGCATATAGGTGTCAGGAAATAAATACCCTTCAAGAGAAGGAGCGTCTGTTCCTGTTAACTCTTTAACAAGGGATTGATCCTTGCAAAGAGAAATAAATTTATTCTTGTTTACGATTCCTTTAGCAGCAAAGATCTCGGCAACTTCGTATAGGTTTTTTCCTTCAGGAATAGTTATCTTCTCTAAGATAGGCATTCCTTCAGTAAGAATTTCTAAAACCTTTTCCATATGCGCGCCGGAAGGAATTTCATAAGTTCCATATTTAAAAGAGCTCATCTTATTCTTGAAGGCAGCGTAGCGATGAAATATTCTTGGCGATTTTATGATGCCTGCTTTAATGAGGCGTCCGTTGATCGCTGGAAAGTTATCACCTCTATTTATAGTGAAAGTGGTTGTCTCTCCGGAATAAGGCTCATAAAAAAGATATCCTAGGTAAGCAGACCCTGCAGCGGCACCTAAAATAGCTAAAACAACAATACTGAAAATAATCTTTAATTTTGACACAGAAATATATTAATAGAGACTCAATTCTTTTGCGAGTTTTTAAGAAATTGTTCCAAAATTATTACCGCACAAAGTTCGTCAATCTTTTTGATATCTACTTTGAAATTGTAGGCTGGATCATTTTTCATGCGCTCTTGTGCTTCAAAGGTTGTGAGGGTTTCATCTTCTTCAAAAACCGGGATAGAAGCTTCATTTTTGAGCTCTGCAATAAAAGCGCGAATCTCTTTAGTCAGAGTCGATTCGGTACCGTCAGTAAAGAAGGGAACACCAATGACTAAGATGTCGATAAACTCTTCCTCTACAATATGCAGAATCTCTTTTTTGAGTTGTTGATCATCTTTGTAGATTATTTTGCCGTAAATAATAGGGAAGGGATCACTTCCAAAATGATAGCTTGCGACACCGGTAACTTTGCGCCCGTAGTCAATTGCGAGAATTCGTTTGTTGGTGAGGTCTTGTTGCATATTAAAGAATATCTTTAGCCAAGAGTTTCACCCCTGTAAAGCTTGACAACAATTCTTTTAAGGTTATTATGAACATAAATCTTTTTTCGATATATCAATATTATATCAAACCACCAATAACCCCCAAATTTACATCTTGGAGTTAACCCAATGCATTTAAATGACTTAAGAGAAAAAGAAATCAAAGAACTGACCAAAATGGCCGGTAAGCTGGAGATCGAAAACGCTGCTTCGATGAAAAAGCACGAAATCATCTTTGCTCTCCTCAAAAAAACAGCTGAAGAAAACGAAGCTATTTATGGTGAAGGTGTTCTCGATATTCTTAACGACGGTTTTGGATTTTTAAGATCCCCTGGATATAACTATTTACCAGGTGCAGATGATATTTATGTTTCTCCCTCTCAAATTAGACGTTTTAGTTTAAGAACAGGGGATACAATTAAAGGTGAGATCAGACCGCCAAAAGAAGGCGAGAGATACTTTGCTCTTTTAAAAATTGAAACGATCAACACGCAAACTCCAGAAAAACACAAGCAAACAGTTCTTTTCGATAACCTAACTCCACTTTATCCAAATAAAAAAATCAATCTAGAGGCAGCTCCTACAGGGTACTCAACTAGAATCATCGATCTTTTTGTTCCTCAAGGTTTTGGACAAAGATGTTTAATTGTTGCACCTCCAAAAGCAGGTAAGACGGTTCTTCTTCAAGACATTGCTAACGCAATCGCAAAAAATCATAAAAAAGCGAAACTTATCGTTCTTCTTATTGATGAAAGACCAGAAGAAGTTACAGATATGAAACGTTCAGTTGATGCTGAAGTTGTTTCTAGTACATTTGATGAACCAGCTTCTCGCCACGTTCAGGTTGCTGAGATGGTAATCGAAAAAGCAAAAAGGCTAGTTGAAGCAGGTCAAGATGTTGTTATTCTTCTTGATTCAATCACTCGTCTTGCTAGAGCATACAACACAGTTGTTCCTGCTTCAGGTAAGATCCTTTCTGGTGGGGTTGACTCAAACGCTCTTCACCGTCCGAAGAGATTTTTTGGTGCTGCTAGAAATATTGAAAAGGGTGGATCTCTTACAATTATCGCTACTGCGCTTATCGATACAGGTTCAAGAATGGATGAAGTTATCTTTGAAGAATTCAAAGGTACAGGTAACTCAGAAATTCAACTTGATAGAAAACTAATGGAAAAAAGAATCTTCCCTTGTTTAGATGTGAATAAGTCTGCAACAAGAAAAGAAGACTTACTAATGGATGGTGCAGACCTACAAAAAGTCTTTGTTTTAAGACGTGTTCTTCACCCAATGAATACAATTGATTCAATGGAGTTCATCTTAGATAAAATTAAAAACTCTAAGACCAATACTGACTTCCTTGAATCAATGAATGGATAGTAATGATTAAAACACTGAAAAGGATTTCACTTGCATTTGCAAAGCAATACACAAGTATTGGTGGGCAAGCAGTAATCGAGGGTGTCATGATGCGCTCTCCGAACGCTTTTGTTGTGGCGGTTAGAAAGCCCGATGGAAAGATTCGTCTTCGTCGTGATCAGTGGTATGGAATTTCTCAAAAATTATCTTTCATGAAAAAGCCCTTTTTAAGGGGAGTGGTGATGCTGGTTGAAGCCATGGCCAATGGTATTGTTTCGCTTAATTATGCAGCCAATATCGCTATGGATGAAGAGCTTAAAGCTGAGGCCTTGAAAAAAGGGAAAACTGAAGCTGAATACGAAGCAGATAAAAAGAAAAAAGAAAAAATAGACTGGCAAACTTATATCACTATCGGAATTAGTTTTGCTTTTGGGATGTTACTTTTCGTTTTTCTTCCTCACCTTTTAACAGAAGGGATGAATCAAAGTTTTTCACTTGGTTGGAGCTTAGATGGATTCGCATTTCACCTTATTGATGGTGTCATCAAAGCTTGTGTTTTCATTTTCTATATCTGGGCGATTGGGCAATTAGAAGATATTAGAAGAGTATTTCAATACCATGGAGCTGAACATAAATCGATTTCTACTTTTGAAGCCGGAGAAGAGCTTACGGTTGAAAACGCTAGAAAATACACAACTCTACATCCCAGATGTGGAACTTCATTTATCTTTTTTGTTCTATTTATTTCCATCATTTTATTTTCAGTACTTTTTGTATTTATTCCGCTAGACGCGTGGGTGAACTCATTCGTTCCTCAAGGTGGAACAGGTTTTGTAGCTGAAAAAGTATATCCTAATCTAAAACATGTACTTGCTGTTTTTATTAAGATTCCACTTATGTTACCAGTTGCGGGAATCTCTTATGAGATTATCAAGTTTGCTGGAAAGCATGCTAATAATCCTGTTTGTAAGGGCCTTAGCTTCCCTGGAATGATGTTACAGAAATTAACTACTAAAGAGCCTGACGACAGTCAGTTAGAAGTCGCATTGGCTTCGATAAAAGCAGTTCTTTTTCTAGAAGAGAAATATGAGCTTAAAGAAAAGTCTGCCAAAGTGCTTGAAGTTGAAGAGATTGATATCGAATCAATTAAAGAGATGGAAGGCACGAACTCAACCCTTAATGATTTCTTGGAGTCATAAATATGTCCATGTTTGATAAGTTAGATGCCGTTGTTAAGCGCTATGAAGAGCTTACTGAAAAAATGGCTGATCCAACACTTTACGATCGTCAGCAAGAATTCAAAGCTGTTAGTGAAGAAAGAAGTAATATTGAAGACCTTGTTGTTTGTTATAAGGAATATAAAAAGATCAAAGGCGACTTAGAAGGCGCTAAAGATATTCTTGCTAATGAAAAAGATGAGGAAATGCGTGAGATGGCCAAAGAGGAAATCTCAGAATATGAAGGTCAGATTCCTGAATATGAAGACCGTTTAAAAATACTTCTTCTTCCAAAAGATCCTCTCGATAATAAAAACTGTATGGTTGAAATGAGGGCCGGAGCCGGTGGAGATGAATCATCAATCTTCGTTGGTGATGTTTGGAGAATGTATAAAAACTATTTTGCTACTCTCGGTTTTAAAGCAGAGCTTGTATCGGCTAGTGAATCAGACAAAGGTTATAAAGAAGTTATTCTAAATGTAACCGGAGACAAGGTTTACTCAATCATGAAATATGAGTCAGGAGTTCACCGCGTACAACGTGTCCCAGAAACAGAATCTCAAGGGAGAGTTCATACTTCGACAATCACTGTTGCTGTTATGCCAGAGGCTGATGACGTAGAATTCGAACTAGACATGAATGATGTTAGAATTGATGTTTACCGTTCTGGTGGTAAAGGTGGTCAGTCAGTTAACACCACAGACTCTGCGGTTAGGGTAACTCACTTACCAACTAACACAGTTGTTGCCATTCAAGATGAAAAGTCTCAGCTAAAAAATAAAGAAAAGGCTCTTAAAATTTTAAGAAGCCGTATTTATGATCGTATGGTTCAAGAAGCTCACGATGAAGAAGCTGCCAAAAGAAAAGGTCTCGTTGGAACAGGGGATAGAAGTGAGAGGATTAGAACTTATAACTTCCCTCAAGGTCGTCTAACAGATCATAGAATTAACCTTACTCTTTATTCTCTTGATAAGATTATTGAAGGTGATCTTGCACCAGTTACTGAAGCGCTGATTGCTCATAACCAAGCTGCTCTACTTAAGGGCCAAGAAGAGTAGATTATGAAATCTGTGAAGGATCTCATTGCTACTTTTTACAATGAGAATCAAGCTGAGTTGGAACAGTCCTACCCAGGGCTTCGTGTACCTTATCTATTAGAAAAGTTTATTGAATATTCAGGCCTAAAAGAAAACGAGACCTACCTAAAGAGTCATGACGACTTTTTTGAGCAACTCAAGATCGGTACTCCGCTTGAATACCTTACGCACTCCAAGTTCTTTTATCGTTCCCAGTTTTATGTTAATAATCACGTCCTTATTCCGAGATCAGAAACGGAAATCTTGGTAGAAAAAGCAGTCCTACTTATTCAAAATAATGAATTAAAATCTGTCGCCGAAGTCGGAGTGGGTTCAGGCTGTATTTCGCTATCCATAGCTCAAGAAGTCTCAAGGCTTGATTTAATTGGAACAGATATTTCACAAGAAGCGATTGAGGTGGCCAAGATCAATTTGCAAAGGCACCGCCAGATGATTTCGCGAGATGTGACAGTGAAATTTGTCCAAGCAGATAAACTTTCGGGAATTGATAAGACTTTTGATATGATCGTATCAAACCCTCCTTACATCAAAAACTCAGATGAAGTGCATATCAATACGAAATTCGAACCAAACCTTGCACTTTTTATTGCTGACGATAATTACAACTCTTGGTTTGAGGACTTATTCAACCAAGTGACGAATAAACTAACAGGGAAGGGGATCTTTCTGATGGAAGGCCATGAGGATCATTTAAACTCATTGCAAACCATCGCTTCTCAATTTTTTACACGAACTGAAATTTTACAAGACTACACCCAAAGAGATCGTTTTCTCTTGGCCTATAAATAGGAAACCTTATGGATAAATTAAAAATTACTGGACCAAATAAATTAAAAGGAGATGTTTCAATCTCTGCTTCAAAAAATGCCACGCTTCCGATTCTAGCTGCAACTTTACTTTTTCCAGAAGAAATCGAATTCACAAATCTACCAGGGTTAAGTGATATAAATTTCTTTTTGCAAATTCTAGAAAGTCTTGGAGCAAAGGTCACCGACGCTAAAAATATTGATTGCAAAACGATAGATACCACTCACGCGGATTATGATTTAGTTCGAAAGATGCGTGCATCTATTCTGGTTTTAGGACCACTTCTTTCTCGCTGTGGTGAAGCTGAAGTTTCTCTTCCTGGAGGGTGTGCGATCGGATCACGTCCAGTTGATATTCACCTGACTGGAATGGAGGCCTTAGGAGCTGAAATAATTTTAGAAAAAGGTTATGTGAAGGCCAAGGCAGCGAGGCTTAAAGGAGCAAAAATAGAATTGGCTTTCCCATCAGTCGGTGCCACTGAAAACCTAATGATGGCCGCAGTATGGGCCGAGGGTGATACCGTTATTGATAATGCCGCTCGTGAGCCAGAGATTGAAGACCTGGCCAATTTTTTGATCAAGTTTGGTTGTGATATTCAAGGAGCAGGGACCTCTAGAATTACCATTAAAGGTCGTGATTTCAAAAAGTATAAGCCAGCTAAAAAAATTCAATACAAAGTTATTGGTGATCGTATTGAAGCTGCAACTTATATTATTGCAGGTCTTATGACAGATTCGCACATTACGGTAAAAGACTTCACGCCATCACATATTAAAGCGGTCTTAGATGTTTTAGAGAAGATGGGGGCAAAGCTTGAAATCGGTGATGACTATGTCGAAGTTTTTCCATCGGGAAGACTTAACGGAACAAAAATCGATACTGCACCTTACCCAGGTTTTCCAACTGATGTGCAAGCTCAGTTGATGGCCTTGATGGGAGTGAGTAACGGACTTTCATTTGTGAGAGAAAATATTTTTGAAAATAGATTTATGCACGTCCCAGAGTTAGTTCGTATGGGAATGGATATTGAGCTTGAGGCTTCAGCAGCAATTATTGAAGGAGTAGATGATTTAAGTCCTGCGCCTGTTATGTGTACTGATTTAAGAGCTTCAGCTGCTTTGATTTTAGCTGCACTTGTGACGGAAGGTGAGTCTGAAATTAGTCGTATTTATCACCTCGATCGTGGGTATGAAAATTTATGCGGAAAACTTAAGGACTTAGGTGCAAAAATAGAGAGGGTAAAATAATGAGTGAATGTTTATTTTGTCGTATTGTTGCGGGAGAAATTCCTAGTGAGAAAGTTTTTGAAAATGATCATGTATTAGGCTTCAAAGATCTCTATCCTCAAGCTAAAGAGCATTATCTTTTTATCAATAAGTCCCACTCTAAAAATGTGAATGAAATGGACCCTGAAGAGTTGGTGCAGGTCTTTGCAGCGATAAAAGAATTTACTCAAGCCAATAGCTTAGAGGCTGATGGATTTAGAGTTGTGACCAATATCAATAAAAACGGAGGTCAGACGGTATTTCACACCCACCTCCATGTTCTTGGCGGCGAGCAGCTCTCTAGTTTTGGTCGCTAGGCTTTTGTAAGCCTTTAAGCACTCCGTGAATCAATGCTTCTTGGAGTGCAGTAAACTGATCTACTCTGGCCATAAAAAGAATTGGGCTTAGATCAATTTTTGCACAGGCAACTAATTGCCTTTTTTCTGCACTATATTCAGTGATATTAAAAATTTGGTTGAAGTCGTTGGTGTAATCTTTCATGAGGGCTTCTTCAGCACTTGTTCCCGGTTGGATATTTGGAAGTTTAGTTCCTTTTACCTGGGAGTAGCAGAGAGCTTCTTGGTTTTCTTGGAGGTCATGAAAAATAATATTAAGCTCTGAGCATTTGCAATTAGTTTTAAATAGGTACCAAAGCTCTTCGAAAAAACTATGCCTATCTTTGGCCCATAGTCCCTTTAAGTAAGTTGTTACTGCAACCATATTCTCGATAGTGTTTAGGTTGTTTTTTATTACCCATCTATCCGCTACGCTATGGTAGAGGTTAAGTAATCCGTCATATTCTAATTCCTCAGGATTTGTCTGGGTGGCTAGTTGGTCGAAGGTCGTTACTGGTAAGAATTTATTTTGTTCACCGATTTTTTGATCTAGGTGGGACAGCTCTTGGTTATAAACAAGCATATTCAATTCGAATTTTGGGAGTTGTGCTAGATCGGCTTTCTCGCGGGTTAATTCGTGGCTCTCAGTGTCAAGAGTCATGATCTGAAGCAAGTTTTCATTGGCCAAAAATCCAAGTCTGATTTCCATTCCGAGTCCTTTAGTCTGGTTTTCTTCGATTCTAACAAACGCAACTTTAAGTTACAATATAGATATGAAGTTTGGGATTACTATTCTTTTATTAGCTTTGAGTCATATGTCATTTGGACAAGATGAGCGCTTTTATCGCCAGTTGTTTGATGGAAGTTTTAAGCGTCAATCAGACAAGGACTTTGTTTATAAGTACGAAGTGGCCAGCCCTGAGTATATGATCGATCTCAATCGAGACGGAGTGGTGGATTCATTTCAGACAATCAAAAAAGACGGTGTGGATTTCATTCGAATTCTAGACGCAAATGGCGTGAATAAATTCGAAGCAAGTTTAGAAGCCAAAGGAAAAAATAGTAAAATCTTTAAGGCCCATTTGGTGGGGATCTCTGATAAAGCGGATGCCCTTATCCTACATTTTTATGAGGGCGACACTGATGAGGCAGTTTTTGAAGGCTCGGCAAGACTTTATGTGCTTACGATTCAAAATAAAGATTTGAATAAAATTAATATGACAAAAGGTCCTCATTTTTGGCATGAAAGAGAGAGCGCAGATGAGCACTATCAAAAATATTGGAATCGAAGATTTATCGTAAATACTTTGGATTATGATAAAGACGGCACCAAAGAAATTTCAGTAAGCTTTAATAAAATTCATCGCATTTTACGCTATCAAGGAAACGGAGTGTGGAAGCTTCATTAATAAAAAAGAGTAATGGCCGAAAATCTTGGCAAATTAAGTGAAATTAAGCCAAATCTTTCTAAGCCACTCAAAACATTGAACCTGTCTAAAATAAATCAAAATAATACTCAACCTCAATGCTCTAGCTCCGATAGGTCAGTTTATGCGGAATATTCTGGAAAGAATTTAAAAGTATCGTGTTAGGCTAAGCTTTTTCAGCATGTTTATTGGAGTTTTTATTTATGAAATCTACTAGAAGGGCAAGGAATTGATAAGAATTTTAATATTGCTAACTCTATCAACTCTGAGTTTAGCAAATGAAAAGACTGAAAAGTGTATTCTTGATACTCCGGATGGGTTGGTTAATTCTCTACGGAGTTCTAGTTCTGCTGAGCTTTTAAAGAAAGGGTATAAGCCTTGCTCTGAAAAAGTATCGTGGATGGGGGGAGATCATGAAGGTATCGATAGTCGCTATTCTCTACCGTCGAAAATAAGTGATAAAGAGTTTAGGACATGTGGTGAAAATGCAGACCCGATTGAGAAAGTACTGTATGTCTTAAATGAAAAAGGTCTTTTTGAAGCTCGAAGAGTTGATAAAAAAGAAGAGAAGATTTATGATGGCGATTTTATATATCGTGTTGTGAGAAATGAAGAACAAATAAAAGAACTAAAAAGGCATAAATGGTTAAAATATGATGAATCAAAGGTACCTCGTGACAAGCTATATGAATATAAAGTTCAAAAAGCAATTGAGTTTTACAGACACAAATCAAAAAAATACAGCAGATACTACGAACTTAAAAAAGATGATCCAAAAGCTAAAATTGCTCTTTATAATCTAGTCTTATCAAGCTCTGATGGCATAAGTGGAATTAAGACGCCCCAAGATTACAAAGAGCGACCAATAACGAAGGAGGAAGCTACGAAGTTAAGCTTGGAAACAGGAGCGCGTTACTCAATGTCGCGTGAGGGAATTGAAGAATTGATTGAATTTAAAATTGCGAACTGTAAGATAACTGAGTATGAGGATATGAAGCATATAAAATGCTATGATAAAAAAGCACCTAGTGGGCTATCCAGTGCTCAATTAGTTTTAAAGGATAATAAATACCTCACTTGGCATGATAGTAGTTACGGGATTTGGGAACTTCCTTTCACTTTTGAGTTTAAGGGGATTAGGTATTATCTCTATATCGGTGCTTATGAGGGATATACCTTTTTGTTGAAGTTTTCAGTTGATGGTAAGGTTTACAGTATTGTATTGCCAAGAAAATGTGATTATTTTGATGTTTGGCCTGTTAGTTAATTTGAAAGCTGAAATGCTGCAGAGGAGATTGGTACTACTGTTTCTATCTCTATCTCTATCAACTCTGACTTTAGCAAATGAAAAGACTGAAAAGTGTATTCTTGATACTCCGGATGGATTGGAGAGTTCTTTGGTTGAGAATTCAGAGTTAGAGAAAAAAGGATATAAGCCCTGTTCTGAAAAAGTTTCTTGGATGGGGGGGGACTATGACGGGTTCGATAATCGTTTTTCGTTACCATCGAAAATAAGTGATCATAAATTTAGGACATGTGCTGAAGCCACAGACCCGGTTGAAAAAGTACTGTATGTCTTAAATGAACTAGGAGTTTTTGAGGCTCAAAGAATTGATAAGAAAGCAGAGAAAATTTACAACGGCGATTTTGTGTATACTTTTTTGTGGCGCCCTGAGGCAAAGGAAGTTCTAAAGAAAAATAAGTGGTTGAAGTATGATGAGTCAAAGGTACCTCGTGATAAGCTATATGAATATAAAGTTCAAAAAGCAATTGAGTTTTACAGGCACAAATCAAAAAAATACAGCAGATACTACGAACTTAAAAAAGATGATCCAAAAGCTAAAATTGCACTTTATAATCTAGTCTTATCAAGCTCAGATGGCATAAGTGGAATTAAGACGCCCCAAGATTACAAAGAGCGACCAATAACGAAGGAGGAAGCTACGAAGTTAAGCTTGGAAACTGGAGCGCGTTACTCAATGTCGCGTGAGGGAATTGAAGAATTGATTGAATTTAAAATTGCGAACTGTAAGATAACTGAGTATGAGGATATGAAGCATGAAAAATGCTATGATAAAAAAGCACCTAGTGGGCTATCCAGTGCGCAATTGGTTTCAAAAGAAAACAAATATCTTACATGGAATGATCCTAGTTACGGAATTTGGGACTTTCCTTTTACATTCAAATTTAAGGGCGTTAGATATTACCTTTATATAGGTGGGTATGAAGGATATACCTTTTTCCTATATTTTTCCATTGCTGGTAAGGTTTATTATATTAGATTGCCTAGAAAGTGCAATTATTTCGATGTTTACCCTGTTAGTTAACTTGAAAACTGAAATATTGCAGAGGAGATTGGTACTACTGTTTCTATCTCTATCTCTATCAACTCTGAGTTTAGCAAATGAAAAGACTGAAAAGTGTATTCTTGATACTCCGGATGGTTTGAAAAAAATTCAGAGTTAAAGGAAAAAGGATATAAGCCCTGTTCTGAAAAAGTTTCGTGGATGGGGGGTGACTTTGAAGGTATCGATAGTCGACTTTCGCTTGTAAAAATTGACTACATTCCACTTTCTATCGAAAATCAAGAATTTATAAGTTGTGCGAGAACTTATATTGAGAAAAATATAAAATTAAATGTTCGTGGTAAAGAAACGAAATCGGTTGTAAAAAACTTGGGTTTTCTAAATATTTATAAAAGAACACCTTTGAAGATTTTATTGTTGATTGACAACGGATATTCGACTGTAAATCCATCAGTTGTAAATAAAGCTAATAAACAATTCAAAATTAAGAAGTAGAGAGTCTTGTTGTTCGTTCTTACGTTGATTATGCAGGGATCTTTTTGAAGTTTTATCAACGTTTACTTCTTTGTTTAGATTTAAGGAAGAAAAGAAGAAGACGAAAGATCTCAGAGCAAAATTAGGACTGAAAATATGCCAATACATTATTTTACAGAAGAAGAATTACCCGATGAAGTACTGGAGCAAGCGATTAAATGGCAGCCTGATGTCTTTGTTAATAAAGAAGGGAAACCCGTTACTCCTAAAGAAGTAAGAAAAATTTTGAGTGAAATCAATTATGGATCTAAAACAGTTTTTAGTGAAAAAGTTGGTGGTTCCTACCATGGCAGAAAACTGGATCACAATACCCTTCACAAAAGAAAAGTAAATAAAGTCGTTGACCTATATAGGAGCTATAAAGGGTACAATTATAGAACTATAATTGAAACTTCAACAAGAGAAATGGTTGACCTTTCTGCGACTGATTATTTTTCAGGTAGTGACCCCAAAGATAGAGAGTATATCGAAATGGAAAGGTTGAGGTGGGCCAAACGTTCCGAAAAGGATCAAGAAGTATTCTTTTTACCTACGCTATTAGCAATATGTACTGCTAGTGTATTAGGAGCGATCTTTCCTCGATTTTCTATAACAAGTATTTTTTAAGAAGCTTTTTTCTGATCGTCTGTTGTCTCTGGACGATAGTCTTCTAGATTGTGAACATTATGCTCAGTTGTTGTGGCATTAGTATTTGCAACAGCTGTCGTTTTCTTTTGTTTTCCAGCTAAGGCAAACCACATTAAGCTAGGTAGCACTAAAAAAGCGCCGAAAACTGCTAGGCCCATCCAAGGGGGTTGAGCTGTATTATCTACCGCATTTTGAGGTTTCTGGTCTTGAAACTCTTGAACGTTTTGATCGAAGTTAAATAGCACTTCTGTGCCCGGAGGGGTGGCCTTGTATGTCTCAGGTTCAACTCCAACAAAGTCTTCTACCGCTGGCTTTCGCGCACTGGCCGTAAATGAAATAACTAAAAGACTGATTAAAAGAATAAGATTTTTCATGGCACTCCCTTGCTTACTTATCGCCCTTTCTAGGCAAAAGCTTGAGTCACTACATTATTATAGCATGAAATATTTAGAGGATATAACCGAGAAAATATATCTCTAAAGTTATGAGGTTTAACACCGATAAATATACGAGGAAAACCTAAATAGGGTATTAAATATGAAAGAATTAACGTTATTTTGCGTACTTGCATTTGGATTTGTTTACTTCGTCGGTGAGCGTGGCATGTGGAAAGATTTCCATAATCGTGCTGAGACTGTTCATAATTATGAATATAAAGCTCTCGAGCTGGCCAAACAACTAAGGCAAACAAGAGTCGAAAATAATAACCTGAAAGCAGAAATTGCTACTCTTAAGGCTCAGAAGCAGCATTTAGAAATGAGTATGACTTCTGGTGGTATGGGAAGAACGGTAGCAAGTGTTTATCAACCAGTTAAAAATGATTTGGTAAATTTTGAGCTTTATCGTTGGAGTGAAGAGAAGCTTCTTGGGGTTGCTCAACAAGCCTTTCATTTTAAGAAATGGGAAAAAGCCGCTCAATACTACCAAGCTCTTTCGCGTCACTATCCTGGTACAAAACTTATGAATGATGAAGTTTTATTTGAAGCTGGGATCGCTGCTTATGAATCTAAACAACATTATGATTGGTCAAAAGATCATTTTAAAAATTTGATCTCAAAATATCCAAGTAAGGCAAAATCAAAATATTTTAGAGGAGCCAAATTATTTTTAGCTCTCTCAAATTTCTATCTTGGTGACCAAGAAAAATTTATCGCAACTGTTAACGAGTTTCATCAAAAATACAGAAACTCTGACGAGTATGCGCTTCTGTCAAAATACTATAACGACTTAGCATTAAAATACGACAAAAAGAGAAAGTAATGATCAAGCTATTAAGTATCGTCACTCTATTAACATGTTTTTCAGCTCAGGCATCAACAGTGGCTAGAGTTTTAGAAGTTAAAGGTAATGCTTTTGCCTTCACTGGGGGAAAGAACCCGAGGGTATTAAAGTATGGCGATCAAGTAGAGGATCTATCAGATGTTATGGTTGAAGATAGCTCACAATTATCACTCGTAAATACCGAGGGAGATGTGATGCATATTACGGGTGGAACTCTTTTAAGGGTTTATAAGAAAAATATCGAATTAAAAGCCGGACAAATCTGGACTGTGGCAAAGTCTCGTGGAAATATTACGACGACAAATGCTGTGGCCGAGTATCGTGACGGCCAATTTGTGACATCATTTGATAATATCTCTGGCAAGACTCAGGTTCTTGTCATCACTGGAGATGTGAAAGTGGCCAATGTTCTAGAGCCAGCTTTATATACAAATGTATCGGCAGGACAGTTCTCTTTAGTTGACCCAAAGTATGAAAATAACCTTCCTAGAACTCCAACCAAAGTAGGAAAAGAATCTTTTCAAAAACTTCGTGGAGAATTTGCTAGTTTTGAAACTCTAGATAATCCTAGTTTGAACAAGGTCATGCCTGGAGCAGAGCCAGCAATGGTTCCAGCTAAGGGAAGAACTATCGCGTCTGTTATTGAGGGCTACACCAAAACACCTTCAAAACCGAAGGCCGGAAAAATTATCAAAATTTATTCCACAACTAATAGAAAGCCAGCTTCAGCTCATAAATATTATATGAACTTGAAGGGCAGTCCAAAACCAGCGGTTAATCAAACTCCTGTTGAGAGTGCTAAAATTCGCTATTTTGGTAAAAAGTGGAAGCAGCAATTAAGCATTAAAACTAATAATGCTCCTAAAGCTCAAACTCATATGGAGCCAAAAAGAATACCAGCCTCGATCCCTCAGGCTTCTGCTAATAGTCTAATTCAAGACCTCAAAAAGAATAATTTTGAGAAGAGTTTAGATGAAAAATCTAAGACGATTGAAAGACATAGTGATGAGGTCAACCAATTGATCGACAACCTAAAGTCATACGATAAAGATTACCAGAAAGCTTACTAAGCTGGGCCATTTCGTTGAAATTATGTTAAATTTAGCATAACCAAAACGGAGACAAGCTTATGTTTTACCAAGAAGAGCCAGGCTTGACGTATGATGACGTCTTGTTAATGCCGGACTACTCAGAAGTTCTACCTTCAGATGTTACCCTTAAATCTAGATTCACTAAAAATATCGGATTGAATATCCCGATAGCTTCTAGTGCAATGGATACAGTTACGGAATCCCTAACTGCAATCACCATGGCACAAGATGGTGGAATAGGAATTATTCATAAAAACCTTTCGATTGAAAAACAGGCGAAAGAAGTTCTGACTGTAAAGAGATATGAGTCGGGAGTTGTTTCAGAGCCAGTTACTGTTAGTCCTGAAGATACGCTTGAGAATGTAAAAGAGACGATTAAAAAATACGGCTTCTCTGGTTTTCCTGTTGTTAATGGGCAAGGACAGATTGTCGGGATCGTGACCAATAGAGATATTCGCTACGTCGAAGATGGCAGAACATTAGTTAAAGATATTATGACGGACAGAGAGAATATGGTTCTGGCCGAAGAGGGTGTGGACCTGGGAGATGCAAAGAAACTTCTTCACGCTCATAGAATTGAGAAGCTTCCGTTGATTGATAAAGATGAAAAACTGGTTGGAATGATCACGGTTAAAGATATTGAGAAATCGATTAAACATCCTAATGCGAATAAAGATAGCCTAGGACGTTTAAGAGTTGGAGCCGCAGTTGGAGTTGGAGAAAAAGAAGTGGCAAGAGCAGAGGCACTAATTAAAGCTGGTGTTGATGTTGTTGTGGTTGATACTGCTCATGGACACTCAAAGGGTGTTATTGAGATGGTTCGAAAAGTGAAATCTTTATCGGATTCAGTTGATGTCGTTGGTGGAAATATCGCTACCGCCAAAGGTTGTGAAGAACTGATTAAGGCTGGTGCTGATGGAGTGAAAATCGGAATTGGTCCGGGATCAATTTGTACTACTCGTGTTGTAGCAGGAATTGGTGTTCCTCAATTACAAGCACTACTAGACTGTAGGGATATTTGCCGTAAGCATGATGTACCATTTATTGCTGACGGTGGGATTAAATACTCTGGTGATATTGTTAAAGCATTAGCGGCGGGAGCTGAGACGGTTATGATCGGATCACTTTTTGCTGGAACAGATGAAGCGCCAGGTGAGAGAGTGATCTATCAAGGGCGAGCTTATAAGCTCTACCGTGGAATGGGATCTCTTGGAGCAATGGTTAAAGGATCAAAAGATCGATACGGGCAAGGCTCAGTAAACGATGATGAAAAATTAGTTCCAGAAGGGATTGAAGGGCAAGTACCTTATAGAGGATCTCTTTCTGAAAATGTTTACCAACTAGTTGGTGGGATTAGAGCTGGTATGGGTTATATCGGAGCTGAAGATCTTGCTCAGTTAAGAGAGAAGGCGAGATTTCTTAAAATCTCTCCAGCGGGTCTGAAAGAATCTCACCCTCATGATGTTAATATTACAAAAGAAGCACCAAACTATAGATTAAGCTAGGAAGGAATATGCAAGATATTTGGATTATCGATTTTGGATCACAATACACTCAGTTAATCACGAGAAAATCACGTGAGCTTGGATACTCATCAGTGATTATTACTTACGATGACTGTGTGGAGAAAATAAAAGCCGGTGAAAAACCTCGAGCTTTTATTTTATCCGGTGGACCGCAATCAATTTTTGAAGATGATTCAGATTATCAACTTATATTTGATCAAAAACTTCCTCTTCTTGGTATTTGTTATGGAATGCAAATCATTAGTGAGAAGATGGGAGGAAAGGTTGAAAGAGGTGTGCAAGGTGAGTATGGCCATGCGATGGTGGCCACTCAAGAAGGCGCCCAGATTGCAAACCTTCCAAAGAACTTCAATGTTTGGATGAGTCACTTCGATCATGTTGTAACTCCACCGACTGGATTTAAAATTACTTTAAAAAGTCATAACGGTTTAATTGCAGGAATTGAAAATCAAGCTATTAAAATGATGGGTCTTCAGTTTCACCCAGAGGTGAATCATACTGATCATGGAAAGGATATCCTAGAGCATTTCTTTAAAGATGTAGCAGAACTTTCTCCTAACTGGTCAGACGATATAATGCTTGAGCAGTGTATGGCAGAAGTTAGAGAGGTTAAGGGACACAAAGTTCTTTGCGCTTTTTCTGGAGGAGTTGATTCTCTGGTTGCCGCAACGATAGCTGAAAAAGAACTTGAAGCAGACGTTTATTGCTTTTTTGTCGATAACGGACTTTTAAGACCGCAAGATTATCATCATATTGAAGTCCTACAGAAACAAACGCCACTTAATATCGAGTTTGTGGATGCTAAAGAGTTATTCTACTCTAAGCTTTCCGGTGTAAGTGATCCTGAAAAGAAAAGAAAAATAATTGGAACGACGTTTATTGAAGTCTTTGAACAAAAGGTTCATGACTTTGAAAATAATAAAGGCATCAAGTTTGACTACCTATTACAGGGAACTCTTTATCCAGATGTCATCGAATCGATCTCTCCTCATAAAAAAGGCGGGAAGTCTGTTACAATAAAATCTCACCATAATGTTGGTGGTCTACCTGAGAGAATGAAATTAAAACTTCTAGAGCCTTTAAAGTTTTTATTTAAGGATGAGGTCAGAGTTTTAGGTGAGTCTCTAGGGCTACAACATGAATGGGTTCACCGTCATCCATTTCCAGGGCCTGGAATTGGTGTGCGAGTACTAGGAGAGGTGAGTCCTCCGGCAGTAAAAAAAGTACAACAATCGGATCAAATTCTTTTCGAAGAATTACATGCGCAGAATCTTTACCATGCAAGCTGGCAAGCTTTTACGGTTTTATTACCGGTTAAAACGGTTGGTGTTAAGGGAGATGCGCGAGCATATGAAGAAGTTATTTGTCTTCGAATCGTAAACTCTACTGACGGGATGACGGCGACTTGGACAGATCTTCCGGGAGCGTTTTTAGCAAAGGTTTCATCTCGGATTGTTAATGAAGTCGAAGGCATCACGCGAGTGGTTTATGATATTACGTCTAAACCTCCTGGCACTATTGAATGGGAATAATTCTGCGGTTTGATAGGCTGCTAGTTACGACGTGATGTGCCCGCAGAATTATCGAAAGAAAACCTCCGAGTGAGCGAGGAGGCAAGGAAATACCTACGGGATTAAGAATAAGCCGGCTGAGCTATCAGCCAGAGTAATATGCCCGCAGAATTATCGAAAGAAAACCTCCGAGTGAGCGAGGAGGCAGGGAAATACTCGCGTGACTAGGCCATCACCCAACAATATATGAATGAATAAAATACCCGCATGCGAGTAATAGAATTCCCAATCCATAACAAGTCCAAAAATGTAGATTAAATTTTTGTGCCAATAAGAAAGGAACAAAAAATAAGAGACTCACTGGAATGGCCACAAAAACACTTTTGGCATATTCCACTGATTGGGCAGAATCTTTCCACTGGGCTTGTGAAAAAGCGAGCGCGATTAAAGTGGTTAGGGGGAGGGCAGTCAAAAAGCCTGCCAAACCCGTTTTTTTTCCAGAAAGCCATGAAACAAAAGCTATGATGGACGCCGAAAGAAGAATTTTTCCTAACCAGATCATATTAATCTAAACCATCAAAAGCACCAAAAAGCTTTTTATCACCTTTTGATAAGTTGATATCAATATTAAACGGAACTCTCTTATTCTTTGCTCTCATTCCCGAAAAGAATTTTCCTGATTTATCCAAAGTAAGTTCAAATTTCTTTTCAGCGTTTCGCTCTAAAAGAACAGCATTGATCTTGTTTGAAAATGCTTTTAAGTCAACTGGCTTCATGTTTAAGTCATAGATATAAACTTTAACATCTAAGTCTCTTGAAGAATGAACTAATTCACCTTTATAAAGCATCTTAGCATCTCTTCCCTTGTTAACTTCATCAGCACTAATGATTGCGGTAACTTTACCTCCGTAAAGGCTTTCATCTTTGATTGCCGGTCCATGACCTCCATCATGCGCAAATGCTGAAAGAACTACTGCTGATAAAACAAAACTCATTAATAATTTCATATCCTACTCCTTTAAAATAGTTGTATTGGTTATCGTTTCTAAATCTAAAATAGCGAAAAGGTATTCTTTTCTGTACTCAATAAGGTCTTTTTTGAAATCTGCAAGACGGTCTCTCGCACTAACTAAATCAAGAGAATTTTTAATTCCTCTTTTATATTCGTTTAAGACATTCTTGAAGTAATTTCTGCCGTTGGCAACATTTCTTTCTGCAAGGTCTGCTTGCTTGTGAATTGTTTCCATCCTCTCAAAGCGGTGGATGACATCAATCTTAAGATGGTTTTGTCTTTTATCTCTATTGAGTTTTTCTCGTGCTAATTTGCTCCTAAGCTTTCTAATTTGTGAGCTTTTCTCTCCTCCGTTGAATAAAGGAATTTCAATATAAACGCCTACAAGTCCTTCAAGTTTTTCATCGTTTGAATACTGCTCATCTATTCTCATTTTTCCGTAACGCCCAGATAGATTGACTTGGGGTAAATTCTGCGTTTGGTTGGCATTGAGTTCATAGTTTAGTGACTCAACTTTAATCTGAGTTCTCGATAGTTCGAGGTTTTTGTTCATTGCCTCTGATACGAGTTTTTCTTCATTTACATGAAAGTGATCGTGAGGAATATTGCCCTTTAAACGGATTTCTTCGTTATGGGGGATATAGGTAATTCTGCGAATATTATCCAATGAGTGTTGAAATTCTTCTTCCAGTTTCAATAGCTCATTGGTTAGTGTCGCATCTCGCATATCGATTTCAAGAATATCAGCTGCACCGACAAGGCCTTGATCTTTTTTTAGCTTGACCTGTTTTTTTAGTGTTTTATTAAAATTGATTTCTTCTTTTAAAATATCGATTACTTCTCGAAAGGATAGGGCTTCGTAGTATTCCTTTTTTAATTGCCTTTTAATATTTGTTTCTGTGAAATTTACAATTTTTTCTTCTTCTTTTTTAAGAGATTTCAGTGAACTTACTCTGTTAGTCGTTCCACCAAATTTATAAAGATTATAATCGACTCTTAGTTCTCCAACCGTATTCGTTGTGTTTATACTGCTATCTGTGGCAGAGTTTCTAGCTTCACTACCAATAACACCAGTTATCGTTGGGTAGTATTCCGATTTGGCATTCTCTATTTCTGCTTCCACTTCTTCAACTTTAGTACGAGCTATCTTACCATCAATATTATTTTGAGTGGTTAAATCTAAAAGTGAATTGAGGTCATACTCTTTGGCGTATGAATTTAATGATAGATTGATAAAGGCCATACCTAAAATGATTGTCTTTTTATAGTTTTTCATTTTTTTCACCTTCTTTTAAAGCTTTAGTCATTGCATTCTTAGCATAATTATAAAAAACAACAGGAGTCACAAAAATATCAAGTAGTGTAGAGGTTAGAAGTCCTCCTGTGATAACTACTGCAACAGGGTAGAGGATTTCTTTTCCAGGTTCTCCTTTAGACATAAGAATCGGCATCAGGGCGAAAACGGCTGTCATTGCAGTCATTAAAACCGGAATAAGCCTCTCTTGTGATCCTTTTATAATTGTTTGTTTATTAAACTCCATTCCTTCATGTTTAATAAGATGGATATAATGGGAAATCATCATAACGCCATTTCTACTAGCGATCCCACATAAAGTTATAAACGCTACCAGTGTTGCTACTGAAAGGACACGCTCTGTTAAATAAATTGAAACAATACTCCCTATCAATGCCAATGGCAGAGCAGTAAGTACTTGAGCACACATCATAAAGCTTTTGAAGTGCCAATAGAGAACAATAATAATACCTAAAAGTGATATGATCCCAAGAAGAGCTATAAGGCGACTGGCCTTTCTTTCACTTTCAAATTGTCCTCCTAACTCTATAAAGTAGTTCGCAGGCAGCTCAATCTCGCTAATTTGTTTGTTAATTTTATTAACCAAAAGATCGAGGGGGACGCCTTCTGAGTTAGCTTGCACTACGATTCTTCTATTGGCATTTTCCCGATTAATTATATTGGGGCCATCTGATTCATAGATTGAGGCCACGTCTTTTAGCTTTACTACCTGACCGGTCGGAAGAACTCTTACCACGACTTCTTCAAGTCGTTTTAAGTCTTCCCGTGTTTTCTCTTTAAACCTCATGGTGATATCAAAGATCTTTTGTCCTTCTATAATATTCCCCACATTTTTTCCATTAAGTGCGATTTCAAGAGTCTCTACTAGATCACTGATATTAATTCCATACTCAGCTGCATCTTCGCGGTAGATATGGACTTTGATCTGGGGCACTAATACCTGTTGCTCAAGTTGAAGATCGACCAGTCCATCTATATCTTTTAGCTTTCGCTCTAGACTTTTACCAAGCCTTCTAAGAGTACTTAATTCTGGTCCAATTATTTTAATCGCAATCTGGGCCCTTATCCCTGAGAGGAGGTGATCAAGCCGATGCGAAATAGGTTGACCGATATTGGCGTATGTTTTGGGAATAGTCGCAAGCTTCTCTCTCACTTCTTGTAAGACCACTTCTCGGTCTCGTCCTTCTTTTTTAAAATCAACATCGATCTCATTCCAATGCACACCTTCAGCGTGTTCATCCATCTCAGCTCGTCCCGTTCTTCGAACAGTGCTTTTAACTTCAGGAATGGTAAGGAGAAGTTTTTCAGCTTTTCTTCCTATTTTATTCGACTCCTCTAATGATATACCCGGCCAGGCAGCAAGACCAATTGTCGCTGTACCCTCATTAAAGCTTGGGAGAAAATTTCTTCCCATTAAAGGCAGTAGTGATAGGGAACCAACAAATAATAGTAGGGCAAGACTGATAATAAGCTTGGGTTTGTCTAAAATTTTACTTAGAAGTTTTGCTTCATTAAATTTGAGCCAGCTAACAAGCCTTCCTTCTTTTTCATCTATAACTTTTGCTTTGGGTAAAAGGTACGAACAAAGTACTGGTGTTACCGTTAGGGAGACAATTAAACTCGCTATAAGAGAAACAATATAGGCGATCCCAAGTGGAATAAATAGTCTTCCTTCGATTCCTGAGAGAAAGAATAGAGGGATAAAAACGAGGACGACTATAATGGTGGAGATGACAATTGAGTTTCGAACCTCACTTGAGGCGAGGTAAATTACTCTGAGCGGATTGAATTTTTCTCCAGATTTCTTTGCCTCTTTTAATCGTCTAAAAACATTCTCTACATCAACAATTGCATCATCAACTAATTCTCCAATGGCAATTGCTAGCCCTCCAAGAGTCATCGTATTAACGGAGAGTCCAAAAAATTTAAATGTCAGGGCCGTCAGTACAAATGAAAGTGGAATAGCTGTCAGAGTAATGAAAGTACTTCTAAAATTTAGCAGAAAAATAAAGAGCACGATTCCTACTATGATTGCTCCATCTCTCAGAGCTTCTTTCACATTGTCGATAGATGATTCAATAAAATGCGCTTGCTTAAAGAGATCACTTTTAAGCTCAACTCCCTCTGGCATTTGTTTCCTAAGATTTCTAACTAATTCATCGATTTTTTTAGAAACTTCTATGGTTGATGCCTCAGGTTGCTTCTGAATAGTGAGAATAACTGAATCTTGGCCATTGATTGATCCATCTCCTCTTTTTGGTTGATGCCCAATAACTACATCAGCAACATCTTTAAGTTTGACAGGAATACCTAAGTGCATACCAACAATAGAATCTCGTAGGTCATCTTCACTTAATGCTCTACCAATTATACGGATGAGGAATTCTTTTTCTTCTTTGTCGACAAAACCACCAGTGGTATTTTCACTAAGATGCTTAACATTTTCCATTAAAGAATCGAGAGAGATATTTTTAAGCCTAAGTTTTTCCGCATCGATTTTTATTTGGAATTGCTTTTTACCTCCTCCGATAATAACGACATTACTCACTCCTGGAATTGAGAGGAGTTGAGGTTTGATTGTCCAATCAGCAAGAGTTCTAAGTTCCAATAGACTTTGACTATCAGATTTTGTTTGAAGCCCAAGAAATTGAATTTCTCCCATGATGCTTGTAATGGGAGCTAGGGTAGGAGATATGTTTCCTGGTAGTCTGTTTTGCACCGACTGAATTTTTTCATTAACTAGCTGCCTATTGCGATAAGGATCTGTTCCCCAAGCAAATTCAACGTGAATGATACTAATCCCCATACCACTGGAGGATCGCACTCTCGTTACACCCGTCGTTCCCACCATAGCGGTTTCTAAGGGAATCGTTACGAGTGTTTCTACTTCCTCGGGGGCAAAACCATGGCCTTCTGTAATTATAGTGACCTTTGGTTTGTTAAGGTTGGGAAATACATCCACTGGTAAGTTCAGTGCGACGAATGTCCCATACACAAGTGTCAATGCAGCTATGCATGTGACAAGCATTCTATTATTTAGTGAAAACTTAATTATATTATTTAGCATTTATAGTCCTTTCAAAAATTTTGCGCATTAAAGCCTTAGCTCTAATAAAAAGATTTTTTGAATAAGGCCTAAATAATTAGCGGAAGATTTCTTTGATAGTCAGGTGAAAGGGGGAGCGGAGAGCTCGCTTGTATTTGAGGTTGTACTTTTAATCTTAATTCTTGATAAGTGTTTAAAATCGTAAGAATTGCAAAATACTCTTTTAATGTTAGAGGAGCTACTGCGATCTCATCTTGCAGAGATAATTTATCGATTTTTAAATTGTAGTGTTCATGACCACTATTTTTATCATGAGTGTGATTTTCGTGGTGCTCATGATGTTCATGCTCTTGGATTTGATCTGAAGCTTTATGGTAGTGCTCTAAGTGCTCGTTAATTGACGCATTTGATACAGGAATCAAAACAAGGTGAAATAAAAATAGAAGCGCCAAAAGTATTTTCACTTTTATAAAAATAAAGGCTTTTGGTGTTTGAGTCAACTATTTTGGAGGAAGAAAAACAAGCGGCATTGCTACCGCTTGCTTATTGAAACTATCTATTTTTATAAAATTTCTTCGCGAAAAATAGGATTAAATTATTGATTCAATTGATCACAGTTTGGCAGCATCTCGACTAGTCTTTGCAGAATTTGTCTCTCAGAATCACTGCTTCTAATCTTCATATTTGCACCGAAAATATCTTCACCTTTTTTATTAGTTAAAATGACGTGACTTGAGAGGCTATCCCAAAAGCTAATGTCGTATAGATCGTCTAATTTATCAGTGTGAGTCTTACCTTGAACTTGTTGGTGAGTAGGACCTTGAATAGATACTCTTTCCTGAGTCTTACCTTGAACTTGTTTATGAGTAGGACCTTGAATAGATACTCTTTCCTGCGTCTCACCTTGAACTTGTTGGTGAGTAGGGCCTTGAATAGATACTCTTTCTTGAGTCTTACCTTGAACCTGTTGGTGAGTAGGGCCTTGAATAGATACTCTTTCCTGAGTCTTACCTTGTACCTGTTTTTGAGTAGCTCCTTGTATTTGTATTCCCATTGAAAGGGCAAGGCCATTATCATCAGACTTATCAAATGAGTAACCTTTAATATACAGTTCATCTGTAATTAAATTTTCTGCTCTATCAATTGCAGCCAGAATATTCATTTTTTTTATTACACATTCTTTGGGGGAAGCAAACAATACTGTAGAGCTAAGCGACAGCATCAAGCAAACTAGTTTTTTCATTTCTCTCTCCTTATGTATTTTGTGAATAAAGAGCAAGGTAGATGCCAAAATACAGAGAGATTTTAAAACTAAGTGTTTGATTTCTTATGTAGAAATTTTACTGGTGTTTAATGATTTAACATTTAAAAGTACAAGTATTTAAAAACTCGAAAAATAGGTGGAATTTGCAAACTATTTAGGGCGAAATTTCGAAAAATCCATATTTTTCATTGAGTTTAGGGTTATCTAAAGATCAATGCATCTATCCGAAATTATTCTATTTTTACCTCATGGAAGAGATTTTCTCCTTTGGACAAAACAATGAATTTATAATGAAAAAGCACCAAGCCTAAACAGCAGAACGTAAGTTAAACAAGGTTTTTAAAATGAGTAATGATAAATTCTTAGAAATTCTCGTAGATGAATACTCGGAACAAATCATAGATATTATTTTAAGTAATTATGGCCATTCAGGTCGTTCATTAAATTTCAGTCGGTTAAATCAAAGACTTCAGTCACTACGTATTGACCATGCTTCTTCGACTCTCTCCGAAGACGAATGGTATGAGCTGATTTATGAGTTAACTCCTGATGTTTATGACGAAATCTATTATGGTCGTAAAGCGGCTTAGAGCCTCGTGAATGCGAGCTTTGGGCGAACATAAGGGTAAGGGTTCAAAAAAAGCGCTGGTAAGGACGCCGGTGCTTTTTTAAACATTTATTGTTTTTGCGCAATCCAAAAGAAAGCTTTTATTACTATTTCAAACTGGAAATAAAGTCTTAAAGATGGCATAAAGAACCTACACACGGTCATTTATGAAGAATCCATTTCAGTATCCAAATTTAAACATGCAGGAAGATCACAAAAGTGACTTTGTTCATCTGCATCTTCATACCCAGTATTCACTTTTAGACGGAGCGCTTCGTTTAGATGATCTATTCGAGCGTGCTAAAGAATATGGGATGAAGTCAATTGCCATGACAGATCATGGGAATATGTTCGGGGCGATTGATTTTTATACCAAGGCCATCAAAAACGGAATCAAGCCAATTCTTGGTTCTGAAGTTTATTTTACGCCTGGCTCTCGTTTTGATCGTAGACCGCCTAAAAATAGTAAGTCGCTCTCGACTCAAGATGAGCAAGAAAGTAAGCACCAGATTCATCACCTTGTTCTTCTTTGTAAGAATAAACAAGGTTATGAAAATCTTTGTAAACTGCTATCTCACGCTTACCTTGAGGGATTTTATTATAAACCAAGAGTCGATCTTGAGTTATTGACTAAATACTCGGAAGGTCTAGTCGCAACGACAGCATGTTTAAAAGGTGAAGTCGCTTTTAATTTTTTCACCGGCCAAGATGATAGGGCCCATAATGCTATTCAAAAACTTCGTGATATTTTTCAAGACGATTTTTATCTTGAAATTCAAAGACATGGTCTTGAAGAAGAGCAAGTATACGAAAAAATTATTGATTACGCGAAAGAGCATCAAATTAAGCTTGTGGCCACCAATGACTGTCACTATCTAACTCGTGACGACGCCGCCGCTCAAGAAGTGCTTCTCTGTATTCAGACGGGAAAAACTTTTCTAGATGAAAAAAGAATGAAGCTTACAGCTGATGAGTTTTATTTTAAATCTCCAGAAGAAATGCGAGCTAAATTCAGTGACCTGCCTGATGCCTGTGATAATACATTGGAGATTGCAGATAAATGTAATCTTGAAATCACTTGGGAAGATGAAGAAGGTAAGCAGATTTATCATCTTCCAGATTTTGATCAACATATTGAAACTGGTGAAACTACAGAAGAGTATTTTAAACGTGTTTCATACGAAGGCCTTGAAGAAAGGTTCAAAGGACCTCATTTTAGAGATCTTGTTACTCAACCCAATTGGGAAGATGAACTCAAGCCTCAATACTATGAAAGGCTACAAATTGAAATTGATACTATTCTACAAATGGGATTCCCTGGTTATTTTTGTATCGTTTCTGATTTCATCAGCTGGGCAAAAGAAAGAGATATTCCGGTAGGTCCTGGTCGTGGTTCAGGTGCCGGTTCACTTGTTGCTTATTCTCTGAAAATTACCAATATTGATCCACTTCCATATAACTTACTTTTTGAGCGTTTTATTAACCTTGAACGTATTTCTATGCCGGATTTTGACGTCGATTTTTGTCAGGACAGAAGACCGGAAGTTATCGAATATGTAACTAAGAAATATGGTGAGGAAAAAGTAGGGCAGATTATTACCTTTGGTAAGCTGCAGGCCAAAGCCGTTATTCGAGACGTTTCTAGAGTTTTTGGTCTTCCTTATGCGGAAACCGATGCACTCGCAAAACTTATTCCTGATGAACTTGGAATCACGCTTGAAAAAGCTCTTGAGATGGAGCCTAAGCTACTCGAACTAAGTGAAAAAGATCCAAAGATCAGAAGAATTATACAGATATCTAGAAGACTCGAAGGTCTTTTAAGACATGCTTCAATTCACGCAGCAGGGGTTATTATTACCAATGAGCCCCTGGTAAAATACTGTCCACTCTATAAGGGACGTGAAGGTGAGCAGGTCGTTCAATTTGATAAAGATTTCTCTGAACAGATCGGACTGGTAAAATTCGACTTCCTAGGGCTAAAGACCCTTACTGTAATTCAGAACGCTTCCAACTTCATCCGTCGTGATCACGATGAAAGCTTTGATATTGAATCAATCGATATGTGTGACCAAGTGGTTTATGACTATATATCAAATGGTACCACGACAGGGGTTTTCCAACTTGAATCTTCAGGGATGAAAGACCTTTGTAAAAGGCTGAAGCCAGGTACAATTGATGATATCACTGCGATCAACGCTCTCTATCGACCAGGTCCAATGGGACTTGGAATGCACGATGAATTCATCGAGAGGAAATTTGGTCGTAAAGAAGTTGATTATTTCTTTGAAGGCGAAAAAAGTTTAGAGCCGATTCTTAAAGATACTTACGGTATTATCGTTTACCAAGAGCAGGTTATGAACATTGCTCGAACCGTTGGTGGATACTCACTCGGTGAAGCGGATATGCTTCGAAGAGCGATGGGTAAGAAAAAAGAAAAAGAAATGGCCCGTCACCGCGAGATCTTTTTAGCTGGAGCTAAAGAGCGCGGGTACGATGTCAAAAAGGCAGAGGAAATTTATGACCTCATGGCCGAGTTTGCAAAGTACGGTTTCAATAAGTCTCACGCCGTTGCTTATGCCGTCATTGCTTATCAAACAGCTTTCTTAAAACAATATTATAAGCCGCAATTTTTTGCAGCTCTTCTTGGTACTGAAATGTCTAATACGGACAAGATTACCATGTATATCAATGATGCTAGGGAAGAAGGGATTGAAATCCTTCCTCCTGATGTTAATGAATCACTCTTTCTATTCAACGTTATCGAAGACAATATCCGTTTTGGTATGGGAGCGATTAAAAACGTTGGTGAGGGACCAGTTAATGCCATCATCAAAGAACGTGAAGAGAATGGACCTTTTGTTGGTTTTATTGATTTTTGCGAGAGAGTAAATATGCGCTCTTGCAATAAGCGAGTCATCGAATCTCTCATTAAAGTTGGAGCATTCGATGATTGTGAAGAGATGAACCGAGCAAGCTTGCTAGAGAATCTCGAAATTGTCGTGGCCTATGCTCAGAAAAAACAAGAAGAGCGTTCACTAGGACAAGTTAATCTTTTTGACATGGGATCGATGGAAGAGCCTAAAGAAGAGATGCTTAACTTGAATCGAATTGCTGATTTTGAAGAAAAAGAAAAGCTTAGTTACGAGCAAGAGCTACTAGGTATTTATGTTTCTGGTCACCCATTAGATAAATACGGTGATATCATTACAGAGCTTACTTCGATGTCTATTTCTGAAATTCATGGTCTGCCTCAAGTGGCCAAACCTGAATTTGATTTTAAAAATAGGGACGCCAAAGTTAATGATCCAAGCAAAAGAAATCTAACAATCGCTGGGATTATTTCCGAGAAAAAAGCCATCATGACAAAAAAAGGCGATAGAATGGCCTTTATTACTGTTGAGGATTTAACCAGTAAAATTGAATGTATTCTATTTCCTAGAACATATGCAGACTTTTACGAATACCTTGAGCAGGGTGATGAGCCAATTGTACTCTCAGGTTATGTACGCTTATCAGATGACCGTAGAAGTTTCTATGTAAACTCAATTCGATCTCTGACAGATGAATCGGACGATCGGGTATCAGCAGTGCGGATAAATATCCAGACGGCAGAACTTAACGACTACACTTTGCCTAAATTGAAGCAATTGCTCCTGAGTTTTAGAGGGAGTGTTCCAACCCATCTGATCTTCGAATCGCTTGAGGGAAGGGCTAAAATAAATCTTGATGAAAATTATTTGGTAAATCCTACTCCGCAAATGGCGGCACGAATCAACGAATTATTGAATAATAACTCAGTTAGTTTTATAGTAGATGGTAAGCTAGAAAAACCAGCGAACCCTAACTAGGAAACGTTTCATGAAGAAAATCTCAATACTTTTAATTGCGCTTGGTGTGCTAAGCTCTGCATTTGCAAAAGACTTTACTCGTGGAAGAGGAAAGTTTAAAGCAAGTGACGATGACAGTTATGAGTTTATCAAAAAGCAACTTGTGCACGAAGGTTTTAAAGATATTATCACTAAAGAACTTACAGCTCTCGGTCTTAGTCCTGATCTATTTTGGCAGAAATATAATGAGTCTTTAAATAGTTCCTTTGCCGCAATAGAAAACGATTTAAAGATCAAATATAAAATAGATGAAAATAAATCTCGTTCAAATCTAGATAATTATGAACGCGAACTCAGACGCAAAAAGCTCCTGAAAGAAAGAAGTTTTGGGGGATTAAATAATATTATTCCTCGTTGGGTGGTAAAAAAGATAACTCGCTCTCAACAATACCCTCGTAATCGTTATATTCAATTAGAAGGGGATGTTGATAAAACAAAACTTAATCAAATCTATTATTCTTTTGTAAAAGGAAAGCAGTCTCTTAGCGAGGGAACTTTGTATGTAAAAGTTAGCTTTGAACTGAAAGGTTTTACTTATACGGATATTGGGATCGATAACGAAAGAGCATTTGATGGGGTTATCACAAAGAAATGGCTTGAATGGTTTTTGATTAATAAGCCTGTGAATATTTCAAATGTGGTTCTAGTCGAAGGAAATACAGCTCAAGATTTGAAGAATTTTCAAAGTCTTCCGACAACAGAAATGCTTTCGAATATTCCAGAAAAATTTAGAAACTCTTTGCTTCTTGATTTAAATTTAAGAGTTATATTGAATGACTCTAATCCTGAGTTGAATATTTATGAGTATGATTATTATGGACAGGGGTATTTAAAGAACCTTCAATCAAATACAGTTGTAGATACTTATAAAATGCTTCCAGAAACAAAAGAGTATAGGCTTTCAAAGTCTTCTAACCTGGCCAATATCATCGCTAACCATGTTTATAGTTTAGCGAAAGGTTATTTTCCAAAAGTTACTAGTAGTATTAAAAACATCACACCAGTTAGCTCGGTACAGCGAGTGAGCTTAAAAGACTTTAAAAGTGTGAGTAAGCTTCATGATCTGTTAGCGATGGTTAACGATCAAGGTGTTCGATATTCACTTCGTACTGAAATTGAGTCAATTGCTCAAGGACAGGCGGATGTCATCTTCTTTTATGATGGAAAGCTTGACCAAATTAAAGGGTTATTAAACCAAGTGAAAGTCGAGGCGGCAAAAAATGGTCTAGCTTTTGAGGTAGTTGATACAGCAGAGGAGCTTGGTATAAAATTTAAGGGTGAATCTGAAAGCGAAAAGATTTAGTTTATTTGTAGGTTTTATACTTTTATTGGTTTCATGTACCAATCAGCCTATTAGAAGGAGAGGGACAGGTTATGCCCCAAGGCCAACTAATAGCTTTTATCAACAGGCCAACCCTCAAGATGTATTTAGCCCAATTAAGAAAAAAATTGCACTCCTAAAATTGCATAATGAATCTCCTTTTGGAAAAGAAGATTTAGCGATTACAGCAACAGAAGAATTAAGAAGAGAGCTTTCTCAAACGAGAGACTTCGTAGTTGATCCGGAAGCTTCTTCATTATTTGGCTCTTCTAAGGAGATCTTCGCTGGGGGAGGGTTGAAATTAGCTCAACTTTCAAGAAAGGCTAAGCTCTCAGGAGTTAATCTTGTTGTATTTGGCCGGATTACTAACGCTCGTGTCAGACAAAAATCAGATGAGATCGGGTTTGTGAGAAAAACAAAATCTTATGCAGAGTCAGAAGTTGAAATACGTGTTTTTGATGTCGTTGCAAACAAGGAAATATTCTCTGATAAAATGGATGGAAATATCAACGATTCATCTTTCAGGTTCTTTATGAGCCAAAGAGATGCAACGGTTGATTATAGAAGAGGACTACTTCGCTATTCTGTTAAAGTAGCAGTAAGAAGGTTTATCCCTAAAATTGCAAAACTAGGGGAAAAACTAGACTGGACGGGACGTGTTGCTAGAATTATTGGTTCAAAAGTTTATGTTAATGCCGGACGAAGATCAGGTATTAACGTAGGAGATATCCTAAAAGTCATGACTGAAGGTGAAGAGATTTACGATCCAGAAACGGGAGCACTACTTGGTGTGAGTAAAGGAGAAGTAAAAGGTACTCTTGAGATCATAGATTATTTTGGTCCCGATGGGGCAGTTTCTATTCTTCACTCAGGTGGTTCTGTCACTGAGGGAGACTTCGTTCAGCTTTATTAACTAGCTTCTTTTTTTGAGGCTTCGTATTCGAGAAAAAATTCAACCAGTAAGTCACTACTGATTGGCTTTTGGAGATGGTAGTCAAAGCCAACTTTCACAAATTCACCTTCATAAGCTTCATTGTTGGCAGTACACGCAATAACAAAGGTATTTGCAACGCGGATAGATTCATGACTTCTAATTTTTTCAATGATATCGAATCCACTTATTTCAGGCATCATGAGATCGAGAAAAACGACATCAAAATGATCGTTTTCTATATTTTTGATTGCATCTTTTGGGTCACTTAAAGTCACCACATATTTTGCCCCTAGTTTAGAAAGACTTTTTTCTAATACCATCAAATTGATTTTATTATCATCGATGACGAGAAATCTCATGGCCGAAATATCGCTAATATTTGTTTCCTTCGTTGCGACCTGACGAATAGTCTGCTCTTTCTCTAGTGGAATATAGACTCTAAACTCAGATCCTTTTTTGAAGGTTGAACTAACCTCAATTCTTCCTCCCATCATTTCAACGAGCTCTTTTGTGATGGATAGTCCTAGCCCTGTTCCTTTAGCATTCATTTTCAAGGTGTCTTCTAATTGAGAAAAAGGTAGAAATAGAAGCTTTAAGTCTTCTTCCTTCATACCTATTCCCGTGTCTTTCACCTTAAAACAAAAGAATGATTCATTAGAGTTTAAGTCTTGATCTAAGATTTCTATTTTTATGCTTCCCTTGGCAGTAAATTTAAAAGCATTTGAAATAAGATTATTTAGAACCTGAAGAATGCGTGTGTCATCAGCATTGACGACAAGATTATTGTTGAAATTTTTTTCAACGATAAGATCAATTCCCTTAGACTTGGCTTGTTGACTAAAAAAATGTTCAATTTCTTGTGCTAGAGAATTGAGTTTGAAAAAGCGTGGGGTTAATTTAAACTTACCCGCTTTGATTTTAGACATATCTAAAATATCGTTTACTATATGAAGAAGTAGCTGAGAAGAATAATGAATCGTTTCAATACCTTCTTCTAGTTCCTCTTTACTTGGATTGCCCTGTTTCAGATGTTCACTTGTTCCTAATATTCCATTTAATGGTGTTCTTAGTTCATGAGTTATACTAGAGAAAAATTTGTCTTTAATTTCATTTAATTCAATCAATTTTTTAGACTGATTTTTAACCTTCCTCGATAGCAAATAGGTAAAGCTCGCCAGGGCCAGAGAGAATAAGGTAAAGCCAATGAGTATATAATCCCACCATGTCTCAATAATCCCTTTTAAAGATTTTGAATGAATATAATTATCAAAAAGTAGCGTCTTCAAACTTGAGTACTTTTTATTTTCATAATTTGAGTAAATTCTAGCTATCCTTTCTAGCCTAGATAAGCTGACACTTCCTAATTCTACAAAACGGGGAAGAATCATTTTCTTCGTTTCGGTGGCTTCAAATTTGATTAGGCTTTCAGGTTTTTTACTGTAGGCTTTGGTGATCTCAATTCCTTTTTCTTGATTATCCATCACATACTGCCACCCTTTAATGACGGCTTTTTTTATGGCCTTTACTCGTTCGGGATTTGCATCAGCTTCCATTTTTGAAGTTACGAGTAAATCTCCATAGAAATCGACACCATAATTACTTGGATCAATAATATGATACTTAAATCCATCCAACTTCATTTGGTGTACTTGATTCGTAAGATAGATGCTTATGGCATCTACTTCGCCACTATATAAAGGCTTCATATTGAAGGCGTGTTTAACAGGAATAAAATCATCGGTTCCAAGTCCAACGCTAGCAAACATCGCAGCCACACTTGCGTCATCTTGACCTACTTGGTACATGACTCTTTTGCCTTTAAGTTCGAGTGGCCCTTTGAATCCCTTATCTTTTGCAGTGGCAAAAACGAGAGGAGAGTGTTGAAAAATCGCGGCAACGATAAGAACTGGCTTACCTTGAATATGGTGAAGAACAATACTTGAATCAGAAACTGCATAGCGACCAGTATCCTGAACCATTAGATCGAGTGGAAACTCTTTGGGATTTCTCTCAACAAGCTCAACATCGAGCCCTGCCTCTTTAAAATATCCTTGTTCAACGGCAGCATAATAGCCTGCAAACTGGTATTGATGTAACCATTTTAAGTAAATCTTAACTTTCTCGTCCGCTAGAACAGGAAAAGATAAGATTGTGATAAATAGGAGAATTAGTGCTTTTCTCATTTAATCTCTTATCGTTAAATGAGAGCTATATCGTGAATTAAAACTGTAAAAATTGGGATTTTAAATGCTGAGAATTATTAGCTTTTTTTTATTTTTTATCACTCTATCCGCTAAGGCGGAGTTTAGCCGCAATTCTGTTACATATTTGTCAGGTAAAGAATTCGAAGTGGGAGAGGATAGGGAAAGAACAGAAATGACCTTTGAGAGTTTAAATATTTTTGATTATGGAGATTCATTTTTTTGGATGGATGTGACTTCTCCGCATAAGACAGCAGAGGATAATCGAACGACTGCAATGTACGGAGAATGGGCACCTCGGATTTTAATCACCAAAATCTCTGACTATGGAATTTATCTAGCCGGAAATTTTGAGTTTGGAAATAATTCGTTTGGACAAGTTCGTTCCAATCTCTACGGTTTAGGGATTAACTTGAAAGTTCCGGGCGCTAAATTTTTTAACTATCATTTATATGTAAGGGACAATCTGGATAAGAGGGGTACAAGTTTACAGTCTACAATTGTTTACAATTTTCCTTTTGATGTTTTTGGAAGGAATTTAGCTTTAAATGCCTTCGTCGATCTAGTGCATTCGAGTGAGGGAGAGGGAAGCAATAAAACACTTGCCCACATCAATACAGCACAGCAAATTCTTTATAGTCTGCATGAAAAATTTGCAGTTGGTTTTGAGTATCATTATTGGAGCAAGAAATTCGGTGGTACCACAGCGCCTGAAGAGAAAAATTTAAAAGCATTAGTTCAATGGGTTTTTTAAATAAAAAAGCCTGCTTAATGCAGGCTTCGTTTTATTGATTTGCTTCTCTTTTTGCTTTTCTTTTTTCTCTTTTTTGCTTCATCTCAGTTCTTAAAGGTTTCATCGCATCTTTATGTTTTTTGCGACAAGCCTTAAGGTCTTCTTTTTTTGATGCACTTGAAATACATGATTTCAATTCACCTAAAGCTTTAATACGAGCATCAATACTTTGTATTGCTTTGGCTTTTTTCTCTTGAATTTTACTTCCATCTTCTGCAAATGAATTAAAACTAACGGCAATAAGAATTGTAACGATCCACTTCATGGTAATCTCCTTGATGAGAAGATTTTATCCTAGAAAACAAAAATCAAGGTAGCTATTTTTGATAGGAAATTGGGTCTTGCCTTCCTAACTCCTTAAAACCTCGAAGTCTTAAAGCACAGGAATCACATACACCACAGGCGAGGTCGTTTTTAGCATAACAAGACCAGGTCAGTTGGAGTGGGACATCGTTTTCTTGAGCTAACTTAATAATTTCAGCTTTTTTGAGGCTAATGACAGGAGTTTTTATTGATATCCGACCTTCTTTAGTGCCTTTTTTAATCAACTCATTATAAGCATCATAATAAGCAGGTCTACAGTCTGGGTAGCCCGGTGAATCTTCTTCATTGGCTCCAATATAAATATTAGTTGCGCCAAGAATTTCAGCCCATGAAACAGCACAAGCGATTATATGGGTGTTTCTAAAAGGAACATAGCTAGATGGTATCTCATCCGAATCACCTGCATAGTCACTAACAGAAATATTTTCATCAGTAAGAGAGCTACCACCTATTTGGCGTAAGAAACTGATGTCTATAACTTTTCTCTTCTCTGCAGGAACTTGGTAATGATCAGCTAGCTTCTCAAAACATTCACGTTCTTTTTGTGCAGTGTTTTGACCATAGGTTATATGGAGGAAGGCTAAATCATTATGCTCTTTTGCTGCCACTCCAATGACAGCTGCAGAATCCATTCCTCCACTTACAAGTACAATGGCCGTCATAGTGAAGCGGCTCTTTCATTAATTTCAGCTTCTATTTTTTGGATATAGTCTTTAGCTGTTTGTTTCTTTTGAGTTAAATCGCCATCTTTCACCTGAACCATTGTGTAGAATTTTATTTTTGGCTCCGTTCCAGAAGGGCGTAAAAACAGTTTAGTTCCATCGGTGAAGGTAAAACCTAAAACATTACTAGGAGTCATATCAAGTTGAGTTGTTTCTCCTGAAGCAAGATTCTTTGATACTCCAGCTTTGTAGTCATTAAAAGTTTCAACTTTAAATCCTGCGATATCAGCTGTTGAGTTATCTCTATAGTATTGCATTATGCGGTTTATTTTTTCTTTTCCTTCAAGACCTTCAAAAGTTAGTGCAACTAGACTTTCTTCAGCATATCCAAACTCTTCATAAATCTTGTCGAGAGCATTGATAAGATTCATATCTTGAAGCTTATAATAAAGAACGATTTCATTCATTAATGCGATTGAAGCGACAGCGTCTTTATCTCTAACTTTGTCATGGGGCATATATCCAAATGATTCTTCACTAGCAAACACATATTCATAATCTGTGTTCTCTAATTCCTTCCAAAGTTTTGCCATCCACTTAAATCCAGTCAGTGTGTCTCTAACTTCTGTGTTGTACTTAGTGGCGATTGTCGTTTGAAGAGGGCTTGTAACTAAACTTTTTAAAATTAAAGGCTTCTTAGGAAGAGTCCCTTGTTTAGATTTTTGCTCTAGCATATAGTGCATCATTAAAATCGCAATTTGATTTCCATTTAGATAAGCAGGAATTCCTTTATTGTTTACCACGACTCCAAGACGATCTCCATCTGGATCAGTTCCATAGGCGACATCCGCATTTTCCTCTAACATAATAGCAACAGCTAATTCTAGAGCTTGTGGATCTTCTGGGTTAGGAGTTGTTTTAATCGTTGAGAAATTTCCATCAAAGACTGCTTGAGATTCAACTATTTCAAAGTTTTCAAAACCCATCTCTTTTGAAACGTGAAGGCTAGGTACATAACCAGTTCCATGAAGAGGAGTATAAATAATATGCACTTTCTTTCCATGAGTTAGACACATCTCACGATCAAGAGCATTGTCATAAACTGTTTGGTAGAAACTTTGGATACATTCTTGTGATACCCACTTGATATTGTTTTTCTCCATCAGCTCTTCAAAGCTTCCCAGCTTAATATCATTCCAGTTGCTAATGGCATTGTATTTATCAATCACTAGTTGATCATTTGGTGGAGTTACCTGGGCCCCATCTGCCCAGTAGGCTTTAAAGCCATTGTATTGTTTTGGATTATGACTCGCAGTGATCATTACACCTAGGTTCGCTTCATAGTAGCGTACGGCATAAGAAAGCATTGGGGTAGGTGCTAGGTCTTCAAAAATAAAAGTCTCAAGTCCGTTGGCTGCAAATACTCCGGCCACTTCTCTTGAAAACTCTTTTGAGAAATTTCGGCAATCAAAAGAAACACAAGCACGACCACCACTTGGAAGTTCAGCTCTTAAGGCATCGACCATAGCTTGAGCGGCTTTTCTGACATTGTATTTGTTCATTCTATTGGAACCAACTCCTAGAATACTTCTTAGGCCGCCAGTTCCGAACTCTAAGTCTTGATAGAAAGATTCGACGATTTCAGATTCATTTTTGGCAGGATCTCGTAGTAGCTCTTGTAAGTGCTCGCGATCTGCTTGATCGATATAGTCATCGTTTGCCCAAGTTTGAGCCAATTCAAACGCTCTTTCTTTCATATACTTTTATTCCTTTTTGAGATATAAACTGTCAGTATAATAGTAAATTGTATTAGAAAGGAAAAGTTTCCCGGAGGACTAAGTTGGCAAATCCAGAGTTAAAGCACCCAAAGAACGTTGAAGGTAGATTTTACTGCACTGATCCAGACGACGATAATGGAGAGGGATGCATTGCTTGTAACGTGTGTTATAACGGAGCGCCAGATTTTTTCGCAGAAGATGAAGATGGTAATGCTTATATCTATAAGCAGCCTACCACTGATGAAGATATTGAATTGTGCACAGAGCAACTTGAGGCTTGTCCGGTTTGTTCAATTGGTGACCAAGAAGCTTAATAATATTTAGCTTAATATTTGAAATAATTAACATAATTTAATTCAGTTCATATAGACATTCGTTTACACTATATAAAAATACCTTATTAGTAAGAAAAGGATGTCTTAATGGAGCAGTTAAACCCTACTGTAGTACAGGTGGTGGGTACCGTGCTTTTTGCAATTGCGGTCTTACACACCTTCTTGGTTAAAAAATTCGAGCACCTCGCTCACAAGTACCCGTCAGGATCACCAACTTCTGAATTTTTTCATTTTCTTGGAGAAGTTGAAGCTGTTTTTGGTCTTTGGGCCGGGATTCTCATTTTATTTTTGACGGCTTTCTCAGGCGGTCACACGGCGGTAGAATATTTAGAAAGTCTAAATTTCACTGAGCCAGCTTTTGTTTTCGTTATCATGTGTGTGGCGGGAACTAGGCCGGTAATTAAATTTGCTGAAACTATGATTGTTCAGGTTTCACGTTTAATTCCTCTGCCGAGTCAAAGAATGTCTTTCTTCGTTTCAGCTCTTATTATGGGACCACTTTTAGGTTCATTCATTACAGAGCCTGCGGCGATGACAGTTACGGCATTAATTTTACAAAAGAACTTCTACTCGCAAGAGGGAATGTCTCTAAAATTTAAGTACGCTACTCTTGGACTTTTATTTGTGAATGTCTCTATTGGTGGAACTCTAACTCACTTTGCAGCACCTCCTGTATTGATGGTCGCTGGAACATGGGGATGGGGTATGTCTCATATGATCGGTCATTTTGGATATAAAGCGGCGATTTCAGTTATTATTGGAACTTTGATCGTAGCATTTAGATTCAAAAATGAGCTTCTTGGAAACTTCAATTTAAGAGCCGAAAGAGAAGATAAAATGCACCCACCATGGTGGATTACCAGTATGCATGTTATTTTCTTGGCCTTAATCGTTTTGACTGCTCACCATATGGTTGTCTTTTTAGGACTGTTTTTATTCTTCCTAGGATTTGCAACAGTTACTAATGAGTACCAAGATAAATTAAAACTGAAAGAATCATTATTAGTAGGATTTTTCTTGGGTGGTCTTGTTACGCTTGGAGCACAACAAGCTTGGTGGCTTCAACCGTTACTTGGAAAATTGGATGCGATGCCATTGTACCTAGGTTCTACTGCACTGACTGGAATAACTGACAATGCCGCTCTAACTTATCTTGGATCACTTGTTCAAGGAATTTCTCCTGAGCAAAAATATTACCTCGTTGCTGGTGCCGTTACCGGTGGTGGTCTAACAGTTATTGCAAACGCACCAAACCCAGCAGGTTTTGGAATTCTAAAAGAGAACTTTGGAGAAGATGGAATTTCTCCTCTTGGACTTTTAAAGTCAGCTCTTCTTCCAACTTTTATCGCACTAATCGCGTTTAGATTCCTTCAAAGTTTTTAGTTGATTAGAACACTTTGTTTAATTTTTTACACAGGGGCCGTAAGGCCCCTTTTTCTTTATCAAAATAACAAGCTGTACATTTATTTCTCTCTTAAGCTGTTGTAACCTTATGGGTATAATGGGAATTGGAGGAAAGTTGAAGAACCTATTTCTATTATTCACCTTAATGAGTTTAGCGGCACATGGTTATGAGCTTGAAAGCCAGCGTGCTCCTGTTGGGGTGGGAAATGACAAAGCACTCGATCTTACCAGAGATGCTCTTATGTCTTACGACTATATCGTAGAGCGTTCAGATTACCTCATTTATAAATTTAAACAATTAACCCTTGGAGAGCATGCTGATAACTTGATGTTTCTTGCGCCATTTATTTCTGGCCGTATTGAAATCCAAGCTTATAAAGATGTGAACTTTTATTACAATAGCTTCTCTCAAAAGGGTGGGTTTAGATACAGTATTAACTTTTAACATTCACTATATAAAAAAAGAGAAAAAAACATGAAAAGGATTTTGAGTTCTTACTCTTTCTGGATCTTTACGATCACAATGGTAGCTTCATATTTTGTGGGTACCCAAGTTAAACCTACACTCGTCTTAGAGACAGTTGTACTCGATGTAAAAATGGAGCAAACAGATGAAGGAGTTAAGCCTTATTATATATATAAAGGTGAGCCAAAGTTTTTTAGTCTAGTTGAAAAAGCTGATTCCAAATTTCTAAATAAAACATTAGATGAGAACGATTATAATTCGGACAAGGAAAAAAATGTTGAATTTATCGTGGACCAAGTCGATGGTGGACCAGTCTATTCAAAGCTGGAAGTAAAACGTCACTTTGGATTTTGGTCACTTTTACCTGCATTGGTTGCGGTGATCCTTTGTTGGTTGGTGAAAGATCCTATCACCGCATTACTCGCAGGTATATTTTCTGGGGCACTTGTATTAGGGCAATATGACTTAACAGATGAAGTCTTTATCAACGTGTTCGCTAGTAAAAATGCTGCAGGAGTTTTACTACTTTATTTATGGCTTCTTGGTGGCCTAATGGGAATGTGGGCAAAGACAGGAGCAGCGCAAGCTTTCGCTGATTATATGACGAAGCACTTTGTAAAAGGGCCTAAGTCAGCAAAAGTGATTACATGGTTACTTGGAGTTATATTTTTTCAAGGTGGGACCGTTTCAACTGTATTAGTTGGTACAACAGTTAAGCCATTGGCAGATAGAGAGAAGATCGCGCATGAAGAGTTATCTTATATCGTTGACTCTACCGCTTCTCCAATTGCAATCCTATTGGCTTTCAATGCCTGGCCTGGATATGTACAAGCATTCTTATTTGTTCCAGGTGTGACATGGCTAGCAACAGAGTCTGACAGGCTATCATTCTTTTTTAGTTCTATACCTCTCTCGTTTTATGCCATCTTTGCAGTATTAGGGACATTTTTACTCTCGATAGATAAAGCGCCATTTCTAGGAAGAAAGCTTAAAGATGCAATTGAAAGGGCCAGGACAACAGGGGAGTTGGATCATCCTGAATCTGAGCCACTAAGTGCTAAAGAGTTAACTAAAAACAGTGTTCCGGGTTACTACCAACCACATATTATTGATTTCTTTGGTCCATTGGCATTATTAATTGCAATTGCAGTTGGAACCTTTGTTTTTATGGGGTCTCCAAAGGTAAGACAAGCTTTTGGAATTGCTTTAATGTTTAGTGTTGTTCTTTCTATGGTTAGAGGACTGAAGCTCAAGCATGTTATTGAGGGGATCAGTGACGGACTTAAAGGTGTCGTTGTAGGCTCTGCCATTTTACTTTTGGCCATTACAATTGGAACCCTAAGTAAAGAGGCCGGAGGAGGAATGTATCTTGTTGAACTTTTAGGGTCCTCAATACCATTTTGGAGCCTACCAGTTATCTTGCAAATATTGACGGTTCTAATTGCATTCTCGACGGGTACTTCATGGGGAACATTTGCAGTTGCCTTTCCACTTGCGATGCCACTTTCTTGGGCAATTGCTCAATCGATTGGAATGGCACATCCTGAATTCTATATGATGATTTGTTTTGCAGCTGTTATGAATGGTTCAGTTTTTGGTGATCAATGTTCTCCTATCTCTGATACAACTGTTTTGAGTGCGATGTGCACCGGCTGTGATCTTATGGATCACGTAACTACTCAGCTTCCGCCAGCAGTATTTGCAGCGGTAATCGCAGGAGTCCTATGGACCGTTTGTACGTTCTTTGCTTTATAGCCTTAACTTTTTTGAGCACGAGTTTAACTTTTGCTCAAGCAACATTAGAAGCGAAAATAGTTTTTAATAAAGGCGATAACTACAAATTCAATGCCGCTGGTTTGAAGATTAAACTTCAAAAAGGTGCTGCTATAGAAAAGGGTGATCAATTAGTCATTGTGGAAGACGGTCTCGCTGTCATTAAGATTGTAGGTCACTCTGTATTAAAACTAGAAGGCGGAACTAAATTGAATTTCGATCAGCTGCCAGAAGTTGTAGGTAAGGGAAAGAATCAAGAAGTCTCAAGTCCAGCGGAACTCACAAATAAGATCGGTTCAATTTTAATAAAAATGCTCAAAGAGAGTAGCTCTGAGTCTTTAGTTGTTCGGTCTAAAGATGCAACCCTTGGGGTTAGAGGAACTAAATTTCTTGTTTCTACCGATGAAGACGTAGTGGTTGCAGTTAATGAAGGGACGGTCGAACTAGAATCAAATGGTAATACTGACTTTTTGACTAAAAGTGAATCCATGGTAGTTGAAAACGGTAAGAACTTTACTGCGCGCCAAAAACTGGATGTCTTTAAAAATATGAATTGGGATGTAGAATCTGAAAAGACTTCTAAATGGAAAAATATCAGAAAAAACTTTCGTCAAGCCTACTTAAAAAAACGTGAAAAGTGGAAAGCCAATAAACCAAGAGTGCAGACATTTAAGAAGCGATGGCAAGAAAGGACACAGCGGTCCCGCGATAAAATTCAAAAATTAATGAAGAGTCCATCGGTTCAAAAAGAGATAAAAGAGAAAGGTAAAAAAAGAAAAGATTTTAACTCTAAAACTAGAAGAGGCACGCCAACAGAGAGGCAGATTGATAACGCTAAAAAACGTTTTCGCGACAGAAAACGAAATAAAGATATGAGAGATAAGGTGAGGGATCGTGTCAGACATGATGAGCCTAAACCTCCAGTAGAGCAATAAGTACTTCTCATTAAATATTTATTTTTCTAAAATAAATTATGAAAAAATTTATTTTGATGGCAACTCTAGTATCTGCGCCTGTCTTGGCAAATGATTTCGATGGCTTTTTGGTAGAGGTTGATAGACTCAATATTACAGAAGAAAACTTAACTGAACTTCAATCAGTAAGCTTAGATCACTTGGGTATCTATAAAGTTGATCAATTAAGTAATGAACTTACTTCAAAAACATGGGTGAAGCGCATCGAGCCCAATTATATTATTTCAATTGATAGTACTGATCCATTATTCGAAACCTCTTGGGGATTAGAAAATTTAGGAAATAACGAGCCAAGAAGAGGCGGCGGTCGATTCCCCGTTCCAGGAAAATTAGGGGCGGATTCTAATATTCTTCCAGCTTGGAATATTACTAGAGGTAGTTCTGATATTAAAATTGCCGTTATTGATACAGGTGTAGACTACAGTCATCCGGACCTCAAAGATAATATGTGGGTCAACGAGATTGAGCTAAATGGAAAACCTGGAGTTGATGATGATGGAAATGGATATATCGATGATATTCATGGTTTTAATTTTTCAAATAATTCTTCTGATCCGATGGATGATAATAAGCACGGTACTCATGTTGCAGGAATCATAGGTGCCTCTCACAATCAAATAGGCCTTGCCGGAGTTATGGGGAAGGTGCAGTTGATTGCAGTAAAGTTTATGGATAATAAAGGTCGCGGTAACGCTGCCGGTGCAATAGCTGCGATTGAATACGCCGTGAAAAACGGCGCTCAAGTTTTAAATAATTCTTGGGGGATGCTCAATAAATCTGAACTTCTAAAGGAGGCTTTTGAAAGAGCACAACAGGCGAATGTTCTTTCAGTTGTAGCTGCAGGAAATAGCTATTTAAATAATGATGTTAATCCACGTTACCCTGCAAGCTTTGATCTGGATGGAGTAATCACTGTTGCCGCTTACAATGCGGAAGATAGGCTTGCTGCTTTTTCTTGTTTTGGTCCTAACTCAGTTGACTTGGCAGCTCCAGGACGAAATATTGTTTCTACTATTCCCGGTGGAGAGTACGCTGTTCTATCAGGAACATCTATGGCCGCTCCTTATGTGGCTGGGGCGATTGGTCTTTATTTAAGTGTAAATCCCGAATCTAGTTATATTAAAATTAAAGAGAACCTTCTAAACACTGTTCAGTATATGGAGCATTTAAAAGGACGCGTCCTTAGTGAAGGACGCTTGGATATTGGTAAATTTTTAAATAATTAAAACTTACTTGGTTCCTTCAATAATAGTTGAAAAAACGGTATTCCTAACTTCATCCGTATCTAAAAGTAATTGATGTGGTCCATTTTCAATGATGACAAACTTTGGGTTACGAACATGTTTAGTCATCCACTCAATTCCTTTTTCATGATCAACTGTTTTATCAGCAGTTCCTTGAATAACAGTGATGTCTGCATCAATCACTACATTAGTGTTCCAAATTTTACGGTTCCAATAAACAAACTGAGTATACCACTGGGTTGAACTAAAATCCGGAGTCAGCGCATCGCTATCACGGTACGTGAAAAAATCAGGATTATTAGATGTTGAGCTAGTTTTAAAGCGAGGAATATATTCTGTAGTTCTCGAAAGAATATAATTAGCTTTATCTAAATAAGGTTTCATATAAACATCCACTAAGGGTGCTACGAAAAAGATTTTTTCAAAACCAAGATCATCATTTTGAAGCAGGTTAGTGATAATCCCAACAGCTCCAGTACTAAATCCCATATAATAAGTTTTATCCGTTTGTAGGTCTTTTGTTTGAGACACAACTTCTTTTAAAGCTACGGCATAACTATCAAAACTATCTACTTTACTTCGCATTCCATTCGATAGTCCGTGTCCAGGTAGATCAAATGAGATGACATTAAAATTATTTCTTTTTAACTCGTCCATTAGCATATGCATATAACCAGTCTGATCGTAGAAACCATGCCCTAAAACAAATGTCCCTTTCGCGTCAGGCACTTTGAAGTGATATGTCGCAATTTGGTAGCTACCAGCTTTTATCATTCTTATTTCACTAAAATAGTCAGGGTCCATTTTGTAATGTTCAAGATACTCTTTGAAATCAGGGTGAACATCTAATCCTTTAGGATTCGCGCTCAGATCTTGTCTAATCTCATTGACGGCTTTCCAGTCAAAAGTCTTGGCCATAAGAGATGAAACACTGAGAGTTAGAGATAGTGCTGTGGCAGCTATTCCAATTGAGATTTGCATATTATTTCCTTTATTGTTTTTGATTAATCTTAGTGGGAAAAGAGACACGGAAATAGCATCAATGAAATCTTTTTATGAAGCAAATAGAATTGTCTAAAAAGTGGACAGTAGTGGATAAGAATTTCAAACGTCTTTAGTAATTTTAAGTTCGAGCTTAGAGTATAAAAAACTTATTTTGGAGGCAAAATGAAAAAGCTATTAGTTCTAGCGCTTACGCTAGGAGCATTACAAGGGTTTGCAAAAGAAAATACCGTCGCTCAGGATTATGAGAAGCTAGTGCAAAACTATAGAAGCTCTAGAATGCATTTCGGTCATTATGTAGAGCGTGATAAAGAAGTGGATCCTATGACCACTAGGGAAGAATATGCGGTTCGTAGACTGCAAGAGTGCGCTGAAACGGAGATGACTGTTCAGCTTAAAAATGAACAAAGCATTCAAGGACGCTGCGATGATGCGATGGAGTTTGCTAATACTACTTCTCTGACTAACGCTCAAATTATCACTGCTATTGAAAGTGGAATTTTAAAAGCTAAAGCAAAAATGAACTCTGGAAGTTCAAGAAACTCATTTGATGAAGCATTTTTGAAAGCTCAAATAAATACAACAAACTAGAATAAAAGGTGGAGCTTCCACGGATGGAGCACTATCTTTAAATGTCGACTTTCTCCGATTTGATATTTTTTGGTATCGTAAGAGTTTAGGATCGTCTTCTTGAGTGTAATTATTTCAATGAATTTTGTTTTAAAATGGCATGAATTTCTTTGATTATGGTTTGATGGTCAGAAGTAAGCTCTCTTTTTTCCAGAGACTTTAGTAGCTCCAAAGTTGCTTGAGAGTACTTTCTATTAAACTCAATATCCACAAACCTAAGGTCGCCAAGATTGTCTTTTCTGTCTAGAAGCTTAATCAGCAAAGCTTCATCAGACATGGTGGCAAGTTTTCTAGAGAGATAAGCTGTTTTTCCGAGTTTTTCAATCATCTGCGGATCACTGGTTAGCTCTTGGACGAGGTCGGCGATTTTCTTTCCCACTAAATTTTTAATATCATTATATACAAAAGCGGAATCTTCTAAGACGTCATGTAAGAAGGCGGCTGCGATCAAATCCTGATCTTTAGAAAAGCGCAGTACAGCTTGGGCCACTCGATCTGGATGGACAATATAGGGCCTTTTTTCAAACTTTCGAACGACCCCCTTGTGAGCCTTCTCTGCTAGAGCGTAAGCCTTATAAACTAGGTTCAAATCAATATTATGCTTTTTATGAAGATAGGAGAGCTCACACAAAGCCCCAGCTAGCACCTGAGAGCTAAATAAAAGCGAAAATAGAGAGAATTTGAGTTTATAAAGCACCCTCGCTTATCGGAAGAATTGTGAGAGTAGTTGAATTTAGGGGGTGTTAGTTTTCTAACAGGGGGGGGGAATAAATTCAAGCTTAGATGCATTGAAATGTTAATGCTGAGATGATGAAAAGATATATAAGAGGTTTTGATGTATACAAGTGAAAAACAAATTGTTGATGGGGTCTACCGTTTAACATTGGCCCCCAATCCTTATTTCGAGTTTAGCCAGTTTCTAGTTCTGGATAGTAAAACTTGTCTCGTGCATACGGGGAAATCTACGCTTTTTGAGCCTTTGAAAGAAATGGTCCAAGAAAAGCTTGGTAATAGAAAATTAGATTATATTGTGTTTTCTCACGTGGAAGCAGATGAGTCTGGAGCCGTTAACAAATGGCTTGAAACTTACCCTGATGCTCAGGTTGTATGTAATAAGGTGGCAAATATCAATCTTGAGGACTTTTTAATTCGTCCGGCTCAGGTCTTTAATGATGGGGATCTACTTTCTCTAGGAACTCGCTCTTTGCAACTTATAAACACCCCTCATGTTCCTCATAATTGGGATGCTCATATGTGGTTTGAAACCACCAGTGAGATTCTATTTAGTTCAGACTTTTGCTGTCAGGGAGGAAATTGTGAGCCAATTGTTGAAACTGATATTAGCTCATCCATAATTGACTTCTATGTAAAAGGTGGGTTCATGCCTTATGGTAAAACGACTAATGATACAGTTCAAAGGTTAGCGAAGCTTCCGATTAAGGTCATTGCCCCAATGCATGGTTCGGTTATTGTCGGAGATGTATGCCAGGTGATTCTTGATAAGGTCAAAGCTGATCTGGTTAGTCGTTCAGGCTAATTCCGTTATTAACAGGGCTCGAAAATGTCCACTTTTTAGACAGTAGGTAGTCATATTTTCAATCTTATATTTTTGGATCAAAACTCTCTGTATGATAAGACAAAGAATATTTATAGAAGCGGTTTTTATAAAACATTAGTTTAATTTACGGAGAATGCACATGAAAAAAATATTTTTTGGATTAACACTACTTACGGTGCTTGGGGCTGTGCGATCATTTGCAGGTGAAGAATACCAAGCAGGACTATGTTTTCCAAATGGTAATATATATTTGTATGAAGGTAATTTAGAGCATAGAGGCATATACCCAAATGATGGTCGTTCTCTCTCCAGAGATGAGATTTTAAATCAACGCCAATTAAAATTTCAGAATGATATGCCTGTGGCTTTCTGTAGTACTGATGAAGGGTTCGATGCTGCAGTAAGTGAAATTTCGGGGAATGAAAGATATAAAATACTTACTTTAACTCGTTCTCAAGACAAAAAAACTCCTAACTGTTATTTTGAAAAGGTTTGTTTAGAAATTATTAGAGAAATGAACTAAGTTAGAGCAATTAGTCTCGAAGACTTGCGAGAGCCGTATCGGAGAAGCAAAATATTTGGAAAATGAAAATGGTGGTCGTGACGGATTGCCTACTATCGGTCGTCTCCTGACTCCCTTGCGTAGGCTCACCTCGAAATTCCTTTCACTCGCATCCAGCTCGTTCACCATGCCTTTGCATGGCGGAATTTCTCCCATCAATCCTTGTCTTTCTAACAAATTTTCATTTCAAATTACTGGCTCGCTTGCTTTCTGAGGGAGTGAACGAGTGAGACGTACACAAAGTACTTCGAAGCGAGAGAATCGAATGAAAGAAAGTAATGGAGCCGTAATTTCAAATGAAAATGGTGGTCGTGACAAGGATTGAACTTGTGACCCCTTCGATGTCAACGAAGTGCTCTCCCACTGAGCTACACGACCACTGATGAGATAGTTAATATAGACGATTATTTTTGATATTAAAAGATAGAAATACTTGTGTGTTGCGGCAAAATATCTAGGCCAGAAAGGCTTTGCTTGCACTCTTATTTTTGGTAATTTAACCGAATGCATTTTCGCCTCAATCGTTCTTTCATCCCTTGGATTTTATTTCATACTTTCGAATACTGGTACTATTATATAGGAGCTGGCTTTTGCCTCTATATGCTTCATCATTATTCCAGTGAAATCCCAATTATGGCCAAGGAGCTTGGGGATTTAGCCATTGCAGGTGACCTGGATAAAATCAATATAAGTGAGTTCTTTTTACTGGCACTCTACATAATCATTTATCGAACTTTATCGAGGCTACTTTTCTTTTATCCAGCGCGTGTTCAGCAGAAAAACCTTAGACTTGAGCTAGTTAAGCGATTGGAGTCAGCTTTTCCAAGAGCCTATGCGAAGTATAACGAGGGAATGATTTTTCAAACGCTTTATAACGATCTCAATCGGATCCGTGGTTTTATTGGATTTGCACTTTTACAAGTTGGAAATATCGTTATTGCCTCCCTTATTTTTGTGCCAAAGATTAGAGAATTTAATCCAGATTTTCTAAAAGCATTTAGTCCGATTTTATTTTGCGTTGTTGTGTTTATGGGAATTATTTATTTCTTCCAACCTTGGGTTAAGCGGGGGATGGATGAAGCCGCTGATGTACAAAACTTCTTATTAGAAAGTTATGAGGCTAAAAAAACGATTCAAAACTATCATGCTGAAAAATCATTTTGCCGAAAGTTTACTGAAACTTCTGATATTGAGTTGAGGACATTTTTTATTTCAACTTTTGGAAGAGCTCTATCTTTTCCGATGGTAAGGATTGGAGTAGGTGTTTCTCTGATATGGGCAGCTCTAATCGTTAAGGAGCAGGAGCTTCCGGCATCAGATCTAATTTTCTTTTCTTCATTTCTCTTTCTAATTCTTGAGCCATTAATGGTTATGTCTTGGATTGGAATTGTTACTTCTCAAGGGTTTGCAGGCTGGACCAGAATTAAATCCCTTATCGCAGACTTAGATCAAAAATTTGATGAGCCATTTCTTAAACAAGATAATGTCCATGATGTGAATCTGCCTCTATGGGATAAAGACATTAACTTGAAGTTTGAAAAAGACAAATGGACAGTTCTTATTGGGGAAACGGGTTCAGGGAAGTCCTGGCTATTAGAGAGATATAGCGAGCTTCTTTTTAAGCAAGGAAAGAGGTTTAGTTTTATCCATCAAGAGCCATATCTTTATAACGATACTCTTGTAGATAATATTTTTCTTGGAGCAGAACAAACACCTGAGAAATTAAAGAGAGCGAAATTCTATTTAAAGGAATTCGGACTAGATGTTTTAAGTAAAGATATGCAAGACCTATTGGAATTAGAGCTTGGTGAAAATGGAAAAAGAGTTTCCGGTGGACAGGCCAAAAGAATTGCTTTAATTCGCTCACTTGTGGCAGATGTCGATTATATTATTTGGGATGATCCATTCTCCTCAGTTGATTTAATCCTTGAGAGTCAAATTTTAAATAAGATTAAAAATGATCCAGCGCTGAGTTCGAAAACATTTATTTTAAGTTCTCACCGTTTGAGTACAGTCAAAGCATGTCAAAAGATTATATATATTTCTAAGGCTGAAGGTTTAGTCGAGCAAGGACTAACAAATGAGCTATTAGAAAAAGGAACAAAGGTAGATGAGTTTTTTGAAAAACAAAATTTTTGAATATATCTATCTTCCTGATAGAAAGTTTTTGATCTCAATTATTGTGATCTCTTTGATCGCGTCTTCTGTTTTAGGGTATCTCACTCCAATTGTAATTAAGGCGTTGTATGATGCCTATGACGTGGAAGGTGCTCTGGATATCGCTATTAGAAATCTATTAGCGTTAGTAATCTTTGAATATCTTATTGCTGTTATCTACCAAATAAGTATTAACCGTTATGTGCAAAAACTTTTGTCTTCGATTAGAACCAAAAGTTACCGTCGTTGGATGCTTAGTTTAGAGACAGCAGGTAAGGGACAGTATGGAGATTCCAAATATCCTATGGGAGAAGTCCTTTCTCGAATCCTAACTGATACGGAAGCTGTAATTGAAATGGTGAGTACTGGAAGTTTTAGGATTTTCATTGACCTCACTTTTATCGCTTCTTGTTTGATTGGATTTATTTCTTTGAATTCAACTTCTGGTGCCGCATTAATCGTTGCCGAAGTTTTGGCCTGTGTTGCACTTGTTATCGGTAGTAAAAAGATGGCTGTTGTCTATATGGAGGTTCGAAAGTCGACTGGGATTATGTCTAGAATGATTGCTAACCTCGCGGGAGGTTTTCGCTTTACTTTCTTTCACCCAGGTAATGATTACGCCCTTAAAAAAGGGGAGGATTCATTTGAGGACTTCTTAAAGAAACAATTAAAGGCCAACGTTTGGGATGCGAGTTATTTCTCGCTTGCTGAATCTCTCTTTCCCATTTTACTAGCTCTATTGGTTATAGTTTTTCCTTATTCGAATATTACAGAGGTCGCGGTTATTGCAGCTATCGTTGATCTCATTCAAAGGTCAATTGGTCCTATTAAAGAAGTTGCAGGTAAGATTTCAAGTATTCAAAGAGCGCGTACAGGTATTATTAGGATCGAAGAGTTTAATTCTGATTTAAAAACACTTCCAAAGACGAAATTTAATTCACAAACGGATCAAGTTGAACTTGAAAAGCTCATCGTCCAAGTAGATCGTTTTGAATATCCGGCACGGAAAAAAGGTGAGAAGTTTGTACTCGAAGATATTCATTTCGAAGCTAATCCAGGAGAGCTGATTGGTATTGTGGGACAATCGGGTAGTGGTAAGTCAACTTTACTGAAGATTCTTAGTACGGATATCGTATCGGATAAATGTAAAATTACACTCAAAGCAAAAAATGAAGAGCTGGTATTTTCAGGCCGCAGCTTAGAGAGTCTCCTTCATTATAAGAGTCAGGTGAGTATTGTAAGTCAGGACTCACATGTGTTTACTTCAAATCTACGCTTTAATATTACACTGAATCATCAATACGAAGAGCGTTTTGATGAATTTTGGGAACAGGTCGGTTTAAAAATTCCTTATGTGAAAAACTGGGGAATAGGTCCCGACGATGCAATCAATCCTAAAGAACTCTCACTTGGCCAAAAACAACTACTGTCGGCACTTAGGTCATGTTACCTAGTTAAACCAATAGTTCTTTTTGATGAAATCTCTTCTGGACTGGATTCCGAACTTGAAGAGGCGCTTAGAATGCTAGTTCTTTTTATTCAGCAGAACTCACTTACTTTTATTGTTGCCCATAGAATTGAGACGATATTGAAGGCACAGAGGATTCTGGTAATGAAGGATGGAAAACTTGTGGCTCAGGGTAGTCATGAGGAACTAAAGGCTGAGTCTGCGGCGTATCAAGAGTTTTTCTCTCAAGTTAATAAATTCTAATACAAGACTTTCAAGTAAGAGAAAATCCGGTAGAATTAAGAAAAATTTAAAGGAGTTAAATATATGAAATTATCTCGAGTTTTTAGTTTACTACTAGTAGTAGGACTATTTGGTTACGGATGTAGTAAAGCAACATCGAAAGCCGATTACAAATTTATGAAACCAGCAGGTGACGGGGTAGCAGCAAAGGCTGGTGGCGTGACTATTTCTGAGAAAGAATTGTACGCTGGTATTGAAGCTGATATTTACGATGCTGAAATGAAAATTTTTGAAATCAAATTTAATAAGCTTAAAAACTTATTGGTAGAAAAAATCATGAAGAATGATCCTAAGTCTAAAGGTCTATCTAATGATGAGTATTTCGAAAAATACATCGCTACAAAAATTAAAGTTGAGGAGAAGGATGTTCAGGCTTTCATTAAAGAGAGAAAAATTCCTGCTCAACAAATTAATGACGATGTGATGGCGAAAATCAAGCAGTACCTTACTTCAATGAAAAAGCAATCAGCACTTGAAGAGTGGATTGCTGAGAAGACAGGCAAGGATGGAGTTACTGTTTATTTCCAAAAACCTCGTCGTCCAAGCTTTGATGTTCAAGTTGGAAGCGCTCCAACAATTGGTGGCGAAAATGCGAAGGTTACAATTGTTGAATTTTCGGATTTCCAGTGTCCTTACTGTGCTGAGGGAGCGAAAGTTCTTAAAGCATTAAAGGAAAAATACGGAAAGAAGATCAAAGTGGCGATGAAGCAATTTCCACTTCCTTTTCATACTCAAGCTAAAGGTGCATCTATCGCAGCTCTATGTGTGAATGAACAAAGCACTGAGAAATTTTGGAAAATGCATGACCAGCTTTTTGCTGATCAAACAAAACTTTCAGCTGAAGACCTAAAGAATACAGCGAAATCTCTAGGTGTCGATATGGCAAAATATGATACTTGTGTAGCATCAGATAAAACTCTAAAACAAGTTGAAGCAGATATTGAGCAAGGTAAAGCCTTGGGTGTTAAGTCAACTCCAACTTTCTTTGTTAATGGTCAATTGGTGAGAGGAGCACTTCCGGTAGAAGAATTCTCTGAGGTTATCGATCAAGAACTAGCTAACTAAAATACCAAAATTACGTGGCCAGCACGTACCTGTGCTGGCACATATTTCCCCGCATAAATTCCCCCCTTTAAAGTGCTATAATTTAAACTAGAGCAGGAAGCTCGTCAGAGGATATCGATGAACGGTGTTGATTACGCACAAAAATTAAATCGCCAGAGAGAGATTTTTCAGAAAAATCTGAACGATGCTAATCGTAATCATAAGGAAGAAGTCGACCATCTAAAAGAAACTCACGAAAATGTTAACCAAAGTAGAGTCACAGCACATAAAAATAGTCTAGAGAAGCTTGAAAAAGGCTATCAGACGAACATCGAAAAAATGCGTGACTCCCAAGCTGAATCTTTGATGAATAAGTCCAGAGAATATGAATTGGCTAGACAAAAAAATGTCGAAGACTTTCATAAAGAGCGTACAGAAAATGCTAAGGAATTTAATCGTCAGTTTAGCAACCTAAGAAAAGACTTTGATCGCAATATTGATCAAACAAAACAATCCTATAAAGAAAGAGCTGATCAAGCAGATATCAACTATGAAAATAGAGTGTCTGATGTGAGGAAGAATGCGCGTAATGATCTTGATGATTATATAAAAACTGTTGAACAAAGAAAAGATGAACAAAATAACCAAAACGTGGCGGAAAAAGAAGTTATGCGCCAGCAGTTTGAGTTAGATAAAAATGCAATTTTAAAAAGAGAACAAGAAAAGAGAAATTTTATTCTTGAAAATGCTGCTACGGATACTCAAACAAATAAAAGACTACAAGAACAAAATTATATCGATAGTAAGACTATGGCGCAAAATCGTTTTAATAAAATGCTAAACGATCAAGACGCGAAGATTGAAAAAGTTGTCACAGAAAGAGAAGATGTCTGGAATCGAAATCTTCAGCAATCTGAGCTTGCACGAAATAGAGAGTTTTCAAAAAGGTATGAAGAGCTCTCAACGCTTTATGATAAGAATATTCGCGATATTCAATTAAAAGGACGTGCTGAGAAGCTTACTAGAGGTGAGAGAAGTAAAGAGCTTGAAAAGCAATATCGTGAGAGTTTAGCGAATCAATTTCAAAATCAAAAAGAAACATTACTAGACGAGCGTAAGAAGATGGTTAAAGAGTACGATAAGCGTATTGAGAACACCATTGATGCTTATCAGGAAAATATCAGAAAAGATAATATCACTCATGCAGGACAGATGTCCGAGCTTGAAGGGCGCTTAGTTGAAGAGGCGAGGCGTGATAAGTTTTCTTCAGACTTAGATAAAGAACGTATTATTCACGAGAATAACACTCGCTTGAAATACGTTGAAGATAAGAATGAAGATAGAAGAGTTCAGACTAAAATTTTAAATCAAAGAAAGATTACAAATCTTAAAAAAGATTTTGCAGATAGTATGGAAAAAGCTCGTAAGGCTTCGATGAAAAATTTCGAAAAAGCTAAAAACGAGATGATTAGAGAAAAACGTGAAATTGCAAAAAGATTACACGAACAAAACTCTAAGCAATCAGCGTATTTAAAAGAATCTCATAGCGATAATATGGAAAAAATGCGCAGGAGCTATGAAAAACGAATCGCAGATCTAGAATTGCAAAATAAATTAATTGCACAAAACTCAAACGTTCAGATTCAAGATATTATGCGAAAAACAGCTTTAGAGATCGATAGGCAAAGAGATGTTGCGATCAGATCAGCAGAGAGTGAAGTCAGAACAGAGCGCGCGATTAGTAAAGAAAAAGAACACGCCCTTCAAGAGCGTATTGATAAAATGCAGGCCGTTTTCAATGAGAAAATCAATGAACAAACGATTGCCTCGCGTAAGAAGATTAAGGATTTGCATTTTGAGCTGAGTAACAAATTGGTTACTGAATCGAAGCGTTATCAAGAAGTTATTGATCAGAATAATAAATTCTTTGCGCGAGAGCTTCAAAGACTCCAAATGGCCTCGACTTCCGAAAGAGAAAGACTCGTGACTCAGTACGAAGATAGAATCGCGCAGCTCAAAAAAGCTTATTCATCAAGAATTGAGGATATGAAGTCAACAGTTCGAGTGACGAACGCTTAATTTTTCCCTTATACTATGCCAAATACTAATTAAGGAAATAATATGAGCCGCAGAGCGAAGATCGTATCTACTATTGGACCTAGTTCCAACTCAGTTGAAATGCTTGAAAAACTAATTATGGCCGGAATCAACGTGGCCAGAGTTAATATGAGTCATGGGACTCACGAAGGTCATACAAAGACGATTCAAAATATTAGGCAGGCCAGTAAGAATACCGGTTACGAAGTGGCGATTCTTTGTGATCTTCAAGGTCCAAAAATTCGTGTTGATAAGCTCAAAGAAAATATTGAACTTAAAGCCGGGGAAACTTGGGTTATCGGTCCTTCTGCAGAATTTGAGAATTACCCGCAATACCAAGATAAATTTATTCCAACGGTTTACAAGGACCTAGTTCACGACGCTCATGAAGGGGCCACAATTCTTTTTGATGATGGCCTTATGGAAGCTAAAGCGACTAAAAAAGAAGGTGAAGTCCTTCATATTGAAGTTATTGTAGGGGGGACTCTAAAGTCGAATAAAGGAATTAATCTTCCTAACGTAAATGTTTCAGCACCAAGTTTTACGGATAAAGATCGTGAAGATCTAATTTTTGGACTGAAAAACGATATTGATTATATCGCTTTGAGTTTCGTTCGTAGGGCGCAAGATATTCAAGAGGTTAAGCACCTTCTACATAAGTTAAAAAAGAATGTACCTATCATTTCTAAAATTGAAAAACCGGAAGCCGTAGAGAATATCGAAGAGATCATCAAGGTCACTGATGTCATCATGATTGCCAGAGGGGATATGGGAGTTGAAGTTGGTAACCACTTGGTGCCTTCTATTCAAAAAAGAATTATCGGTCTGTGTAATGAAGCCGGTGTGCCTGTTATTACTGCAACACAGATGCTTGAGAGTATGACGACTAATTCCAGACCGACTAGAGCTGAGGCAAATGATGTGGCCAATGCCGTTTGGGACGGTACAGATGCGGTCATGCTATCTGGTGAGACAGCTTCAGGAGCTTATCCGCTAGAGGCGGTACAAATGATGAGTTCAATTATCATGGAAGCGGAAAAGATGCCAAAGGAAAGGCCACTTCTAAGGCATATGGATTTAAAAAATATTTCAAGTTCACTACAGATTGCAGCGTCTCTTATCGCTGAAAAATCGAACGCAAGATGGATTATGTCGATTACGCAATCAGGAAACTCTTGTTTGCAAATGAGCCGTTTTCGCTCGCAAAAAAGAGTGCTCGGAGTGACGAATTCAATTCAGGTAATGCGTAAGATGTGTCTTTATTGGGGGATCACACCTTTTTATTTTCAAGAAAAAGAAAATGACATAACTAGCATTCAAGATCAGATGATTGAAATTCTTAAAGACAAAAGACTTGTGGAAAATGGAGATAAGATTGTTATCACTCATGGTGATGGAAACTACTTCAAGCAAGGTACATCTAATTCTTTAAGAGTTGATATCGTCAAAGATGTTCCAAAAGAAAAAGCTTCAAATAAAATCGATGAAGCTGAAATTGATAAGAATGGGCGTATTATTCTTGATACAAGCTTATGTGCCTCATGCCAGATGTGTATTAGCGTTTGTCCTCATAATATTTACGAAGTAGGTGAGGGAAGTGAGCGAAATACTATAATTAACAAAATGAACGCTAAACACTGCTCGATGGATATGGAATGTGTTGAGAAATGTCCTACTGGCGCCTTGGAGATTCTTAGCACTAAGCTTTAAATGAAAGATCTGCTAGGAATTGATTCAGAATTTTTAAAAGAATGTAAAATTGTAGACTGGGCCTATACTGAAGAGTTAAGGCCCAAAACTTACGAGTACTATCTCGAGTGGGTGGCAAAAGATCTGCATGGGCCACTTAAATACTTATCAGACGAGCGTAAAGATAAAAGAAAAAGTTTAGATGAAGTGTATCCAGGAGCCACCGGTGCACTTGTTTTTTTATTTGATTATAGACCTGCAAAGAACCTTCTAAACTCAACAGATCCAACTAATAAAATTGCAGCTTACACCCTTGGCTTTGAGGGACAAGACTATCATTTATGGATTCGTGAAAAGCTGGAAAGTATTGCCAAGAATTTAGAGCTGACAGATTACGGAGTTTCATTAGATGTTCATCCTGTTCTAGAGAGGGACCTCGCATTCAGGTCAGGGCTTGGATGGTTTGGTAAAAACTCTATGATATTAAACAGAGAGTTTGGAAGTTATTTTTTAATTGGTTCTTTAATTTTGAAAGAGAAATTACCACTTGATACCAAACCGATTGAACCCGATCATTGCGGTAACTGCACTCGCTGTATTGATGCATGCCCAACTGACGCTATTATTTCTGAGACTCGAACTATAGATTCAGCTAAATGTATTAGCACCTTTACTATAGAGCTCTTTAAAGATGCTCCTGCCCCTGCTGGTTATCCCACGGAGTCGAATGAAGTTTTTGGCTGTGATATCTGCCAAGAGGTATGTCCATGGGTTAAAAAAAGTTTGGGACAAGAAGAGATGGAATCAAATTGGTTGATTGAGTTTTTTAATCGACCTCAAAGTGAAATCTATGAAGAGGTGAGTGCTCTTAGTAATAAAAAGTTTAAAGAGAAGTTTAAACACACCTCAATGGAGCGCCTTGGAAAACGCGGCCTTTTAAAAAATCTTAAGAAAGTGTAATTTCTTTTTTCAAAAAATTATAAATATGAGTCGCTGCACCCGATGGTTCATGGTGAGGAAGTTTTCTTGGCTCACTGGTAGTGACGTCGTTTCCAAGGCTTCTTAAATGAAAAGCTAGTGCCTCCATTCCACCTTCGCCAACAACTACATCGTCTACACCGGTGATAAGGTGAATTCTTTTTTGAGTCAGGTCTAGGTCGAGCTTCTTTTGCTTAATCCATGGAAACATTAGGTCTGAGTCCAGATTTGGATCAACGAGTTGCCTTCTGATATTTAAAGTCCGCTCATAAAATGTAGTTTCAAAAAGATGAGTGGATTTATGTTGACCGATTCCCAGTCCAACTCCAATGGCCAGTTTTTCAAGCTCTGAGAACTCTTCGATTTCTAAGGCCAGAACCGACAATAAAGCTCCTAAGGAGTGCCCACCTAGAGTAAGGTGCTTTGGATTAGGGACTTCAGTTTTAAGCCACTCAAAGGCGGTTAAAAAGCATTTATGAGCATTTTCAGTAAAGACCTCAAAGCTTTCCACTTCGTTAAAGCTACCAAGATGGTGGCCGGGCAGATCAAAAATGACAGTAGTTACATCAGCTTCACTTAAACGCTGTGCCCAATTCAAACAATCGCTCTTAGAGGCGGTATAGCCGTGGGTGAAGAGTGCAATTTTGTCGCTCGGGTTCTCCGGCATAAATAAAATTGCATTAAAATTGAAGTGTTCGTTCTTTAAAATTTTTTTCTGAAGTTTTACTGGCATTTCTTTTACTTTTTTATTTGACGATTTCAGTAAAAAACAATACTTTAACTATCACGTTTTTGAAAGTGCCCTGATAGCTCAGTTGGTAGAGCAAAGGACTGAAAATCCTTGTGTCCGTGGTTCGAGCCCGCGTCGGGGCACCACTTTTAAGAACAGTTTAAAAGCCCAGTTTAACCCACTGGGCTTTTTTTTTGCCTTTTATTTAATTCTCGAATTATGGTGAAACTCTAAGTTTCTTTGAGGCTCTAAATACTTTTTCAATAAATAGTTTGTTTATTTCGTTTTGATATTCCCAGTGATGTAGATAGAGAAGAGCCCCTCTTGATACAAGTACTAATAAATGGATAATAGTAATAAAGTATAATTACCGAGAGAGTTAAAATGAGAAACTTATCTGATTTGTTTGAATCTAATAAAAAGGCCAATCTTGCAATATTCATTTCTGTTTTTATAGCCTTAGCTTATAAGGGGTGGAAGTGGTATTTGCGCAATAAAATGGGCTTTGATCCTTCTCAGGATTATTTTACATATGAAATTTATAGTACTGGGTTTAGATATTTTGGAGCCTTCGTATGTTTAGCAAGTGCGTACTTCCTCCATGCTTCAAAAGACAATTTATTAAAAGGACAAGGAAAGTTTATTTATGTGCCATTGATACTATTTCCAATAGGGTATTTGGTGATACAAAGCCAAATTCTAGGTTTTAGTTTTTCAAACCTGAGGTTTTTGCAAGAGTTGCCAATAAATCTCGCGGTAGGTTTTTGGGAAGAAGGAGCATTTCGAGCACTTCTTTTTGCAGGATTTTGTCGATACATGAAAGTTCCATGGGCACTGATTGTATCGGGAGTTTTATTTAGCGCTTGGCACTTTGATGTGTACAGTAATCTTTGGGCCTTTGTGGAAATTTTCTTAATTAGTAGCTGTTTCACCTTAATATATGTTCTTGGAGCGTCAGTTTTGCAATTAAGCCTAATGCATTTTGTCTGGGATCAGATACATTTTGGATTGGTGTGGGGCCATGGATCTCAAGGTCATGAGATGCTTATTTATGAGCTAGTTGTTTTGTTAGTACTTTCATTTATCGTTTATTTTAAAAGTCGCTCATCAAAAAGCTCGAAACTTTCCGCATAGGGGGGGATGTGTCATCACTCTTTTTCGGGGAGTTAGGAAGCATATTCAAGTATCGCAGTTCGAAAATCGTCCACTAAGGGGCACTACTTTTAAGAACAGTTTAAAAGCCCTGTTTAACCCGCTGGGCTTTTTTTTGTTTATTTTGTTGCTAATGTCCCTAAATGAATTTTTTTAAAAAATTTAAGTCAAAAAGTAATGATTCAAGCTCTCGCTTTGGAACTTGCTGTAAAGAATTACAGGATGCAATGACTGCTCCTCCAAATAGTTTTTTTAGGATAGAAGAAAATGGTGTACTTTATCTAACAACGGGGTATGTCGATACCGAAAATGAGCCTGGATTCTTTGATCATGCAATTTTGTATTGTCCGTTTTGCTCTTCACAACTTCAAACAAAAAAAGAGATTGCTTCGAAAACTTAATTAAAAAGCTGCTCGGTATGTGACCCTAGGTTAACTATAAACCGGGATCACTATTATTGCAGGCCTTGTTGAGTTCTTTGTTATGTACAATCCTTTCGCTTTATTGTTTTAATATTGGCTTAAAGCTTGAAAAGCTCTACCGATCTCTTCGCGTAAAAGCAGTCAGGCGAGAAATACAAAATTTATAAAAGTAAAGTTGTCCTCTGCTTCTTTGGGCGCCAGACTTTCCCTATTTTTTTGTCTATGGTATAAATATACCTCTATGCAAACATTTAAAACTTCAATTACTAAAGAGGAAATAAATAATCTTCCTCGCTATAAATACAGCGGTGAAATCAAGGTTATTGAGACTCATGATGATTCTAAGGCTGCCATTCTTGAGTTAAAATCAGAAAAAATTTTAGGCTTTGATACTGAAACTAGGCCGGCTTTTAAAAAAGGTGAGAGTCATCATGTCTCTCTGCTTCAGTTAGCTAGTGAGACGACTGTGTACCTCTTCAGATTAAATAAACTGTTTGATCTTAAAGAGCTTTATGAAGTCCTATCTGATCCAAATATTGTGAAAGCTGGAGTCGCTGTCCGAGACGATATAAAAGCTTTGAATAAATTATATAAATTTAATGCGGAAAACTTTGTTGATCTTGCCACAATAGCGAAACAAAAACAGATTGAAAACTTCGGGTTGAGGGCCTTAACAGCAATTGTTTTAGGCAAACGGCTCTCAAAGGAAGCAAAGATTTCCAATTGGGAAAAAGATAGCATCACTCCTGCTCAAATAGAGTATGCTGCTTGTGACGCAGCTGTAGGGCGCAGTATATATCAAAAATTTATTCATGAAGGTTTCACTGAGGTAAAGAATGAACAATAATTTTCGTGGCTCTTGTTTGTGTGGGAAAGTTAAATATGAAGTTTTGGGAGACTTTGAAAGCTTCTTTCTGTGTCACTGTAAGTTCTGTCAAAAAGATACGGGTTCAGCTCACTCAGCAAATCTTTTTTCTTCAACTTCAAAGCTAAATTGGCTGTCAGGAGAAAGAGTAATTAAAACTTTCAACTTGGCTAATACGAGACATATAAAAAGTTTTTGCTCCGAATGTGGCTCAGCGGTTCCTAGTTTACAGAATGAGGGGAAACTACTTGTGGTTCCAGCCGGTAGTTTAGATGTTTCTCTAGAGATGAAGCCAAAAGCTCATTTGTTTACAGCAAGTCGAGCGAAATGGGACGAAGACTTAGAGGAGCTACAAGCATTTAAAGGACTACCCACTGTCGAAGAAAATACACGAAATTGATAGGTGAGTGAATGCAAAGATGAATGATTTATTAGTCGGTGTAGCCCAGTATCCAAATTCATTAGATTGGAAGAAGAATTTTGATAACGCAATATTTACTATTGATAAGTTCTGTAGGGAAAATGTAGATCTGATTTGTTTTCAAGAAGCGTTTTTAAGCGGTTACCATCCAGAGGTACTAACATACGATTTTAGTGAAATAGATTACTACTTAGGTCAAATTAGAGATCAAGCTTATTCGAATGATGTATGCATCATGATTCCGACCCTAACTAACGATGGTAGAAGGCGTAACTCAGCAGTCTATGTGTTCAATTCCGATCGAGGTGACCTGGTGGTGTACAAAAAAGGACTGACTCCTAGTGAAAAACTCGTATTACACCCAAGAGGTGGAAAAAGATCGGCCTTAGTTAAAGGTGTTGAAGTCGGAGTTTTAATCTGTAGAGAAGTAGAAGACCCGGCATACACCTATTTTAAGCAGAAGAGTCTACCAGATATTATATTCTGGCCTTCCTATTGGGGCTGGCATTATAGGTCCAAGTGGGGACCTATAAAGTATATTGATGGGGAAAAGGACTTGTGCTTTGAGCTTATAACAAAAATAAAGCGCCCATTGATTCAGGCCAATATGTGTTCGACATTTTCGAAGGATTTGAAGTCTTTTGATAAGTACGGAAAATCTGTTTTTGTTAATGGCGACGGTAAAAAAATAGGAGTTGGTGCCTACGGAAAGACGGACCATGTCTTGATCCGTTTTGACGGAAAAAAACTAAAAATGGCATAGATCTTGCTCATTATTAATCATTAATACTTAACTTTACTAGAAAATTGCTAATGGATTTGATCAATACATTAACGATTGACTAAGGTTTGTACGATTTGGGATTAATTATGAAGAAAAGATTTATGACTGTATCTCTGACACTTATGGCGTTTAGTGCATTTCCATTCGGGATAGAAATAGACACCTCACAAGTTAAAGACAAATCAATTTGGGGAATTACTGGCGAAATTATTCAAACTAAACATATAAGACAATTTCTTCCAAAGCTTGGTCAACCTGTTCATGAGAGTATTACAAAGTCAGCGTTAGCTGAAAATGACTCCAGCATTTTTACTGCTGAGGGGCAGGACGAAGTTTTGAAAGGCGTTTTATTTAATGATGATCCCGATGGCTTTTTACTTCCATATAGCAGGGAATTTAATCCTAAGGGCTATTCTCTGCTGCATGAGGGAACACGATGGTTGGTGGTGTTTGGAAAGGTTGCTTCCCGCCAATACTATATAAATAAAACTGCTGAACTAAAGGAAAAAATAAAAAAAATTAATGAGGGCTATGAGTTTGGAGATGCTACTAAGACCGCTTTGTATAGCGCAAGACTTGTGACCGCATCCACTGCTCTTGCGACGTTAAACGCCGAGTTTGCTCTCAATCCTAATATGCTTTATGCCTCTCATTTTGGAAATTTACAATTCTTACACAGCATGGGAACAAGTGATAACTCAAGAGAGGAAGTTCTTGCTGATGTTCTAGATTATATCGAATACTCTTGGAAGCTCGCCTCTGGTGAAGTTAATCATGAAGCGCAATCAGTAAAAATTGACGAATTTAAGATGGCTCATGAAGAGACCAGTGATGACCTTTCTATCGTAGAAAATATGATTATAAAATACCCAAAATCAGACATGTTGTTTCACTCTTCTAATGATGAAATACTTAGGCAAAGAGCTCTCGGCTCTATTTTACATATCGTTCAGGACTCATATGCAAAAGGGCATACAGTTAGAGAGGATTGGGAATCAAGTACAAGCTTTGAGGCCAACTCCGGGAAGATTAGGTATTTTCAGAGTTATTCCGAGCAAGATGGCGGTAAGCACGGCGAACATGATACACACGATCACGGTATTGAGAAATGGCAAGATATTCCTGGGGCGATGACAGCATTTAGAAAGAGCTCAGAGATAGTTAAATACTTTACGCTTAAATGTTCCTATCGAAATGAATTCAAAATTGATGATGAACAATGTCCAAAAGATGGAATGAAGTCATACTTTGAAAATGAAGTTTTTGCTCTTGCTCCATATATTGATGAAGAAAAGAAAATTATAGATTACCTCAATATATTCAATCAATATGATACGTCATTTACAAAATCGCATGAGAGTTTAAAGTAAAGAAATAGGCTACTGAGTTAGATAATTTATGACTTGAATAAGCTCTTCTTTATCAACGGGTTTTGTTAAGTGATCATCACATCCGGCATCCATGGAGGATTGAAACTCTTCCGGAAGAGCGTGAGCTGTAAGAGCAACTATTGGTAGGTCTGGGTATTTCGCTTTGATGGCCCTGGTCGCTGAATATCCATCCAGTATTGGCATCTGAACATCCATAAGAACAATATCATAAGAGTTACTTTCAACCATCTCTATTGCCTCTCTACCATTTTTGGCCCAATCTATTTCGATGGAAGGTTGGGAAAGGAATAAACTTAGAATTCTAAAGTTTTCGACACTATCTTCTGCTACTAAAATAGAGATATTTTTTAAGTTGATATTTGCTTTCTGAATATTTGTTTTATTATCATCCGTAAGTGATTTTTCTGAATGAAGTGGAAGCTTCAATAAAAAAGTAGAACCTTTATTTAGGGTGCTTTCCTCCAAAAGTAGAATTCCTCCTAAATCGTTTGCCAGTTTTTTAGATAGTGCTAGCCCAATTCCCACTCCGGTATACTTTCTTACAGAAGATGAATCCTCTTGGGAGAAAGGCATAAAAAGCTTTTCTTTGAAGGATTCGGACATACCTATACCCGTATCTTTGATCCTTAATTCAATATAGTTTCCATCTAATGATTTTTTTAGAAGTATATCAATAGTACCATTCTTAGTGAATTTAATGGCATTACTTACTAGGTTATACACTATTTGTCTGAGGATAGTTGGGTTGGATCGCGCTATCAACACTGTATCCTGAGGTACGCTTAAATTTAAAGTTGTATTAGATTCTGAAGCAAGGGGGAGAAGTGAAGAGATGATTTTTCTCAAAATTGGTCTAAGTTTTATGCTAACAAAACGGAGCTCTCTTCCTGACTCAGTTTTAGCGTAGCTAAGGACATCGTCAATAAGAGACATTAAATGTTTTCCACTAAAATTGATATTTTCAATGAAATCCTTTTTTTGTTCTTCACTGAAATTTTCATCTCTTAACATCTGAGAATAGCTTAAAATCGAATTCATTGGAGTTCTTATTTCATGGCTCATATTCCTTAAAAATTCGCTCTTTAAATTTTTCTCTCTAATAGCGTTTTCTCTATCCAACATGAGAAATTTTTTAGAGTAATAGTCACTAGTAATATCTCTGACGGTACCAAGTAGTTTTTCGCTCTTTCCAGTCTTGGAATTAATCTCAGCAATACCCTTAGCCTGTATCCATCGGCGTTCATTCTTGGCAGTTATTATTTCACAGGTGAATTCCCATTCTCCTGTTATTTCGACTCCACGAATAAATTTTCTTTTAACTTCGTCTTTATGTTCTTCAACTACATGATCGAGAAAGTCATCAAATGACCAACTCGCAAGAGGTTCATCATAACCAAAAATATAATCGTGTCTATTTGATCTCCATGCATGCATTGTTTTTAGATCAAGCTCCCAGGCACCAGTATCGGAATTTTCAAAAGCCGTAGCCCATCTTCGAGCGTTGTTTTCTAATTCTATATTTCTTTTCTTTTCCTCGGCCAGGATTGCATGGAGAGTATCGAGCGAAATGAGGTCTGCTGAATTATTTATCAATTTACTCAAATCTTCTTCTTTCTCTAAAAAGGCTACAATATCATTTTCTAAGGTAAGATCATTTCTCGTTTGAGTCCAGAAATGGGCCGAGCGAATAAAATTTAAGAGTATTAATAGTTGATCAAGTTTTTCAGAAGAGAGATAGCTTCTTAGTCCACTTAATACTTCATTTTTATTGGGGGTTAATAAGAATATCTCTGGTAGTAATTGTAATAAAATATTTTCGCTGTCACTATTTAACTCGTTCCAATCTTGAATGGGGCTAAGCGCGTTTAGTTTTTCAAGTAGGCAAGGGAGTTGTACCTGGTCATGGGAAATAGATAACAGCTCTGATACCTCTGAGACGGACAAGTTTTTAACTTGTGGGTCTCCGGCGCAATTACCAAGCCCTAGCATAAAGCCAACATGTCTGGTGAGACAGTATTTTTCATCACAAAATTTCGAGAGATAAACGAATATTTTTTCTTTTAATAACGAGGGGAGAGGAAGCTCTATATAGGCTGACCTGGCTTGCATCCACATCATTTCATTTACTGAATGGTTAGTTGAGCTTTTAAAAAAATTGGGATAAATACCGAACGTCTGCTCTAAGTCTGGAATTTGCTCAAATTGATCTTTCATTTAACCCCTCTTATTAAAAACTTAATACATACTTAAGGACTTAAAATGGGACTTTCACAAAATAGTCAAGGTTCAGTATTACTTTGTAATACCTTAAAAATTAGTTGGCGTAAAACTTTAGTGTAGACAATTATTGGACTATGAAAGTCTTATCTACTTTCGGGAGTATTTGTACCAGCTTTTCCATGTCTCTAGGCTGGATCTCTCATTTAAATCTTGATCAATTAAACCAGTGTCTTTCCAGATTTTAGACAGGTTGTCGCTGCCCAACGTATCAGACCAAAGCGTGTCGTAGTCATGGGAGGAAAACCAAATGATGGCCTCCATATTTAGTGAATTAGCTTCAGTAAACATTTTAGTGAGGTAGGTATTTTGCTTAGTTGAGTTGCTATCAACCGACAGGGTGTAGGCTGGAATATCCAAGTCTTCTGCGATCCAAGCGGTCTCAACTATTGCATAAGTTTTATTAGGAGCAATCGTTTGAATTTGGGACAACCAGTTCGAAGGCAAATTCGCGGGGTCTCCTGCATCTGAATGTCCATAAAAGGCGTAACCATAGGTACTAATCCCTACGATATCCACGTAGTCTTTTATTTCTGCAAAACCCGTAGTCGCAGTTGCCATTTTGCTCGAGCCTGGCTCTTTTAAAGCGATAGAGACCATCAGTTTTAAATTTGGATAATAAGCCTTTATATTCGAATAGACTTGCTGAGCGAAGGTTTTAAATTCATTAAATTTAGCTGCATCATTGATCATAAGATCACTTATTTCAGGAGCGTAATTGAAGTATTCAGGATTAAATCTTGCTATCAGCTCTAATGCAAAATTAGTATAAGAGGTGATGACCTGACTGTCATTAAAGCTTCTTGTATCCCAAGGAGATGGCCTGGTCATATTAGCTGATGTACCCCAAAAATCAGTTAAATCATCACGACTTGAGTTTAGCGAATCAACTGCCAAGTAAACGATCTTTCCATTATCCGTTTTATTAATCCTATTGTTGATTTCGTTTTGAATATTGTTTTCATAGTTGGAGAAATTTGGAAAAGTACTAGCATCATTAAAAGGAATTCCTTGCTGAAAATGATGGGCCACTAAGTCTCCGTTAGCATTAATAAAATCATACACATCTGTTTCGGCTTGAGAGGTTGCAGCATATAGCCAAGGGGTAAAACCCATGTAGAAAGTTCTCTCATTCGAAGTGCTTCCAGTCTCAGTTAGGGAGGAGCCTTTTTTCTCCTCTTCTTCTTGAGCACACGAAAATATGAGTAATAAAGTTAGTAGAAACTTCATGCCTATATTCTATGATAAATATTTATGCCCCTCTAGAGTGGAATGATTGTCACTTAAGGAACTTAATTTGTAGGGACTATTCTTGATTAACTTGCTCTGTTGAAGAGGATGCGACACCACCAATTTGGTCAGTCATCCTTAGGGAAAAAATAATTCTCTAACATCCATGCGCCATCAGAAACTTCTTCATCGACTTCGACAAATGGAGTTGTGGTGTGCCAAACATCTATAAGTAAATCATCGATTAACTCTTCAGTGTTATAACCTAAGTCAATTTTACCAGGCCAGAAGGAAGCTTTAAGCGTCGCAATCTCTTTTTGTATTTTTTCTTTCTCTTCCCAAAGGGTAATCATTGACTTTCTGGCGTCGTGCTCAAAGTAAAGCGCGTATTTAGCTTTTGCTACGGACTCAACCAGCGTTTTCGCATCTTTGGGTACAGATTGAATTTTCTTTTGAAGTTGATTTTTTTGAGTTTTGTTAAAAGAGGATCCATTTTTTTCGAGAATTAATTTTGACAATTCAGATGCGACGTCTGAATGATTTTTTACTAAGACCTCAATATAAGCAATGGCTCCCTCTGGGCTATTTGGATTTTCTCTAAGATAATTTTTTATAGTGGTGTTTAGAGTATAATAAGAGACGGAGTTCTCTTTACTGAAGTCAATTAAATCGTTTATATATTCTAAGGATGCAACACTTTCATATTCACCACGACATATTTTGCATGCAGAGGAGTCAATATCTAGGCTCTCTAGATCTCCATCTTTGATATCACAACATTGTTCACAAGCGTATGGTGCTTCTATACTGGATCCATGTTTGGCACCTGTATTGTGGATCCTTTCATGGAATAGGGTACTGTATAAATCGGAAGTCTCAGTATAGCCAAAAGTTAAAATATCTAGGATGGGGTTTTTCGGATAGCTGGGATTGATTGCTATATAGGGATGCGAAACTTTAGGAGAGTCGAGAGAATCATTTTCACTTGTAGATGCAAGTGCGGCTGTTCCGGTCCAACCACCAATTGGATTTTCATGAGAGCATACAATAGATGTTTCTTCGGTGTTCGCAGAACTAATTAAGTCCCTAGCTATGCTCATGGCATTGTTAAATTTGATTGTTGGGTTGGTGTATAGTTTTTGTAGGCATTGAAGTCCATTCTTAAAACTTTGTTGTACAATGCTTGGAAAGTCATCCCCCCATTTTTCGATGCATTGAATATCAACTTTAAAGCCACCACCAATAGGGATAAAGCCATTCTCTGATTCAGAAACAAGATGAAGATTCTCGTCAATAAATTCTAGCACGTCGACAGCATGTTCTAGTTCTTTGACACATTCTTTTAGATTATTTGGAGTATTTTTGTGTTGCTGGCGATCAATAATATTTGAATAATTGATTTCAAATTGACCATCAAAATCTTTATCAACTCTTGTCGAAATAAGGGATTTATTTTTGTCTAATTTAGAAAATTGAACGACACGATCGAACTTCCCATCAAAATTGGTATCCCGCTGATGAATCTCGTATATTTTTTTGTTAGGTTGATACAATCTTCTAAAATCAATTTTAGAGTCCTGATTTCGATCTTCATCAACCTGGACAATCTTACCATTCTTTCTATATTCAAAACGATCGAAAACACCATTGCCAGTCATGTCAACTTTATTTACTTGGGCAAGTAAATGAGAAGAACTCAAAATAAGTAAAAATATTAATCGTTTCATTAACCTCCTTAAATTTCTTATCGGAAACTCAAAGGATTTTATTGAAAAATTATAGGGAACTGTGTGTTCCTGGTTCAGCATTAGCTTTAAAGAGTAGCAAAAGTCTTTATTACTTCGTCCTATTCTTATTGTGAATTTTTCTGATCAAGTATATTTATATTTTTCATTAAATTGATTCACACAAAAATCTAGGTTGAGTATTTTATTCATCTTATCTGTAGTGACTAGATAGAATGGCTCATAAACATCTAATGTCTCGAGTACTTCAATTTCTCCGTTTATTATTTCATCGTAGAGACCAATCTTTGGCATGACTACAGGTATAGAACCTTTTTTACCAAATAACCTTAAAAGTGAGGTATCATCGATGATCGACTTAATTACGGCTTTCTCGTTAACTTGTATGAGATGGTTTCTAATAAGATTGATATTAACAGAGTCGCAGCTTTGAATGATGTAATTATTGCTAAGTGAATATTGTTCTGGTGGAACATTTGTACTTCTTGCGATGACATAAGGGCTCGAATGAATTTTTCTAACAACCAAATCTGTTTCTGTTTCGGTGTTAAAAGTATTTGTTAGGACAAAGTCCAACTTGAAATTAACTAAGTCGGAAATAAGTTCATCGTTATTTTTACTTTTTACTTGGAGATTGAATTCCTTGTTTAGCATATCTGATAAAAATAGGTACTCAAGATGCTTTGAAATATTTGAGCTCACTCCGCATTTTATATCACTGTTAGAACTCAGAGCCTTACCTTCTTTTATAATTCTATCTAACTGATCATATTGGAAAAAGATTCCGTCGCAATGACGTTTGAGTTCTCGCCCTTGATCAGAAAGCTTAATCCTTCGACCAGAGCGAATAAAGAGTTCTTCTCCGATATTGCCTTCAAGTTGCTTTATTTGTGTGCTCAAGCTTGGGCTTGAAATATTTAGTTCATCGGCTGCTTTGGAAATTGACTCAAATTTAGAGACGATCCAAAAATAGAATAGATGATTAAAGTTTAAACTGTTCACTATATACCTGCTTTAGTTAAGACTTAAAAAAAAATTAAAATTAAAATTCTAAAGATAGGTAAAATCTGGCGGTGGTATAATTATTTGGGGAGAGTACTGTGCTTCGAGAAGATTTAATTCAGTACTAAATTCTGTGATTCTTTTGTCTGAAGTATAAAACGAAATCATTTTTATTAATTCATCATTTTCAACTTCGTTATCCTCAACTTCCAACTCAATACTAATCTCTACTTGTTGAGAGCTATGCTCCACCATTTTCTTCTCGTGTGAAAACTCAGAGAAAACCAGGAAGGCGGCAACAATGCTGAATAGAAACATTTTAATTAGTTTGTTCATAATTCCTATTTGTTAGTTATTAACTAACTGTTTGGTAACTATACCTTAATACCTAAGCTTGTGAAATCATTTAATAATTAGACAATATTTAACTATTTGTTAGGTATTTAGAAATATTATGTTTTTTAAAAAAACATAGAATGAATTCATGAATAATGGGATGCCAGAAGAATTCTATTTATGCGTGGCACTTTGGGTGATTATCCTATTACATAGAATTGTTGCTATCGAATTAGTCATACAGAAGAATAAAAAAGAGAATAAAATTGATTCCTTTTAATCACGACAGTTACTCGAAGAAATTTCTTTTGTTTCTATTATACCTTGCACCCTTTCAGGCGGGCTATATAAATGTAGGTGCATTTCATATTGCTGACGGTTTTTTTGTCTCACATGTTACTGGTACAAGCTCAATGATAGGGATGGGAATCGGTAAACTTGACCTCACAATTTTTGTCACTTTTCTTACGGTACTACTTTCATTTATTTTAGGAGCATCTTTTGCTGGTTACTATTTAAAATATTATAAAGAAGTCGGAAGGGAACCTAGGTACTCATTTGTCATGTTTGTGAAATTTCTTTTTTTTGGAATCATACTTCTGCTTTCAGAATCGGATTTATTTCTTACTTCAAAAGAAGTTCTTTACGCCTCTCACTTGTTAATGCTTTTTTTACTTTCATTTTGTTGTGGCGTCCAAAATTCTTCTTCTTCGATTTCAACTGGTGGGTTCTTGAAGCCTACTCATATGACTGGACTCTCTACTGATGTGGGAGCTAATTTGTATATGTTTTTCATCAAGTCAGATCGTGAAGAGTATGAAAAGCTTAAAACGAGAATTGTTATTCTTTTTAGCTTTATATTAGGTGGAACACTTGCAGAATTGATTTTCTCGATTCAAGGTCATTATGGATTTTTATTTCCATTTTTGACTTCATTTATTTTTTGGTTTTACTCAAATCAAGCAGTGAAGAAATTGCGACTTAAATTTGGTTTCATCCAGGTTACTTTAAGCCTTGTTTTGATCTCAACCTTTGCTCTAGGAGTTGTTAATTTCACAGCAAATTACATCAACTAAAATTTTAGGACCTTTTTGTTCGATCAAAAAGGCACCACAATCATAATGCACCACTCGACATTTATGTGATTTCAGACCTTTATGCTCTGTTAATATTGGCACAGTTCCTGCTTATGTATAGGCAAGGCGATTGAAGATATCAACTCTTCACAATGTCCCACCTCTGATTGCTTATGAATATAATCAATCTCCCAAACAATTCTATAAATTCTTGATTTTCAATTGCCTTCTAAAGAGGACTCCTATTTTCACCCAAGATTCAATGGTACTCAGTAAAACGGAATCAGAATAAAATCTTTTAAGCGAAAATTGGTAGAGAAGTTCCTTAAAGAAGCCAAGGATAGCTCATCCGTGGCGGTAGAATATTACCGTAACCGCCTAGATTTATATAACAATTATCATGGTTACTAAGTAAATTCTTCAATTTGAACATTGGTTAATTGATGGCACGTTGCTGTGTGTTATTAGCCTCCCCATGTTAAAAAAGCTGATACTTTTATGTACTTACATATTCTCTTTAAACCTCGGTTTTTCAGCTGTTATAGGGGATTTTTCGGATACAGATATTTCTGCTGGCTATATCAATTTTGATGAAGGATATCCTTTTAATACGGGGCTGAGCTTTTCCGAATTTGATGCCGATGGAATAGAGAGGAGGTCTCCCTCAAAGCTACTTAAAACCTACTTAAATCCCGATGAATTAGAGCACCTAATAGATGAGACGAAAGAATATTTGAAGTCTGTCATGATGAGCTATTGCATGAATGATTTTCGTAAGAAGGTTAATAGCTATTTTGATTGTCGGAAGTATGCACGAGAGGATAGAAAATTTCGGAAAAAATGGCGCAAGAACAAGTTTAATTTGGCGCTTAATATGGCCATCGATAATCTTGAATCCTTAAAGTCACAAGTTACAGTGATGACGGTCCAAGAAGTAAACAGAAAAGAGAATCAACAGCTGTTGAGCTCTTTCATGAGCGCGTTGGAAATTATTTACGGTATCCGTGCTGAAAATGATGATCGAGGAAAGTATATTCCTTTCATGGCCAGTTTGATGAAGCTGCGTGCATTAGTTAAACAAAATTTTATCAACGAAAATACCAATCATGCAGCCAACCTTCTGACTCCAATTGGTCATCCCAATTTATTTTATAGTTATGAAGAATTAGAACAACTGAAAGCCAATGGGCAAGACATTTCATTATTAGATCCACCTAACTCAGGAGTCTGGAGAAAGCCAAAGGTTTCAATTTCATCATACGACACTTCTAATTACAACAAAGACTCTCTAAAGCAGTTGAATAGAGTTCTTTCAGAGAAAGTGGCCACAAAATTACTAGATCATGAAGCACCGATGAAGATAGTCTTTAAAGGCGATAATTTCAGCGGAGGAGCTACTCCAAAATTTGATGCTTATATAGACGATGTTAAATTTAAAGTGAAATTTATTACAGATAAGCATTCGGCTAGGCCTGAACTAACAGAGTCATATGTCGGTGGGAAAGCATTCTGGGGAAGTGAAGTCAATGTTGAGCCGGTGGTGAATAATATAGCTGCTGCGCTTGGTTTTACCATTGATGCTACCTATTTTAAAAATTCTGTTCACCTTTATTTCGATGAAGAAGAGCTTGAATCCGACTTTGAATCAAGTCTCGAAAAATTAATTGAAGGACTTACCAAAAAATACGGTCTTATTAAAAATATTGAATCGGCATTTAAAAATATTCATATTGACCAGAATGGAAGAAAATTTGTCGTTCTAAAAGGTGTGACTCTTGAGCAGAAGTCCGATCGCGAGACGGATTTAAATCTCGGGTTTTATCAACGGCAAGGCCTTGGAAAAGTATTAAAGCGGGATCATCGAGCTTTGTATTTACTTTCTGCATTTCTAGCTGATGTCGACACTAAAGATGATAATACTAAAGTAAAATTGGTTTCCACATTAGATCAAAATGGAAAAGAGCAGTTTAAGATTGCATTATCGAATTCTGACATGGGATCTGCTTTAGGAACAGGCCACCCAAATTTTTATAACTTCAAATTAGTTAGTTCAGTTTCCAAGCAAAATAATAAATTAGTCTTACAGCTAAATCATCCCAAACTCTATGCCTATGAACTTTCAAAGCATGTGAATATTGATGATGCTAAATGGTTTACTAGAAGGCTAGCTCAGTTAAGCCTTGAGCAGATGGAGCGGGCTTTTAGTCATGCAGGATTTCCAAAAGTTGTGGCAAAATATTATGCACTTCTTATGGCCAAGAGAAGAAATGAACTCGTGAATGCACTTGGAATGGTCGGAGAAAGAATTATTGATGATGGGGGACGCCCTTTTTCCATAGGAATCCTTGAAGAATTTAATGGAACAGTTCCTGGTTTTGAAAAATACTTCAAAAATGGAGTCCTTACTGACCCTGAAGGAGAAATATATAACCCTGAGTTCGAACCATTTAGAAGGTATTGGGGAGTTTCTTTTAAAAGAGGTCATGGAGATCCACTGGATCAATTTATGAAAGAGATAGTGCAATTATACCAAATTAAGGGGATGCACTCTTTAAATGAATATCTGCTACAGAATTTTTCAATCACGAATCAGGGAATTGGTTTTCAAAGAGGAGGGATCTATTTTCAGGATTTAGTTAGATTCTGTGACTCAAATTGTTTTGCTCAAGGTATTACTTTTGGTGCTAAAGGCTTAATCCCATTAAGATATATCTTCGAAAACCCAGACAAGGATTCTAAAAAACCTTTTATTCTCGTTGATGTTCTTCGCGCCGGATTTTTTGTCGGTACTGAGTCTCGAAATTTTATATCTGATGTTGGAATAAACCTGAGTGAATATATTAGTTCAAAAGCTGGCGGAAACGTCTACTTTATGAAGGAATTTATCCGTGTTGTAGAAGTCGATAGCATGAACGATTATTTTAATTATATTACTCCCGTTAGTATTTCCAATAATACTTTTTCTAATGATTACGAAAAGCAATTGGAACTTAAGAATACAGACTATAATTTAATTACAAGTCAATATATTGGACTGAGAGGTAACTTAAAATTTAGGATTGTTGATACTCCGATGAGTGCTGTCATTGGGATGAAAAATAAGCTTGTTAAAAGAACTCTTCTTACACACCAAGATAACGAGTACTACTTACGTTATGACCAAGGCAAAGAATTTGGTTTTCATGCAGGATTTAATATCTTCGATTTTTTAGTTTCGATACCGTTAGCAGAATATAGCTACACTTCTACAAAGCTTAGGTCGCGTGTTGTTAAGTTTAAAGAGGGGACTATTGGAGAAGTCGTCCTCAATTGCATGAAATTAAATGTAAACTGTGAAGAGGGGTATGATATTAGTCGTAGGCAAACGCGAACAACCTATAGCAATACGAATTTTAATTTCTTTAACCTCTTTGGGACTAATAAAACCAAAGAACAAGTCTTCAGAGAATTTTACGATCTTCTCACTGGAGAAGTTAAGAAAGAAAAATTTTATGTCTACAAACAAGGCAATTTTCGATATTCAAAATTCTTCGATGAACTTGATGATTATATAAGCACTGCCTATATAGATGATGGTGGAAATATGAATTTGGCCATTGATGTCGATTTTTCAAGACCACAGTCTAAACGACATCATTTGACTAACTTTTTGAGTGTCTATGAGAGTCTACTACCTGAGGATATTATTCCTTATGAAACAGACCATATAAAATATTACTTAGGACTTTTTATTGGAAAAATTAATATCGTATTTGATAAAAATGCCCTCAAACGGTTCTTTGATGAAAAGTTAAAGAGTAGACTATGTTTTGAGTATGGAGCTTTTCAGCAGATCTCAAATGTTCTGGAAGTTTGTACGGGCAAGATCAAAAATAATTCATTTGCTCGTCAGTACTTATCTTTTAAAGAGGAATACCTAGAGGCGTTTGCTTCTTATAACCAACTCACACAAACTAATATTGAGTTTATGAAATATAAAGATCTGAAAACTATTTCCAAGTTTTTTCTGGATAAAAGATTCAAACATGGCGTGGTTGAATTTTTGATTTCGATGTCAAAAGATAGTGAGTTTAAAAGAGATGTTCTCTTGCAAACGGAATTAAATGCATTTCCAGGTAATGAAGACACTATAAAAGAGAGTCACTATCTACAAGGAGATAGGGATCGATTTGAAGTTCTAGACATGGAGATCATCGGTGATAAGCTTTTCGAAACTCTTCATCCTATTTTCTACGATTATATCAAAATTAGGTCTTAGGCAGCTTTCTTTGAATACTGTACAAGGTCTGCGACTCGTAAAACGTTATTGCTACCAACAGGGCAGACCTGAGTCATAAGAGTGATTTTACCTTTATCTAATTGCTTCAAAATTTTTTCTAAAGAGTAAGGACCGTAAGTATTTCCTTTTTCATAAATGATGAACTTTGTATGAGAAGACTTAATTTTAACTGATTTAGGAGCAGTATTTCTAGGCTGTATAGTATTTGTAACTGTACTAAAATTGTTGTTAACTTTTTTAGATCCAGAAAAGAATTTCACTATACCTACTATATATACTGTGAAAATAGCAGCGTAGATACCATAGGATACTTCGGGTCTATAGTCAGCCCAAGCGTAAGCTATAACTAAACTTAGAAAAGGAAGAGCAAAAAACGATCCAATTACAATTGGTGAAGAAGAATGAAATCTGTTTAAAACTGGTAAATACTTCGAAATCACGGCTAGCGATAAATGAAAACCACGAAAAACCTTAAATAGTATACCAAAGGCAACCAATCTTATAATCCATACAATCATGCTCTCTTCTTTCTCAACGTTTTTGAAAAGCTTTTCGGGAGGCACGTTTCCGACTTCAATCGGAGTCATTCCTTGATTGTCTTTTGTAGTTAAGGGCTCGATTGTTCTATTTGAATTTTGACGGCCAACAACGCTTATATTCCCTGAAGGAATTTCCTCTATTGTGACTCTAATATCCCCAATTTGAGGATCATCTGGGTCTCCGTAGTAAATATAATCCTCTGTAAGTCTTCCCTGCATACCATTTAGGATGGGTATATTTTTAATTTCTACAGAACCGATTATACTTCTGCTTTCTAAATTGGAGAGGTAGTGAGGTGACAGGGAAAAATCTCCTAACTTTAAATCAGTGGCCCCAAAATTTTTACTTCTAATCGGCATGCTAGAAGGGTTGTTATAACCTGGTTCCCTAAATTTTGAGGTCGGATAGAAAGATTCCGACCAGCGTTTTTTATAAATGTATCTTGAGCCTATTGTGAAGTTGTCTTGTCTCTTCTCTTCCCATTGATACATTTCAACCTTTCTATATAAGGCTAAACTATTGGTCTTTATATCAAACGAAAAATCATGAATTGGGGTCTCATTTCGAACTAATCCGTTTAAGTAGACTATTTTTCCGTTAAAGCGAGGATTATATTTATTTGATTTTACCTCAATAACATTTGATATACCTTCGCTAACGCCTTTCAGTGTTTCGATATGTCTTTTTTCAGTAACATATAAAAAAATTGTCACACCAATAAGGCCAACTCCAGTAGCTAGCGTCGCACGACCGATACTGGTGAACAGCTCAGAAAATTTCTCTTCACTTATTATATCCTTCGTTAGGAAATCGGAAATTTTGGACATTAATTGCTCCTTCGACTTAAGATCTTTTCGGTATTTCCGACCTAAAAAGTTAGTTTCTTTAGTGTGACTTAAGTAAAACTGGATCTATTTGGATCAATATTGAAAATCATAATGGCCCTATGTCATATCGCACCGGTCGGTAATTAAGTGATTTCAATAACTTATATAAGGTTAAACTTGGCACGAATCCTGCTTATGTTAGGGTAAGGCAATTGAAGATATCAAATCTTCAAAAAATCCTACCTTTGATTGGTTATGAATATGATCAATCTCCCAACCAAATCTAAAAATTCTTTGTTTTCAATTGCCTTCTTAAACTATTAAAAGCCCAGATCTGGGCTTTTTTTTTTGGCCAAAATCTCCGATAAGACTAGTATGAGTTTGCGCTTGTCACTTCTTCTCATATTTATCTTTACCCAATCCTTATTTGCAAAAGACTATGTCATTGGTGACCTCGAAGGTGACTTTACGCGCTTTGAAAAATTTTTAGTTGAGCACCCCGAAGTTTTCGAAAAAGGCCCAAGCGGTTGGCGTGTTATCAACGGGCACAATTTTATATTTATGGGTGATGCAGTAGATAGAGGCGATGGGAGTATTAGGATTGTCAGAACACTGATGGAGCTTAAAAATAATTCTCCCGAAAATACAAAATTAATTTTAGGAAATCGAGACATAAACAAACTTTGGGTTTATCAATTAATAAAAAAATATGATGGTCAACCCATACCTGAATTTTTAAAACAGCCTTATCGAAATTATCTAAACAAACACCATGGATTTGATTTGAAGTTTTCGATCGCTCTTGAAGAGCTCCAAGAAATTGTAAGCGATTTAGATAATCCTGTTTTCAGGCTTAAAGTCATTCTAGAGGGAATGAATGCTGCAGATGCTTTTCAAGGTCGGTTCGATGAGCTCAAGTTACTCTTTCCTGATCAAAATATTACCAATGATTTTGTTTATAGAAATTTTTTAGATGATTGGAAAAAAGGTGGAGAGTTTTTTGAGTATTTAAAACAAACCCAAGTTGGAGCTATCATTGATAATACCGTGTATGTCCATGGAGCGATTACTCCACACAACTACGGTTTGGTTCCTGGTGAGTATATTAGACAGAGCTCCATGGAGGAATGGATAAACCGCCTAAATAGTTGGGGGCAGAGTGAAATACTAAACTTAGGAGATGATCCTCTAAGGGATGCAAGTATCATTGAGTATCACAAAAAGAGAAATGGAAAAGCTTTTAATAATGAGAGTGTCATGTATGGGAGATACTCTGACTCCAACGGTAATCCTAAGCTCCCTCAAGCAAAGTTTCTTAAAAAACTTAAATCACAGGGGATAAATCGTATTGTTGTTGGACATACGCCGGTGGGTGAGTATCCGCTTAGTCTTAGAGTAAATAATTTTGAAGTTGTGTTATCTGATGTCTCATATTCGACAATTTCTAAGCTTCCTCTAATAGAGGTGACAAAAGATAAAGTTTATATGGAGACACAATTAAAGTCGGGTGAGGTCTTGAAAGCTTCAACCCGTATCGAAAACCATATTCTACCCACAGGATATAAATTACGAAATGATATGCGAGTCATTGGGAAAGTCGCTGATACCAATTTCTATCATGTCATGAAGATTACAAGTAATGGTGGAGGTTATCAATCTCACTATTCAAATATGACTGTAGATGAAATATTTGATGTCGGGCTAAGAGTCGATATTGATGCCGGCTCCCGAGATTGTGAGTTAAATTTTCTCTTAAAAGTAAGTCAGTAAAGATGCTACTTAAACGTTAATCCAAACATTAATGAGGCATCATAAGTTTTAATATCCTCCGGTGGTCGTTGATCATAGACATTTTGATACTCAACAACTAAAGCCATTGATTTTGTGATATTTTGAGAAATCCCAGCATTGAATGTCGTTCTGGTGTCATTTCCACGAGCCATTGAAGGTTGTACGTATAAAATCGTCGAAAACTCAAATCCAGACTCTGTTTTTTCAGAGTGAGATAAATAGATATTTCCCCGTAATCCATTTTCTTCTGGACGATCAATTATCGATTCTTCTTCATGAAAGGCACCTATTCCAAAATTGAAGTACTTGCTTGCAAATCGGTAACCTAGACCCAATAAATTTCTTGAAGTTAGAGCTTGAAACTTATTGTATTGGTGTTGAATATAAGTTTCAAGAAAGTGAGGTCTATTCATTTCTCTGGTGTATCGTAAGTGAATAGAGCCATCGTCAGTGTCTTTTTCTCCAAAACTTTCACCATATCGAATATTGCCAATAAATATATATTCGTGAATATCATCTAAGTATGAATTTAAAGTGGAGGCTGAGCCTAAAATCTTTTCCGTATTCCCAGCCTGCTGATTAAAAAGAATTTTTCCGCTGGTATTTAAACCAGGCTTTGAATTCTTTCGTAAACTTTCAATATTGATGAAAGAGTATGTATTAAAAGACAGAAATATTGTTAGTAGGGCTAATGTTTTCATGGGCCGATTTTAGCCCACGAAAAATAAAAGGTGAAGTTAGAAATCTATTTATTCGTTTCTTGAAAAAACATCAAAAAAGTTTTTGTCACTTAAAATAATTCCACTTTCTTGAGGAAAAGCTCCCAAAAAATTAATTGTTGAACTTACATCAGCTCTTGTGTCTATAATCTCACCCGATTCGTTCATACGGTGGAGCATGGGACTTCCACTGTCATCATTAGCAATAAAATAAAATTCATCATTATAGATCATGAAATTTCTAGGGTTATCACCTGGTGTTCCATTATTGTAGAGAATTCTTTCTAAATTTCCATTTGGAAGCTGTTTAAATAATCTTGTGTTATTGTCGTTGTCTCTAGCTGCATAATATATTGCGCCATTGTAACTAATCATTTCACTAATTGCAGGTAGGGAATTCATCTTAGGCAATTGAACTCCTACACCATCAGTTGAATTAAATCTAAAAGGTCTGAGTGGATTACCACCAACAAAATATAGTTCACCATCTAGTTCAGTCATCTTGCTTAGTGGGTAGGGTTTACTAGCCGAGGTAAAACCCGTTTTTAAGGGTTGATCAACGGAACCGTCCATATTGTCTCGGTATAGTCCAGTGCTAGCACTTGTCGCAATATAAGTTTTGCCAGCGACAACGACTGCCTCATTGAAGGTTGCTGATCCAATCTCTATTAGGGGAGTGACGGATTCGTCGCTATTGAGTCTCACGATAACCCGTGAACCTGTGTTACTTGGATTAGCAATATCCAAATAGATTCCATTCTCAGTTTTTATAATTGACTTTATATTGTCTGAGCCAGAACTCGCTGTATTTGATTTTTGATGGATGTTATTTGAACTATCAATCTTATATAATTTTGTGTGCCCCGAGGAGTTACTTTGTGCTGAAAAGTACATGTTAGAGCCAGAAACGGTAAAATTAGCTGGATTTAACAGAACACTAGATGCAGAAGTTAGGTTGGTAAATGTCTTTGCCGTCGGGTCGTATTTAATTAGATCGTAATCTGAATTGGTTCCAAGCCTAGCTGCGAGATAGATATTGCCGTTGAAAGCAACTAATTTTTGTAATCTATAAGTTAGAGAGGCACTACTTTTCATTAGAATTTCAAATGCAGAGTCAAGGCTTGTGTTGATTTTAACCAAGTATTCTGCGGTCCCAGATGCAGTGAAACGAGCGATGGCGTAGTAGTTTCCATTTAGTTCTACTGCTTCTACGATCCATGGACGCTCAGTTATTGCTCCATTGGTTGGAGGGCCTCTCTTTACTATATTAGGAGTTACTGGTGCAGATAAATTGTTGGTATCGACTTTGAACGCAAAGTTTGCAGTCGTGTCATCAAAGCTATTGACTACTATATTTGTTAGCTCTGCGATACTTTTGTCTGAAGACTTTAAAGTGCATGCAGTCGCAAAATCAGAAGAACAAGACGTTCCTGCACTTGAAGACAATTTAACTTCATGAGAGCGTGTCGCTGAAAGATCAACTGGTGTTTGAATATTTTCTGAGAAGGCACCTTCTGTTCCTAAAACGCCATTGCCAGGAGCTGCTATTGCGGGAAAAGACGATAGAGTCGTAATCATACTGGAAGTATTGATTGATGGAGCCGTTCGAGCAGGAAATGAGTCAGCATCAATAACCTCAGTTGCATTGATTGAAGAATCAGTTGATCCGGTTATATCGTATAAAAAATCAAATTTTACTGTATTCGCATCTACTGAAATTGCGGATGCATCATCGTCATCATTCACACCTCCTCCAACTGGAGCTGTAGTCTGCTCATTTGTGTTTCCGTCTTCCTCTTCTTCTACCGGAGGAGCGCAGGATATCAGTAGAAAAACTAAACAGATCAAAAATAAAAAATTTTGTTTCATTGAGGTGCCTCTTGCAATTTTATTGAAAAATAATTCCCAATAAAATTTTAAAGGAAGCTTAATAAGATTTATATGGAGCAAATTCATTCCAAAGTAAGGTGGTAGACAAACTAAATCGGTTGGGTAATGTCCCGATAATTTCAAGAGTCAGAATTCGAAGTCTTCGAGTATCTCTAAAATTAAATATGCTGGAGATGCGTAATTTAATTCTCCCCATAAAAACTCTAATGGCAAATTCTCGAACCCAGCTTGCGAAACAAGGTTATGCTTTGGGTACTTTCCTGTCCACAAAAGGCCTACAACTTCAAGGCTAGTTCTATCTAATATAGGAGAACCACTATCTCCATGGCTTACATCGCACCCATGAAGAAAAGATTTAACCTTATAAGGAACTGGATTAAGTGTGTCAGGATCTTTGACTTGTTTTATTTGGTGGGAAAATACTTGGCAGTCAAAAGAATTTTCTTCAATCGTAAGTAGACCAAATTCATTATTATAAATTCCATAACCGACTGAAATCAATTTCTGAAATTGATAAGGCATTTGATTAGAAAGCTTTAGTGGAGTAGGGAATCGATCAAATTCAAGGAGATTTTCAAACTCAATTATAACGATTGAGAGATCTAATGATTTTTCAGTAATGGGTACAGAGGTAATCCGACCTCTCAATGGCCTGCCTCTATGATTTCTATAATTGAAGAAACTAACTCTCTGACCAATACAGCGATTAATATTTTTCGTTAGAGATGTGTTTAGTACCGGGCAGACATGATAATTTGTGATAGCTAAATGTTTTCCATTTTTTTGACCAATATAAAATAGGGTGGCCTTGGCCCCTACTTCTCCTACCGATTCTTTTAAAAATTGTAGATCCTCTGAAGCTTTCGATATTTCACTTCTATCCCAGCTTTCACCAACACGATACGTCTTAGAGTAAATCAGAGTAGGGAATGAAAAAATGAATAAAATCAGAAACTTCATTATTAATCTATCTCATTTCGTAGCTATTTAGTCCACTACCGTAGGGGCAATATTTGCTAGTATCCCAGTCCCGTTTAAGTCTCCTTCATTTTTAGTCGATCAATTTCAAAACATCAAAAATTTCCATGAAGGAAAAGCAAAAAACAAAGGAATTGTTATGAAACTTCGATTATCGCTCTTATTGTCATTATCTGTAACTTCTTTCCTCGCAAATGCAGAGGTTGCGCAACACACAGGTGAGCTTTTATATAAAATTAAAGAAACAAAAAATTTCTTAGATATCAGCGCTCGACATCAAATTTTTTCCAAATATGGAATATCAGAGAAAGGTGGACAGGCAGAAGACTCAGTTAATGTGTTTCGTCCTAGCCAGAAAATAGGTGACCTTGAATCTATCCGTATGGAGATGATGGAGTCAGGTGCATTTGAGTTCGTTGAGTACAACACATTTGAGCATGAAGTAGGAGAAGATACGAACTTATCAGATCCAAAGAAATCAGCACAGTACCATCATGATATTATGGACACTCAAGGAGCTTGGTCATACACCAAGGGGGAAGGAGTTGTCGTTGCTGTTTGTGATTCAGGTGTCGAGTTTGGACATGAAGACCTTAAAGTGAATGTTTTGAGAGAAGGATCTTGGGACTTCATCGATAATGATGACCGTGCTAATCCAGTTACTAGTCATGGAACTTTTGTTGCTGGTTTAATTGCAGCAGCAGCAAATAATGGTCTTGGTGTTGCTGGTATGGCGCCTAAAGCAAAAATTCTACCATTAAGAATTGCGACAACTAAGGGTGGTACGACAATTAAAACGATTTCAGATTGCATAAGGTATGCAGCAGATAAGGGAGCAAAGATTATAAATGTTTCTTTTACGGGAGTTAGTTCTTCTGTCGTTGCAGATGCCGGAAGATATGCAAGAAACAAAGGATCACTTCTCGTTTACTCTGCAGGAAACCAAGGAAACAATACAAGTTGGAAAGACAGTCCTTATGTCCTGGCCGTTGGTGGATCTAACGCTAATGATGAGTTGTGGAGAGTAAGAACATGTCGTTTTGGAATGTTCTGCCGAACTTCAGGTTCAAACGCTGGCGATTTTGTCGATATCGTCACCCCTGGTCATAATATTTATTCTACGACAACCTATATTGAACATAACAACGGAGGTTCAAAATATAGAAGTGGATCGGGAACAAGTTATTCAGCTCCAATTTTATCAGGTGTTGCCGCACTAGTCGCTTCCGCAAGACCTGACTTAACTCCTTGGCAAATTGAAGAGATTTTAAAGAAGTCCGCAGACAAAATCGGAAGTGGTTCTGAGTACTATTTTGGTGCAGGTCGAGCAAATGCTTTTGAGGCTGTGAAGATGGCCCTTGATTATTAAATATTAAAGAAAGGGGCTTCTTTGGAGGCCCCACCTTATAGTCCTCTTTAAGATGCAGGGTTAAACAATCAAGGTTTCTTCGGGTATAATTTTAGATTCAAAGGGAAGGTCATCTTGATCGACATTTTCAAGCGCATTTTTAATCCAAATAAAACCTAGAACTGAAGAAATAACACTTCCGATGACAATTGATAGCCAGATTGACCAGATAGGAAGATTAAGTATTTTGACCGACACAAATGTGCCTGTAATTGAGAGGCCTACTCGACCAAGGGTAATCCAAAAACCTGGCCAGGATCTACCTATGCCCTGAAATATATTTGCTTCGATAAATGCCACTGCAAAAAATGCATATCCTATTGGTACGACTTTAAAATAGAGTAGAGCATAGTCAGTTACTAGTGGATCAGTCGTGAACATTCCAACGATTACTGGGGCAAAGAAAAAAGATAATAAAGAAAACAAAAGAGCAGAACCTGATCCAAAGATAACTGATCGCTTTAGAACTTCTTTTACTCGATCATGTTTTTTAGCACCTATATTTTGACCAATCATAGACATGGCACCAAAGCCAAAACCTATCGCAGGTATAAAGGCAAAGAACTCTATCCGAAATCCAATTGAAAACGCAGCTGCTCCAGCTTCAGAAAAAGACTCAGAAACTAAATACATGAGCGCTGAAAAACCAATAGGGTTAAGAACTTGATTAAGAGAAGCTGGAAAACCAATATCTAATACTCTCTTAACAGAGCTCCATTTTAGCTTTAAACATTTAACTTTTAGTTGAACCATCATCTGGGGACGCATTAAGATTGGAATTGCCATAGCTAAAAAAACGAATTGTGAGACAAGGGTTGCGTAAGCAGCGCCAGCGATACCTAGTTTAGGAAAACCGGCGTATCCGAAAATCAATAATGGGTCCAATACGATATTTACAAGAGTCGAAACAGCAAAAAGCTTCGTCGCAGTAAAATTATCTCCTTGAGCATTAAATGAAATTGAGGTGGTCATCATAAGAAACATAAAAATAGAACCAGCATTTACAACTGAAAAATACGGCATGGCCAATGGAAAGATTTCACCGACTGCTCCCGAGATTGTGAGAAGCTCTGTTTTAAAGCAGAAAATAATGGCAGTGAAGAAAATGGCAGCAATACTTGTTAAAAGATAGCCTTGCCCCAGTACTCTTTGTGCTTCTTCGTTGTTTTTAGCACCAATATTTTGTCCCACTAATACAGCAGTACCTACGGAGACACCCATTGCTAAACTGACCATGGCAAACAAAACGATCTGAGATATCGATACAGCAGCGATGGCAGAAGCTGAGAGTTTTGCCACCCAAAAGGCATCGACTAAATTGTAGAGTGAATGGAAGAAAACAGATAGCATCATAGGCCAAGCTAACGACCATAATTGTTGTGGAATGGGACCATCAGTGAGGTTTTGCCCTTGCATAAAAAGACCTTCTTGAGAATATATTGCAATTTATCCTATAAATAGTTCTAAGTCCTACCTAATAATTAGTTTTATTAACATTTACAATGAAATCGATGATATAGTGATTTTGCTTAAAGTCATATCCTTGGAGTTTATATGAGCATCGATAATGAAATTCAGTTTGAAAAAATGAAAGAAATAGGTGCCATTGTCGCTAACTGCTTAGCTTATTTGAAAGCAAATACAAAAGCCGGAATGACAACTCTTGAGTTGGATGAAATGGCGGGCAAATTTCTTGCTCTATACGGTGCGATTTCTGCTCCTAAATCTGAATACAATTTTCCGGGATACGTATGTATTAGTACTGAAAATGAAGTCGCTCATGGAATACCGTCGGCTAGAGTCTTGAAGGATGGAGATCTAATTAATATAGATGTTTCAGCTTCTAAGGATGGTTTTTTTGCTGATAACGGAGAGTCTTTTATCGTTGGAAACGTAAAAAATAAAAAGAGCTCTCTGTGTAACCATGTTAAGACTGTCCTCGACATCGCAATTGATACTGCTCGTACAGGTGTTAAGATCAATAGAGTCGGGTTCGCAATCGAGCAGTACGCCAAGCAAAATAAGCTTACAGTCATTAGGGATTTAGGAGGGCATGGGGTCGGTTTGAGCTTACATGAAGAACCAAATTTCATAGGCAGTTATTGTAACGAACTTGATAAAAGAATTTTTACGGAAAACCTAGTAGTTGCAATTGAGCCTTTTATATCAAATGGGGCCCATCATATAAAAGAATCTCGTGATGGTTGGACGCTTTATCATAAAGGTTTTTACTCAGTTCAAAAAGAGCACACTATCATGATCAGAAGTGGCAAACCATTTATTTTCACTAAGCCTACGATGAGCTTTGCCTCTTAAAGGGACTCTGCAAAATACTGTCCGAGTTCTTTTTTCATCAGTAGGTGATAACACACGTATACGATAAAAATTGGAATGGCAGCAAAGGAATATAAGGTCCAAGCTTGCATTTCAGGATAAAGACAAAGAATACTCAATGGGATTAATAAGGTGACTGATCCATGATCTATTATTCTTCCTTTCCATTTTAAAATAACGCTTTTTTCTCGCTCATCAAATTGCTCAATTGGTTTAAGCTGCCATATTGCAATTAATCCCACTATGATTAATTCATATCCCAAACACAATGCGATCTTTAGAAGGGGAGCCGACTGAGATGCGATTTGGTAAAGTGGAAGAACCTGTAAAATAATGAATAAAACTAAGGCACGTTTTTTGGTCAGATAAATAAATTGAGACTTCATTTCGACTCCTCTAGTGAAAAAATATCTTCCACGTTTAAGTTAAGTATATTGGCAATTTTTAAGGCTAGTTCTACTGAAGGTGTATACTTTGAGGACTCAATTGCGTGAATAGTTTGGCGGGATACTCCGCAAAGTCTAGCGAACTCAGATTGATTAAACTCTGATTCCAGGCGTATTTCTTTGAGGTTATTAGTTAAATTCATGTGTAAAGTATACCTGACACTTAGCTGGTGTCAAGTACACTTTACATATTAGGTATTTAGAAAGTCCAGCCAATATTAAATTCAAGACCAGTGGCCGAAATCGCTGGAATCGATTCTTCCTCTTTATTCCCGTTTTCGTCCTCTAAATCAAGTGTATCGCTGAATGAATAGGTAGAAGTTCCTATTCCAAGATCGATAAAAAACTGTGTCCATTGCCAATGATAACCACCAAAGAAAGCCACATAAGTACCATTTACATCACCTTTGTATTTGGTACCAGCATCATCCGTTGTTGCGAGGTCTATACTAGCAGCTCCAAATATACCGGATATATACCAACCTTGATTGTAGGCTCCTGAGAAATAGTAATCTGCTCTTGCATGATAGGCTAGAAAGTCCATTTCTATATCATTTATATCAACCGCCCAAGTTGTAAAACCCCCACCAACTGAGAGGCCATTAGTAACCTTAAAACCCAGCTCTACATTGGGTGCGCCAATTAGTAGTGTAAGTGGTGAAGTTCTTACCATCATATCTGCTAAAGCTGACTGAGATAAAATTAAAACAAAAACTAATAAACATTTTTTCATCATATTAAATTCCTTTTTTTATATGATAGACCGAACTTGGACAGATAAAGGAATTTAGGCAAGTTTTTCAATCTTTTAAAAATAGGAATAGTTCTTCAAGAAAAGTTTCTGCTTTCAGACTTAACGACCTAGCGCTATTATGCGCGGATAATATTTGAAACGAAGGCATAGGTAACTTCATTTTCGTTTCAATAGGAGAGATATTCTTTTTACCAAAAAGCAAATAGTCGGGTATTAAAGCGGTACCATTACCCTGCTCAGCCATTTTTTTTAAGACACTCCAACTATTTATCTCTAACTCTATGATAGGCTCGACCTTAAATCGTTTTTTATATAGTTTTTTGAATTCAATTACCTCTGGTGTTTCTTCTGTAGTTAGAAAGAGATTCTTCTTTTGCATACTTCTCACAGGTTGATAAAGGGCAAAGGAGCCTTCTTTTAAAATCGTAGTAGAACAGTCTTTGAGGTCTACATTATTTAGCGTAACTGCAAAATCTATATTCGTACTGTGGACTTTCTCTTTGATCAGGCTTGTATTTGCAAGACTCATTTTTAAGTTAATAGCAGGATATTTTTTCTTGAATTGTTTTATAAAAGGAGCGAGAAGGTTTTCAGCGATACTTTGTTGAGTGATAAAGGACAGCTCTCCCGCCAAACTTTCTCCCTGAGATATTTTTTCTTTTAAACTCATGAACTCAGATAGCAATGGAATGGCATACTGATAGAGCTCTTTTCCAATTGGGGTGACTTGAAATGTATTTTTTTTGTGATGAATTAAGTTTTGCTGATAAAAGTCTTCTAATTTTCTTATGGCCTGACTAACAGCTCCTGGAGTAACTGAATTCAGTTGTGCTGAAACTGCAATTGATTGGTTATCAACGGCATCACAAAAATATTTAAGGTGATAGAGGTTCATTCTTTAAATATAGAAATTCTATATTTAAAAGTAAATATAATTAGTTTTAGTATTTTTCTGTTTTGGAGTATTTTCTTTCAAAGTTTGAAGGAGGAGTTTATGAAGTTACTATTTATATTGATTTTTACTATTAGTGTGGGGCACGCTGAAACACCCAATAGAATTATCGAGTCTTTTTCACATACGAGACCCGAGGTTTTAGTCATCTTAATTCCCGCTAAAAATTATTCTATGAAGGGACGAATTTTTGAACAGCTAGCTACTAGAGGGAAGGAGAGTGGGCTTAGTTTCTTACGTTTTGATTGGAGTTTCTTTAGCCATAATCGAAATCCATCTACAGACCTAGATTTGGAAGCAATAGAACTTAAAGATATTATTCATCATTACCAAAAAAGGTTTAAGTTAAAAAATGAAAGAATAATCTTGGTCGCAAAGAGTTTTGGTTCACGAGTTCTCGCTAAGGCCAATTTGAATTCATACCCACTAGCGCTTGTCACACCAAATTGTGATGAAAATGCCTCATTTAAAAGCACCTACTCAAAGCTACTGCAAAAAAAACGCCCAGTTCAAATATCAATCTCAATCGAAGATCCTTATTGTGACATTTCTCAGATTTATAGAAATCTCGTGAATCTACCTAGAGAGGTTACCATATATACCAGTTACGGTGATCATAATTTTGTACTCAACGATACCTTTGAAAATCAAGATGTTTTCGTTGCTCAGCTATTGCAATGGATTGAAAATGTTAACTCTCTATAGCGTGTCGTCTATTCACCATTAGATTTTTTATTCTATACCCAAACCTGCAAAATTCTTTTAGACTAAGATCACAGGGGGAGTTATGAAGCCTAAAGCCTTAAATGAAAACCTAAGTGGTGAGAGAATCAGCTTAAAAAAGCATGATTTGAGCCTGGCCAAAAATATGTTTGAATATGTTAATGCTGATAGGGAAAGGCTAGATCGGTTTCTTCCTTGGGTCGATTATGTGAAAACTGTCGAAGACGAAGAGAACTATATTCGTACCACTCATGAAAGATGGGATGCTAGAGTAATGTTTGATTATGGAATTTTTCTTAATGAATCAAATAAGTACCTTGGTAATATTGGTGTTCACTCTATTCGGTGGGAAAGTAATTGTGCTGAGCTAGGGTATTGGATTCTTGGAGATTTCGAAGGGCAAGGCTTTATGTCTGAAGCCGTTCTTTTACTTGAAAAGGAGCTCTTTGAAGTGGGATTTCATAGAGTCCAGATCCGGTGTTCAGACTTAAATGAAAAATCAGCGAAGGTTCCAGAGCGAACTGGATATGTTTATGAGGGAACCGCAAGAGAAGACGCTATTGAGAAGGGACAATACAGAAATACGAAAACTTTTTCCAAGCTATTTCATGAAACAAAATACAGGAGAAGAGCATGATAAAAGGTGTCCATGATATTTATTATAATGTAGTCGATATGAAGCGCTCAGTTGAGTTTTATACCAAAGCTCTTGGTATGAAAATTTCATTTGAATCGGAGCATTGGACTAGCCTAGATTGTGGGGGAGTTATGATTGGGCTTCATTGGACAGAGGGAGCTCTCGTGCCCGACTTTCCTAGGGACGGGCATGGAGCTCATTGCGGTGGTACGCTGACATTAAGTAGCGATAATGTATCTGAGGATAGGGCCCTATTAGAAAAAGCCGGTGCAAAAATTTTGGGTGAAATGGATGAGGCTTGGGGACATATGCTTATTTTTGAAGATCCAGATGGAAATGTATTGAAACTTCAAAATGCGAAATACTAGTTGTTGAAATTCGTATAATTAGGGTTCTCTTTAAGGCCTGATCTTGCTACATATAATAATATGTTGCAAATAAATAATATCTCAAAAGCTTTTGCCGGACAGGTTCTTTTCGAAGACCTGTCATTTAATATGCCTGCTGGTGCTAGAGTCGGTTTTGTTGGCCGAAATGGTTCAGGGAAATCCACTCTTTTTAAAATGATTCTTGGAGAAGAGTCTCTTGATAGTGGGCAAATTAATATACCTAAAAACTATAAGATAGGAACACTAAAGCAGCATATTGAATTCACTAAGCCAACCGTTGCAGAGGAATGTTATCAGGTTTTGCCACCTGAGTTAAAATACGAAACCTATCGAGTCGATAAAATTCTTTCTGGTCTAGGTTTTTCCACTGAGGATTTTCATAAAGATCCCAATAGCTTCTCTGGTGGCTATCAAATCAGAATTAATCTTGCGAAGGTTTTAGCAATTGAGCCCAATCTGCTTTTACTAGATGAGCCGACAAACTACTTAGATATTATTTCAATGCGGTGGTTAAAGAAGTTTCTTGTTCAATTTGATGGTGAAGTCATTATCATTACTCACGATCGTGAGTTCATGGATAGTGTCGCGACTCATATTATGGGGCTTAACCGTAAGCAGCTGAAGTTTATTAAGGGTGATACAGAGAAGTTTTATACTCAGCTACTAGAAGAAGATGAGCTTTATGAAAAGACTAGGGCCAATTTCGATAAAAAGAAAAAAGAAATGGAAAGGTTTGTTGAGAGATTTAGGGCCAAGGCTTCTAAAGCGACTCAGGCTCAGTCAAAATTGAAACAACTTGAAAAACTTGGGGATATGGATGAGCTAGCTCAAGAGTCGGATCTTGATTTTCAATTCAATTATAAAGACATCGCTTCAAAAAATATTTTACAAGTAAGAAACCTGAGCTTTGCCTATGAAGGTGGTCCTCAATTATTTAAGGATATCTCCTTTTCTTTAGAGAAGGGGGAGTGTCTTGCGATTATTGGAAAAAACGGTAAGGGGAAATCGACGCTACTTAATTGTGTAGCTGGCGAGTTAACTCCTCACTCTGGTGACGTGAAGTTTCACCCGAGTTGTGAGTTTGCTCACTTTGGACAAACTAATATTGAAAGACTTCATACTCAAAATACTATTGCTGAAGAGGTCACCTCAGTTGCGCCAGACCTACCAACGGCTAAAATTCGACAAATTTGTGGCACGATGATGTTTTCTGGAGAGTTAGCCGATAAAAAAATCTCTGTCCTATCAGGAGGAGAGAGGTCGAGGGTCATGCTTGGTAAAATAATGGCCAAGCCTTCCAATCTACTTTTTCTAGATGAGCCTACCAACCATTTGGATATGCAATCTATTGAATCTCTAACTGACTCGATTGTTAATTTTGATGGGGCAACGATTATTGTCACTCACTCCGAAATGCTCTTGAGGAGACTTGCCACCAAATTAATTATTTTTCATCAAAATGGAGCCGAGTATTTTCTAGGCTCTTATGACGACTTTTTGGACAAAATTGGTTGGGAAGAAGATGTATCTTCTGAGAAAGAAGCCAAACCTAAGCTATCTAAAAAAGACTTACAGAAATTGCGTAGTGAAATTATCAAAGAGCGAAGTACTATTTTGAAACCTTTGAAAAATAGACTCGAAAAATTAGAAACGGCAATTACTTCTAATGAAATTCTTTTGGAAGAGAAAAATTATGAGTTGGTGAAAGCTTCGGAGCTATCTGATGGTGATAGCATTACAAAACTCTCAAAAGAGGTTTCAGATCTTCAGGACATGATAGAAAGAGATTTTGAGGAGCTTGCAAGTGTTCAAGAAGAATTTGACGAGCATAATGAAAAATTTGAATCTCAGCTGAGCGATCTTTAAAATGGTATACTTTTTAGAAGGTTTTGTCTTGCAGGCTAGCCTTATAATGGCCTTAGGTGCTCAAAATCTTTTTTTAATTGATATTGGAATAAGAAAACAACATCATTTTGTAGCCGCCTTTATTTGTGCCATTTGCGACCTTGTTTTAGTTCTCATTGGTGTAGCTGGTTTGTTATTGATTGTTGTTAAGATTCCTGCGTTTAAAACGATAGTGGGAGTGATTGGGGCTGGTTTTCTTATTTACTACGCGGCTTTAAAATTTCGTAGTTTTCTTCACAGAGATAATTTATCAATAAGTACGAGTGAAACTGTTTTTACGCGTAATCAGGTGATTAAGGTTGCGCTTGGTTTCACTCTTCTAAATCCTCATGTCTATATTGATACAATTTTTCTTATAGGTGGTTATTCTGCTAAATTTCAAAGTTTAAGCGATCGACTGTTATTAGGGTTTGGCGCAGGAAGTTTTTCATTCGTCTGGTTCTTTTCACTAGTTAGTTTCTCTTCTTTATTTGCCAATTTCTTAATAAAACCTAAATGGAACAGGCTTCTCTCTCTCATTACAAGTATATTATTGTTATATCTAGGGATATCGCTTTTGGTAGACTCACTAATGGGGTGAAGATTTTTCACACTCTAGTTGGCGCACTCATTTCTTCAAGTTATACAGATTTAAACAATAAAAAGGATGCCATATGAAATTTTTTATTTTTTTAGCAATGATTGTAATGAGTTTTTCAGCTCTAGCAGAGAGAATTAACCTACCAGAGAACACTCAAGCTATGGAAGCTGTTATGGAGCTTGATTTTGTTGTTCAAGAAATTGAAGCTGTTTCAAAGCTAGCAGGTAGTAAGGAGCTTGAACTCATACATATCAGCTCGGAAGATGTTGGAATTAGAGAAGATCTAGGGATTAGCGAAGAATACAATAGTGGAAATACTCATAAGTTCCTATTTGAAACGGCTGATGGCTCGATGACATGTAAATTCTCAATTTACGTGATTTATCAGCACACAGCGCCGCTATCAATAAACAAAATGCTCTCTAGCGTAACTAGAGAAGCATCTTGCTATTAATTTGAAGATTATTGGCTTGGAACTTTAGGGTTCCAAGCTGCTCATATCCATAACAAACCTGTAGTCAGGACTTTCATTTAATAATTTATCCCACGCTTTATTAATTTCATCAGGTTTGATCATTTCACAAGCTGGATGAATTCCATGTTCAGCGCAAAAATCTAAAACCTCTTGAGTCTCTTTAATTCCACCAATAAGTGATCCTGCAATGCTTTTTCTTCCCATAATTAAAGGTTGGGTCATTGGCTCTTCCATGGGACCTATCTGTCCGACTAGAACTAATGAGCCTTTAACATCCAATAGTGGGGTATAGCTGTTGAAATCATGTTTCACTGGAACAGTATCAAGTATGAAGTCGAAAGTGCCTTTTGCTTCATCCATTGCATCTTCATCTGTAGAAATGAGAATTCCCTTGGCACCAAGTGTTCTTGCAGAGTCCTCTTTGTCTTTCGAGCGACTTATAACAGTGACTTCGGCTTCCATCGCAACAGCTAACTTAACTGCCATATGTCCGAGGCCTCCAAAGCCAACAACTCCAACTCTCGTTCCTTTTTTTACATTCCAATTCTTAAGTGGTGAATAGGTCGTAATTCCCGCGCAAAGAATAGGAGCGGCTTTTGAAAGGTCAAGTTTATCAGGAACTCTTAGCACGAATTCTTCTCGTACTACTATATGCTTTGAATATCCACCTTGGGTAACTTCACCAGACTCTCTATCTTTAGAGCCATAGGTTCCAGTCATGCCATTTCGACAAAATTGTTCTTCATGGTTTTCACATTGATCACAAGTCTGGCAGCTATCAACCATGCATCCGACTCCAACATGATCGCCTTTTTTATAGTTTTTCACCTTGCTTCCAACATCGATAACTTTTCCAATTATTTCGTGACCTGGAACTAGCGGGTAAGGTTGTTCCCCCCAGTCTCCCTTAACAGTATGTAAATCTGAGTGACAGATACCACTATATAAAATTTCTATGGCCACATCGTTATCTCTTAAATCTCTTCTTTCGAAGTGAAATGGCTCCAAATCAGATGTTTCTGAGTGAGCTGCGTATCCAATTGTTCTCATTAAATCTCCTTCTCTTTAGTTGCCTCAAAATAACATGGCGAGCTTCTTTGGGGCAATGAATCAGGATTTGTAGTTTTTTAAACATTTAAATCAAACTAATGACAATTTTTTTTCTCATGATCTTCTTACACTGGAATAAATTTTTATCTAAGGAGCTATCATGAGTAAGTCAGACAAAAAAAAATCATCAAATAAAAATCCCAAATTAACCACTACCGCAGGAGCTCCTGTTCCAAGTAATCAAGATTCTTTAAGTGCAGGAAAACGTGGTCCTTTACTTATGCAGGACTATCAATTAATGGAGAAACTTGCTCATCAAAATAGAGAAAGAATTCCAGAAAGGACAGTACATGCTAAAGGGTGGGGGGCTTTTGGAACTTTAAAAATCACTGAAGATATTTCTAAATACACTCACGCAAAATGTTTACAACCAGGAGCGGAGACGGAGATGCTAGCTAGATTTTCAACTGTTGCTGGTGAAAGAGGGGCAGCTGATCATGAAAGAGATGTTCGAGGTTTCGCTTTAAAATTTTATACTGAAGAAGGAAATTGGGATTTAGTGGGAAATAATACGCCGGTCTTTTTTATTCGTGATCCATTTAAGTTTCCGGACTTCATTCATACTCAGAAACGTCATCCTAGAACAAACCTACGCTCGCCAGTTGCAATGTGGGATTTTTGGTCTGCAAGCCCAGAGAGTCTACACCAAGTGACTATCTTGATGTCTGATAGAGGAATTCCAGCAAGCCCTATGCATATGAATGGATACGGATCACATACCTATTCTTTATGGAACGAAAAAGGTGAAAGATATTGGGTTAAGTTTCATTTTAAAACAGAGCAAGGGCATAGAACTTACACAAATGAAGAAGCCGAAAAATTGATAGGAAAAACGAGAGAGGGATATCAAGAGCTTCTTTATAATACAATTGAGAATGAAGACTATCCAAGGTGGAGTTTTAAAATTCAAATAATGGAAGAGAAAGAAGCTGAAAAATTAGATTTTAATCCCTTTGATGTGACAAAGGTTTGGCCTCATGGTGACTACCCACTTATTGATGTGGGCTATATTGAATTAAATAAAAATCCAGAAAACTATTTTTCACAAATTGAATGTGCGGCATTTTCACCGTCTAATATTGTTCCGGGCATTTCGTGGTCACCAGATAAAATGCTTCAAGCAAGAATCTTTTCTTATGCTGATGCTCATAGATATCGTCTCGGAACTCACTACGAGCAACTACCAGTTAATCAACCGAAATGTCCGGTTCATCACTATCACAAGGATGGAGCGATGAATGTTTATGGCGGTATTAAGACTGGTAATGATAATGCCTACTATGAGCCGAATTCCTTTGATGGACCAAAGGAAGTACCAAGCGCACAAGAGCCACCACTAAAAATTTCAGGAGATGCAGATAGATATGATCATCGCAATGGTGAAGATGACTATTCTCAAGTTCGCGAGCTCTTTACTAAGGTACTAGGAGATGAGGAAAAGCAACGCTTGTACAAAAATATTGCTGGAACATGGGGAGAAGTTCCAGAAGAGATCATCGAAAGACAACTTGCTGAATTCAAGAAAGTCCATGAGGACTACGAGAAGGGTGTTAGAGACGCTTGGAATGCGGTTAAAAAGCAAGATGACTATATTCCAAACGCAGCACCAGTATCGGAAAATACCCCACAACCAAGCTAGGATATTGGGAGCATAACGCTCCTTTTGGAGCACAATGCTCCATCTGGCTATTGTAAAAACTCCGGCATTTGATAAAACATACTCAGGTTAACCTTTTTAAACACACAACAAAAAAAGGAAAGAGTAATGAAAAAGAATGTATGGAGTTTAACAATATTGGCCTTGATCGCTTTTAATTTAGCATCTTGTACAACGGTTGATCCTGATGAAACGAGCGCAGAAAATCCTTCAAGGGATACGATCATTAGGAAGAAACAATTGACTCGTAGGTATAATTGCGAAGGTGATTTAGTTTCAGAAAAAATAGAAACAACTAATTCTCTATCAAAAACTTATCGAATTTCACCAGACGAAAGATCACATTTATGGGGATTTACGGCTACAGGAGTTAGCAGTGGAGATTCTCATGGAGCTCTCTGGGGGACTCAGGGACAATTTACCGTAGACCTGGCTCCTACAGTTTTCAATATAAAGATCAATCCAGGTCTTAATGAAATCAAATATACATTTTCTTATTGTTATGAGGTTGGAGTCGATCCAGTGACAGGAGACGAGCAATGTGCGCACACACCCGAAGAGACTGAACCAAAATCCTTTTGGCTAGATATCGAATATAAGGTGGTTGAATTGAATGGAGCACGTGAATTCAGACCTTCTGAGGCAGATTGCCAACCTTAAAAAGTATGTAAAAACTACATTGCTCCATGAATATGGAGCAATGTGCTCCAAAAATAGTTTAATATTGGAATTGTATGAATCAGGAAAATAATTACCGAGACATTCTCCAAGTTGAATTTCAATCCAGGAAGGCAAGAAATCAATATTATTCACTAAGAGCTTTTGCACAATCCATTGGGATTGGTTCAGGAGCATTGAGTGAAATCTTAAGTGGAAAAAGAAACCTGGGGCTTAATAAAGCTCAGACTATAGTTGAGAAACTAAACTTTGATGAGTTTGAAAAAGCTGCTTTTTTAAATTCAGTTCAATCCAACTCTACCGGAGTCACAAGCACTCCCAAAAGAAAAAATACTGAACTAAGTCTTGAAGCATTTGAAATCGTTTCAAGTACCGATTGTATGTCTATATTGGCGCTTGCTGATTTAGATGATTTTAGACTTGATGTCGAGTGGATTGCCTATAGGTTAGGAATCAAAATTAAAGATGTAGAAGACTCATTAAAAAAGATGAGGTTAGTTGGATTACTAAAAGAAGTAGACGGAGTTGAAATGATTTCTGATGACTTTGTTTTCAGTCCTGAGGAAATCCCTTCTCGTGCCGTAAAAAACTATCATCATCAAATGTTGAGTAAAGCATCAACAGCTTTAGAAGAGCAGATGGTTCAAAAGAGAGATATATCAGGCATCTCTTTTGCTATTGATAAAAAAGACATTGAAAGTATTAAGAAAGACATCCTTAATTTTCAAAAACGAATGGTAAAAAAATATTCAGAAGGCAAAAAGAATGAAGTTTATCACCTTGAGATGGCACTTTTTGCGCTAACTAATGAGGAATTATGAAAAAGATATTTAGTTTAACATTAATTTTAGCGACTCAATTAAGCTTTGCTGCTCAAACAGCTCAAGGTCCAGTCAGAGTTGGAAATGGTGATGATGGTGAAGACCTCCAAAGCTTCGAAGTGATCGAAGATGGAGCCATTGTTGAAGCAAGACAGAAAGCCGTACAGCTTTTGAAGTCATTTAAGATTCAAAAAATTGAAGGACTAGGTAATTTAATTCCAGAAGTTGAAAATACTAAACTGTATATGACAAAGAAGGGACTAAACCCTGCAGAGCTTGCCAAGCTTGGAGCTTTTACGAGTGATGCAACTGGGCTCGTTTATGCTCGTACTATGCCAGAGCCATATGCTCCGACGAGGTTCTTTCCTGCGGCAGCAAAATTAGATGAATCCCAACTGATTGCTCTACATATTCATGAAGCACTTCACAGAGCTCTTGCTCCAGATATTAGAGAGAATGAGCAAGTGGCTACAACTATCACCGAAAGTATAGTTGAACCTAATGCTTCATTTGATAGAATTGAAGCAACGGTTGCCAGGTTTAGAAGAGAAAAAAATCAGCAGGTAATTGCCGCAAATAATGGCTATACGGGAGCTTCTCAAATCAAGGTTCCTGAGAAATCTAGGTTAAAGAATCCATCCACTTTCGGCTTGGAAGCTCGCCTTTTTAATCGAGACGAAGATTCAGAAATTGTCACAGGTAAAAAAATAACAAGTATGTATTTACTACGAAGTCATCTCTATCCTTTTGGTAAAAATGAGTCAGCCATGGGAATTGGGATAGATGCATCGGTCGTAAAGACAGAGGACGATAGTTTTATGGGGCCACTGTCAGTAGGTGCTAGGTATCGGTTATACACCCACAGGGATTTTGATATAGAAGGTTTTGCTCAAGTTAATTTAAATACACTCTCTGATGAGGAACTGAAGAACTCAATGATGGGACGTGATACTCATACAGTTGGGTTAACTTTAGAGACACAGAGAGATTATTTTTATATCCAAAATGATTTGTTTTACACTTTTGAATCTGAGGTTGAGGAGAAGGTTGGAAATGTGGACTATACTTATACTTTTGGAAGTATCCTAGGGATTAACCTTAAGGCTGGAACTCATTACAAGAACTTTATGCTAGGTGGTTTTGCTGAAGTTCTGCTTGCTGATAATTTTATAGCCGAAGGTGGAGATTACAACTATGAGACGGGGAGGTTGCGAATCGTTTCATGGGGACCTAATATTGAGTATCGTAAGAAAAACTATTCATTGAGTTTAAGAGGTCGATTCATTCTAGATTCTTCTAAAGGAGCTAGCTATGATTACCTTTCAGATTTGATGGGGTACGGAGTAGGGCAAGGAAGTCTACAAACACAAGTTAATGTATTCTTTTAAAGGAAAGAGCTGTGAAGTTTAATTGGTTTTTTATCATTTTAGCTACGGGTATCCTTCAATCATGTGGTGTAAGCCCATATGAAGATGTTGATGGAGATGATTATTACGAGCAAAAGTTCTTCTCTAATGGAGTGAAATTAATTAGTCCCTCCATTGATGACCCTCGTGATGAGCGATCAATGAAACAAGACTCCTATAAATTGAATTCAAAAGCACGATTACTGGCTCGCTTAGAGAAAATTTCCGATCGTAGCGGACGAGCCGTCGTCAATGATGAAAAGCGCATGTATTTTGCGATTAGTTCAGATAGCTTTATTGATAATCAGTCTCAGTATGAAACAAATATTCAAATCTGTCCTCTAACGACAAACTGGATGATGCTTGCTACTTGGAATCAAGCTCATCCCTTTCCAGATTCCAACGGAAAGTGGAAGAAAAAGGGTGGTGATTACGCTGAAGAAGATTGCGTGACAGCGGATTTATCCTATCCTGACGGCAGAGAAGACTCCTTGTATTTTGATGTAAGTGATTGGTATGTCTATTATGTTCAGTCCCATAAGAAGAATTATGGTCTTGTCATCAAAGTAGATGGTGAAGTTGAAATATTCGGTGAGGAAGACACACTTCGGGCACCTAGGTTTATTTGGCAGGCCAGATAGGTATTTTTGTAAATAATTCATATTTTTTAATATAGATCGCGCCTTAGTCTATTAAAGATGATAAAAGTGCCGCATGAAAAATCAAAGAAGATCTAGTTTTAATGACCCTGCTAAAAAATTCACAAAAATTTATGTGGGGAATCTTGTCTATTCTATGGATGAGGGAAATATCCACAGTATTTTCGCAAAGTACGGTAAAGTGGGAAAAATTGAAGTAATCCGCGACCCGAAGACAAAGCAAAGCAAGGGAATCGCATTCCTGCAAATGTACAATAAAGAGGATGCTAAAAAAGCGATTACCAAACTTAACGGAAGTCAAATTAACGGTAGAACATTGAAAGTAAGTGTTGCCTTGGAGCGTGGTGTAAGCAAATAGTGCGTGGCACTGTTTGGCTAAACTTAGACTTGTCTAACTTATAACTTTTTTTTCCTTTTAGAATAAAGTTCTCGTTGCTATTCGTATTGGATTGAAATTATATTAATTAATCAAATCTATTAGACTAACTGGTTTCATGAAAAATTTGTTGTACGTCGTGTTATTTCTCACTTTTACCCTTTCTTCTCAAGGCAAGGAGATTGCAATTTCATTTGATGACTGTCCGTCAGGTAGTAGTCATTTTCAGTCAGGCGAAGAGCGAACGAGAAAACTTATTGAAGGCTTAAACGAGTCAGGTGTTAAACAGGCCATCTTTTTCTGTAACTCTCGACGTGTAGTTGAAGGTGGCACTAATAAAAAAAGGCTTATTCAACTTTCTGATGCTGGCCATATAGTTGGAAACCATACTCATTCACACCTAAATTTAGATGTGGTGGGAAGTGAGCTTTTCATTGAAGATATAAAACTCGCTGAAAAGCATTTAAAGTCTATTCCACGTTATCAAAAGTTTTTTCGTTATCCTTATTTAAACAGTGGCAAAACTCTTAAGGAGAGAGCCGAAGTTTTGGCAGCTTTAAATCAGATGGGATATCGCCACGGTTATGTCACTGTTGATAATTATGATTGGTATATGGATTCTCTTTTTAGAGATGCGCTTCGAGAAAAAAAGAAAATTGACTATAAAAAACTGGGGGAGTTCTACGTTAAGTATTTAATTGAGAGCGTAGAGTTCTATGATGAAATGGCATTAAAAGTTGTTGGGAAGTCTCCAAAACATGTATTGTTGCTCCATGAAAACGATCTCGCATCTCTCTATATTAAAGACTTTATTATGGCATTAAAAACTAAGGGATGGAGAGTGATTCCTGCGGAAGATGCCTATACTGATGAGTTTACTATTCCTGATCCAGAGATCGTTATGGGGCAAAGCCGAATTGTCCGAGTGGCCAAGGCCAAAGGCTATCAAGGAAAGCTTAAACATGAGCTAGAAAATGAAGTGAGTTGGTTCGGCCTTTTAGAGAAACTTAAAATTATAAAATAAAAAAAGCCTCAACTGAGGCTTTTTTTATACGTTAACTTGTTTTGCTTCAAAAATTTTATTAGCTTTGTTGACTACTGATTGGCAGTCTGGACTGAGGTTTTTCACATAGACCTCTTTTCCAAGCTTCTTATATTTTGCCACAATATTATTGATGACTTCAATACTTGAATAGTCACATACCTTTGAGTCTTTGAAGTCCATGAAAATCTCCTGTGGATCTTCTGCTGGATTAAACAGAGCTTGAAAGCTTTGAACCGAACCAAAGAACAATGGCCCTTTGAGGATATAATGTTTTCCCCCGTTAGAGTCGATATATTCAATATGGTTAATATACTCTGATTTCTCCCATGCAAACTTTAAAGCTGAAAAGATAACTCCACAGAAGACTGCGATTGCAAGGTCAGTGAAGACAGTAACACTTGATACAAGAATGATAACAAATGCATCACTACGAGGGATTTTATTGAGTACTCTTATACTTGACCATGCGAATGTTCCAATTACGACCATGAACATAATTCCGACAAGTGCAGCTAGAGGGATCATTTCAATAAAAGCGGAACCACTTAAAATGAAAAAAAGTAAAAAGAGAGCGGCACTAATACCTGAAGCTCTTCCTCTTCCTCCTGAGTTTACATTGATCATACTTTGGCCAATCATGGCACATCCACCCATACCACCAAAAAAGCCAGTCACAATATTTGCCACACCCTGACCTATACATTCCTTGTTGGCACGCCCTCTTGTTTCAGTTACCTCATCAACAAGCTGAAGTGTCATGAGAGATTCAATTAAACCTACCGCGGCTAAAATTGCAGAGTAAGGGAGAATAATTTTTAAAGTTTCGAGGCTGAAGTTAACCTGAGGAATATGAAAACTTGGTAGTCCTCCTCCAACGGATGCCATATCTGCAACTGTTCGAGTGTCTATATTAAAAAAGTGAACTATAGCTGTGATTATTCCAATCGCCGCTAAGGAAGAAGGAACTGCTTTCGTAAGTTTAGGAAGTCCAACGATAATAAGCATCGTTAAGCCCACAAGTCCTAGCATCACTAGCATATCTGTTTGGCCAAGCCATTGAGTTACACCGTTGGCATCAGTGAATTTAAACTGAGAAAGCTGGGCCATAAAAATGACGATCGCAAGACCATTTACGAACCCTAACATTACTGGATGGGGAATTAGTCTGACAAACTTTCCAAGCTGCAGGACACCCGCAAGAATTTGGATAAGACCCATTAACACAACTGCAGCAAAAAGGTATTCAACCCCATGCTGCGCTACCAGCGTAACAATTACAACTGCAAGAGCTCCAGTTGCTCCTGAAATCATTCCTGGTCTTCCACCGAGAATGGCAGTAATTAGCCCGATAAAGAAAGCTGAATAGAGCCCAACTAATGGTTCAACACCTGCGACAAACGCAAATGCGACTGCTTCAGGAACTAATGCGAGTGCGACAGTTAGACCTGAAAGTAGGTCATTTTTTAATGTTTTTTTACTTTGAATTATAAAATCCATGGTGAATTTGCCTTTGGCTTAATGAAAACTTAAGAGACCTTTTTAAACCTCTTCCCCAATATAATCAAGGTTTTACTTATTAAGATTGGGTGAGTGTGAAATCCTTTCATGTTTATGTATACATATGTGTTTACTTTTTGTTTGCGAAAAATCTCATCTCGGATTAAAGTATACACAGATGTTTACTTTTGGAGAGTTCATGAAAAATATCTTTCTATTATTAATGCCTTTAGGAGTTATGAGTATGGGTTGTTCAACTTTTGGATCAAAACCAAATGCAGAAAAAATTCAAGAGTATAAATCTTCTCAAAACTTCGATGCCACCGAAGAGAAGTTTCACAATCGAAGACCGAAGTTAGTTGAGGAGATGTACAAAAGAAATATGAGTTTTGGTGCTGTAGCTAAGTTTCTTTTTACTAATGTCGAAAATGCCAGACCACCAAAACTAATGCCAGAGACGAAGCCAGATTTAGAGCAATTCAAAAACAATACGAATAAGTTTAAAGCTATTTGGTTGGGGCATACAACCTTACTTCTTAATATTGAAGGAACAACTGTTTTAGTTGATCCAGTCTTTTCTGCTTCTGCATCTCCAGTTTCGTTTACGACAAAGAGATTTCAGAAAACTCCATTATCCCTTAAAGAGCTTCCTCAAATTGATGTCGTTTTAATTTCTCATGATCACTACGACCACTTAGATATGGATTCCATTAGATTTTTTAAAGATAAAAAGACTAAGTTTGTCACACCTCTAGGAGTAGGATCTCATATTGAGAGTTGGGGAGTCCCTAATGATCGTATTGTAGAGAGAGATTGGTGGCAAGATTATCAATTTAATAATGTTAAATTCACAGCTACGCCGGCTCAACACTTTTCTGGTAGGGGGTTATTTGATCGCAATAGGACTCTTTGGGCTTCATGGGTAATCAAATCTGAAAATTATAATGCCTATTTTAGTGGTGATTCTGGCTATGATAGTCATTTTGCAGATATTGGGGAGAAATTGGGACCGTTTGATATCGCCTTTATGGAAACCGGACAGTACAGTGAAAAATGGCCGGAGGTTCACATGCTTCCCGCACAAGCTGTTAAAGCCTTTAACGAGTTGAAAGCTAAAAAATATTTTCCTGTACACTGGGGGATGTTTGTATTGTCAGAGCATACTTGGAATGATCCAATGAAAGATCTATACCAAGAGGCAGCAAAAGAAAATGTTGAGATCCTCAATCCTATTTTGGGTGAGATTATTGACTTAGATGAACCAAATCAATCTCAGAAATGGTGGAATTTTTAGGAGTATAAATGCACTTAGATTTCGATCCGAAAAGCGAACCTCAGGCCACTATTGAGTTCAATGACTTTTTAAAAGTTGATATTCGTTTGGGAAAAATTATTGAAGTGAACGACTTTCCCGAAGCGAGAAAGCCGGCCTTTAAATTGAAAATTGATTTCGGAGAAGGTGTCGGAATTAAAAAGTCGAGTGCACAGATAACAACTCATTACACCAAGGATTCTTTACTGGATAAGCGTGTTTTGGCCGTGGTGAATTTTCCACCCAGGCAAATTGGAAAATTTATGTCAGAAGTTTTGGTTTTAGGACTATCTGATGAAGATGACCAAATCATTTTATTTGAAATGGATAAAGAGGTACCTCTTGGAGCGAGGTTGCACTAAGGAATCTTATCATTTTTGCAGTAGGAGTTTTGATCTCTCTATCTGAGATTTAATGGCTTTAACTTTGCTTTGGTCAGGTAGAGAAAGATTGAGAGCCTCTTCTTCATTATTAGAGGTTTCATGATTCCAGGTAATAATTATCTTTGGAGGTAGTTGTTCTATTTTTGCCAAGAGGTAACGATAGCTCATCTTGTTTGCCTTAATTTCGCTTGCGCTTTTTTGACGATTTGTACCGGGAAGTAGGGAGTACCAGAAGTAGCCCTCATTTTCTTTCCAGCTATAAAGTTCAGCGCCTTTTAAGAATTGCTCTTTATTCGTTGAAGGATAAGGAGGTAGATGAGGCTGGCAGTAGCTACCTAGAATGATTTTGGGGTTGAATTGTTTTTCAATCTTCGCCATTTGCTTTTTGGTACAAGCTGCAATTTCTTGATCGAGGACTTCACACACAGATCTATTTTGATAACTTCTAAGTGATGCGCTTTCCAATAACTCTAAATACTTGCCTGAGGCTTGTGCTAGCTCCAAGTTACAAGCTGAATATGAAAAGCTTAAAGGCAAAAAAACAAGAATTAGTAGTAATAATTTCATAGTTTTATTCTTTCAGATAAGTCAGTTGAGGTCAAAAACTATGCCGGAGCAATATTCAAGGTAATTTATTCAATTTATATTTAGTGGCCCTATTCAATCGGTTGTTTTTACTCTAAATAAGAGGGGAAAAATAACCCTTAAGGAGTAACCATGCGTTTATTAGCCGTTTTAATTGTTCTTGTTTCTCAATTAGCTTTTGCAAATCCAGAAACTTATACCGTAACTTATTCAGATGAGATCATCGAAATCAATGAACGATATAATTTTGAAGAACTTGAAAGCATGAAAGTTGAGATTGTGAGACTTATGACTAAAGCTTGTCCAAAGTCCGCTGCAAACTTAAATATTCAGTTGGTAAATTTAGATGTCGATTTATTTGTAAGTTGGAACACTTGGGTTATCCAAAACGCTGAAGGTGAAGCTGTCGCTGCTATCGAAGTAACTTTTTGGCAAGCTCCAGGATCTTACAAGATTGATAAGTTCGAATTATATAGAAAAAGCTGTCAGCTTTAATATAAAACCGGAGCCGAGTTTTGTTACTCGGCTCTAGTATATTGTAGTGGAATTTCTCTTTCATTAAATCGCACAACTGATGGCTTTGAGATTTTGGTATCGTGATCAATAAATGGGCCTCTTTCACAACCAAACCTTTTTACATAAGATTTTCTACCGTCACACTCATAATACATTTCCATCACACTATCAAAAGTCATACCTGTCAGTTCAGCTAGCTTTCCTTTGTCATCGAAAACAATGCTTGGCTGACTGTTAGTCGCCTTTTCAAATTCAACTTGATGAAATGGAAGTCTTAGGGTTCTTCCTTTGTTAACTACATCTGTTGGAAGAACAAGCTTTTTGATTCTTGAATTCCTAAAACATACTTCTTGAAACTTAAGGTCTTTTAAATAGTCTTGAGATTGATCAAGAATCGAATATGTTTTCTTGATGCTCGGATCCAATTTGAAATTAGGTGCACATACCATATCACTGGCTTCATCAAAATTTAAAATATGATTTTTAAGATCAAAGTGAATTTCACTTTGTTTTATTGATTCAGAGTTATTAGGCACAATATAATGCTTCAACTCCGTTTCTTTAATTTCTTCTATATATTCTAAGAAGGTTATTGTTTCAAAATCTCTAGAAGCAACTAACCCGTTCATATATCTTGCGGCTCTTGAGTTTTCAGCTCCGTTTTCTAACATGATCCTATACCAAGCCTCATGCAAAATAGTCATGGATTGTTCGAGAATATTCATTCTTTCCCACAGAGATAAACTGAATTCGTAGCGAAATTCTTTTCTAAATTTAGGTTTACGTTGACTAACTAATTGTCTTGGATGTTCTTCACATCCTTCTGGAGTAGACACGTGTTCAGAGTCATTGATTTCAGCGATGATATCGTAACCAATGTAAACATTTTTACCGCGTGCATCTGGATATAGTTGAAATTTTTCAAAATCATTTACCATTTCAATAGCATAGTCATAGAGAAGAGTAGCAGTGGTTTCATCTACACGGCTCAATCTCTTTACCGCGACATTAACCATACTTCTCCAGGTAGCAGTCTCCATATCTCCTAGGTAGACATCGAACTTCATTTTCTCAGCCTCGTAAGAATCGAGCAATATAACTTTGTCAGGGCATACAATGGCATCACCACCATTTCCTGCGCCACCGCTTCTGGCCCATAGAGGAGTAGTCGAGAGAAGCAATAAAATTGGAAAAAATTTTTTCATAAAATCACCTTATAAATTTGGCCAAAAGATAACATGCTGCGTTAAAGAAAGCTAAGTCTATGAAATAATTACATCCTCTGTTCTCAAATAAAGTATTCAATGGTCTCAATTTTTCATTAGTAATTCCGATAAGATAGCTATGAGTAAGATCTACGACTACCTTGATCCTGTGAATTTTATTAATGATAAATTCAAAGAGATTAAGGAGCGAAACAGCGGATTCTCTCTTAGAGCTTGGGCGAGGCAACTTGGAATGAAGTCGCACGGACCATTGCACGCTATTTTAAAAAAGCAAAGAAGCATACCTAAAAAACTCACTCCTTTTTTGATAAAGTCTTTAAAGTTATCTGGTGAGGAAGCAAAGTATTTTGAGGCATTGGTCGACTTTCACAGGGCCAAAACTCCTCAAGAGAAAGACTTCTATAAAGAAAAATTAGATAAACTCTCTCCTGTTCCCTTGAGAGAAATAAATGACCTTGAGGCTTATCGTTACATTACAGATCCTGTTCATATTACTTTGGCGGAGATGACTCAGCTTAAAGGGTATCAGCACGATCCAGCTTGGATTAAGCAGCACTATAGAGTGAATCAAAATATGAGGGATATTGAGACGGTATTGAATCGTCTGACCCAGCTAGGAGTAATTAAAAAGCAAGGAAGAAAGATTATAAAACCTGTTGAGCATATCTATACTAAATACGATATCCCAAGCTCTGCGATTCAAAACTATCATAAACAATGTTCTCAATTTGCCATTGATCAAATCAGTGAGCAGTCAGTAGATCAAAAAGAATTCAATGCGATCGCTTTTAATATAGATACTGAAGATCTTCCTGAGATAAAGTCTAGAATCCGAGATTTTGTGAATGACTTAATTGAAGAATATGAAGCCAAGCCTGGTAAGGGCGATCAAACTTATCAACTGAATATTCAGCTCTTTTCACTTACTAAATAGAGTAGATTGTAGTTCTTACATGGGTGGTCTCAAAATGAGAACACTTTGTACTCAAAAACAATGCACCAAATTCTGATCTCCGCTATAAGACTTTTCATCAAACCAACTAGGAGACTTATCATGAAACAACAATTACTTATCGCAGGACTTATGACTTTAATTTCTACTCAGGTATCAGCGGGAATCAAAACGAGAATTCTGCATATCGATGCACCTGAGAACGTGAGTGGAAAATATGAAGTTCTCGTCGCTAAAAACATGAACACTTTATCAGTCGATTCTTCAAACTCTGAACTGATCAAAAGTTTATATGATGCTCAGGAATATAACTCTGTGGTTGACCTAGAAGTTGAAGAGAATCAATTAAAGAGCATGGAGGTAATAGAGCAAGGAGATAATCTTCTTGATTTTTACCCAGGAGATGAAGTTCATCCGATGAGCAATTATACTCCGTCTAATGTTGATAGCATGGACTTAGCTAAGGAATTATTTGATAGCCTAAAAGATAGAACTAAGTGGTTCACTCAATGTTTTAATCGAGCACATATTTGGGCAAAACAAATGTATAACTCGCATCAAGTTGAATCGATGAAGATACTTATTTATTACACAAAAAAATATAGAAGAGAAATTAAAGGGAAGTGGTGGTTTCATATTGCTCCAATGATTGATGTTAATGGTGAACATATTGTCCTTGATAAAGAATTTTTTCGAGGGCCAGTAAGTGCAACAACTTGGGAGAAAAAGTTTACTAGTAAAATGGAAGCCAAAGGGATTAAAGGTTACCGCTGTAAAGTTATTAAAAACATCAAAGAGTTCTATAACGAAGAAAACCAAAAAAATGAATACTGCAATATTCAAGTGGCAAGCATGTATTACTGGGAGCCAAACGATATGTCTAGACTTGATAAAACAGGACAAGAAAAGACAGAGTTCATCAATTGGGAACTAAAGTCTGCGGCAAAAGAAATTTTCTGGAGATGGAAAGGTATCTACAACTCACTTAAAGATTAATTTGGCAGATAAAAAAACGAAATAACTAAACCATAAATAAAAACTGGAGAAAAAAATGAAAAAACTAATCTTAATTATAGCACTAACCGTACTTAATGCCTCTGCCTATGCTTGTACTTGTGGAGGACCAAACTTCACTGAGAAAGATACTGAACAGGCAATTTTAAACTTCATGAAATCAAGGCATGGAGTGGACGAAAGCGAAGTTACTGGAGTTGAAACAATTGATCAACACAACTTCTTAAGCTTCAAAGCAAAAACTCTTCTAATAGCATTAAAGCCATTTGGAGATAGTAATATGAATTCATGCAATAGAGATTGCGCTAGTATGATGAATGAAGTGTCCACTAATATCGTTGAGTACCGCACGATGGGGCAAGCTTGCCAAGTGGAATTAAAAGTAAAAATGAAAAGTAATCTTTTTAACACTAATGGATTTAAGTCTGTAGTGTCTCAACAAATCAATCCTACTTGTATTTAACAAGTTCTCATTCTCTCATCTCTCTCGTGCCACCCAATAAAGGGTGGCACATCCATCTAGGGACTACCTCTAAACATCATTCGCAAAGATCTCTGGTTAGAGAAACGATGACATTTGGGTTTCGAGTTATATCTTAAATTTTTCTTGTACCTGTAGTTCTTTCGTTTTTTATATTTTCGATTCTGATAACGTTTTATTTTACGTTTTTGCTTTACTTTTAATTGTGACAAATCAATCGATGATTCATCAACTGGGATGGCATCTAATAGAATGCTATTTTGGGCATTTTTAAAAAGTCTTAAATCGATTAGAAAAAAACTGAAAACACAGGTGGATAAAATCACCAGTGGTTTCATGAACACCTCATTAATTTAAATTAATATAAAAAAGTAAATTAATGTGAAGTATTCATGATTGGTCACCTCATGGTTTCAGTTAAAATCTTAACATACTTTGGCATTATGCACGAGTATAAAATTCCCGGTTTTCTTATGAGCATCAATGATTTCATGAGCTTCGATAACATTTTTAAATTGATATTTCTTTGAAACAGGAATTTCAATATTTTTGTTTTCTATTTTAAAAAGGATTTCTCTTATCAATTCTTCTTTAATTTGTTTGCTAAGCATGCCAACGGCTGCGAATTGATAGTTGTTATCTAGTAGTGATTTAAGTATGAGAGAAAATTTCAAAACAGGAGAAAGATAAGTGCCCTCTGAGGTCATTAATGATTTTGCAGTTTTTATTTTCATTTTTCCCACGCAGTCAAATATATAGTCAAATGGCTCTAGTTGATTGAGTACGTTTTCGTCATGATAAGAAACGCATATATCAGCACCATAGCTTCGAGCGAGCTTAAAGTTTTTTTGGCTGCAAACAGCAGTGACATGTAAACCTATAGACTTTGCTAATTGAATCGCCGCAACACCTAGGCTTCCTGTAGCGCCATTAATAAGAAGTCTTTGATTCTTTGAAGGCTTAATCAATCTCGTTAAAAAATAATAGGATGTAATAGTCCCATCGCATAGACAAGCCGCTTGTTCATGACTTAATGAATTGGGTAAACCCAAGTAAAAATCATTTTTGTCGACGATTATATAGTCGCAGTTAGAGCCTAATCCAGCTCCTAGTTCTCCAAAAATTGGATATTGGTCTTTGCTTTCAAGTGCTTGCTTTCCATCCTGAATAACAGTGCCAGAAAAACAAGCACCAGAAATTCCCTTTTTAGGCTTTGTTAGTCCTAAAAAAAACCTCACCACAAATGGCCTTGCCTGTCTCATAAGTGACTCTGCAGTCGTAAGAGAAGAGCATTCAACCTTGACCAGTAGTTGCCCCTTACTTACCGTAGGAATTTCTTCATGAGAAATATAAAGGTTTCTATAGTCACCATATTTTGAAAATTTTAATGCACGCATGTTTGCCTCCGTAGGTATTAATTTAGCAGTTTTAAAAATGCGTATTTGATAATTTGTGCTAGAATTTCACTATGATTTCTTATTATGATCGTGTTAAGCAAGTAGTTGAAAACATTGAAAAAAACATTGAAAATGATCTCGATATTAAGAGTTTAGCAAAAGAGTATTCTCTTTCTCCTTGGCATTTTCAGCGTTTGTTCAAAGGAATTGTAGGGGATTCTCTAGGTGGTTATATGCGGGGAAGACGCCTTACTCGCGGAGCTGAACTTTTGTTGGAAAGTGAACTTGATATAATTGATATCGCTGTAGAAGTCGGTTTCGGTTCTCATGAAGCTTTCACCCGTTCTTTTAAAAAACAATTTTCACAAACTCCGAAAGAGTTTAGAAAGTTGAGTCCTAAAGTAATACCTAATAGAAAACCTTATTTAAATAAAGAGCTGCAAGATTATATTTTTAATGGAATCGAAAGAGAGCCTATTATTGAGGTGAGAGAAAAAATTGTTTTGTCAGGATATGAAACAACAATACCATCGCCTTTTTATGCGGCTGATACTATGTGTGAGGGAATTTATCCTACATGGATGAAGTTGTTGGGTGAGCGAATCGAGGTCATTCCACAAAATTATGCTGGTGTTACTCTAAGTCCATCTGGTAATTACGATGAGGAAAATCTTCAATTTCTTGCTGCAGAGTTTGTAATAAACCCAAACAGTAAAAATAATGAACGAACAGAGGTGACTCTTCCTGCTCAGAAGATAGCCAAATTCAAAATTAAAATGGATCTAAACTCTGACAATCTAGGGCGAACTATCGATTATATATATGGTTATTGGTTAGGGAATAGTGGTTATACTAGGGGTGATGGGCATGATTACGAACTTTTTGAAGGAGTTAAAAATTTCGAAAATTTCGATGAGTATAGTTACTATTACGTTTTACCGGTAGAAGAAGCCTAGTTTTATCAGGAAAACTGAATTTGTTTTAGAAATATTCCAAATAGGCTGCGTATTTGATCGTCTCGATTAGATAACTTACATAATGAAGTAACACTTATTAAAATAGAGTCAAAAAGATTAGTCAGTTCTTCGGCTGATAGTTGTGAAGAAATTTTTCCATTTTCTAAAGATTGCTCAAAAAATTCATGCATCTGTTTGTAGCTTCTTTCAAATTTTCCATCGAGAAGCCTTTTCACTTCAGGATCTTTTTGCGCCATTTCTTGAATGGCAAAACTGGCAAAACAACCTTTTGATTCGGGACAAGTGTAGTTATCAATAACCATTTCAATTATCTGGTTAAGTTTTTCTTTTGCACTTATCGTATCAGAAGTAAGTAGGTCTCGAAATTTTTTGCTTGATTCATGAATATAATATTCGAGACAGCTAATAAATAAGTCATGCTTATTACCGAAGGTATTGTAGAGCGATTGGCGAGAAATACCCATTCCACTTACGAGCTCACACATAGATGTGCCTTCAAAACCTTTTTCCCAAAAGATTTTTTGAGCCTTTTCTAGAGCATCGTAATTGTCGAATGTTTTAGGGCGTCCCTTTAAAACCATCTTAAAACCTGTCGCTAAAATTAAAATCTATATTTATAACCCAACCCTAATGATACATGATCTTTCAGGTCTATTGAATCGTTATTTATAGAATTAATGATCCAAATATCGTTAACACCTGATTCTAGGTAGATAGAGTTGGTTTCTTTTAATCTAAACTCATGACCAATAAAGAGCTGGGCCCTAATTGAACTTTGGCTATAATAGTTATCAGGAATAGAGCTGTTTTCTTGGTTTTTGTATTTGTCTCCTGTAACGTGATAAAGAGCGACTCCTGTGTAGAGGATATAATCGATTTTTTGGTAGTTATAGAAAAACAACGAATAGCTATTTTTAAAAGTATAAGTCTCAATTTTATTTTGAATTTGGTTTGGGGGGACAAATCCATAGTGAAGACTTATACGATAGTTTTTAGTCAAAGATTTTCCAATTCCTGCGGAGTATTTACCAATATCACCAGCGTACTGAAGAATAAAATTATTTTCTTGAGCGAAGGTATAATTTGATATTAAAAGAGCGATGAAGCTATAAATTAATAAACGCATGCGAAATATTTCTCCCAAAGATATTGAGTTCTAACAATACATCCTTGCTTGAAGCACCTGCTGTTAGGTGAGTCGTTTCACCTAGTTTATCCTCTCCTGGATTATGATTATGGCCATTGATATAATAGTTTACTTGGTAGCGGTTAAGTAATTCGATCGTTTGCTTAATTTCCGTTTTACTAAAGCGGTCGGGATCATTAGGGGCAACATGAGATATGACAATTAAGTTTTCTGATTCATTGTTTTGCAATTCATGTTCAAGCCAATTCATATCGGGGATGTGGGATGCACTTTCCCAATTGTTATTGTTGTAGAGGACAAACTTAGTATTTAAATACTTAAACGAGTAGGTGTCTTTTCCAAATAACCTTTGGTATATTTTTTTTCCATCAATAAGAAGGTCATGATTTCCTGAAGTTGTTAAATAGGGAATTTTCAGTTTGTCGAGACGATCCTTAGTTGCTTTAAATTCACTGGCCAGTCCTACATTAGTCATGTCTCCGGACACAATAACAAAATCGTATCGTTTTGCATTTTTATTGATATAGCGAATCTGCTTTTCAAGTCCATCATAATAGTCATGAGTATCGGATATAACCGCAAAGCTAAACCTAGTTGTTTTGGTTAGATGTTGGCTTTGCGGCATCGATAAGACTTTGCTGAGGTTGGTTTGGTTATGGTCTAACCTAGCAACCTCAGCATGGTACGGGGAGTAGTGAGTTTCACCACAAGCTACAAGGAGAAATAGAATGATCATTCTATAAATCATAGGTACAATATAGAACAATCATTCTAAAAAGCAATATGTAAATTCTAACAATGTTTTAATTTAAATGTAATTACTTGCACTTAGTTAGTCGGTAGATCTTTTTTAGACTGATCAGTTTGTTTGCTCTTAAACAAACTAAATCACTTTATATTCCCGTTGGAATTACTTACCAAATGATAAACTCTTTCGAGATTTCGAAGGCTTATGAAGCCAATAAAATAGGTAATTTTTTCTCAAAAACTCTAGAGAATGCCCTGCTAAGTATTTGGATTTTAATGAAATGTTAAGGAAGGAGGATACTCTTAATAGTTATTAAAAATGATTAAGAATAAGTTAATCTGACTCCGAAAAGGTGAGTATGCTCAAAGGTTTTCTTTCGACATTCATACTTCTTTTTTTATTTAGTTGCGGAGAAGAGCAGGGCGGCGCTAGGCAAAATAATTTAATTAGCCTGCCTCAAGATGACACAGCAAATGCTAAAGCAAACGGGGACGCCCATATCGTGGCAATCGAAATAGCGGACGATCACTACAGCTACAAAGAACCAATGTTTATTGATGTGACATTTTCACAATGGATTGTCGTGAAATCTGGAACTCCAAAAATGAAGCTCGACGTTGGTGGAGCAACTGCCTACGCTGAGTATATTAGTGGAAGTGGAACGGCAAAACTGCGTTTTAAATATCTTCCAGAGATTGGAGAATATGATGATGATGGTATCGAAGTTGTCCCCCCATGGGATTTTAATGATGCTGAAATTGAAGACCGTATCGGACAGTTACCACAACTAAGTTTTGATTCATTTTACTTTCCAGGTGCGATTGTTGATGTTGATCCGCCGGTAACAACTTTTGATAGTTTAAGTAGTATTGTTTACGCAAATTTTGAAAACTATTCTGTCAGCGGAACCTGTACTGATAAAGGTCAGGATGTAGATGTGGTGATTGGTGGAGTGTCGAAGACAACGACATGTAATAATTCAAATAGGTATTCAGTGACTATGGATTTAACTGCAGTGGCCGAGTCTGCGGATAATACAGTTGCTGATGTTGAAATTTACGCTAATCACTACGATTATGCTGGGAATATTACCAAATCGACTTCCCAATTTGTCATTAAAGATACGATTAGACCTTTTATAATTGCAAATGCTAATTCAAATACAGGGACTCGAGTTGTTGGAGATACACTAGACTTCACCGTGAGTTTTAATGAAGCTGTTATTGGTTCCGGGTCTAGGTTGCATTTAAAATTTAGTGACTCAGAAAAGAATTCAGGTGCCACTTTTGCAAATTACCAAGGAGGAAGTGGAAGCACTGTTTTAAGTTATAGTTACACTGTTCCGTCCGGATATAGTGGAAATGGGGATGAGGATAATGATGGAATCGAACTTTATTCTAATCTTGATTTAAATGGCAACACTCTTCGGGACGTGAATGGAAACGAAGCCATTGTTGCCTTGAGTACTCTGTCTTTTTCAAGTGTATTTGTTGATGGGATTCAGCCGCGCATTGTGAGTGTCACTTCGCCAGCTAAAACTTATAATACTTATTACATCGGTCAGACGATCTCATTCACTGTTACCTTTGATGATAATGTATCGATCACTGGGGCTAATCCCTATTTGAGGATGGCCGTTTATAACGACCAAGTAACAGGTTCAAGAGATGTAACCTATGTTAGTGGTGATGGTGGAAATAGCTTTGTGTTTAACCATACTTTCATTTCTGGCAATAAAGACTCGAATGGAATTCAACTTGAAGGAAGCTTACTTAGTAATAACTTACAAGATGCAAATGGAAATGCAGCGCTAAGTACTCTTTCCCACACAAATTTCACTTCACTTTTCATTGATGCCGTCGTTCCAACTGTTAGTCTGAGCGCACCTGCTGATATTATTATAGCCAATGCAAATTCTTATCCGGTCAGTGGTAATTGTTCAGAATATTTACATTCAGAAGTTGTTAGTATCGTTGTAACAGATCGACTTGGTGGAAGTGTTTCGAAAAATGTCACCTGTACTAGTGGCACATACTCCACCACAATGAACCTATCCACTCTTGCTGACTCCGCGACTCCAACAACAAGCGATCTCACAATTGTTGTTGATCATACCGATAGAGGAGGCGTTTCAGCGACAACTGCTTCAGGTTCAATGCTTAAGGATACCGTAGCACCCTATATTACCAGTAATACATCTGTTAATTCAGGCACAAGAATATGTGGGCAAAATATAAACTTTGACGTCAATTTTAATGAAGTTGTCTCAGGTGCAAATAGTTCAAGAATTAAATTAACTTTTTCTGATTCTGAACAAAATGCGGGGAATACCTTTGCAAATTACCAATCGGGAGACAACTCAAATCGTTATCGGTTTAGATATACGATTCCAAATGGGTATATCGGTAATGGCGATGAAGACACTGATGGAGTTGATCATGCCAGTTCTATTGATTTACAAGGAGGAAGTATCGTCGATGTAAATGGAAATCCTCTCGTATCAACGACTCTTTCTTCAACCCATTGGGCAAGTTTAAATATTGACGGGATTAAGCCAGTCATAACCAGTGTCTCCACTCCTACACCAAGCTATAATACTTATTTCATAGGACAGACGATGCCCGTATCTGTGGTTTATGATGATATTGTGAATGTGAGTGGAGCCAATCCCTATATTCGGTTTCAAACATTTAATTTGAATTGGACTTCATCTCCTCAACTTGATTATAGTGGTGGCAGTGGAAGTAATACTTTAGTTTTTTCTCACACTTTTTTTAATGGGAATCAGGATAATAACGGCCTTAATTTAAACTCAAATATCCAAACCAATAATGTTTTCGATGCGAATGGTAATAGGGCCTATAATAGTTTAACGACCACTAGCTTTCCAAGTATCTTAGTGGATGCTCTTGTTCCTGTGGTCACAGCAAATACTTTACCTGATATTAATATCGCAAATGTGAATGCCATTACTTTGAGTGGAACTTGTAGTGAGTATCTGTATAGTGAAACGGTAGATGTTACGGTTACAGATAGGAACTCCAATACACTTACTTATAATATCCCTTGCTCTGGAGGCAGCTTCTCGCAGACTGTTGATTTATCAAGTTTGGTGGACTCATTAACTCCAACAACCAGCGATATTAGTTTTGTTTTTAATCACTCTGATAGAGGTGGAAACAATGCTCCTCAGGTTGTGCAAAATAAGAGAAAAGATACCGTTGCACCTTATTTCGTTAGTAATACGCTTCAAACGCTAAGTGATATTTATATTGTTGGTGAGACCATAAATATTCTTGTGAACTATAACGAAGTTGTTTCCTCTACCGGAGGAAGTATCGCTCTAAATTTTGAAACTGAAACTGGGGCTTCACCTGTAGCAAACTTTTATAGTCCAAGTAATAACTCCAATCAGCATAGTTATCGCTACACAATTATTGCCAACGAAGAAGATACCAATGGTATCACACTTAGTAGTAACCTGATTGGAGTGACCATTACTGATGTAAATGGAAATTCAAGCTCACCAATAACACTTACAACATTAAGCTTTCCAAGTGCGACAGTAGACGGGATTATTCCTGTTGTAAGTATCAATGCCGTTTCAACTGTAAATGAAGATAATGTCACGAGCTACTCAATATCGGGAAGCTGTACCAGTGGAGACAATAATATCGACTTTACTATTGCAAGCCCAAGTGGAGGAACACCGGTTACAGGTTCGGTAAGCTGCAGTGGTGGGAGTTGGACCTCAGGCCCGTTGAATTTGAGTGGTGTTGCCGATAATGCTGCCATCACTTTCAATGCTCAGCAAGCTGATGCTGGGGGGAATATTGGATATGCATCGACTCTTACCGCTTTAAAGGATACAGCCGATCCAATCGTTGTTGTTAATTCACCTGTAACTATTAATTCATATAACTACACTTCATATAGTTTCTCGGGAACTTGTACTAACGGAGATGGGAGTGTTTCCTACGCAATTCATTCTCCAAGTGGCGGAAGTGATGTGACAGGAACATCTGCTTGTAGTGGTGGAGTTTGGAGTGTTTCTGGTTTAAACCTTTCAAGTTTAGGTGATGACTTAGCAGTTACTTTCAATGCAACTCAAACTGATAGTGCTGGAAATATTGGTTCAGCGTCTCAAATCACTGCATTAAAAGATATTGTGCTACCAGTTGTAAGCCTCAATGCTGTCTCAACCGTTAATAATAGTAATGTCTCAAGTTATTCTATTGGTGGAACTTGTACTGATGGCGATGGCAATATTAGCTACACAATCTCAAGTCCAAGTGGGGGCGTAGACGTGTCGTCTAATGTCTCTTGTTCAAGTGGAACTTGGAGCTCTGGAGTCATAGATATTTCTTCAGTCGCAGACAATGCTGCAATCACTTTTGATGCAACTCAAACAGATACTGCTGGAAATATTGGAGCGGCAACCCAGAGGTCTGCAGTAAAAGATACTCTTGATCCTGTTTTGACCATCACGAATCCTGGGGTAATCAATTCGTATAATACTGGATCTTATTCTTTTTCAGGAAGTTGTACTAACGGTGATGGAGCTGTTTCTTACACGATACATAGTCCAAGTGGTGGAACTGATATAACAGGATCGACAAGTTGTAATGGAAGCTTTTCCGTTTCAGGTTTAAATTTATCATCCCTAAATGATGACAGTGCAATCAGTTTTGATGCTACTCAAACTGATAGTAATGGGAATATGGGGGCAGCTTCTCAAAAAACAGCTCTAAAAGATGTTGTGTTGCCGGTAGTCTCAATCAATTCTGTTATGACAGTTAATAATAGCAACGTCTCAAACTATTCAATCTCTGGGACTTGTACTGATGGTGATGGAAATACGACCTATACCATTTCTAGCCCTGCAGGTGGGAGTGTCAGTAATTCAGTTTCCTGTTCTGGCGGTGTGTGGACAAGTGGGAGTATAAGCCTTGTTAGCTTAAATGACCATGGATTGGTAACTTTTGATGCTAGTCAAACTGACAGTGCTTCAAACATAGGTGCATCCGCACAGTTGACTGCAATAAAGGATACCCAGGCTCCAGTAGTTACGATAAATCCTGTCAGTACAATCAATATGTCCAATGTCACAAGCTATTCAATTTCTGGAACTTGTATCGATGGGGATGGCCTAGTCTCTTATACGATTCATAGTCCAAGCGGTGGAGCTGATATTGTTGGAACCACTACTTGTACTACTGGAAACTGGAGTCTCTCCGCACTTGATCTTTCCAGCTTGTCTGATGATTTAGCCGTGAGCTTCGATGCATCTCAAACTGATAGTAACGGTAATCTAGGTTCAGCCTCTCAGAGAAATGCACTAAAGGATACATTAGCTCCTATATTGAGTATTAATTCACCTGTAACCATAAATTCATCTAATGTGGGCAGTTATTCTTTATCAGGAACTTGTACTAGTGGTGATGGAAATATTTTTTATACTATTCATTCCTCAGGAGGAGGGAGTGATGTAACTGGAAGTACAACCTGCTCAGGAAATACTTGGAGTGTTTCCGCTATTAATTTAACAGGGTTAAGCGATCATGCGACCATAACCTTTGATGCATCTCAAACCGACGTTGCCCTAAATACAGGAAATGCTTCTCAAGTGAGTGCTCTTAAAGATACAAACGATCCTATCGTCACTATTAATGCTGTTAGTACGATAAACATATCAAATGAATCCAATTATAGCATTAGTGGTACTTGTACTGTGGGGGATGGAAACGTCACTTATACAATTCATTCACCGAGTGGCGGGAGTGATATTAGTAGTGGTGTTATATGTAATGTTGGTGGCGTATGGAGTGCTACGAATTTAAATTTAGCCGGATTAAATGATGATCTAGCAATTAGCTTTAATGCTTCTCAAACTGATAGTAATGCGAACGTAGGTGCGGCGACTCAGTTAACAGCTGTAAAAGATACTCTTGCCCCTGTCGTTTCGATAAATAATCCAATTGTAATCAATAACGGGAATTATACCTCTTACAATATAAGTGGAACTTGTACTAGTGGTGATGGGAATGTGGCTTACACGATTCACTCACCTGCAGGTGGAAGTGATATTACTGGAAGTGCAAGTTGTAATTCTAACACGTGGTCAGCTCCTTCTCAGAATCTTTCAGGTCTTAGTGATCATTCAAGTGTCACATTTGATGCTACTCAAACTGATAATAATGCTAACCTCGGTTCGGCTACTCAAAAAGCTGTTTTGAAAGATACAGTATTGCCTGTCGTTACGATCAATCCTTTGAGCCTTATTAATATAGCCAATGTTTCGAATTATAGCTTGTCAGGAACATGTACCAGTGGAGATGGTAATATTTCCTACACTATTCATTCTCCTAGTGGTGGGAGCGATATTACAGGAACGAGTGCTTGTAGTGGGACGACTTGGACTTTAGCCGGGCTTGATCTTTCTAGTTTAAATGATGACGTCGCTATTAGCTTTAATGTAAGTCAGACTGATTCCGCTGGTAATACTGGGAATGCTTCACAAAGAACAACTTCAAAGGACACTCAGGCTCCAGTTGTTACGATAAACGCAGTGACAGTCATTAGTTTAAGTAACCAATCAAGCTATTCATTCGGAGGCTCTTGTAACAGTGACGATGGAAATGTATCTTATGTGATTCATTCTCCAAGTGGAGGAAGTGATGTCACGGGAAGTGTAGCTTGTTCTAGCACAACATGGAGTGTGAGTGGTCTAAATCTCTCTGGACTTTCTGATGATACGGCGGTGAGTTTTAATGCCTCTCAAACCGATGGGCAAGGTAACACTGGGAATGCTTCAGGACAAACCACGCTAAAAGATACTATTGCTCCGGTAGTTTCTATAAATCCAGTTTCCACCATAAATTTATCTAATTATTTATCTTATTCTTTTTCAGGTAGCTGTACTAATACAGACGGCAGTGTTTCCTATACAATTCATTCTCCAAGCGGAGGAGCTGATATTTCTGGGCTCGCAACTTGTAGCGGTGGTTCTTGGACTACAACAAATTTAAATCTTTCGACTCTAAATGATGATGGCGCGGTAAGTTTTAATGCTGGCCAGACGGATAGTGCAGGTAATTCAGCTGCGGCTACTCAGTTAACTGCGATTAAAGATACTGTGGCACCAGTTGTCACAATTAATGCTTTAAGTGTTATTTCAAGTTTAAATCAAGCTTCCTATTCTATTGGTGGTACCTGTACAACCACTGACGGAAACGTCTCTTATATTATTCATTCTCCAAGTGGAGGTAGTGATGTGACTGGAACAGTCGCTTGTTCAAGTTCAAGTTGGAGTGCGACGGGGCTTGATCTATCAGGTCTTGTTGACGATACTTCAATTAGTTTCGATGCTAATCAAACAGATTCTCAAGGAAACTTAGGAAGTGCGACTCAGTTAACAATTCAAAAAGATACAGCACAACCGGTTTTAAGTATCACTTCTCCTAACGTGATAAATCAATCAAACGTAACAAGCTATTCCCTTGGTGGTGGTTGTACTAATGGTGATGGAAATGTCTCTTATATAATTCATTCACCAAGTGGTGGAAGTGATGTGATCGGAAGTGTCGCTTGCTCCAGCTCGAGTTGGAGTGCAACGGCACTAAACCTTTCGGGACTTTCTGATGATGGTGCAATTACGTTTAATGCGACTCAAACAGATAGCGCTGGAAACTCTGGAGTCGCCAGTCAATTGACTGCAATTAAAGACACTAGCGCGCCGATTGTTTCGTTGAATGCTGTCGCGGGCGTCTCTTTGGCCAATGTATCGGCTTATTCAATCAGCGGAAGTTGTAGTTCAGGTGATGGAAATGTCACCTATACAATTCACTCCCCAAGTGGTGGAAGTGACGTGACTGGAAGTGTAGCTTGTTCCGGTTCGACTTGGAATGCGCCTAGTTTGAATCTCTCCGGACTAACAGATGATAGTGCAGTTACTTTTAATGCAACTCAAACTGATAGTGCTGGAAACACTGGATCGGCCGGACAGTTGACCGCGGTTAAGGATACTGCTGCACCTGTCCTTTCAATCAACCCGGTAAGTACAATTTCCTCATTAAACGTTTCATCTTATTCGATTAGTGGAACTTGTAGCAATGGAGATGGAAATGTCACCTATACAATTCACTCACCAAGCGGTGGAAGTGATGTGACTGGAAGTGTAGCTTGTTCCAGTTCAACATGGAGTGCGAGTGCTTTAAATCTATCAGGGCTATCAGATGATAGTGCAGTCACTTTTAATGCGACTCAGACAGATAGTTTTGCAAACATGGGAGCAGCTACTCAATTGACTGCAGTTAAAGATACTGTCGCACCAGTACTTTCTATTGGTGCTGTAGGTACAATATCTTCCTCAAACGAATCGTCTTATTCATTCAGCGGAAGCTGTAGTTCAGGCGATGGTAATGTCTCTTATACAATTCACTCCCCAAGTGGAGGAAGTGATGTAACGGGAAGTGTCGCTTGCTCGGGTTCAACATGGAGTGCGAATGCTTTAAATCTATCAGGGCTATCTGATGATAGTGCAGTTACTTTTAATGCTACTCAAACTGATAGCGCCGGAAACACAGGAACTGCTACTCAAGTGACGGCAATCAAAGATGCAACAGCACCTGCCATTTCGATTTCAGCCGTTGGAGCTGTAACTTCTTCAAACGAATCGTCTTATTCAATCAGCGGAAGCTGTAGTTCTGGGGATGGAAATGTCACCTATACAATTCATTCCCCAAGTGGTGGAAGTGACGTGACTGGAAGTGTAGCTTGTTCCAGTTCAACATGGAGTGCGAGT
>CAXRIU010000007.1:0-72745 GCA_964231135.1 Bacteriovoracaceae bacterium
CGAGGGGTACAATAATGTCTGTAAACAGCTCCAGAAGCGAGCTTACGGATATAAGAATTTTAAAAATTACCGATTGAGAGTTCTATATGCCTGTCAGTAGCTGTTGAGTGCAGTGCAGTCCACCATTAAGGGAGAAGAATCGATTTTCTCCCTTCAAGTCTCGAGTGCACAAATAAAAAAATCCTTTTAAATATTCGCTTTCGCTCATACCTAAAAGGATTTTTTATGGTGGCCCGGGCGAGACTTGAACTCGCACAGTATTGCTACCGGCGGATTTTGAATCCGCTGTGTCTACCATTCCACCACCGGGCCATTTATTTCAAAGATCGGTTATAAATAATAGATTTTCAGAGCTTCTTCGTCAATTAGGGAATTGCATGGCTTTGCGCAGCACTAATTGAGTTTGATCAGATTCAAAGTCTCGTCCACTTTAAACCTTGAGAAATCCTCTCCTAAGTGCTTTTTGATAAGAGTGTTATCAATCAAACAAGAGAACTTTAAATAATCAATTAAATATTCCGGAATATCGAGTCTTGGTATTTTGAGGGCTTTATTTAAGGCACTGGCTAGAGTGATAGGAAAAGGAATTCCATGTGAACCAATAATATCTAAAGCCTGTCTTAGGGGAATAAACTCATTGGTAGAAACATTATAGATTCCAGTTGGTAACTCGGCGATCGCTCGGTGAAGAACTAACGCCATATCAAACTCATGGATAAATTGAAAAACTGGATTGTAATCAATTGGCCTTAAAGCAAATTGACTCATAAGATAGCGTGATATTGTATTAGAAATCTGACTCCCAATAATATTGCAAGGTCTAAGTAGTACCGAATCCACTTCGTTCTGATATTTCCACATCCAGTTGGAGCAAACTTGGTCCATCTCAACCACGTCTCTTAGCTCTGGGTATTTTATAGAGGCGCGTAGAGGCGCGTCCTCTTTAAGAAAAATTCCATTATCATCAAGAGCCCCATACACATGGAAAGTTGATAGGATAATGATTTTTTTCACATTAAAGCGGTAACACAAATCGAGAATTCTATTGGTTCCCATAACATTGAGTTCAAGTCGCTTGGATAAATCTTTATAAACTTGAGAACTTGAGATACGAGCTAAGTGATAAACATAATCAAAACGGTGATCTCGAAAAAGATTTTCAAAATTTCCTCGTGAAAACCTTATTCTAAGAGAGGTAAGGTTAGGATGTTTAAAAACAGTCTGGGTCGAACGTGAGTCCACTCCAATTACTTTCCAAGTAGGGTGTTCTTTTAAAATAAGCTTTGCTAAGAGCTGAGCTAGACCACCCGTTATTCCTATAATTAGAACAGTTTTTATGGAATCTTGTTCATGAATTTGTTCACTGGCTTTCTGATCCACTCGAAAAATTCCCTTCTCGCTTGTAATCCAACATGGATATTATGTTTAATTTGTTTTTCTATCTCGAAGACATAAGGACGTATATCCTTGTCCGGTGCTTCGGGTGATAAATCCTTTGGAACATCAATCGGCTTTCCAATATAAATATCAATTGGTGATGGAAGCGGTATTAAGTTTGCTGGCAGTGGCAGGGAAGGAAAACCAAATTTTTTTCCAATTCCTCCCGCTTGAACGACAAAAGGAAACATTTCCTCAGCGCCGACAACACTAATAGGTAGAATTTGTGTTTGAGCTTGTAGAGCGATTCTGTAAAAGCCATGAGAAAATTTCTGAAGCTTGTAGAAATCTTTCGTACTTTTATTAATACCTCTTACTCCCTCAGGGAAGACTAGAATCGATTCGCCTTTATTTAAAAGCCATTTACAATTATCTCTATCGCCTAAGATGGAGCCAGCTTGAGCAGAGAGGTCTCCGATAAATGGTAGGCCCGCCATAAATCTTTCAACCATCGAGTGCAGCACTCTTGGTTTGTCTAACTCTGTTGCGAAAGCAGTTGTAATCAACATTCCGTCGATCGGAAGTTGACCAGTGTGATTCGAAACCACCATATAGGGAATATCCTGTACATTTTCGAGTCCAAACACTCGCACTCGAAAGTACTTTTTATATAAAGGGTATACGAGATCAAGAGCACCTTTTACTGTCTTTAAATTAAAGCCCCAGGGATCACGGTAATCTTGGTAACGCAATTCAAGTTCTTTAAATTTTTTGTTTTTTAATATTCTTTCGTCTTTAGACAAAGTGAAACGCTCAAGCATTAAATAATTCCTCTCATTTATTTATAATCGATTTCTGATTATACTTATAGCAGGAAAATAATGAGGTAAGTTATGGAAGATAGTAGCTGGAAATACAAATTTAATGATTTGCTTAATACCTGTCAGAGTGAGTTTAAAAAGACCACTAAGATCGGAATGAAGATGTTTTCTGCCTCTCAATCTAATACTCAACTTCATGAAACATATGAAGCACTTGGTATGTGGTTAAGAGATGCAATTGAGAAAGATAAATTAAAGATTGAAGATCAAGAAGTTCTCGGGTTGATTGAGAAAATAAAAGAGCTTGAAACTGCAATGGAGAACTTTGAAAAAGAAGTTCAAGAAATAAAGAAAACGAATTCTTGATGATATTTTTGAAATCGCTAATTGGTTTTACTTTATTTTCAATCTTTATGATGGGAACTTCAGCTGCTGCTGGGAAGTATAAGTTTTCTAAAATGAATTACGTCGTTAAATCAGCGCAGGGGTTAGAAGAAGTCTATCAATCGCTCCTGAAAGACAATACTAGCTCTAAGTTGAAAAACTATTTGATTAAAAAAACGAAACAGATAAATCGAAAGGTTAGTAACTGGGATGAACTGAAGACTGGTCAGAAATTTAAGCTTCTAGTTGAGAGAAGTGCTGTTGACCGTAAAAAATATGCTGCCTATAAGGCAAAACCCCTTGAAAAAAAGTCTAAGCTTGTTTTAAGAAAAAATCCTAACTTAAGTTTAGGTGTTTTTGTCGCGGCATCTGCTGGAACATTAAATCAGGCTAATACTAGTGACGATGAGATTACCTTCAGCCAGAACTCACCGCTGACATTAGGTTTTAATGGGTCCTTTCGTTTTAATGAAAAATTGTTTCTAACTGCTTCGGCTTATGGTTCATATTTTTTGCCAGCTGAAAATAAATATTCGAATAAAGAGATTGGTATACCGCTGGAGCTTGGAGCCACGTCGCATTTGGGTTTAACCTTTGCACAAAATCAAAGCCTGTTTGCAGGAATTGACTTTGAGAGGTTATCTATATTTAACTCTGTCTCTGTTTCTGAAGGGAGTGAAGTTGTCATAGATCAAATAAACTTGGCTTATTTAACTTTGGCTTATCAATATGATTTTATGTTAAAGCACGCCACTATAAGTACCAAACTATCTGGCTCCTATAGCATGTTTTCTCAAATTGATTATACTAAGTCTGATTATGATGATGGGCAAAATTACTCTGCCTTTAAGGCGATGCTTAGTAGCTTTATCACGTTCGATTCTCCTTGGTACACAATGCTATTTTTTAAATACCATGCCATTACAGATGAAACTGTTATAAGTTTTACTCGCTATGGTGCAGGGGTTGGATATCGATTTTAAGGCAGTTGTCTTTGACGTTGCTTTGACTGCCAGAGGACTTTGGCAGTTTCATGTTAAGACCATATTTAGAAATTTAATAGGTCGCTGAATTCAAGGGGTTATAGAACCTTTTGAATCAGTTGCACCTTGCCGATACAATATAGGTATGGAGAATAAGTTGAAGCTCATATTACTGTTCCTTTTCTTAGTTAGTTGTAATAGTTCAGAAATTACTGTTCAAAATCAGAGAAATAATTCTTCTGATGATCCAATTAACGATACCGAAGTAGAAGAAGAAGCTGGGTTTGAGGCTAAGCTCGATACTAGTTTTGCGACTAACGGTATTGGAATTCATGGCTCAGCAGGAAAAGCCAAGAATATCGCCTATTCAAGTGTTGTCGATTCTGATGGAAATACCTACGCTGTTGGATTTACCACTCCTACTGGTGGAAGTGTCGTAAGAACTTTAGCCGTCTGGAAATTTGATTCAAACGGGGCCATTGATACGAGTTTTGGAAACTCTGGAATATATGAATACGTTGGGGACTCCAGTACGGAAGATAGCGAAGGCTACGATATTGCGTTTGATGCCGACGGAAAGCTCGTAGTGGTTGGCTACACTGAAAGTGGTGGTAAAGCCCGAGCACTGGCCATGAGACTTTCAAGGTCAGGTGTCTTAGATACAAGTTTTGGTTCTAGTGGGTATTATATTTTTTCTCATATCAACGCAGGTGCTAGTGAGGGAGAGCGAGCTCGTTGTATCCAAATAGATAGCTCCGGTTCAATCTATCTTGCAGGTCAGGGTTATTTTAGTAACGATAAAAGTCTAAAAATTTGGAAATTGGATAGTAGTGGTTCACTTGATACTGGTTTCGGCACCAGCGGGGTTTGGGAGCATCATGGTCTTGGTGGTGGAGGCGGAGCAGATAAGATTTTTGACTGTAAGCTACATGGTTCACGCTTGATAATCGGTGGCCAAACTTGGGGAGGGTCCTCTCACAAAGTGTTTATAGGTAAGGTTGATCTCAATGGAAATACGGATACGAGTTTTGGAGATGCAAGTGGATTTATCGTTGAAGACGATATTGCAGGTGGATTAAACCGACCCGATTATTTAGACCACCTGGAAATAAGAGCAGACGGCCAAATCTTAGTGAGCGGACGTTCTCATAATGGTACGGACTATGATGCCTATATCTATACTATCGATTTTAATGGAAATAGGTCTAGTGAAAAAACGATGATTTTTAATGATCTAAAGGGTAATCCTGGAAATGATATAATCCTGACTTCTTATTATGACTCTGAATCTGAGACTCTTCTGGTGGGGGGCTACACCATGGGCGATAATTCAGTTCAAATTGGATATGTGGGTAAAATTAACACCGACGATAAGACGCTTGAAATTATTACTGAGTACGAAGACGTAGGTTCAAATACCATAAGACATTTCAGCTCTCAGGATCAAAAAGTCTTTGTGATCGGAACAGAGACTAATGCTACCACTCAAGACATTATTATTAGCCGCTTTAAGTAGAAAGCGTGTAGTCTTTACAAAACCTTAAGACTTCTTTGCATCGCGTTCTAATATGCGTTAAAACCTCCCTCGAACTTATTAAAATTGGGGACTTTTAATATGAAAAACATTTTGCTTCTGGCGGTACTTACTTTATCAACTCTTGCGAATGCAGGAATTATTAAGGAAAAATTTCCAACAGTTCCGGTGACTGATGCACTAGGAACCAAAAAGGTATCTGTCAAAAACTTCTGTATCACTGAAGATGGATCAACTTTGATTGGGGTTATCGGATACTGTCGTAAAGCTTCTAACCCAAGTAGAGGTTACAAAAAGTGTACTTCTAGGGCCAAAGTTTCTCGAATCGAAATTGAAAACCACTTTACATATACTGTACGTGGACCGAGGGACAGAGTTACTGAATACTCTTACAGTATTGATCCTGTAGTTGAAGTTAAAGTTATTGACTGGGACGCTAGAGGTAGTGAAGAGCTTTTATATACTTACGATTACGCTCTTCCAATCTGTGATTAAACTTTAGTAAATTTATCCATATAACCAGTAATGGCCTGTTCCAGTGGTTCTAGGCCATCTTTTTTATCCGCCGACACAAAAAAGATCTGTTTAACTAATTTATATTCTTTATAGAGTTGAGGCTTGAGCTTATTTAAAGCAGCACGCTCTTTTTGCTTCTTGAGTTTATCCATCTTATTGAAAATGAGAAAGATCTCGATCTCTTTAGGATTGATATATTGATAGAATTGCTTGTCGTTTTCAAGGTTAGGGTGTCGAGCATCTTGGAGGTTAAAAATAAGAGTTTTATCATTCAATCCTCGAAGATAAGCGTCCATTATGACATTCCAATTTTGGCGCATGCTACGAGAGACTTCGGCAAAACCATAGCCTGGAAGATCGTAGAGGTAGAAAGGAGTCCCCTCAAGGCCTTTAATTTCAAATTTAAAAATATTGATTTTTTGAGTCCGTCCAGGAGTCTTAGAGGTCTTTGCAGTTTTGTTACCAAATAGAGCATTGATAAGAGTTGATTTACCCACATTAGAGCGACCAACCATTGCAATTCCTGGTGCGGTCGGGTTTTCAGCCCACCAATTTTCGATTTGCTCTAGCTTATCAAAGCCTAAAATGAATTTTGCTGATCCTTTAATGATTTCCATACACAGCATGTATCGTTTTTCACTTTGTTCGGCAATGAAATTTTTAAAATCAGATATTTAGCTTCGCTGGAGCAAGTTGGGTAATTTGCTTACTAAGCAGCTGTTCAGACTTTTAAAAGGGAGAAAATATATGATTGAGCAGCAAGAGTTAACTAATAGGTTAGATGATAATGGTTTTCAAATGGGAGATGAGGTAAGAATTGCACCTGTAAATGCTCGTAGAAAGAGTTTTAAAATCAATAGAACAAACTTCTATTTCATCTCGCGACATTTTGAATCTGAAATGTTGCAAGGATGCTTTGCTTTGCTACCAGAAATGAGATCAGAGCGGTTCAAGGTAAAACTCTCGATCAAAGATGTCCTTTCAGTTAACTCCAGTAAGAAAAAACGCTTTTATCTTGAAGTTCAGGAGGGTTGTGCCTTTAAGCTGAATGGATCCTTTCATATGGGTAGTTTTATAGAAAAAGGAGATATTTTAGAGATTGGCTATAACCAAATTTTTTTTGATTCAGGTGTGAAAGAGGAGAATTCAAAAGACTTGATTGATGATAGATTAATTCAATCCAATTTACCTCTTCTTCTGCAGGGAGAGACTGGAGTTGGAAAGTCGAGTATGGCAAAGTCTATTCATAAGCTTTCCAATCGCTGTGGGAAATTCGTACAAGTTAATCTGAGTGCCATTTCTAAAAATCTTATTGAGTCTGAATTGTTTGGACATGTAAAAGGTTCTTTTACTGGTGCACATACTGATAAATGCGGAGTTCTTAAGCAAGCAGATCATGGTACCTTATTTTTGGATGAAATAGATTCTCTTCCTCTAGAGATTCAAACAAAACTACTTCTCTTTCTCGATAACCAGATTATCACTCCGGTTGGTAGTACCAGTTCAATCCCCTTAAATGTGAGGCTCATATTTGCATCGGGGAGAAAGCTTATCGATGTTGTTAAAAATAAAGAGATGAGGCAAGACTTTTTCTATCGACTTAATGCTGGTGCAAGTTTTCACATTAAATCACTAAGGGATGACACAGCAAGGATAGAGTCTTTTTGCGAAGAATATGCTTTGGAAAAGCATATCAAGATATCAAAACGACTAATAGACTTCTACAAAACTCTGCCATGGCCTGGAAATTATCGTCAACTGCAAGGTCATCTTGAAACAAAACGAGTGATGAGTAAAAGAGGCTTTCTCGACTTCGATGAGATGGATGAGGTTTTAATCGAGCAGAGTTCGGAACTGGAGTCATTCGAAAACACTGAAGTAAAACCAACGCTTCACCAAGTGAAAATTGCCTATATGAAAAAGATCTACTTCGAGATGGATAAAAATATTTCCCGGTCTGCTGCTGTGCTTGGAATCTCAAGTCGAAGCTTGCGTAATTCAATAAAGTCGTTTGATAGTTTTTATGAGCCGATTACGTAGAGAAGATGAACTTCAAGAACTTCACCACGTACTTTCTCTTTATCGAGAAAACGTTGTATTTCTTTTTGAATCTTTTCCTTAAGTACTTCTTTACCGTCTTCGTCCAAAGCAAAATCAGAAACAATTGGTTCAACTGCGGTAAAGAAGTAGTCTTTCAACTTATGTTCATTTTCACTAATAAAATAACTAGCAAAACGGGTAGAAGTTCTTACACTAAAATCGATAGTAAGACTGTCCATCTTACCAACTCTTGTCGCCTGCAGCGGAACTTTGATATTTTGGATTTTTACTGTTTGTTGTTGAAAAAAATGATACTTAGGCTTTTCATCATACACTTGAATACTTGCAGGTTTTCTGTAGGGATTTTCTTGACGATAAATATTATGAGACACCTTTACAACGCTAAAAATTCCTAGACCTAATAAGCTCACGACCAAAAATCTTGGTGCAAATTTATCGAATTTTTCTTGATTGAAGTGGTTTTTAATGAAAGTTTTTATTGCAAGTTTTTGATCGGTCAAAAACTTTCTAGTTATGGCAATAGGAGTTCCCTTAAAAAAAGCTTTAAGCCGATCACCGAATTTTTTAGTTTCCTCTACTTTGCTTGCAATCTCTTTTCTTTTTAACTTGAAGTCCACAGATTTTTCAGAAATAAATAGCACAGAGTTCACAAAGAAGCTGTTAACAACGGCTCTCGTGTTGTGAATGACCCTTTTTATATACCGTATAAATTTGAGCCAAACCGTTTGGATTGGTGTCGGTACAATTTTGATGATGAGTTTAAGGGCAAACTGTAAAAGCTTGCTCAGCACCCAATTCAATTTTTCTTCAATAATTGCAAATTTATCCAACATAATAATTTCCTACTTATTTTATCGGAAAATTAAGCCGAGTACTTTAGCTTTTTAGTCGGTTCGTGGTCAAAATTTCCTATTTGCCCATAGATATTAAGCTTTAGACCAGATCCATTCGATAAGTAGGTGAGTGCTAGGCCAGGATGGAGGAGCTATGAAGTACCTAATTTCAGTTTTTATCCTTATAATTTTAAGTAGTTGTAGTATGTTCGAGCGTAGAGATTTCGCGCGAGAAATGGGCTATGGCGAATTACAATATATGGAGGAACCTGCTTTTATGGCCAATAGAGATTTCATGGTGGTGGCCGGCGACGAAGGTCGAGACCATAGAAGTTGGAGTGAAATCAACTCAAGAACGCCTGCAACGGCGAGAACAAGAGAAGAGGTGATCTATCAGCAAAGCCTCAAACGAGAATTGTATTACCTCGAAAATCAGCTTAATGATCAAGAGTATAATAGCTATCTTCGTTACCGTGATGAGTTAGGCTCACTCAGTGAAAGGATCTATTTTTTACGACTAGACCCTAGATCGAAAAGATCCTATCTTCAATCTCGTGGATTAAGCGGGAAAAACCCTTCGATTTCAAATGGTTATGCAGTGAGAGCATCTGCTCCTTCGAATATAAGTCTTGGTATGAAGAAGAATGATATCAGTAGCTCATGGGGGCAGCCTATGTTTAAAGAGTTTGCTGGAGACCCTTCAGAACAAAATGAGCGCTGGATATACTCACATGGATCGACTAAGCGCATGATTTATTTTGAAAATGGTGAAGTTGCTGGATGGGAAACTGAACAAAGATAGGTTATCAAACCAGTCAAAAGAGTGTAAATTCCTACTTATATTTAATTTTAATAGGATACACTTATGGAATACACTCTTGATTTCGAAAAACCGGTTCACGAATTAGAAAACCAGATTAAAGAACTTAAAGAAGCAAACTCTAGATCTGGTCTTGATATTAATAAAGAAATTAGTGCTCTTCAAAATAAAGTCGATGATCTTCTCAAAGAAATCTATGACAACTTAACTCCTTGGGAGCGAGTTCAACTTTCACGTCACCCTAAACGTCCTCATACTCTAGATTATATAAATCATATTCTTGAAAATTTTCATGAAATCCATGGGGATAGAAGATTCAGTGAAGACCCAGCGATGGTAGCTGGCTTTGGATATTTAGATGGAAAGAAAGTTGCCGTAGTTGGAATTGAAAAAGGTAGAAAAACTCAAGATAAAATTAAGCATAATTTTGGAATGGCCAGACCTGAGGGTTATAGAAAAGCACTTAGATTGATGAGGCTTGCGGAACAGTTTAATATTCCAGTTCTTTGTCTTGTGGATACTCCGGGTGCTTACCCAGGGATTGGAGCTGAAGAGCGTGGGCAAGCGCAGGCTATCGCAGAAAATATTCAAGAAATGTTTGATATAAAAGTTCCTATCGTGGCCGTTGTTATTGGTGAAGGTGGTTCTGGTGGGGCATTAGGAATTGCTATTGCAGATAGAGTCCATATGCTAGAGTACTCTGTTTATTCAGTTATTTCTCCAGAGTCTTGTGCCTCAATTTTATGGTCTGACCCAAAAAGGGCTGAGCAAGCGGCAAACTCTTTAAAGCTTGATCCGCTAAAGGCAAAAGAACTACAGATTATTGACTCAATAATTAAAGAGCCTACTGGGGGAGCCCATAGAGATTTTGAAGCGACAGCAGATAATCTTAAAAAGCAAGTTTTAAAAGATCTAAAAGAACTTGAAGAGCTAACCGAAGATAAACTTCTGGAAAACAGATTTAAGAAATTTAGAGAAATGGGAAATATCACAATCATTGAAGGTGAAGCATAATGATTCAATCTATGACTGGCTTTGGTAGAACTGAAGCCGAGAATGACAATTATTCTTTAACGATCGAACTTAAAACTGTGAACAATCGATATAAAGACTTTCGTTTTAAGATGGGTAGTGTTTTTAACGCTATAGAAATAGAGCTGAAGAAAAAACTCGAAGCGAAATTTTCTCGAGGTAGTTTTGATATTTACGTCAATTATAAAAAATCGAGTGAGCAAAAAGATGTCGCTGATTTAGACATCGAAAAAGTTAATGCTTACTTGCAAAAAATTAAGACTATTGCAGATAAACAAGGCGTTCCCCTACATGTTCAGCCAACTGAATTTTTAAGAGGCGACTTTTACTCTGAAGATGGCAATAGAGATGAAGAACTTCGAGAGTTATTGCTTGCGAACTTTGATGGCGCTTTAGATAATTTAGTTGCTAGTCGAGCAGAAGAGGGCGCTAAATTAATCGAAAAACTTAAAGAGCATAGAGTTATTTATGGTGAGTTCCTCGAAAAAGTTAAAGTTCAAAAAAATGATTATCAAGAACAGGTAAAAGAAAAACTGATAAAGCGATTTGATACTTTAGATAATATCCAAGTTGATGAACCTCGTTTTTTACAAGAAGTAATTTACTATCTTGAAAAACTTGATATTGATGAAGAGTTAAATCGAATTGAAATTCACCTTAAAAAATTAGATAAAATTCTAAGTTCAGCTGGAGACGTTGGAAGACAAATAGACTTTCTTGTTCAAGAATTAAACCGCGAAACGAATACGATAGGTTCAAAATCAGGTCATCAAAATATTTCTGAATGTGTAGTTCAGATGAAAGTTCAACTTGAAAAAATTAGGGAGCAGGCCCTTAACCTGCAGTAGGCTAGTATGCAAGAAGGAAAAATCATTGTTATAGTTGCCCCTTCTGGAACTGGGAAGTCGACTCTTTTGAATAGGTTGAAAAAAGAAGTTCCGAGCTTAAAATGGTCGGTTTCTTGTACAACGAGACCGATGAGAGAGGGTGAAGTTGATGGCGTCGATTATCACTTCATTGATAGAGATAGTTTTGAAAATTATATTGAAGCTAATGAGTTTATTGAATGGGCTGCTGTTCATAATAATTATTATGGAACTAGAAAATCGATTGTCGATCAGGGATTAGCTGAAGGGGAAAACCTTCTATTTGACCTGGACGTTCAAGGTTGTGATTCCATGAAGTATCTCTACGGAGACAAGGCAAAAATTATCTTTATTGAGCCTCCGAGTGTAGAAGAACTTGAAGTTAGGCTTCGCAATAGAAACACAGACTCTACCGGTGTCATTGAAATTCGACTCCATAATGCAAAAAGAGAGTTAGCACGAAAAAATGATTTCGATTATAATATAGTAAATGACGATATTGAAAAAGCTTACCAGGCCTTAAAAGAAATAGTGGTCGGCATAATTGAAGGGAGATAGTTATTTTTTCTAGCCTAGATTTTTCACACGAAGGAGATTTAACGATTGAGGAACTCAGTCGCCGTGTGAAGTCCGCCATGCCGGATGAAGACCTCGATTTATTTGTTAAAGCCTATCATTTCGCTGAGAGGCACCACCGTCCTCAAAAGAGAAGTTCTGGTGAGCCTTATATTATCCATCCAATGAATGTCGCTGCTACTTTGATTAAACTCAAAATGGATATGCAATCCATTATTGGTGGCCTTCTTCATGATGTTGTTGAAGACTGTGATGTTAGCGAGGAAGAGATCAAGGACCTCTTTGGAGAGGATGTTTGTAATATCGTTGTTGGCTGTACCAAAATTTCAAAAATTAAATTTAAAACCAAAGAAGAATCGCAAGCGGAGAACTTTCGTAAGATGGTTATCGCGATGGCAAAAGACATTCGTGTCATCATCGTAAAACTAGCGGACAGAATGCATAATATGTTGACCTTGCAATATGTTTCTAAAGAGAAGCAGGTTAAAAAAGCACAAGAAACATTAGATATTTATGTTCCTCTGGCCAGCCGCTTGGGGATTAACTCGGTAAAGAGTGAGTTAGAGGATTTATGTTTGAGGTTTCTTCACCCTGAGGTTTATTATCGTCTAGCTGAAAAAGTGGCGATGAAGAAATCTGATAGGGAATCTTATATCAAAGATGCAGTTTCAACTATTGAGGAAAAGCTATCTGAATACTCGGTAAAAAGTGAGGTCTATGGAAGGCCAAAACATTTCTATTCTATCTATAAAAAGATGCAGAATAGAGGTGTGGACTTTGACCAAATTCAAGACCTTCTAGCCTTTAGAATAATGGTAGATAATATAACCGATTGTTATAAATGTTTGGGGGTAATTCACTCATCATTTACTCCAGTTCCTGGAAGGTTTAAAGACTATATTGCCATCCCAAAAGTGAACAATTATCAAAGTTTGCACACTACTGTCATCGGTCCTGCAGCAGAAAGAATCGAGATTCAAATTAGAACTCATGAGATGCATGAAATTGCAGAAACTGGGGTTGCGGCACATTGGTTATATAAAGAAGGAAAGTCACCTCGAAACCTTAAGTGGGTGGAAGAGTTGATGGAGTATAACCGTGACATCAAAGGTTCTTCCGAGTTTATGGACGTCGTTAAGGCAGACTTGGATATTGGTGGGATTTTTGTCTTCACTCCAACTGGTGATGTAAAAGAGCTCCGTCATGGGGCAACTCCACTTGATTTTGCTTACGCTGTTCATACGGATGTAGGGAATCGCTGCGTGGGGGGGAAAGTAAACGGCAAGATGGTACCATTAAAGTACCGCCTAAAGTCTGGAGATACGGTTGAGGTTCTAACGAGTAAGAATCAAACACCAAGTAAAGACTGGCTGAAAATCGTTAAAACGAGTCGTGCAAGAACTAAGATCAAGCAGCATCTCTTAAAAATAGAAAGAGATAAAAACCGTGAAGTAGGAGAGGAGATCTTAGATCGTGCTCTCAAGGAATACGGTACCAATACAAAAACTCTTGAAAAGAAAAAAGAATTTAACAAGATATTTGATACTCTCAATTTAAAAAACCTTGAAGAGCTTTACCTGCACTTAGGCGCAGGACGCTTTAATGTCGGTCAGATTTTAGAAGCACTTCCATCAATTGACTATAATCAAAATGAAGAGGAAGAAAAAAAGAAAAAGACAAAAGAGCTTGATACTCTCGCGAAGAAAATTGCTAACACGGCAAAGAAAACAGCTCATCGAGATAATGCTGTTGTCGTGGATGGTTTAGACGATATCATGGTGCGAATGGGGAAATGTTGTAATCCGATCCCTGGAGATCCGATCACGGGGTTTATCACAAGAGGTCGTGGGATTACTATTCACACTCAAGCTTGTCAGCGAGTTCACGAAATTGAAGAAACGAGAAAAGTAGACGTTCATTGGAACCCTGCTTACGCTTTTAGACATCCCGTTAGTATTAGAGTTATCACTCATGATAAGCCTGGTATTTTGTCGCGAATTTCAAATAATATTCATAGCCACTCGATCAATATTAAATCGGCGATTGCCAAGTCACTTCCAGATATGAAAGGGAGCTTTTTGTTTGAGATCGAAGTCAAAGACTATTCCGAATTTCTGAAGGTTGTTTCTATAATAGAGGCAATGGAAGAAATTATTTCAGTTACTAGGGCGTAGGATGAAGTTTATTATTGGATTCTTTTCCGTCTTGATAAGCTTTCAAGCGCTGTCTTTTGATTATGAACAGTTTGCAGAGGAGAATTTTCGCAAACTTGATAATACTATTACCGTACAAATTATCAGATCTACTTACCCACTGGATTGGTCGAGTTCTAGGAGTCTTCTTTGGAGTATATTTAAAAATAAATATTGGTTCCCTAAAACTAAAAGCACTATCGGACATGTCACGACTGAAGTGAATTGTACTATTGGTGAAAACAAGGTTCGCTTGTTTTCTGGACAAGCAGTGGAAGATTTAATGGATTTTCAGACGAAAATTCGTGAAGGGTATGGTTTTTCTATCCTCAACTCACCAGAACAATATCAAGAACTACCTTTAGTTACTGTCCCTGGTAGATTGAATAGTTTAGCTGAGATGAAGGTGAAATTTGATCGTCAAGAGAGTCGAGGAAACCTTAATATTGTAAGCTTTAAAGTTAATCGTGAGCAATGTTTGAGTTCATACCTTTTTATACGAGAGTATATTCGTAAAACTCAGAATACTCCTGCAGCTGGAAATATATATGGCTTTGGAGCAAGTGCAAATAAATTTCAAGGAGCCGGTTGTGCGCCTTTTGTTCAAACTGTGCTAAGCAGAGCCGAATTATCCGAGGTATCCCAGCAGATGCTTCAAACCATCGCCGTTCCTGAACCAATTGTTGGTAACCCTAAACATGAAAAGAAAGTTGAACTTTCAGCGCTTTTGCTGAACGATTATCCTTTAGATGGTAGCTATTCTGGACAAGTTGTAAGTTTTAGTTTCCCTGATCCTGAAAAGCTTTACGAATATATGACCAAAAATTTGAATTCTAACTCAAAATTGGCTTCAAAAAAGCTAAGTGGCGAAAATAATTGGTACCTCCTTTTGGATCGCGAACTTAAAGAGAAGCCGGATGTTGACAGCGAAGCATCACTTTGAAAAAATCTTTAAGTGAGATTATTACTTCTTTTATCCTTATTTTCTGTTCCTGTAATTGCTGCTGATGAATTCCTTGAATTTGGGGATAAGAATTTTGCAGCAGAAAAAACTGGCGAGAGTAAGTGGACCCTGCGCTCAGGTTTTCAATATATCGATTACCCAATGTCATTACCTGCTTTCAAGGGAGAGCATGACGAGACAACAGCAAAAGACACTACTGGAATTTACGGATTAAATATTGCTGTAGGGAGAGAGTTTTATCTCGGAGCAGGAATTTCTTCAACTTTCCTCCTATCAGGAAATTATTATAAGTCGATCAACAAAGAAGTCGGTATTGCCGCCCAAGATGTAGATGTGGATGTTTCAAACACTCGGATCGATTCTCAATTGCAAACCTATGAAGCTTCAATATCTCTAAATTATCTCTTTGATAATCCGACGTTTGATATTCAGCCGTTCGCTGAATTTGGAATGGGAGCTGGTAGGGCCAATATTGAAAAAGATTACGCAAGGAAAGCACTTCCTAATGAAACCAACGGTAGTGAAAAATATTATGTTCGCTCACAAGAGGACTTTCTCTACAGTAAAGCATCTTTGGGTGTAAACATTATTGCTTTCAATGGATTAATTTCTTATTTCAAAATTACTGGTTATGCTATCGCAAAGCAGGAAATAGAATTGGAAGGCGAGAGTAAACTGCACGAATCAGCTGTAACAGAAAGCCTTGATAGCACCATCAAATCGGACGATATCGATGAAATTGATCAGGTTTATTCTGCGACAGTCGGAATGGGGTATTTATTTTGAAGGCTCTAAATCTCTTTTTATTATTACTTGTGGGTATATTTTCAAGCTGCGATAAGGTGACGGAGAAATATCTTTTTGATGAAGATGATGATGAGTATGAATGGGCGCAAGAGTTAGCATTGTCAGAGTGTATTACTGATGCTGCTATTTTTGGTGAATTTGATGACGCCGCAGAGTTTGATGACTCCAATTTTAGTGTGGGTGATATTTTTAAAATTAAGCAAGATGACAATGAGGGTGTTGTTATTTATGCCAAGATCAATGCAATAAATAGCCAAGATATGGAAATTATTTTCTCATCAGCTGATGATGACTACAGAAAAATTGTGACCTTCGAAGAATCAGATCATGAGAAGTTAGTTGATGTATTTCAGACGATTGCATGTAATGATGATTATGAAGATTATTTCGCTACTTCTGGCCTTAACAGCTCTACTCAGATGAGTTTTACTTGGGATTTAGAAACAATTCTTGAGTCTGATGACGATGATGACGACGATGATGATCCGGAAGCATATAAATATGTGACGAAGGAGTTAACTGTCTCAAAAAACTATCCACTATTTTTCTATTTTTATAATGGAAAAAAATCATATGAATATGTTCTCGAAGATGGAGACGAAGCAACCACAAAAGAAAGTAATATCACGATCACCGAAGTGACTGATGAAGATGAATGTGATAATGGAAACGATGATCAGAATGATTACTGTGATTTCGATGATCTCGACTCTTCAAGCTTTCCAGTTTGTACAGTTGAGGTTGATGAAGATGCCTATAGCTCTCGCGGGCATAACACGAATATTATTAGTCTTTCAGGAACTGATTGTAAGTTATTGGAGTCTGCTGGTGTTTCGAATTAATCCCTTTCCCAGAAAAGAAGAAAGGTTGAAGTTTTAAAAAATTTGTATACCTCTTTAATCAGCTTTTGAATGTTATGCATTTTAGTATAGTCGCTTGGAATGCTTTCAAAGTAAAAATCAACATTAGAACCATCATCTTTTAGAGCTTGCATAATTCGATCTATTCTAAAAATGTGGTAGTCACTAGAAATGATCAGAACTTTTGGTTTTGGGAGGTTGAGTTTACTCAAGTAGTTTAAAGTCGCGAGACCATTTTCTACCGTGTTTCTTGCGAGGTACTCGATTTCAATATGATGACTCTGCTGTTCTAGGTAGTCATCAACCGAAATATTGTTTCCTTGTTTTTTGAGCAAAATTTCGAGGTTATTTTTAGCAAACACTCCTGTGATAAAGATATTTGCAGAAGGATGTTTTTCGGCTTTTTTAAAGGTGTAGTCTAGTCTTCCAGTATCTCCCGTAAAGACAGCAATTACATCCGGAGATTTTTGGAAGAATACCTGTTGAGAAAGATTACTTTGCTCTTTCGCGAAAGTAGGTAGATAAACACAGAGAAGTATAAATGAAGTAAACCCGCAGACAATCAAAAACATGAAAGTCTGCAGGATTCTTCGAGAACGAGTTTTTTTTGTTTCGAATATATACTTCTTAGTAAACAAAATTATCCTTTAGCTGCAATAACTTCAATTTCAACGAGTGCGCCCTTCGGAAGTGCTGGCACTTCAACGCAACTTCTTGCTGGGTATGGCTCTGAGAAGTATTTAACGTAAGCATCGTTGACGTGTGAAAACATCCCTAGGTCAGTTAAGAAGATAGTCGTCTTAAGGATATGTTCTCTTGTGATTTTACAATGCTCAAGCAACCCATCAATATTTTTCATAATCTGATCTAGTTGCTCGTTGAAGTCCTTAGACATCTCATTTGTTTGTGGGTTAATCCCAATTTGACCTGAGAAGTAGTACACTCCATTGTATTCAACTCCTTGAGAGTAGGTCCCAACTGCTGCCGGTGCTAAGTCTGTTGCAATGATATTTTTTTTCATTAGTTTTCCTTTTTTCCCAAGTCACTAAGTAATGCTGTGATATGAGTCATGTTGATAATCTCGTCTACACTTGAAGTTCTTTGTACGATGTTTGCAGCATAATTAGATGGAGCAATAATTGGTCCAATTGCTGTACACTCACTTAGCTGGGTGATTAGTTTGTAACTAATATTGGCTGATTGCAGGTCAGGAAAAACTAAAATATCAGCTGCTTTATCTAGTTCAGAAAAAGAGAAAAGATTTTTAAGAATTTCGTTATTAACAGCAACATCTGCTTGCATTTCACCATCAAGTTTTACTGTTGGCATTTTCTGTTTTGCAATGCGAACTGCCTTTTGAACTTTTAATGTGTCATCTGTCGCATTTGATCCAAAGTTTGAGTAACTAAGGAATGCAATCGATGGTTCTTTCTGAAGCAGTTTTCTGTATAAATTTGCTGTGTGTTCAGCTATTTCCGCTAGCTCCTCCGAACTAGGATTCACATGAACAGTACAGTCAGCTAAAAAAATAATTCTATTTTGGAATACCAGGATAATAATACCACAAGCTTTTCCATCAAGGCTTGAGCCTAAAACTCTCATCATTGGTCTGAAACAATCAGGGTAGTTTTGAGTTGTTCCCGTAATCATGCCGTCTGCATGACCTTTTTTAACCATCATAGAACCAAAGTAGTTCCCACGCTTTAAAAGATCTTCAGAAAGAGAGAGTGAAGCACCCTTTCTCTGTCTCTCTTCGTGGTAGGAGAAATAATAGTCTTTGAAGTTTTCTGATTCTGAGGAACGAATAATTTCGACATTATCAATAAGGTGACTTAACCCTAGCTTTTCCATTTTTGCATGGATTGTCTCTTTTACTCCTAGTAGAACTGGAGTTACTCTTCCTTCGTCAATTAGAATATTTACTGCACGAAGGATTCTAGTATTGGTTCCTTCTGTGAACACGATTCTCTTTTTCGATTGAGCTGATTTAAGTCTTGATCTAATAAAACGCATAAACTCGGCAGATTGACCAAGCCTCGCTTCTAGTTCTAATGAGTATTGTTTAAAGTCAGTGATAACTTTTCTGGCAACTCCAGTATCACAAGCGGCTTTAGCAACTGCAGAAGAAACTCTGGTTAAAACTCTTTTATCAAATGGCTTTGGAATTAAATATTCTTTTCCAAAAGTAAATTCTTTTCCACCGTATGCCATTTTAACACTTTCTGGAACTTCTTCTTTTGCTAGGTCTGCAAGCGCGTGAACAGCAGCAAGTTTCATTTCTTCATTAATTTTTCTTGCACGAACATCGAGAGCTCCACGGAAAATAAATGGGAAACCTAAAACATTATTGACTTGGTTAGGGTAGTCAGTTCTCCCCGTGGCCATAATAGCGTCGTCTCTCACTTCAGCAACCTCTTCTGGAGTAATTTCTGGGTCAGGGTTTGCCATAGCAAAAATGATAGGGTTTTTGGCCATTGATGCCACCATATCTTTTGTCATAACTCCTTTCGCTGAACATCCCATAAATGCATCGGCACCTTTAAGGGCATCTGCAAGAGTTCTTGCATCAGTCTTAACAGCAAATTGCTCCTTATATTTATTCATTCCTTCTGTACGGCCATGGTAGATGACACCTTTTGAATCGGTCATAAGAAGGTTTTCTGGTTTTATTCCGAGTTTAAAGAATAACTTCGCGATCGCCATCGATGCAGCTCCTGCACCACTGAAAACAACCTTTACATCAGCAAATTTTCTACCAGTAAGTTCGATCGCATTTACGAATCCAGCACTTGCGATAATCGCCGTTCCATGTTGGTCGTCATGAAACACTGGAATATCCATGATCTCTTGTAATCTTTCTTCAACTTCAAAACATTCTGGAGCTTTAATATCTTCTAGGTTAATTCCACCAAAAGTTGGCTCTAACGCTTTTACTGCTTGAACCATTTCATCCACTGTTTTTGCATTTAACTCTATATCGAAAACATCAACATCAGCGAAGCGCTTAAAGAGAACACCTTTACCTTCCATAACTGGTTTACTTGCTAGAGGTCCAATATTCCCAAGGCCTAAAACAGCAGTACCGTTACTGACAACACCAACAAGGTTTCCTTTGGCGGTATATTTAAATACGTCATCTGGGTTGTCTGCTATTTCTAGACAAGGCTCTGCAACTCCGGGAGAGTAGGCTAGTGATAATTCTCTTGATGTCACACATGGTTTAGTTGAACGAATTTCTATTTTTCCAGGGCGTCCCTGTGAATGATAGTCTAGGGCAGCTTGCTTCTTGCTCTTTTCCACTTCAAATCCTTTTTAAAAATGTTTGTGGTATTCTAACAGATTGCGGAGTGTCAATTCTTGTCGTTAAGTTAAAAAAATCTATTTTTTTAACAAATTTAGACTTTGGTGAATATCCAATGCTTGGATTTTATCTCCGATCAGGTATGAGCCCTCTAGCAAAACACTTTTGGATTCATAAATATTTATGTCTGGGCTAATTAATTTCAGTTTCGCTATGGCTGCACTAACGAGGGGAGCGGCGTAAGAGGTTCCATTGTAAATTACATCCCTACTATTCTTGTCGGGAATTGAGATGTTTTCTCCTGGAGCGTAAATATCAACGCTAAGTTCTCCGTAATTACTAAAGGAAGATTTTCTTAGGTACCTGCTATGTGAGCCAACCATTAAAGTATTTTCTAGTTTTTCGCTACCGTATTTTGGGCTTGGAAAGCTCGTTTTGTGGTCAATATTTAGGTAATCGTTTCCTGCTGCAAGAACGATGGTGACCCCATGAGTTTGTGCATATTCCATCGCTTCATAAACTTCTTTTGCGTTCGGGGAGGAGTATTTTCCGAAGCTAATATTAATGATATCGGCTCCATTATCGACAGCGTAATAAATTGAGTTGATCACATCTTTATCTCTCTCATCTCCATTGGGCAAAGACCTCAATAACATCAAGGAAATATTAGGGTGTTGAGTCGCCTGAGCTAAAACTGTAGCGACACTTGTCCCGTGAGCAGAGCAGTTGGTTTGAACATCATTATTTCCATAGCCCTTTTCAATAAGTTTTTCAGGATTATCTGCAATTATTTTTTCACGCTCGTTTAGATTGATATTGTAGTGATAATCAATTTGAATGGAGAACAATTCAATTTCTTCTAAAATAAAAGAATAGGTTTGTCCCAGGCCATAGTTATCAGTTAAAAATTTGAGGGCCGCTTTTTCGGTCTCTTTAAGTAAGTCAGAGTTAATGCTGGTGAGTTGTTGGTAGCTCAAACTATCTAGATCTAAATTTAATAATTTTGCTGCAAGCTCATAAGCCTTTTTTTCTTTTTTATATTCGTTTAAAAGTTGATTCGCTCTTTTAAGTTTTTCATTTATATTTCTCATTAAAGAATCTAGGGCCCTGCTCTCTTTGCGATTTAATCCTGATTGGTTAAATAGAGAGTTAAACTCACGAACTATTTCTAGAGAATCGAAATAGACCTGATCCTCTAAATTCTGTTTTGATATTTTGATTTCCCCGCGGCTTAAGTCGAACTCTGCACTACCACTTCTAGAACCCAAAAAATTCCACCCCACAATATCGTCTATATATCCGTTGTAGTCGTCATCAATCCCATTGTTTGGAATCTCCTTTTGGTTGAGCCAAAGTTTGTTTTGAATTAAGGGATGACTTAAACCAAATCCACTATCAATAATGGCGATAATAACTGGTTTGGCCGAGTCCGGCAGGAGAGGGGACGTCTTTGAATGACCGGATTGTTCTATATGCCAGAAGGCAAAAGATTTAAGTGAAAATAGGAGTAGAACTAGGCCCTTCATAAAACTTAACTAGCACTGAACTACCTAATTTCAAATGCTTACTGTAATAAATACCTGAATTCAACTTAGGGTAACCGCCGTGATGAAATTTGCAAGTTGGTTTTCTAAGTATTTAAAATCTTTAGTGTTTTCAATCACGAAATCCGAAAGCTCTCGCTTCTTTTCAATATCCAATTGGTGAGACAGTATGTTTTTGGCTAGGTCTTCTGTATTTCCGTCTCTTTTCATTACCCGCTCAATTTGGGTGGCTGCGGAAGCATAAATTAACAGATTGATATCAATTTTATTTTGAATCCCCCGCTCAAATAATAGGGGGACATCATAGATAAAATACTCGAACTTTGAATCATCATACTTTGCGAGTTCTTGATTAAATTCATTCGGTAGATGAGAGAATAAATAATGTACTATTTTCTCTTTCAGGTTAGCATCGTTGAAGAAGTGGATGCGTAGCTCTTTGAAATCAATTTTACCGCCACTTATTACTTCTGGAATCGTTTGACTGATAAACTCAATTGTCTGCGGTTTTGCATAAATTTGATGTATTAACTGATCTGCATCAATTAATGGAATACCTTTAGAGCGAAAGAAGTTTGACGCACTAGACTTGCCAGTAGCAATTCCTCCAGTAAGTCCGATGACAGGCTTTGCACAGCAAAAAATTCTGTTTGTAGAAGTTAACTTAATATAGTCTGATTTGAGCTTATGCATAACAAATTGTAGTATAGTTTTGTATAATTATACCTTGGAGAGCACCGTTATGAAAGGTCATACATATGTTTCAAATCCAGTAGACGAAAAAGGCTATGTTGAGTGGTCTAATGTCGAAGTAGATACTTGGGGAAAACTTGTTAATCGCCAGAAAGAGATAATCAAAGGGCGTGCATGTGACGAGTTTATTCAAGGAATTGATATTTTAAATTTTAAAGAATCTGAAATTCCTCAAATTCCGGATATAAATGCAAAGCTTGAAGAGTACACGGGGTGGGGCGTGGCACCTGTACCTGCTATTATTCAACCGAAAGAATTTTTCTCTCTTCTCGCAAATAAAAGGTTTCCAGCAGCGACTTTTATTCGTCTTCCTGAAGAGATGGATTATCTTCAAGAGCCTGATATCTTTCACGAGATTTATGGGCATACACCACTTTTAACTAATAAAGCTTATGCTAACTTTATGGAGCAATTTGGAAAGCTTGCGTTGGAAATTGAGCCAAAAGATAGGCGAAGACTATTTAGATTGTTCTGGTTTACCATTGAGTTTGGACTTATAAAAACCTCCGATGGAATTAAAGCCTACGGTGGGGGAATCTTATCTTCAATTGGTGAGACTCAGTACTGCTTGTCTGGAGAACCAGAAATTGTTCCGTTTGACGCTCTCGAAGTTTTGAGAACTCCATATCGAATAGATATAATGCAACCTTTATATTTTTTAATTAACGACTTTGATGATTTGTTTAAAATCTTTGATAAAGACATTCCAGCTCTTCTCGAAGAGTCGAAGCGTTTAGGTGATTACCCTCCTAAATACCCACCCAAAGAAAAAGAAATTATTGATGAAGATAGTATGGGAGCAATGAAATGCTAGATAATTTAGACGAGAATTGGAAAGTCATTGAAGGAACAAAGTTAAGGAGAGTTTTTGAATTTAAAGGCTTTCTAAAAACAATGTCGTTTGTAAATGCCGTCGCTTGGGAAGCTAATACGATTATGCATCATCCTGATATGGAAGTTAGCTTCAATAAATGTGTGATTAACATTACAACTCATGATAGCGGAAATACTTTGACTGAGAAAGATTACGATCTTGCCAAAAGGATTGATCAGCTGTTTGTATGAGAGTTGTAATTTCAGATGATGGACCTGATGAGTTTGAATACGATTTTGATCAAGAAGCAGTTATCTTAGGTCGTGGTTCAAATTGTGATATAGTCCTTCAAAGTGATCATATTTCCAGAAAGCATTTAGAAATTTCTAGAAAAAACGGAATCTTCTTTATTAAAGATTTAACGTTATCTAACTGGGTTTCGTATAACGACGAGAAACTGCATAAAAATGTGGAGGTACAATACTTCGACTTTGCCCCACTACTTTTACCTGGCGGATTTTCTGTAAAAATTGAAGATGAAAATGAAGTTTCAACTCTTGATGAAGCGGTAGAGAGTGAGACTGAAAATTCTCGTAGTCAGAAAATTGATATTTATAAAACCAAGCTCTCAAGTGCTGCACTCTTGGAAGATCGAAAAATAAAAAGACAGCGTGAGAGGGCTGTTAAAAGAGAAGAGATGGAGCTCAAGAAGAAAACTGAGCTTAAACAATATTCTATTCTATTTGCAGTACTTTTAGCCGTGGGTGGATATTTCTACTTCGAAGCAGGTGGCTTTAATGAGGAAAATGCACCTAAAGTAATCGCTGATCAACCTGTTAAACTTCAACCAATTAAAAAGGTAAAACAGAAAGTCTATACTGGAGAGAAAATAGTTGAAGCTCCTGTTAAGAAAAAAGAAGAAAATAAAGTTGATTATCAAAAAATATTTTCTGACTTACAGAATAGCCAGGTAGGGTGTACACCTTTACTCATTGAAAATTTATGTAAAACGATCCTCAAAGGAAAAGGTGTTTCTGAAAAAATATACGCAGACAAAAAGAAATTGATTGTTTTTAAAAATATCCGTTTAAGGTTTCAAAATATTTTCCAAGCCAACTATGACTTAATATCAAGGCTTATGAATTACGATGGAGCCTATGAATTTGCAGCCGCTGAAAGTATTCTCGATAACAAAACTCTTGAAGGAATAGAAAAGGACCGTTTTCGAGAAATCATTGTATATGTCTTTATCGACACTTCTTTAGGCGATAAACTTTCAAAAATTTTCAAAATAGATACGAGTATATACAGGAAGTATTCAACCAGAGACTGGGAATTTGCAGTTAATGAGTTGAAGACAAAACAGCGATTGAGATATTTTAATAAGAATTTTAAAAAATATATTGAATTAGTTCACGAGGTAAAATGAAATACGATGTAGTGATAATTGGAGCCGGTTCTGGAGGACTTTCAGCGAGGCGAGAAGTAGCAAAGAAGACTCAAAACTACCTCGTAGTTGATGGTGGAACCTTAGGTACTACATGTGCTCGAGTTGGGTGCATGCCTTCAAAAGTATTAATCCAGGCTGCGGAAGATTTTCACCGCAGAGAAAAATTTCTAGAACAAGGAATTCACGGTGCTGAAAAACTTTCTGTTAACACCTCAGAAGTTATGAAGCATGTGAGAAAATTACGTGATCGTTTTGTTCGTGGTGTAACAGGAGATATGCAGTCCTGGATGGACACTAATTTTCTAAAGGGCTATGCACGATTTAAAGATCCTCATACTCTGGTCGTTGGAGATAAAGTCATTAGCGCTGATAAAATAATTGTGGCCACCGGATCGAAGCCAAGCTATCCACCTCAATTTGAAAAATTTAAAGAATTTTGTATCGACACTGATTCTTTTTTTGAAATGGAAGAACTACCAAAGCGTTGGGCAGTCTTAGGACTGGGAGTTATCGGAATCGAATTGGGACAATCATTGCATCGCCTGGGACTCGAAGTCACCGGCATAGCTCGTAGAAGAAATATCTCTGGGATAACTGACCCAGAAGTGAATGAATATGTCTGTCGTAAACTTAGCGAAGAGATGGATCTAAATTTTGATGGCGTAAAAAGTGTAAGAAAAAGTGAAAGCGGATTGGTGATAACTCTCAATGATAGAGAGATAGAAGTAGATAAGGTATTGGTTACAACAGGGAGAAAGCCTTGTTGGGAAAGTGTTAATGGGCAGGTTCTAGGAGCCAACGATGGAATTCCTAAGTTTAATCCTCATACTTTTCAGTTGGTTGAATTTCCCCATATTTTTATAGCAGGCGATAATACAGGTGACTTTCAGATCCTACATGAGGCTAGCGATGAAGGAAAGATCGCAGGCTATAATAGTGTTAACCCTATTCAATCATTTAAACGCAGAACTCCTTTAATGATTACTTTCTGTGATCCTAATATAGCTTTTGCTGGTAAGAATTTTGAGCAATTGAAGTCAGAGGGTGTTGACTTTAAAATCGGTCAAGTCAGTTTTGAAGGACAAGGTCGAAGTATCGTAAAGCTAAAAGAGAAGGGTATTCTTCGAATCTACGGTGAAAATAAAACAGGTAAAATTCTTGGAGCCGAAATGATGGGACCTAGTTGCGAGCACATCGCTCATCTTCTGAGTTGGGTGATTGAACAAGAATTGACTGTGGATAAGGTATTATCATTTCCTTTTTATCATCCAGTTATTGAAGAGGGACTAAGAACTGCACTGAGGGATTTAAGATCCAATTCGGGAGTGCAATCACCCCCGCTTGAGATCTTTGCACTTAAAGAAGAGCTTTAAGAGTATCTAGCTCTTTTTTTGTGGCCTCTGGAAGGAATACTCCGCTTGATCCTGTATTTCTAAAGATGATTTCTTCTTCAAAAGCGTCATAGCATTTTTTTGCCATTTTTGTTTTTTGATAGTGGTGAATGCATTGCTTTAAGTAGATATCTCCTAAAGAAAAAAACATATTTTTTCCAAATCTAAACTCGGCCATGGCCAACCAAAATAAAACTTCACCCTCTTTGGTCTTACGTGGACTACTATAATAATTTCTGGTCAGCTCACCACTCACCATCATGAGGTCGATATCATGTGAGCCATCTAAGACTGATTCTTGGTGCATTGATTTAATTTTTTTCTTGAAGTTAACTTCCTTCTGCCAAAAATTAAGTTGTTTGTTCCATTTATTAATTTCACTAATTAAATATTTAGGTAGTTGATATTGAGAATCCAGTTTATTGATAAACTCTTGCGCTTTTTTCGGGGCGTTTTGTATTTTAGTGTAGATAAGCACCGAGTTAAAAATGGATTGATAAAGTCGTTTATCGAAAAGTTGATTTTGCGGGAGAAGTGAATCATCAGATTTTGATTTGATATTATTTAAGATTATTCTTTTCGCTATTACCTTTTCATAACTGGCCAGTGCATCCTGATAGTCGCGTAAGATAAACTGGATATTGGCCCTGTTGAAAGCATCTGTCTTAAAAACTTTATCGATAAGTTTATGATTAGTGATCTGCGTCTTTAATTTATCATTGGGAAACTGGGTGTGACATGAAAGACAAAGATGCCCAATCTGATTGATTTTCATTCTCGCTATGTATTTATTATCAGAATTGAAACTTATTTTGGCTTCTTCAATTTGTTCAAGAATAGTTTCATAACTAGGCTCTAATGTATTTCGATGTAATTCTTTACTATGTTTTGCTGCTAAAAAATTGCTCTCTAAATCGAGCAGGTGTTTTTTTATTTCTTTTTCAAATTGAGGATCTGTAAATTTCATCTCAGAGCTAGATAAAGGAAGTAATTGCACCAAAGAATTGAGTGCTTGTTGCATCAACTGAGCGGTATTGCTTGCGTATGCTATGGTGGTAATAAATAGTAGGGAAATTATTAATTTCATCAATGACCTTTTTTCTTTTATTCTAATGTAGTCAGAGTATCATTCTATGATAAATATCAGGGAGTTAATATGAGTTTATGGTTTTCAGATTATAATCTTGATCAGATTAATCAACAGAATAAAAATACAATGGTTGAGCATTGTGGAATTGAAATCACTGAAATGAGCGATGAAACGCTGACGGGAACAATGCCTGCCGATTCACGCAATAAGCAACCTTTTGGAATTGTTCATGGGGGAGCAAATTGTGTGTTAGCCGAAACTTTGGGTAGTATTGCTGCAAATATGACATGTAACCCGACCACTCATCACGCAGTTGGTTTAAGCATTACTACAAATCATTTAAGACCAGTTCGAAACGGCGTTATCACAGGAATAGCAACCCCCGTTAAAATTGGAAAAACGACTCAGGTTTGGGATATTAAAACTTTCGACGAAGCAAAGAGGATGACTTCTCAGACAAGCTTTACAGTTATGATCGTAAATCGGCTTTAAGGTATCTCGACGTCTAGAATATAGGGTCTGTGGTCGGAAGGAAATTTACCTTCGTAATACTTATTAGCATCAATGGTGAAAGACTTAACTTTCCAATCATGGGCCTTGCTTAAAAGAAAATGTTCAACTCTACAAGTTGGAAACACCTTTCCTTTTTTAAGGTAACAAATATCTTTATCCGATTTATACTCACCCATGACATTAAAATTTTCTTTTAGATCAAAGGCATCAGTAACTTCAGAAGTTAGCGAAGTATATAGCCGCATATCCATCGGGATATTTGTATCTCCAGCAAATAGAGTGGGGAGCTTAAATTGATGAAAGATATCGATCAATACTTCAGATGCACCTTTCAGATTTTTTCTTAAATTATCGAAGTGAGAGCTGATAAAATAGAACTCCTTATTTTTCGATTTGAATTTTGCTATTAGAATTTGGCGTGGCAGAGCCGTTGACCATCCAAAACTAAATTTACCGTTATTGGGACCGAGCCAATAGTTTTTAGTCTCTAATAGTTTTAACTTTTCTGAATCATAAACAATAGCGGGATCTGCATAGCTCACCAAAAGTGAGTCGGTTGCTATAATCTTATATCTTGGATAATTCTTAGTTAATCTCTCAACTTGAGATAGCGTGCGAATTTCTTGTAGGCTCATCAAATCAGGCTGGTGCTTGTCGATTACTCTTCGCAAGCTCTTTATTCTCTCATCATATTTAAAAAGATTAGAACCTTTACAGAAGTCGCACATCGTATTGAAGTTTAAGACCTTGATACTGTCAGCTTGTACTGAGTTAATGATGAGAAAAAATAAAATTACGATCTTCATTTCACATCAAAATTATAATATTTTTTAGGATTTGGCTCGTTCTTTAAAGAGTAGTGCCACCACTCACGACGGTAGTTCACAAATCCATGCATTTCCATCGCTTTTTTTAAAATAAGTCGATTATTTTTCGCTCTCTCGGAAATTGACTCATTGGCTGTATGTGAAAGTGGGCTGAAGAAATCAAAAGGTGTTCCCATCTCTACAGGTGCGATAGGACTGTTATCTAGTTTGTAAATAGAGAGGTCTACTGTGGAGCCTCTGGAATGACCTGATTTCTTTGCAATATAACCTAGGTTAAATAACTTAGTTTTTGGAAGCTCGGGATAGTACTTCTTTTTCGCTTCTGGCTTTACGGGGGATTGTGACCATCGAACAAAATGGTCGACACCTTTTTGAGGTCTATAACAATCGAAAAGATAAAGACCATAGCCTTGTTGCTTCAAATCCGCTGCGACCTTTTTAAGTCTTTCAGCCGCCTCTTTTAATAAAAAGCATTTGTTTGCGTGGTAACCATCTACTTTTTCAGAAGTAAAGTTCTCAGTTGTATTGTATTTCATGTCAACTTTTAGATTGTCGTGAGTTTCAATTACTGAAAAATTTGGGTGAGTATCGGCACTTGCGTTCGCCATAGCGAAAAATAGAAAGATTAATTTATACATATATCTATTATAGTAGCTCACTTGAGTGGTTCAACCCCAAAAATGACTCAGTTTTTAGGCAGATCAATCCTTTAGAAAAGCACTTTGAAAGTGCTTAAGTGTTTGAAAATATTATAATTTTTAACGAGTAGGACCATTAGGTTTCGCTGATTGTCTGCCACACAGTAAAATATCCCTGTCTAAGGAGTTTGCTGTGAAATTTGGAATATTTTTAGTTTTGACGTTGAGTTTAGTTGGTTGTCGCCCAGATCAAGAGGATTCAAATTTTAATGAACTCAATGGAGTTGAAATTATCCAAGGTGATATTGATCAAGAAGTTGATTCTCAACATGAAGAACAAGACGACCTGGATGATCAAGAAGAAGATAAAAAAGGTGACTTAGTTTGCGCGGACATAGATTTATTGGATAAGTGTATAGAACAACCCGCATGTCAGCCTGTATATGAAGAAGGTATTACTATTGATTACGGTTTCGTTGGATGTACTGTCTTTGCTGATGAAAAGCCAGATGTTATTCCACTTCCAGTACCAATGCCAGGGATAGCTCCTGAACTCGTAGGTGATAACCCTAAAGAAGACGAAGAAGTACAGGTTGTTCTTCCTCCGCCAAGCTATGAAGATATTCTTTGTCACCAAATTGCGCTAGACCAAAAAAATCCGGTGAAGAAAATCCAAGTGTGTCATGTTCCCGGGAATAATATTGAGAAAGCCCATACCATTTGTATCTCTATTAAAGGTTGGGAGAATGGTCACCAAAAGAGACATCAAGGGGAGCCCGAAGAGTCATCTGATTATCTTGGGCCATGTAGAGAGTCTGACACAGAGGTGATTCAAAACTAGTTATAGATCTTTATTTCGACTGTACCGTTGATCGCTTTTTGAATGAGTTCATAATAATTCTTAATTCGATCAACGTACACGACAGGTTCTTTTCCTCTCGCATAACCATGAGGAAGTCTGCGAAAGTATTTTTTCTGAGATAGAAGGGGAAGAACAGCTCTTACCCCGGCCCATGTGTTAGGATTTCGATCTCTCCAAGCAGCTAGCCCTCGGGCATCACGAAGGTGAGCGTATCCAACATTATAAGATGCTAAAGTCATCCATAGCCTTGAATTCCCAGTTATAAATCTTGGAAGTCTGTCATAGATTTTTTTCAAATACTTAGCTCCACCTTCAATACTTTCTTGAGGATCAATTCTATTTTTTACTCCCATCATTTTAGCCGTAGCTCGAGTTAACATCATAAGTCCTCTCACGCCAGTGGGAGAGAGAGCCGCCTCGTTCCAGTGAGATTCTTGGTAACTAATAGCGGCTAGTAATTTCCAATCCCAGCCAATTTTTTCAGCTGCATTGATAAAGAATTTTTTGTATTTGGGAAGCCTTGATTTTATTCTTTCATTGAACTTGTTAATATCGTAGGGGTCGAAATCTTGTGTAGTAGCATAGTATTTTTCTTTTAATGACTTAAGACCTTTCTTTTTAAAGATATCGTTAAACCAAGTATTATAAATACTTTTTAGTTCCTCGTTTCCTTTATTCATCGCCCATGCGATTTTATCTTTTTTACCTATAGTGAATGCTAGACGAAGATCAGGATAAAACATTTGGTTTAATTTTCTTATATTTGAATCAATTATAGTACAGTCTGCTTTATGTTCCTGAACCTGCTCAAAGGTATGGTCTTGCGAATCCTCTTGGTCTTCAATCCATGTGAGGTTGGGGAGTTTCTTTTTTTCTTTTGATAGCATTTCAACATAACTAGTGTTTTTGGGAACGATGACTCGCTTTCCTTCAAGGTCTTTGATCGATTTTGCAATTTGGCTTTTGTGGCAAATAACCTCTTGATTAACTTCCATATAAGAATCAGTAAATATGAGATCTAGCTTTCTTTTTTCAGTTATCGTGAGGCTACCTATTGCGATATCTGCTTTATGGAGAACGAGCTTTTCTAAAAGCTTTTCAGTACTGTCTTCCGTATCGATGATCAGTTCAACTTTTAGCCACTTAGCAAAGTCCTTGAGCATTTCATATTCAAATCCAGCAGCGAAGCCGTCTCGATCTTCAAAATAACTTGTAGGAGAGTTACGAATGACAACTCTAAGCTTATTTGATTTTTTGATATCATAAAGAGTTCGAACTTCATCCTGTTGACATGAACTCAAGATGAAAAGCGCGATAAGAAGGAATAGTCTCATTCCTTTATTTTATGGTCTAAGACATTTTTTGCAATAAAGTCAGTTATTTGCCGGCTTTAGATTAGCAATTCTTTTAACGAAGCCTTTTAAAAATTTCTCGATGACATTTCCCGTAGAGTTAAGGCTGAGTGCAGTAGCATCTCTTGCATTAACCTTTTGTAGGTAATGATAATACTCTTGCAAGTCTTCCTCACTCATATAGTTATAGTTCATATCCATAACTTTTTTCACCGCTGCTAGTTGTGCTTGTGCTTGAGTTTTGGCAATTTTCTTCGATTGTTCTTGAGCTTCATTTATATTGATCTCTGGCTTCATGGCAACAGTCATCGTTGTGTATGTGGCCTGGAAAAGTTTTTCCATAAGAAGCTCTGTTTGCTCCATCGTATTGCCTTCATCAAGGATCTGATCAATTAAGTTTTTTTTGTCTTGTGATATTTCTGGCAGGTTTCCTGACTGAAATGCTTGAACAATATCATCTTTATGTGCCTCACCAAGTTCTTTGAGTTTCGCAGAAAGAGGATGCTCCATTATCTCTAAAATTTTATGCAGGTCTTCTTCGTGTAATTTTGCGTATTCATCTTTAAGTTCTTGTTCAAAATCGAAAGATCTTACAAATTCAATAAGTTCTTCACCATTTATTTTTTGGTTTTTGACGATTTCTTGAATCGTTTGTTCAAAAGGTTCATTGAAGTCAGAAAAATTGCTGTAGCTAGCAATTTTATCAATGATAATTTTCTTTGAAGAAACTTCAACAACTTCTTCCGTATTTTGCTTTATGGCACTGGTCATTGTGCTTACTTCTTGAGCAACAGCTGTTGGCAGAGCAATTGAGTCAGTTTCCTCCGGAAGTAGAGTCTTAATTGGATCCTTTTGATTTTTAGATAAAATAACTAGGGCCGTGACAGATAAAAGTAATAAGGTGGCAGTAAAGATTTTGGATTTTGATGTCTTCATGGGATCTGTATACGTTGAAGTGATTAAGTATTCAAAAGAATAGTGAAATTTTTACCCTAAAGGCAAAGTTTTCGAGTGTGATTTCTTATGTTTACCTTAAGACTCTTAAGTTTCGATGAGATACAAAATATCAAATTTTACTTAGGATTAGCTTATGTTACGACAGCTTTTTGTTCTCCTCGCGGTTTTGTTAACGGTATCTTTTGCCAAGGCGGAGGTACATTTTACTCATTTTAAACCGACATCAAAGTTTAAATCTGAGCACAAGGCAGCTGTTTCACCAGTAATTGATGAGCTTTGGAAGAAAATAAAAGACGAAGGTTATAAGGCAGTTAATGGAGCGATAAAAAAGATTTTCGATCAAAGACAGCAAACAACAATTGGGCAATATAACTTTCCTGAAATGAATTGGAGCGCGAACCTCGACTCCGATATTCAACTCGCAGTAGTGAGGACTTTAGAACCTCGCCTAGATCAAGAAGGGTGGATTGTGTTAGACAGACTTGTTCTAGGAATAGGGGCTCAAGCGTATCTGACAACTTTAAGAGATGCCGGAGAAATAGAGATTTCTGATCGTCAGCTAAGATTATTTGCAGGAGTTTTTTATAAAAGAGAATATACCTATCAGCATTTTGCTGACTCATATAGAGAAGGTCTGACAGGGGATATAGACAAATTACTCAAAAGTTTCCAAAAATTTCAAGGATTAAATTTTGTTTCCATTGATGAGAATGAACAGGTTAAACAAGAAGAATATTTAAGTGCAGATATTGGTATGAGTGTGAGTTCACCTTCTATCTATTATTTAAGTATTGAAGGTGGTGCCACAGTCTATTTCAGTAAATTAAGTAGTGTGGCTTTTCAGAAATTTTTTGATCCAAACCAAAACAACGAAACACTTAGACTTTCACATCAGAGCGTTAAAGTTACCGGGACTAGCTTACAGTTGGAGCTTCAGCTAGACTTTCTGAATCTTTTAAAAATTAAACTACTCGGTGGAGAGTACAGCAATTCTCTTTCTAAGAGTCTAGTATCTCATTATCAATTTGAAAGCTCACGATTAGAGAATGAGCCTATAAGCTCTGAACTATATAAAGCTCTAGTGAAAGTAAACAAAGGTGATAGTCCTTCAAAACTGGTAGCCCTTGATCCTTTTAAAAGTGGTAGAGAGGACTCAACTGTAAGTAATGAAAATTTAGCTTTGTATGCTCTTATGTGGGGAAAGCTTTGGGGCAATTTATCTGAAGAAATTGAAATGAACCAAGGTTCATGGCAAAGATTTTTTTATCGGTACCAACAAGAAAGAGTCGCTTTCGATAGAAGCTTACTCGATACAGTTTTTAGGTCTAGTGATTTCTCTCGGTATAAAAGTCGTGAGGTCGAGAATGTTTTGTTTGAATTTGAAGCACCTATGAAACAGTCGGGGGGATATGATCTTCCTTACGACACTCAAGTCTCTTTAAGAATGAGTAAGGATTTTGCCGCAAAATCTGCTCGTTCAGAAGATAAGAAAAAACTGCGTTCGTTAATTTATTCTTTTGAAAATACAGACGGGGGAGTTGTTCAGGGTATTGATGGGGGGGATATTAAAGCTCCTTTCTTTCTTGATATGAGTGCAAATGTTTCTACTGATGGAGTTGAGTTTTTCTTTTCGTTAACCCCTGTGGAAAGAAATTCTGCCTTTTTATTTATTTGTAGTGGGTCTTTAAACCCTGGCAAATTATCTAAAAAAGTCCGCCGATGCATAAATACCTTTGGTCAAAGGTATCAAAAAGTTTTAAATGAAAGAGACCAAAATGGAAAATTTTCTGTCTCAAAATTTAAGAGCTTTATGGAGCATCTTGGTCAAGCAGCTGAAAATTTCTCAGCCTTTAAAATGCTTTTTGGCCATAACAATGTTCAGCTTAGCGGAAGGTTCACGGGAAAGACCAACAGTGGTGACATGTTTCAAACATTTTTCAAAGAAGGCGATTTTCAGGGATTTGGTGTGGTTAAGGATGCGGTTATTGCCCACTAAATGTGGGAAAGTACTGAATTCACTCAATTGAGCTACGTGCTGTGAGTTAGGCTAAGTAATTGTAATGATGAAGCTTTTAAAGAGAACTTGATATCCGACCGATAGGATTTGAGTAGTCTGATAAAATATCTCTACTGGTTCGAATTTGAGGTTGTATTTGAGAAAACTGAGTTCTTTATTCTTCATTATTGCACTTACGTCATGTCTGCAACCTGTCCCTGTTGAAGAGGTTCCTGTTGCAAAAGATGAGACTTCTAGTGCAACTGATAATAGTAGTTCAAGCGATTCAACCGAAGAAGAATCCAATGTTAACCGAGATATAGATGGTGGAAATGACCCTTTACTTGTTTATCAGTGGCACCTTGATAACTACGGTCAAAGAGGTGGGACTTCAGGTGAAGATCTAAATGTAATGCCCCTTTTTAGCTCTGGAAAAAAGGGAAGTGGTGTCGTAGTTGCAGTTGTCGATGATGGGCTTGAAGCAGAACATAATGATCTTTGGAAAAACTTCAATTCCGATTTTAGTTATAATTATATAAATTTCTCTAAAGACCCAACTCCTGCTTCGGCACAAGATTACGGGCACGGTACAGCCTGTGCTGGAATTATTGCTGCAAGAGATTCAAATGATGAGGGGGGAAGGGGTGTTGCTCCTAGGGCCACTCTGGTTGGGTATAACTTACTTGCAAAGTATTCTAGTATCAACACCTACGATGCCATGAGAAGAAATAGATCAGTTGTAGATGTTTCCAATAATAGCTGGGGTCCTCCTGACGGTTATGGAGATTTAGTCGAGGCTGAAGCTCTCTGGATGGCCGGTCTAGAGGATGGTCTCAGGCAAGGTCGTGGTGGAAAAGGAATAGTTTACGTTTTTGCAGCTGGAAACGGTGGGGAAATTTATGATCTTTCAAATTATGATGGATATGCTTCATATCCCGGTGTCATCGCGGTTTCAGCAATAGGTGATGATGGTCGGTATGCAGACTATTCTGAAATGGGTTCAAATATATGGGTTGCAGCTCCTTCAGAGGGGCAAAGTGAAACAGCTATCACCACGACAGATTTAACTGGAAGTGCTAGGGGATATAACAAGTCTTCATTATCTAATCTTTCAGATAGAGATTATACAACGACTTTTAATGGTACATCTGCCGCAGCACCAATGGTGACTGGAGTGGTTGCTTTAATGCTAGAAGAAAATGAAAATTTGTCTTACCGAGATGTAAAGGCGATTCTGGCCAAGACAGCCAGGAAGAACGATCCAACCAATGGGAATTGGACGACGAATGCTGCAGGTCTTAATATTAATTATAATTATGGTTTTGGAGCTGTGGATGCAACCGCCGCTGTTAATGCTGCTTCATCTTGGACAAATCTTCCAGCACAAGTCATCGAGAGATGGCCCCTTGCTGGTGAAATGGCTTCAGGGGAAACAATTGATGATGCAGGAACTGAAGTCACTTCAGATATCGTAATTAGCTCTTCAGGTATTAGTGAAATAGAGTTTGTTCAAGTTGAAGTTAATATAACCCATAACGATTGGGGAAATTTGACGATGTATTTAAAACGAAGTGGTTCAAGTACTACTGAAGCAGTTCTAAGTCTCGCCCACCCTTGTTATAATTCATCATTTAGTGTTACCACTTGTACTCGTTCAAATAATACTTACACATTTGGTGTGGCAAGGTTTCTGGATGAAGATCCTAACGGCACTTGGACTCTAAGTGTTGTTGATGGGGACTCTACCAAAGATGGACGATCCGGAGTTCTAGATAGTTGGAGGTTAAAAGTTTATGGACATTAAATTTATCCTCAGTTTTTTTGTCGTGACTTCTACAGTAGTTGCTCAAGATAAAATAGAATTTAAAGAGCATGGGCGCGAAAATAAAATATTCGTCATTGAAAATGAGGTCATGCTTCATAACGATGGAGCTATTCCTACCCGTGTTCGAACCAATTTACGAGGTGCCCGTAGAATTAACCGTGATGACAAGGTTTCCGAAATTTTTGCGGACACTGAAGATGGAAGTGGAAGACTGAGGTCTCTTCCTGGGGGCATCATTATTGAGCTAAAAGAAGGTGTCGATTTCAATCAATGGGCGTCTCATAAAGGATATAAGATATTGAGAGAGCTTAGTAATAATCAATTCATGATTTCATCATCGCCTGGTAGAAAAACTCTTGAGGAAATGGATGCTGTAAGAGAAGATAGTAATGTCAAGTCTGTGGAAGCTAATTGGTGGACTAATATTGCTCCTAAAAAAGCGGTGGATGCATCTCAGTTTAAGCGGACAGAAAGTTTTAAATTTAATAGAAATTAATGCAAGAAATAGCTCAAAAAATTTTTGAATCCCTAAAACCTAATAATAGTTTAAAAACTTTGGTGCAACAGAATAATTTGAATTTTAATGGTTATCATCTAGTTGCCATTGGAAAACCAGCCTCTCATTTTGCTAAAGCAATTGATGAGTCTTTTGAATTAAAATCGGTGCTAGCAGTAATTAAAAAAGGACATGCCATAGAAGCCAAGTTTGATCAATGGGAGTTGGATCATCCTGTTGTATCGAAAGAAAATTTGTTAAAGACTGAGGAACTTCGAAAATATTTATCTCAATTTTCAAGTGATGCAAAAATTCTTTTTTTGATCTCTGGAGGTGCCTCAGCGCTACTAAGTTCTCCGAAGTTAAATTTCGAAGACTTTCAAAAGCTCTGGCTCGAAATGCTTAATAACGGCTGGCCAATTGAGGAAATGAATAAAATTAGGATACTTGCAGATCGCATCAAAGGAGGGGGACTCCTAAAGTCTGTTCAATCAGTTAAAGTCACAAACTTATATGTTAGTGATGTGCCTGAAGATCATTTTGATTTGGTAAGCTCATCACCAACAAATACTGTGGCGCTTGATAAGATAGAAGTCCGTCGTCTTATTGAAAAGCTCTCAAACTCAAAAATGAAAGAAGACTTGGGCTTAATATTAGACTCTCTCCAAACTGAACAAAGAAAAACAGAAAACTACCTTTTGCAGTCTGCACAGACCCTTCTTGAAAGTGGAGCGAAAGTACTTAAAGAGTACTATCCCGACTATGAAGTTATCATCGATGATAAAGTTGTCTCGGAAACACCAGAGCAATTTATGGCCAGGCTACCTATTTTAGGAAAAAGGAAAATCTTTATCAGCGTAGGAGAAACTGGAATTCAAGTGGAGAAAACAGGTGGTCTTGGTGGACGCAATTCTCACTTAGTTTGCCTCATGGGACAGGTATTGAAAGAAAAGCAAAGCTTTGCTTGTTTGGCGAGTGATGGTAATGATGGAAACTCACCTTTTGCCGGAGGTTGGGTTAGCAATAATTTATTAGGCTCACAAGAACTTAATGAAGCCATAAGTGCTTTTGATACCGCAAACTTACTTAAGGAGAACGGTCTTGCTTTTGATTTTGGACCCAGCGCTACCAATTTGATGGACTTAAGGGTCTTGATCCAAGACTGAAGTCCGAACAATCCACTCAGTTATCAATTCATTGTAAACTATTAAAAAACGGTTAAAATATTCAGTAAGAGGTATATTTTATGAGCGAACCGTTTATCCATCCAACTGCAATAGTAGAAGACAATGTTAAAATGGGCGAAGGTGTTAAGGTATGGCACTTTGGTCACGTAAGAGAAAATGCCGTGTTAGGCGATAACGTTACTTTAGGAAAGGGCGTTTTCGTAGATAGCGGAGTTGAAATAGGTGCAAATTCAAGAGTCCAAAATGGTGTTTCACTTTACCTTGGAGTAGAGGTGAATCCTTTTGTATTTATCGGGCCGCATGCTTGTTTTACAAATGATTTGAGACCTAGAGCTGGAATGAACAAATGGGACCTGGCCAGAACGGAACTCGGAACAGGTTGTTCAATCGGAGCCGGAGCTGTTATTGTTTCAGGAACTCGAATCGGAAGATTTGCAATGGTAGCTGCTGGTGCAATCGTTACTTCAGATGTGCCGGACTTTACTTTAGCTGTAGGACAGCCAGCAAGAGTTCATTCTCAAATCTGTGCCTGTGGAAAATCAAATATTACAAAACCTAAAATGAGAGAAGATTATATTCTCGATTGTTGTCATGAAAGATTAACTCCAGAACTTATAAAAGTTGCTGAAGATGTTTTGAGTAGAATTATATGCTAAGGCTAGGAGTTATCGTCCCTTGTTTTAATGAAGAAGAAGCTCTACCTCAGTTAAGAGAGCGACTGAAAGAATTTGATCAAGCGGTTAAAAAAAATTATCAGCCAGAATACTTTTTTGTGGATGATGGAAGCACGGACCGCACATATGAAATTTTGAAAGATTTTTTTCAAGAAACAAATCATCATATTTTAAAGCATGAAGTTAATTCCAATCTTGGTGCAGCAATCAAAACTGGTATTGCGGCGGCTCAAGGATGTGAACGTCTTTGCTTTTTAGACAGTGACTGCACTTATGATCCAATGATTATCGTTCCTATGTTAGAAGAAGTAGAAAAGGGAAGTGATGTGGTTGTCGTTTCTCCTTATCACCCTCAAGGAGCAGTTGAAGGGGTTCCGAAATGGCGCTTATCCTTAAGTCTTGGACTATCTCTCATTTATCGTTTTGTATTGCGAGCAGATATCCATACATTTACTGCTATGGTTTGGGCGATGAAATCTTCCGCCTTACCAGCAAAACTTTCAGAGAAAAATGATTTTACTTTTTTGACGGAAAATCTATTCGCGATCTTGAGAGCAGGAGGAAAGGTTAGTGAAAAGCCAACAGTCCTCACTCAACGAAAATATGGGCAATCCAAGATGAGGGTTTTGGCAACGATCAAAAGTCATTTAGGAATCATTAAAAAAATAATTTTAGGAAAAATATGAAAATAGCTGTTGTTCTAGGAACTCGACCTGAATTTATAAAACTAAGTAGTTTTTTAAGAGAAGCTCCAAAGTCTTTTAAAGTCATTCCCATACATACAGGACAGCATTATGACCTCAATATGTCAGAGGGAGTGATAAAAGAATTAAAACTTCCTAAAATGAAGTACCATATAAAACTTCCTAAAACTGGTTTCGAAAAACAATTAGCAAAGATGAGTGTTGATCTTGGTGAAATATTCAAAAAAGAAAAGCCCGACTATGTGCTTGTTCAAGGTGATACCAACTCTGCAATGATGGGGGCTTTAATAGGCAGGAGGCTTGGTATTGAAGTCATTCATGTCGAAGCCGGTTGTCGCTCTTTTGATAAGAGATCTCCAGAAGAGCAAAATAGAAAATTAATAGATAGTATTTCAGATATTTATTTTTGTGCAGATAGAAAGTCAGTAGACCACCTACGAAATGAAGGTGTTACTAAAAAGGTATTCTTTTCTGGTAGTACTGTTTTTGATGCCGCAAAGTGGGCTTCTATGGCCAAATCTGATGTTCTAGAGAGATTTAAATTGAAAAATGAATCTTACGTTGTTGCCACTCTTCACCGAGCTGAAAACATGGAAGATCTAACTGAATTCAAACAAAAAATAGAATTCATTAACCAAACCGCAAAATTGATGCCGGTGGTTTTTCCTATTCATCCAAGAACGAAAAAATTCTTAAAAGAAAAAAATATTCAGCTAGCAAAAGAGGTCAAGGTCATTGCTCCTCAGACCTATCTTCCCTTTATTGTCATTCTGAAAAACTGTCGTTTTGTAATCTCTGATAGTGGGGGGATACAAGAAGAAGCTGCCTTTTTTAATCGGCCTTGTTTGATATTGAGAGATGCTACAGAGTGGACTCGACTAGTTGATATTAAGAAGAACTTTCTTATTAAGAAAATAACAAAAAAAACTACGCAACTGGTGGACAAAATCATTAATGATGATACCTTTTACCGCGAGAATCGATTGATTAAAGCACCTGGTATTGGGACTGGGGCCACTAATAAAATCATCTCTAAAATAAAAAATGGCTGATGACTTATTTAAAATTAAATTCATAATGAAGCTTGCAGGGGTTCTGCACCGTTATGGAGCAAGCTCGGATAGGATTGAAGCGGCTATGTATCAAGTCGCTGAGAAAATAAAACTTAAATCAGAGTTCTTCTCTCTTCCGACTAGTTTCATGGGCCATTTTGTTACTCAAGATGGTAACGAGTACACGCGGATGCTTAGACTTGAACCGGGGAAGATCAATTTGGAAAAACTTCATCATGCCGATGAAATGGTTGACCTTGTTATTGATGAGAGTATCTCTTTGGGGCAAGGAATTCAGATCCTTGATGACCTCGTTCAAAAAGAAAGTAAACATCCTGAGTGGCTAGTAAATCTTTCTATCATGCTTCTTGCAGCTGGTGTTACTATTATTCTGAAGGGTTCTTTGATCGATGCATTGCTTGCCGGAACATTAGGCTTAATGTCTGGTCTTTTAAGTTCATCAGTTAAAATCGAAAGAATTGACACCATTTTGGAAGGTGTACTGTGCTTTATAATAGGTTTTTGTGCCTTTGGAGCTGCTCATTTTTTTCCATCAGTTAATCCTCAAATCGTAATTCTATCGGCGATTATCTATTATATTCCAGGTCTTAGTTTAACTATGGCGATGGGAGAAATATCTTCACAGAATTTGACTGCGGGTACAGCAAGACTTGCTGGAGCGATTATTATATTATTAAAGATTGGATTTGGAACCTTTCTGGGAGGTACCCTTGCTCAAAAAATTTGGGTAGTAAGCGCTACACCAGTTGTCCAATCTACGGGATGGTTATTAATTCCAGCAGTTTTACTTGTGGCCTCAACTTTTGTGATTTCATTTCAGGCAAGGTGGCAAGAAACTTTTTGGATTGTACTTGCGGGATGTTCAACCTTTGCTATGCACTCCCTTGTCAAAGCTAGCTTTGGAAATCTGATTGGGACCTTAATTGCAGGGATCTATATTGGGGTTATTTCAAACGGTTATTCAAGAGTCTTAAATAGACCGTCTTTAAATATAACATTGCCTTCAATTATTCTACTCGTTCCAGGGTCGGTTGGATTTAAAGGGTTTGAATTTCTTTTTATCAATCAAACGATTTCAGGAATCAATCAGCTTTTTAATACCTTCAATATAGGTTTGGCGCTGGTTGCAGGTACCTATTTTGGAAGTTTAATTATTAAGCCTCGTCGGATGATATAAACGGCAAGAGTAGGATCGCAAGAGCAGTAAATAATGTGACGATTATTGCACCTGCTGGCATATCAAAATGATAGCTTATGAACATTCCAATAAGTGAGACGAGGACACCTATACTCCATCCAATGAGTAACTGATTCCTTATAGTCTTTGCGAGCATTATGGCAAATTGAGCTGGCACAATAAGAAAGGAAAATACAAGTAGTATACCGGCCAATCCAACTGACGAGGATATAACCACGCCAAACAAAGCATAAAATAAGAAGTCCCACACGAAGTGATATGATTTTCCTTCTGAAAGGTCGAAAAAAACTTTTCTAAAAGCAAAATGTAAAATTGCGACTATTGAGTAGATAGCAGTTGTTTTAATAATATCTGGCCAAGTCACCCACAGTATTCTCCCGATAAGAACTTCTTTTATATGTTCTGATCCGTGGGCCAAGGTATTGAGAATTAATATGACACTTGCCGATGCAAAAGCGTACACAATTGCAATCATGACTTCTTGAGAGAGATTCTTTTGAGATTTTCTAATGAAGGCAAAATAAAGTGCAGCGATAAAAGTAAAACCAAGCGAGATTAAATATGATCCACTGCCGTGGTGCTCCACATGAAACAAAATAGCGACAGTACTTCCAAGACTCGCCACTTGAGCAAGGGATAAATCGATAAACACGATTCCACGTTTTAAAACATGAAGGCCTAGGTAGCAATGAATTCCGACCAGAATGAAGCACATGATAAATGAGGGAAGAAGAAAACTAATGGCCTCACTCATAAAAGATTTTGCCTATTTCTTCATAAAGCTCAAACAGATTAGTAATTTTAGGGCTACCATTTACTGCGACAGGTATTGTGTGCACTTTCAGGTTTGGAATTTCGTATTCAATTTTATGGGCCACTGAATCATCAAAATAATTCTCAATAAGGACATGTTTGATCTTTTCTTTTTTTATTCTATCAATGACTTGCATGATATGTTTTGCTGTAGGAGGGATTCCCGGCTTAGGTTCAAGAACTTCGACAAAGTCGATTTGAAATTCAGAATAAAAATAACTTAAGGTTCTGTGGTAGCTGATGACCTTTTGGTTGGGCTTTATTTTTGCGTGAAGTTTATCAAGAAGTGTCTGCATTTTCTCTTTGAACTGAACATAGTTTTTTGAAAATGTTTTTGCAGAATCAGGCTTCAATTGGCTTAGTCTTTGAAGAACAGCTTCGCCAAGCTTGATAGAATTTTTAGGACCGAGCATGAAATGTGGGTTTCCTTGAGGGTGAATATCTCCATCAGCTCTCGTGACTTCTCTGTCTTTAAAAACTTCCAAAAGATTGACGTATTGAGAGGCTATCATATGCCTTTGACTGGCATCTCTAAGCTCAGGTCTTCTTGCTCCTCTTACTAAAAGTGGAAGCCAGCCCCCCTCTAAACCAAGGCCCAGAGAAATTAAGAGGTCGGCCTTTGCAAGCTTTACCATATATGATGGCTTCGCTTCGAGGTAGTGAGGGTCTTGAACTCCTTTTGTTATGGAGAGAACTTCGACTTCAGAACCTGCAATCTCTTTTACTAGGCTCGCAAGATTTGTGGTTGTCGTAACAACCTTAAACTCAGCCAGTGCACTAGAGATAAACAGAAAACAAACTAGTATCTTAGTAAGCGTGTGCAGGGTGGGCTCCTATGCTAATATTGAATTGGAGGGCAATTCTCTGTTCACGTTCTAAACTCTTATAGTCTATTTGGTCGTATTGTAACCTAATCGCTGAGAACTCAGATGAAACAAATGCAAGAAGTGCTGAGTAAGCTTCGGTGTCAACATTCTCATCGCTAATTTGGACATCAAGAGATTCGTACTGTGCTTGCACATACCAGCGGCGGTCAAGTTGGTAACGCATAAAACTCATCCAACCATCAAGTTGCTCTCTTTCTTCACCTCGGCGATATTTTTTAAGAAATTCAGTCGACCAAATAAATGAGTGGTAGATACTTTTAGAAGCAGGTCTCCATTTAAAAGTTAAATCACTTCCTTGAAGAGCGGTATAATTTGAATTTTCATCTTCGGAGTCTTTGGGTGCATAGTTCATACCAGAAAGTCCCCACTCAAGAGTTAAATTATCTGTAATATCCCATAGATTTTTCCAGCGAGCAGTAGTCGCCATAGCATGTTTTGATTCACCGAAAAGAGTTTCGTTATTAGGTTCAAATATTTGAATATTTAATTCACTAAACCAAGAGGTCGGTATTAGAGTTGAGTAGCCAAAACCCGCCTGAGTAAGACCATCTCCTCCAAAAACAGCTTGTTGTATCATTGGTCTATATATGAAAGGAAGTGCGTGAGTGTGAACAGCATTATACTTTCCAAAATTCACATAGAATTGACCGGCCCTTAAAGTGTGGCCAGAAATATTTATCGTTTCAATATATGCTTCTTCAACATGGAGGACAAAATCTTCATGCTCAGAGTGTTCTTCTTCCTCTTCTTCCTCATCATCGTGAGCATCACGTTCTTTGTGAATACCAAGTGCCACTTGTGCTCTAAAATAAGCGTCAACGTCTGAAGTGAATTGCATTTCCACTTCTTGTATTGAAAATCCATCTTCATCGTTGTCGACTTCATGGTTTTCCATAAGCATCAATGCATTGATACTGGTGGCGGGATTAAAAGTATTTCCACGAGATCGAAGCATAGTATTTTGTGCATAGAGATTAGTAGTAATAAATATACAGATAATAATTAAACGCATTTTGGGGCCCTTTTTTTAAGAGCGTCACTGTATAAAAACTTACTTAATTGGTCAAAGGATGCTGCCCTTAATGGGCAGCAATAAGTTGTGGTGCTTTTTTCTGGGAAGTAGGAGAAAAGCGTTTGGCTTTCCATGTTTTGAGTTGATTTAAGATGTCCTGTTCTAGGATATCGAACAGGCTCAAGGGGTCATCATGCTTGGCAGATGCTTTAAAAGTTGACTCTAAAGATTGAATCACAATCTCTCCGCGAACTTTTCTAAAAGGCATAGTCATTTTGAGTTTAATTTTCGCATTACTCGGAGCAAAATCTTTTAGCCTTTCAATCCTCGCCTTGATTTGGGATTCGACCTTTGGTTCAAGGTAAACACCAAACTCCATGAGTGAAAAGTTTTTGTTTAGTATCATAACTTAACCTCCTGATATTTAATTAGATGGTTTCAATATTTTGAGCGTCAAGGGCCGAACCTCAAAAAAAAATTCGCATCGCGTGATATCTTTTATCTATCATTTAATAGGTTTTTAAGAATTGGAATTATTGTCTCCTCTGGTAAGCTAACAGCAAGCTATTATTAAGGAGGTAGTTTTATGAACTTAAATACAGGTATCAATGAAGGAAAAAGAGAAGAAATTGCGGGCTCCCTTGCAAGACTTTTAGCGGAAACTTACACGCTATATCTAAAAACTCATAAGTACCACTGGAATGTGACCGGACCTATGTTTCAAACTCTTCACCTTATGTTCGAGCAGCACTATAACGACCTGGCGTTGGCCGTTGATGAGATTGCAGAAAGAGTAAGAGTTCTAGGTGTTAAAGCTCCTGGTTCTTACAATGAGTTTGCTGAGTTGTCTCAGATTAAAGAAGACCCAACTAAGGATACAGAGGCCACTATGATGATTAAGAACTTACTGCAAGATCACGAACAAGTAGTGCGAACAGCTAAGGAAATTCTTCCACAGCTTGAAGGAGCTAACGATGAAGGGACAAACTCACTGTTAGGCGCGAGAATCGAGTATCACGAGAAAACGGCATGGATGTTAAAAAGTTTATTAGGATAAAAAAAAGGCCCTGAACGGGCCTTTTTTTAATAATCTGAATCAGAGCTAGATTCTAAGCTTTCATCTTCTATGACTTCAGATTGGCCAGATTGGCCAGCATCTGTATCTTCTAAAATGATTGCCGTATCGTCGCCAGCAGATTCATCATCCATAGAGTCTGCGAAAACGTTGAAACTTAGAATAAGGCAGATCAAAAGTAATTTTTTCATCAATTCTCCTTGGTTTTTTCCTAGTATCAGCCCATACTGGATGCAGGTAAAATCGTTTTATTTACCAATTTAATTAGGATAAAACTATGCTTAATCTCAATTATAAACACCTGTATTATTTTTATGTGGTGGCGAAAGAAGGCTCAGTGAAGCTTGCAGCCGAAAAATTATTTGTTTCTCAGCCTACAATAAGTGACCAGATAAAGCTTTTAGAGGAGTATTTCGGTACAAAACTTTTTGAAAGAAGAAACAGGGGAGTTTATTTAACGCCTGATGGTGAATTGGCATTGGATTATGCCCAGAAGATATTCGATTTAGGATCAGAAGTTACTTCAAGACTTCGAAATCAACTTCATATCCCCAAAAAAACTGTTGATATTGGTATATCACCTCAAATGTCTCAGTATTTTTTATTTGATAAACTTAGTCCTATATTTTCTCAAAAGGGAGTAAGTGTGGTGATCTCTGAGAAGCCACGGACTCATCTGTTGGCAGAATTGGAAGAGGAGAAAATCGACATTGTTTTTACAGATAGCCGAGAGCAAATAACATCCAATATGGCTTCCTATAGAGTTGGTTTAAATAGAACATTTGTTGTGGCCCATAAAAAATACGAAAAATTAAAAAACCAATTTCCAAACTCTTTACAAAAGATTCCTTATTTCGGATACAGTGAGGATTCAAGTTTAAGGTATGAAATAGAGCTTTTCTTTGCACAAAATGATCTCGCACCAAAGATAATTGGGGAAGGGGGAAACATTGAAATGTTTCAGATGGTCACTGAGCAAGGTTTGGCTTTCACGATCGTACCTGAGATAGCCAAAAAAAGGTTGTGTTTGAGTCCAAACATAATAACATTGGGTGAAATTGAAGACTTCCAAACGACAGTATGGGGAGTTATTAAAAAAGGTAAAAAAGGTCCAGCTCAAAAGCTGTTGAAGGAACTACGTGATGAAAAGAACAATTGAGTTAATGACTCCTGACCAATTCGAACCAGAGGAGCACTTCTATCCAAAAGCATTAAATTCACAATTACATGCTATGGTTAGTCACTTTTTTAACTTAGATCATAAACAAATTATCAAGAGATATAATCATATTAATCCTCAGGTAGATGAAGCAAAATTAGAAGAGATTTTATCCTATCAATCTAAATATTTTTTCTGGGGTGGATCTGACTTGTTTTATGTAACTACAGATACTGGGCGAAGGAGAATGGTTGTTCTTGAGACAAACTCATGTCCTTCTGGGCAGAAATCTATGCCACCTCGTACAGATGCTGACGAGCATAGAGGTTATAGATTTTTAATCGAGAATTCCTTTCTACCTCAATTAAAAAAACGCAGGCTACCAAAAGGATCTCTCGCAGTTATTTATGATAAGAACTATATGGAAGCTTCAGGTTATGCTTCAACGATCGCAGACCTTACTGGAGAGTGTGTTTATCTTATTCCGCACATGAATGAGGAAGAGCAGTTCATTCGTTTTGAAGATGGTGTTATGATTTTAAATTATAACGGACAAGATGTGGCAATTAGAGCTGCATATAGATATGTGACTCAAAAGCCTTGGAATAGAATTCCGATTCAAACTAAAACTTTTATTTTTAACTCGACTTTGGTTTGTCTTTCCGGGGGAAGAAATAAACTTCTCGCGAATAAGGCTTATGAATTTTATAACTCAGAGCTGGCGGGTTCAGGTCTTAAGATTAATATGCCTGAAACAATTAAAGATGTTTCTAAAGTTGAAATACCTTTATGGGTTGAAAAATTCGGAGGCAAGGCCGTCATAAAAGATCCTTATTCAAATGCCGGTCAAGGCGTTTATACAATCACCAGTCAAGAAGAGCTCGATGCTTTTATGGAGAATGAATATAATTACGATCAGTTCATTGTTCAAAGTTTAATTGGTCATTACGATTGGAGTTCAACAGGTTCTCAAGGTAGATTTTTTCATGTTGGAACTGTTCCAAACAAAAAGAATAATATTTTTATCGCCGATCTCAGAATGATGGTTTACTCATCACCAGCTGGATTTATGCCTTGTGCTTTATATGCAAGAAGAGCAAAGTCACCTTTGTCGGGAAATCTTTTGGGACCGAGCTGGGATGTATTGGGTACAAATCTTTCAGTAAAAAAAGGAACCAATCAGTGGGAGTCAGATGTATCCAGGCTTTTGTTAATGGATAGAAAAGACTTTAATAGCCTAGGAATTGGTATTGATGATTTAATTGAAGCTTATATTCAGACTGTGCTTACCATAATTGCGATCGATAAAATGGCCGAAAAGCTTATCAGTAAGAAGGGGACATTTCGTCAAAAGCTTTTTACTTCACTAGATAATGATCAGTCACTCTTAAAGGAAATTAGAATTCAATGAAAAATGTTATCAATATTAAACAGAAAGAAGATTTTAAATTATCAGCTTTAAAAAAAGGTGAGCTTCATAGGTTTTCTCTTCACTTATCTGATAACTCTCTTGGAGTTCCCTGGAGAGTGCCAGTAATAGTGATAAAAGGTGAAAAGAAGGGACCTACTTTTGGTATTACGGCTGCCGTTCATGGAGATGAGTTAAATGGAATTTCGACGATATTTAAACTCATTGAAAATATAGACCCAAAGAAGTTAGCGGGAACATTAGTTTTAGTTCCTATAAGTAATGTTCCTGGTTACCTCGCAAATCAAAGATACTTTTCTGATCACGCGGACTTAAATCGTATCATGCCAGGTGCTCCTGAGGGAAAAGCTTCTGATATTTATGCTCATCAATTTACTCAAAAGATAGTGAAAAAATTTGATTACCTATTAGACCTGCACACTGCTAGTCATGGAAGAGTCAACTCGCTATATATCCGTGCTGATCTTGATAATGATCAAACTAAAGAATTAGCCTACCTGCAAAATCCGCAAATCATCGTTCAAAAATTTGATGAAAATGGAACGCTTAGAGGCTGGGCAAATGATCATGGTATTCCATCAATTACGATTGAGATAGGAAACCCAAATGCATTTCAACATAATCTTATTGATGAAACCCTTGATGGTATTTTGAATACCCTTAGACATTATAAAATGGTTAAAGGTGAAGTAAGGCCTCTAGTAACTGATGCTGTAATCTGTGAAAAATCTTATTGGATATATTCTAAAAGAGGAGGAATAATTGATGTTTTTCCTCAGTTAACGGATAGAGTTCGTCGCGGAGAAGTGATTGCAAAAGTTTATGATGTTTTTGGTCAGGTAAAAGAAGAGGTTGTGGCAAACCGTTCTGGTATTGTCATTGGAAAGAATGTGAGACCTAATTGTGATGCAGGAACAAGAGTGTTGCATCTCGGAGTACTTCTCTCAGACATTGATGAACAAGAGTTTAACGAGATCCTATAAGGTTGAAATTAGACACTCGGTAAAATAAATGTTTTAATTTTAGTCACCATGGCTGAGTACTGAAGCGATCTTCTGCTTTTTCTAACAGGATAACCCCCAAAAAAAGGAATCCTATGCAACTTAACGTTGGTGACTTTATCTCTGGAAAGAGTATCTCAATCGGTAAATATCTTGGTGAGAACACTATTAATGATACCAAGTTTCATAAAATTTTTGATACATCAAAAAACTTAGTTATTTATGTTCCAGTAGGTAATGAAAGTGATCTTAGGAAACTACCAAGTAAAACTACGGTAGAGAAATACTTAAATATGTTCAACGATCAAGAAGTTATCGACTGCCAAGAAATTGATGGTAGTCGTTATAAATATCTGAAAGACAAAGTTTCTCAATCTCAATTCAAATCTAGTATCGAAGTTCTACATGATCTTTGTGTATTAAAAAAGAAAAGAGAAATTTCTGCTTCTGAAAGAAAGCTTTTAAATTCTCTTGAGGAAAAACTAGTTCCAGAATTGACTCATATTTCTAGTATGAAACAAGAGGAAATCGAAGATAGAATTCATTTTGTTGCTTAGTTGGCAATTAGTGGAAAACTAAAACCGATCAACAGTAAATTTCCAAATTGAAGATATTCATCACTTGTACCGCTTTGTTCTAGTTTCGAAGCGGTCTCAATTTTCGCATTCACTGACACCCAATCTTTTAGGTGATAAGAATATTCAGCTGACAGCACTGGATGCTTTTCGTGATAAGAGCGTCCGTCATACTCAACATATGGTCTACTTGAAAGTGAGATATAAAAAATATGTCTTTCTTTAAATTCGTAGCCAAAAAAGATAGAGTTGTATGCGATCTGCATGTCATGAGAATAATCTCCTGAATCAGAGCTTTTAAGGTGAGCAGCGAAATTATAAACCTCACTTTCTATACCAAACTCATAATGCCCATAGTGGACTCCAAATTTTAAAGCGTAACTTAGGTCATTACTTCTTAGCACGCCGGTATCTCCATCGTGTTTAATATTTGCGGAGTCCATCATATTCACAAATATTCCCGGTTCGATGAAGACCTCTTGGGCCACCGAATTATTAAAAGAAATTAAACAAAATAAGAGAGTCGTCGTTAGTAGTTTTTTCATAACAACAATTCTAAGCGAATAAATTTTTACAAACATTGAGCTAGGTCAGTATTAGACTTTTTTTACGAACTCTGATTTTAGGCCCATATGGCCGAAACCATCGATTTTACAGCTGATATCATGTCCATCTGCTGAATCTGGATTAAGCTTGATGTTTTTAGCCTTGGTCCCAACTTTTATTGGAGTAGAGGACCCTTTAACTTTTAGGTCTTTAATCACAGTAACGGTATCACCATCAGCTAGTATATTTCCATTGGCATCTTTGATTACGCTTGGATCATTTGCTGCATCAATTTCGGGATTAAATTCGTGTGCACATTCCGGACAAACCCATAAAGATCCGTCGTGGTAACAGTAAGGTGATTGGCATTTAGGGCATTCTTTTTGATCGTCAGACATGCCCTATATTAACTTATGATTTCTTATTGAGCGAGAAAAAATTTAGCAATTGATTCAGCAGCACAGTATTCAGCGTCTATGATAAATTTCCCAAGACTACCGCATCCGTTTTTTGGATCAATTGGGTAACCATGCCTCATTCCTTTTATCGAAACGAGTTTAATATTCTCTGAGTTGCCATGAACATTAGTCCACTGCTTAAGGATATAATGCGCATTTTTATAACTTACAAATTCATCAGAGGTTCCGTGAACAATCATAACGCTTGGCCATTTTCCGTTGAATGGTCCAGCGGCAGCTCTTATTGCATCTCCTCTCTGTTGAGAGCTAGGAAATGGAAATTGAAAGCCATACATACAAGACCAAGCATTGCTTTGGTTGGTGGCACAGCCCACGGGTAGTCCTGCCACGATAGCTCCCGCTTTAAAGTATTCAGGGTAGGTTGCTAACAGTATATTTGTCATTGCTCCACCTGCACTAAGCCCAGTTACAAAGGAGTCCTCAATGTCGTATTTTGATTTCATATAATCGATCATATGAGAAATAGAGGCTATCTCTCCGTGACCTCTCGTTATGTCGGAAGCTTGAAACCAATTAAAGCATCGCCAATTATTGTTTGTTTTTGTTTGTTGTGGAAGAAGTAGCACCATTCCATATTTATCGGCGACCTTGGTCCACCCAATTTCGTCGTCGAAATCTGAAGCCGCTTGAGCACAACCATGCAATAGAACCACGAGAGATTTAATTTTTGTTTCTGGCACATAGGTGTACATTTTTAGTTCACCTGGGTTTGGTCCAAAATCATTTACTTGGTTAAGGGTAATCTGCGCTTGAGCATAATTTATAATTAAACTTAAAAAAATAATTAATTTCATACCCTCTCCAATAGATTCTCGATATTTTTAATAGTCTCTTTTTTTGCTTGTTCTAAAGACTTATTTCTTGTGGTCACAGCATCCATAATTGATCCAGAAATAAGGTTTTGAATTTGCTTTGCTTTTAATTCAAGTTCGAGTGGAGGAAGATCAATTTGGCATTCCTGTGAAAGTACTAAAAGAATTCTCTCCACACCACGAGTTCGAAGCTCGTCATTTAAATTTCTATATTCTTCGTCGATTGTACTGAGGTAGTAAAAAAGTAACATGACTGAGAGCTCAGAAGGGTTTGTTTCGGCCCATAAAAACGGTGACTCAGCATATCTCTTTATAGATTCTAGCCCATCTTTGGCACCCTCTAAGTGTTCTGTCAGTATTCTTTTGTAATTTGAGTTGATGTACAGAATGCAGGCTTTGAATATGTCCGCCTTATCATTGAAGTGATAGGCGATATGTGCTCTGCGAGTCTCGAGTTTTTCCGCAATTGCTTGATATGTTGTTTTTTCGAAACCAATTGTTGCGATGCAGTCTATTGCAGCCTTGATAATCTCAAGTTTCTTCATGTCCCCTTTAGAAGGACGTTGATCAAAAAAGTTCTGAAATCCGGTCGTATCCATCGGGTATTTTCTAACATGCGTTTTTTCAATAGACAAAAGATTTTTACTCTGGGTATAAAAAAATTGTACGTAGGTATAAAAATGAAAATAAAGAATAAGCAAAATTTATTTAACACAGAGATTCAAGGTAGTGGTGAACCAATTCTATGCTTGTCTGGTTTTGGCTGTGATCATTACAACTTTGCTTGGCTCAAGCTCGATGGCCTTATGATTAAGTTAGATAATAGAGGATTTGGAGGTAGTGAGAATCACCTAGAAAGTTATTCTATTCATCAGCTGGCACAAGATGCAAACAGTGTCATGAATATTCTCGGCTATGAAAGCTACCATGTCGTTGGTATCTCCATGGGAGGAATGATTGCTCAAGAATTAACGCTGAGATTTCCTACCGCTGTAAAAACTTTAAGCCTTCTGTGTACAACTGGCCCGGGTGATGAATTTGTTTCACTGCCAAAATTGACTGAAGATGATTTAAAGAAATTCTATGAATTAGATCCTGAGGTGGCAGCGAGAAGAGCAGTGAGTGCTACTTGTTACCAGGAAAATAAAATTGATTCGATTGTAAAGCTTAGGTGTGCACACCCAGCGAAACTTTCAGAGGTATTAAAGCAGAAAAGAGCAGTAGATGAGTTTCTGAAAGAGCCAATTCCTCTATCGGAAATAAATGTACGAACTCTTGTTATGACAGGTGCAAATGATAGGTATGTTTCTCCTAGAAACTCTCATCTTATTCACCAAAAAATTAGAAATTCAAAACTTATAGAAGTTGAAAACACGGATCACTTATTCTTCTTAGAAGAACCTAAGATTGTTAGTGATCATATCAATAGCTTCATTGCGGAGGAAAATTAAAATGATTTCACTTAGTAAAATGGCGGTTTGGATTCCTGAAGAATTTGAAGATGCTGCACATATTGCCAAAGAGTCAGGGCTTCCTGAATTTGTTGTTGAAGAAAAAATGGGTATTAAGAAAAAATGCCGAGCTAGAAAAAATGTTAACACGAGCACGATGGCAATCAATGCTGCAAAAGAAGTATTAAAAGATATCGATCCTAAATCAATTGATATGATCATTTGGACAGGATCTGAATTTAAAGATCATCCAGTGTGGTCAGCAGGGATCTATGTCCAAGAACAAATTGGTGCTTACAATGCTTGGGCTTTTGATTTATCAGCAAGATGTTCTTCAAATGTCGTCGGACTCAAAGTGGCCAAGGCGATGATGGAACAAGACTCAAGTTTGAAAAAAGTACTCTTATGCGGCGGACATAAGACCGGAGAGCTTGTAAATTACAAAGATGAGAGCTCAAGATTTCTCTACAATTTAAGTGATGGAGGAGCAGCTATTCTTTTAGAGCGTGGAGATTTTAATCCGCTTTTAGAATCATCTGTGATTACCGACGGAGCTTTTAGTAAGGATGTGATTATACCTGCTGGTGGAACTGTAATGCCCTGGTCTGATAAAGCAGAAGATTACTGTTTAACTTGTCCTGATATCGCTGGTATGAGAGTTCGACTAGCGGAAAGATCTATAGATAATTTTTTAAAGGTTATTAAAGGTGCTGCCACAGCTTCAATGCCTAATCAGCCGATAGACTACCTATCACTTCTACATATGAAAAAGTCAGCTCATGATGAAATACTTTCCCGTTTAGAGTTAGAGCAAGATCAGAGCATCTATCTAAATGAATACGGTCATTTTGGAGCTCCTGATCAAGTTCTAAGTTTAGGATTAGCAGAAGAATTCTTAACACCAGGAAGTCATGTAGTTTTGGCTAGTGCTGGTATCGGTTATACATGGTCGGCTATAAGTTTAAGGTGGGATCAAAAAACATTTAGTTTAATTAAAGGAGATAGAAATGAGTAAAAGAGTATTTGTTACAGGTGGAGCTAACGGAATTGGTCTTGCAACAGTAAAGAAGTTTTGGAATGAAGGTGCGGAATTAGTCGTAATTGATATTCCTGCTCAAGATGATACTGAGTTAAAGGGGATGGAGAGAGTTACCTATCTTCAAGCTGATATTACAAGTGAGGATGGTCAAAAAATGATTGCCGAGCAAATGGAAAAAGGAATTGATGTCCTGATCAATAACGCGGGAATTACTAGAGACGCAAGTGTTTTGAAAATGACTGACGAAATGTTCGATCAAGTTATTAACGTTAATTTAAAAGGCGTTTGGAAGCTTTCACAAATGGCCATCGCAAATATGAAAGATAAGGGTGGTGTCATTCTTAATGCCGCAAGTGTTGTAGCTCATTATGGGAATTTTGGTCAAACCAATTATGTCTCTTCGAAAGCCGCTGTTATCGGATTGACAAAAACTTTAGCGAAGGAAGTTGGTCGGTATGGTATTAGAGTAAACGCCATAGCACCTGGTTTTATTATGACTGAAATGGTTTCTAAAATGCCTGAAAAAGTAATTTCAATGATGGAAGAAAAAACACCTTTAAGAGCTTTGGGACAACCAGAAGATATCGCGAACGGCTATGCATTTTTAGCCAGCGATGCTGCCAAGTTTATTACAGGAACTTGCTTAAATATTGATGGGGGAATTGTCATTGGATAATTACTTTCTAGACTCAATTGTTATTGATCAAGCTAATCATTCAAGTAAACCTTGGATTGTACTAGTTAATGGTCTTTTTGCGAGTCTAAACTCTTGGGATGAGCATGTAAAAATGCTCAAACCCTATTTCAATATTATTAGATACAATGGCCCAGGTCAGGGAACTTATAATAACTTAGATGAAGTTCCCACCCTTGGTCATCAAGTTGAAATTCTGAATATTATTTTAAATCATCTTGAGAGAGAGAAAGTATATCTTTTAGGTATTAGTAATGGGGCTAGGGTTGCGATGAAATATAGTGAAGTCTACCCTGATAGAGTCATTAAAATTGTTTCAATCGACACTTATAATAAGCTTGTGCCTGAGTTAAAACTCAAGCTTCAAAGCTGGCTTAATGCATCTTTGGAGGGAGGGAATGATCTTCGATTCCATGTGAGTACCCCATGGATTTTTGGTGAGAGCTTTTTAAAAATGAACTTTAATAAAGTCGAAATGTTTAAAAAACTCAATCGATCTAAACCGGCCATTGTCGGGGAGAATTTAATTAAATCTGCTCTTCTAGAAGAAGAAATAAATCTTGCAAAATTAAAATGCCCTGTAAGCTTTTTTGTGGGTGAGGAAGATATATTAACTCCTAAACATTTACATGAAGAGATGCAGGCGCAATGCAAGGATGCCACGCTAGGAATCTTGCGAGGTGGACATGCATCTGTTCTTGAATTTCCTGAGAATTTAAACACCATCTTGGAGGCTTTATGAGTTGGTTGAGTTTTCTGCATGACAAACAAGGGCAAGCAATTTTTGAGCAGAATAATCAACGTTGGTTTCGTTACGAAGATTTATATTTGGAGAGTTGTGCTTGGGTAGATTACCTAAAGTCACAAGGTGTCGTTTCAGGGGATAGAGTTGCATACTTACATGAAAACTCTATTGAACATTTGCTGCTACTTTTTGCGTGCGCTAAAATTGGGGCGATTTTTGTTCCTCTTAATTTTAGGGCTCCAAAAATTGAAAATGAAAGAACTTTGGAGCGTATAAAGGCAAAAATTTTTCTAGACACTCTTCCTGTCGTTCAAAAGTTTAATGACTATAACTTTAAAGATATTAACGAAGAACAAACGCCATTAATGCTTTTTACTAGTGGTAGTACAGGAAAGTCTAAAGGTGTTCTTCTATCAGGCCGAATGCTTAAATCTAATCAACACGCGACAGTGGAGAATTGGGAATTAAAGTCAACAGACACTAGTATTATCGAAACACCTTTCTTCCATACGGGTGCATACAATGTTCTCTGCCTTCCATTGCTCTCAATTGGAGCTAAAGTTGTTCTTGCTCCTAAATTTAGTGTCGAAAATTTTTATCAAGTAAGCTCTAGGCTGACAGTTTATTTTGGAGTTCCTACGATGTTTGAAATGATCAAAAAAGATGATCGTTTTGACACTCTATCATCGACACCTCTTCGCTTTTTGGTTTCCGGTGGTGCCCCTTGTTCATCTAGTTTAATTAAAGATTTTCAAGAGCAAGGACTGAACTTCAAGCAAGGCTATGGACTTACTGAAGTCGGCCCGAATTGCTTTCTTCTTCCTGAAGAATTTTCTTTAAAGAAGGTAGGGAGTATTGGTAAACCAATGCCACATTCTGAAGTTATATTGCTTGGAGACAATAATGAACCAGTCACAATGCCTTTTAATGTAGGAGAAATTGTTCTTAGGGGAGAGCATTTATGTTCTGGTTTTTTTCAGGATCAAGAGATATTTGAAGCTTCATTAGTCAATGGCTTTTATCGTACAGGGGACCTTGCATTTTTTGATGAGGATGGATTTTACTACATCAAAGGTAGGAAAAAAGAGATGTACATCAGTGGTGGCGAGAATGTTTATCCTCGTGAAGTTGAAGAAGTACTTAACTCTTTCATTGAAGTTGATGATACACAAATTGTTTCAGTCCCTGATCGTAAATGGGGAGAAGTTGGATTTGCTTTTGTTACTCTCAAATCTAGTATATCTAAAGAAGAGATCAATGGCCGGCTAAAAATGGAATTAGCGCGTTATAAACATCCAAGGTATTTAGAATTTGTAGATGAATTTCCCTTGCTAGCTAACGGGAAAATCGATAAAAGAGCGCTGAAAGAAACAGCGCTGAGGAGTGTTGATGGCATTTAAAATTATTTTGATCAGTTTATTCGTACTCATTACATACTATTTGAGTCTAATGGGAATGAAGAAGACCAAGAACCTGCAAAGTTTTGCTATTGGAAATAAAGACATGAACCCGATACTTGTTGGCCTAACTATGGCTGCGAGTATATCTTCGACTGCCACCTTTGTTATAAATCCTGGTTTTGTATATACCCATGGATTTTCAGCTTATATCCATTATGGAATTGCAGCTAGCTTGGGGATTTTATGTGCCTTTCTTTTGATGACAAAAAAATTCTTAAAACAAGGTGAAATGCACGGAGCTCTGACACTTCCTGATTGGATTTATCACCGTTACCAGTCTCGTTTGTTGAGTCTGTTTTTTGCTTTTATCAATCTGCTTTCAATTACCTTTATAGTTCTCATTCTAATCGGATGTAGTTATCTGTTAACGAGCCTATTTGGAATCTCCCAAACGCTAGGTCTTGTCTTGATACTATTGTTTGTATTCAGCTACGTCTTAATTGGTGGAACATACTCACACGCTTATACCAATGCTTTTCAAGGTCTAATGATGATCTTCATTGCATTGATTGTATTCGTTTCAGGGTTAAAATATTTTGACGGAGGCTTTTTTGAGAGCCTCCAAACTGTTAGTGAAAACTATGCCTCAGTCATTAATACTGACAGTGATTTATACTTTAGCTTTTTTAGTGTTTTTGCATCGGGCTTTATCATAACCTTTGCCTTGATGTTTCAACCTCATATTTTTACAAAGGTTCTATATTTAAAAAATGAAAAAGATGTTAATAAATTTATTGTTACGACATTTGTTAGTGGATTGGTTTTTAGTCTTATGCTTTTTGTTGGCTTTTATGCAAAACTATCTGGATTAGAAGGCATTCCTCAAGACAAAATTGTTGCTACATTCATTACTCAAGAGTTTGGAGATGGTGCATCTGCTGTTATTGCACTTACAATGTTAGCAGCAGGTTTGTCGACACTAGATGGAATTCTGGTGGCCATATCTAGTATGGTTGTTAGAGATATATACCTTCCTTTCAAATCTGAAGGAGAAAAAGAGCAGGTTTCTGCCTTAAATCTATCTCGCTATGTTTTGGTGGCACTTGGGGTGATCTCACTTGTGGTTGCAATGTATCCTCCCAAGCTAATAGGTTTATTCGCGCAAAAGGGAGTGTATGGTCTGGCAGCTGCTTCTTTTGTTCCCATGTTGTTTGGGACATTGCTGACAAGAAAATTGAGTTCAAGATTAATATTTATTAGCGCGATAATTGGTTTGTTTGTGCATTTATATTTAAATATTTTTGGTGGAGTCACAAATCCTGCCGTGAGCGCGACCTATGCTATTTTGATTTCGACTGCATGGTTTGGGTTAGGCTTGCTACTTGATCTCAAATTTCACATATTTTCGCCTAAAAAACTGGGCAATGTCTCTGAAAGTTAACTAATAAAACTTAGAAAAATTAGCAGCTTAGTGATGTTTTTTACCTTCGAGTAATAGTACACGCTAAGCTATTAATATGCTAAAAGCACTCTTTTTCTACTTATTTATATTTATCCCAAGGCTTGCAGCATCCGACCAAATTTTAACCTATGAAAAAATGAAAACGACTCTAGTAGTAAAGGAGCAAGCTGCTAATGCTCTTATTCTACTTCAGCTAGACCCGCAAACATGCAAGCTACCTTTGGATACTGAAAAGAGAAAAATGATCTTAAAGAATAATACTCAATTGTATGAAAAATCAAATCGTCTTCCCAGCTGTGTGGTGGATGATGTAGACCCTCAGGGAATTGAAGAGATTGAAAAACTACAGGAAGAAAGGAAAAAACTTCAAACCGAAAAAGGAATTGTAGAAAAACTGATAAGTGAGATTGATCAGGAAAGCGGCAAGCTCATAGAAGGAGTTGTAAAAACTGAGAATAAAGAGTCTGGAAAGGAAAAAACTATTACGAGAAAAATTGCTAGTGGAGGAAGCGGGCAATGTGTCTTTATTCTATCTGGCGACGAAAATATTATTCAGGAAAAAAACTTGTCTTCATTTAGTGGTTGTCAAAATTTTTGCGAGAAGGAAATTTCGATTGGTAAAAACTTGAAGGATTATTATGCTATCTGTGAATTCGCCGGTGAGCCAGTTTTTGATGAAGTAAAGGGTAATGGTAAGAAAGAGGATCTAAGACGCCATCGTTTAGGTGTTTGCGAAATGAAGTCCGTGGGAAATGGCTTTTATAAATACGTATCCGCACAAAGCCCCATTTATAAACAAGACCCTATTGAAGGCACCACAGAAGAGGTTGTTGATATATTCTATTCAGGTGAATGTAAAACTCGTTGTGAGGATTTTAAAGAAAAAATTAGAAAAGATAAAACTACTCGTAGTGAGCAGGACTATTCAGTTGAATGTTTAGAGAGGCATGATGATGAGGTCGCCTATACATATAGACATGAGCTCAATGTCACAAGTTTTCATAAAGTAAGTGAACAACCAGTTGATAGGTGTAGTGCTTTTTTCATGGGAATAGATAGGGCGCAAAGACCTTATGGAGAAGTTAAGGTAGCCGGCAAAGAAATAGGCACTAATGAATGTGTGAGTTTTTGCGAAAAACTCTTTTATGAAAAAACGAGTAGCTCAATGGAAGGCACCTCCGTGGAAATGAGATGCCGTAATGAAGAGAAGATTCTACTCATATGTAATGAAGGCTATGGCTGTGGTTAAAAAAGTCTTGCGCAATATTCGAATTATGTTATTAATAGGTGTATGAGGAATTACAATGCTTTCCCATTCAACCTTTCTTTTGTCTTCGCGACCGTCCTAGCGACCATCACCACCCCGTAGGGGGGACATTTAAACAATTTTAGACATTTTCGTAATGAGCGAGGGAGTACCATCTCCTAAGCAGAGATTTATTATTTAAGTTGGAGTTTTAAAATGAGTAAATTCATTAATGGTGCAGAGGTGCGCCCAGAGATATTAGACCATAGAGAATTAGGAAAAAGACTTGAGTATTTTTCCTTCCATGAAGAAGCATCGGCTCAGCCGTTTTTTAAGCCAAACGGTTTGAAGTTAAAAGAAAATTTAATTCACCGCTGGAGGAAAGAACATGAGGGAGCTGGCTATATTGAAATCGAGAGCCCACAGCTTTTAGATCGCTCCCTTTGGGAGTGCTCAGGACATTGGGATCTCTATAAAGAACATATGTTTTTATCTGAGAGTGGTTCGAAATCATTGGCGATAAAACCCATGAATTGCCCAGGGGCCATGTTGGTGTTCAAAGAAAAGAAGAGAAGTTTTAAAGAGCTGCCCCTGCGCTTATGCGAAATGGGTAAAGTTCATCGAGATGAGAACTCGGGGTCGGTACATGGTTTAATGCGAGTTAAAGCATTTAGTGTTGATGATGCTCATATTTTTTGTGAAGCAGAACAGTTATTAAATGAGGTAAAAGGCGTGATTAATCTCATTTATAAAATACTGGAACCATTTAACTTTCCTAAGTTTGAATTTGAACTGTCGGTGAGAGGTAGAAGTAAAATGGATAAATACCTCGGTGCTGAGGAAGATTGGAATTTTGCAGAGTCGATCCTTGCAAAAGCTCTTGAGGAAATGTCTATTCCCTATAAGGTGGTTGAGGGAGAGGCCAAGTTCTATGGCCCGGCAATAGAGCTTCGAATTGGAGATTCATTTGGTCGAAGCTGGCAGTGCTCATCTATTCAAATGGATTTTAATTTATCCGAAAGATTTAAAATTTCTTACCTAGATAAAAATGATCAGAAGAAAGTTCCCTTTATTCTTCATCGATGCATTTATGGATCTCTTGAAAGATTCATGGGAATACTGTTAGAGCATTATCAAGGAGCCTTTCCCGTATGGCTTGCGCCCATTCAAGTTCAAGTTATTAGTTTGAACGAAGATAATTATGCCGATTCAATTTTCCAAGAATTGAGAGACTTGGGGTATCGAGTTGAACTCGATTTACGTGATAAATCTTTGAGTGTTAAAATGAAAGATTTTAGAAAATCAAAAATACCACTGGCGATCATTGTAGGTGAAAAGGAAAGAAAAGATAGAAGTATTTCAATTAAAGAGAGAGAAGGAAAAAGTCATCAATTTAAAGATATCGATTACCTTAAATACCTTCTAAACTCACTGTAAGAAAACACGATAGGAAATTCATCTGAGCCTGGGGCTTCTGTATTTCGGACGATCCTCAGGCTCATTTAATTTTAATCTCTAAGATCTTGTCCGTTTTGACCTTCTGGTTTTTGATCCATTTAAGTGAATGATTGATAGACATGAATTCTCTTGGACCTATATTTTTTAGCTTGATATCCTTCATGTTAAGTTCAGATGATTTTGTGATTTCTTTTTTAGTCTGAAACTTCGCGTAGGATTTATTCCCTTTAATTATTATGTAGTGGTATTTACCATCGACTAAATCTACAGACCTTATTAAGTAGTTTTTCGAGGTGGCCACAAGTTTTGAGATTTCGTTTTGTAAGTCTAGATTCTGTTTTTTTACCTCTGTATCTATTAGGTTTGGATCTTTGTAGGCATACTTAGTTTTGGTAACTTTTTTGACCATGCTATCAATGATATTTTGAGCTTCATTTTTAGTTTTTGTATAGAAGAGAGCTTTCCTTTTAGGGTCTGTCTTTCCAATCTTTAATATTATTCTCCCTGATTGAGTTTTTACTTGATAGATACAAAAAGGGTAGAAGGGTTTTTGGATCTGCATCTCCATTAAACCTGCTCCAATAAGAGTTGCTGATTTAGAGTAATCTATTCTTAGACTCTTAGAAATACGTTCTCGATTTGTACTTTGAATAAGTAAGAGTTCACTCAGTCGTTTCCTAATATTTTCAGTTTTAAATAATTCATTTTTCTTCGCGTAACTGATTTTAATGATACCTGGAAGACTCGGTGCTTTTTCAATCAACTTTTTATGAGATGGCAAAAATTCTTTTCTCTCTTTTAATTCGCCATTTAGTAGTCTCAAGTGAGTGTGAAGCTCTGATAATGCGATTGCATCTTCAAGCGCTCGATGATTTTTCTTTAATTTGATTTGGAAAAGGTCACATAAACTGACTAGCGAGTAAGAGCGCATTTCCGGAATCAGTTTTTGACTTAAATTGAGTGTGCAAATTTGTTTATTGTTAAATTCAATATCTAGTTTTGCTAAAGCTTTTTTGAGTATTTCATAATCGAACTCAGCTTTATGGGCCACAATAATAGTATCTTCTAATTTTTGAGAGATCCTAGGAGCAAGGTTAAAGAACTCCGGAGCGTTACTCACCATATTTGTGGTGATCCCGGTGAGCTCAGTGATTTCTTTTTCAATTCCGGCTTTGGGTTTCACTAGGGATTGAAAATGATCTAGGTTTTTACCATTTTCATCTTTCACAATAAACGCAATTTCAATGATCTCAGCGTCTCGCCAATTCGTGTGGGTGGCTTCAATATCAAGGTAGGCGAAGCGTTTCATGGATTTATTGTCTCAATCAACAGATTTTAATGTCAAGTCTATTGACCTTAGATATGGGAATTGATTTGATAGCACTAAATAAGGAGAACTAATGAAATTATTTATACTTACACTACTTATGGCATCTAATATGGCGATGGCGAACTCAATAAGTGGAGTTGTTAAAGTTAAAGGTAGCGCTCCTGCTGGAGTTCTTTATATCTTTGCCAAGAAATTTGATGGCTCTATGCGTATGCCACTCGCTGTAAAAAAGATTGAATCTCCTAAGTTCCCTGTGAAATTCACTCTCGATAAATCAGATCAAATGATGAAAGGACTACCTTTTGAGGGCCCATTTAAGATTACCGCTAGAATTAGCCCTAATGGGAGTGTGATGGATAAGTCGGGTTTAGAGGTGTCTACCGAAAAACCAGTTAAACTTGGTGATAAAAATATTGAACTAAATTTATAATAGACCTGTTTACGCGGTTAATAAAGAAGAGCGTGTTTTAGTCCGATATAAAGAGTGATGAAATTACTCTTATCAAGCCTTATTTTTATGTTTGGCCAGCATTCTTTGGCGATGAACTGTATATTTGCAGAAAATTTCTCTTCAAAAAAAGTTACAACTACAGAATTCAACTCTGATAAGAAATTAATTAGAACAGACTGGGGAAGTTTTTCTATCAAAGGAAGTGCTTCTCGTTTTAATTTTAAGCTTAAAGAAAATTTTCAGGATGATAATAAGCAATTTTATCTCTATGAGTTGAACTGTAAAAACCAGGAATGCTCCGGAAGTCGAACATTAAATTCAGTTAGTAGAAAAGAATCAAAAAAAATAGTGCCAAAATACGCTCAAGATGGAGTTTCCTATTTCATAGGAGATCGTAAGGTGTTCAAGTTGATGCCTGGACAAAGACTTCAACTTCAGTTTTTGAAATATCAGTTAAATGAAAAAAATATAGGTGGGACTCTAACTTGTGAATAAGCTTCTTGTTTTTTCATTTTTATTTATCTTTTCTTCTGTAACGATACAAGCAGAGGATAATTATTGGCAGAAAAATTTTGGTATAAATCCAACCTGCGGTGAGAAGCCGTTTGATATTAAGACTTTGTCTGAAATCGCGGCAAGTGATGATGTAGAAGACATAAATGATTTTAATGCTAAAATTCCAGAAGGGGTAATGCAAGGATTTACCTTTGTAACGAGTTCTCAAAGTTTACATCGAGGTGAGGGAGAGGGACAAGTAAGTGCACTATGGCCTAGAGTCCTTAGATTTTCGGCTGATGCTAAAATAATCATGTCCTATGTATGTCATCCTGAAAACAAAACTTACAATAAAGTAGAGGTCCTCTACTATAACGATGATCAAGATAAATTTGAAACGGTTAGCTATGATTTATCAAAAAAGTCTAAATCAGATCATAGAGTTAGATACAATCAACAATCTTGTAAAAGATGTCATAGTTATCAAAATGAAATTAATGGGGAAGTTTCATTAAAGCCTATATGGCAAGGATACTCTACTTGGAGTGACTGCAAAGAAGGTCAGGGAATTTCAGTCTTTGGTGGTTTTGATGACTATGCAACAGAATACCGGATGCCAGGTTACGGTAGCCCTTCTGATAACCCTAATAAATGCAAGCTAAAAGACTATGAAAAATTCGCCAAAAAGCAGGCTGAGTACTTCAAGCAATTTAAAGACTTACAAAAAGATAATCCGTGTTTTTCAAGTCTTCCTTGGCCTAAGCTCCAATCAAACGAAGCCGCCCCTACTCAAGATACTGTAGAGAACAATGTTAAGTCTGTTATAGCCAAAATGTTTGGTAATCGATATGGAGAGGCAGACAAAGAAGGGGGGAGTATGGATAATAAGCAAGAAGTTATCGATGCTTACCCTTATCGAACGTCAAGAGGGACACCGCTTGGAAATCTCTCTGTAAGAACAAATCTACGCCTTACTAAAGCTTTATCGCATTTAAATGCGCGAAGAATATTTAAGCTGATTAAGGCAAGTCCTGAGTACGAGAAACTAAAACACCTACTTGCAGCAGAATCTGTAGGTTGCTTACGTCCTGAGGAAAAGGAGCTATATGAACAAATTCTGGGTGAGAAAATAGAAATTCTTCCTAGTGGTAGAAAAAGTAAATTATCTGGAGTAGACATGAGAACCTGGGATTATAATCCTCTTCTTTATGCTTTTGGTAAAAAAATTGGAATGGAGGCAGGTGATTGGTCACTGAATTTCAATTCAAAAGATGATCCTGCATTTCATTCCGCTGTCTATGGAAAAGGACAAGAGCGAGAAGAATTAGATATATTTTCAATTGTTTCTGGTCTGATATTTAAGGATGTAACGGGGGAGAACTCTTTTCTTTCAGATGACAAATATGTTTATGGTAATAACTATAAATGCATTGATGATATAAATCCTGAAATTTCTAGAACACGTTCAAATAGAAGTACCAAAAGGTATGGTTTTACTTGTAGATTTTTCCGAGGGGACGCTATAGAGCATGCCATAAATTATGTTCCCAAGCAAAAAGATAATTGCGTTGAAAAAATTGACCTAAATGATGAAACAAAAATTGAGGCAGTGGACTTAAAGAAATCTATTGATGAGATTCTTCAAACAGGCGACGAGCTAGCTGTTGAAAGGGGAAAAAAACTAGTTAACAATCATCAAAAAGGAAAATGTGTTCTTTGCCATTCCCCCAATAATCCTACTCAGCTAATGAGGCTTCCAGATGATTTATTGTTCATTCCAAGCGAGAAGAACTCTCAAGAAGAGAAAGATAAAGCTAAGGCTCTTCTTCGAGTAAGACTTGCTGAAGGGGATTTTGAGGCATATTTATCAGAGCGAGTTTTAAAAGGTGAAATGCCTCTTGGTACAGCTGAAGACCTTGAACAAAATGAGCGTGAGGATATTATTCGTTATTTAAATCAACTGGCAAAGGACTAATTGATAAAGAAATCTACCACATGATTTCTTTTTTCTAAAAACCAGCGAACAATCATTGAGATATGAGACATACTAAAAAGCATATGCTCTGGTCTATCAAGTGCTTCCCATAACTCAAACTGAGTGACAAAAGGAACAGTCGTATCCTCTGAACTCATCAGCATAAAAACTTTTTTATTTTTAAGCTGGTCAGTAAAGCTCAAGGGATCAAGCACCTCAAAATAAGGAGCTGAATATTTCATCCATGTATTATCGTTGTTTGCTAAATCTAGTTCCTTAAATTTTTCATCTTGTGAATGAATAAAATCTTTTAATTGGCTTACTGAATCTCTGGTGCTGTTTTGGGAAATATATGATAGATTTCCACCTGCACCTAAAAGATAAGCGGATTTGATTTTATCTGTGATTCCCGCTAAGGTCGCACCTACGATTCCACCTAAACTTACCCCAAAGACTCCAATTTTATTTTCATCAATAAGTAGATCTTGGGAAGCTCCGAGGTTTTCTATGAGTATCTTAGAGGACAGAAGTAGGGCATGAAACTTTGCCTGAAGTTCATTAAGTGGTCTTGGTTTGGTAAATAGGTCTTGTAGCTCAATATGGACAACATGTGCGCCGTTTTTAGCGAGTTGCTTGGCCACGGAATTATCAACTGTTGTTGCACCCATGATAGGAGGAAATACAATCACTAATGGCCTCGGCCCTGGAGTTAGATTTTTAATAAGTCGGTAATTTAAAATGTTTTCGGAGTTCCCGCTTTGAATTTTTAGATGACCCTCAAAAACTGGAGTATGAAAAATGGCTTCGATCTTTTTTTTTCTGGTTTTAGTGCTTCCATCAAACCGAGCCCGTCCATAAACTATATGCCGAATAGAATCAGATTCGGTGAGATCATTTTCAATGATATCATTCTGGTTATAGCGATAATTTTCGCGAAGTTCAGGCCTCGATTTAGCTTTTAATTCTAGCAGATTACTTAGTTGCCCCAAGCTTTCCTCTTTAAATGATTTAGTGAAAAATCCACCTTCTACATACTCTTCAATATCAATCTCTTGCGGATCAATTGCATATGTCTTTACACAAAGTAACAGAAGAATGGTTGTTAGAACTAAGCTAAATTTCATCCATTTAGATTATCAGGGGATAGACTACGTGAGAGGTCATTTTATATTATTTACATTAGTGTTTAGAAAATTAACGTTTTTGTTGTCTTAAAAAATTGCCACCATTCTTTGTATGTATTCTAGATAATTTCACATTAACTCTTAATTTAAGTATTTGAAATTATGAAAAAAGCAAGAAAAAACTAATACTTGAGCATGAAAGTCCGATAAAGTGAAGATAGATTGCATTAAATCAATTTCACGTTTGCGAGGTATTAAATGACAAAATTTCTGGGTGTAACCATGGTGCTATTACTGCTCTTCTCATGCCAAGAGGAAGAAGCAGTTCAATATGAGGTGGAAATTGAAAACTCAAGTTTACCGATGGAGGTTTCAGAAATTAAGCATAGTGAGGTAGAAGATAAATCATCCAGCTCTAAACTAGAGATTTTATCGGGAGTTAAATCTTACGATATTGGTTTAGAAAAGAGACCTGGGATCAGAAAATATCATAAAGATCTCGGTATTTCTTGTGATGAATGGATAAACAGTAATTCAAATCTTAAGGGACCGAATGATAATTACGTAAGAACTTCAACTACTAAGTCAAATATTCCAGGGCAATGTTTATATGTGAACATTGATGCAACAGAATGTTTGGAATTAGAACGAAATACCAAAAATGAATTTTTGAGACCCGTTGCAAGTTGTGGCGGATATGAAATGAAAATACAAGGATCGAAGTCTACTATCGAAACCTATGCTGTTTCGACGTGGATGCCGATAAACAATTTTACTAGGAAACACGTTTACGGAAATAAAAATGAAACTTGTAATGAGTTTTTTAGAAAGAATGATTGGGCAATTGCGATTACAGCCATTCGTTTTGCGGCCAAAGGAGATGATATTGGTGGAAACGTAAAAAAAATTGCAAGCAATAGTATCTATGCTTATCAGATTAACTATCCTAATAAGTGTTTATACCATGTTTACAATAAATCGAATCAGAAAATTGCTTGTGAAGTTGGATCAAGGGATGAGCTTCCGAAGAACTCATTAACTGATGGACGTTATGTTCGTCCCGTGACTTCTTGTTGGGGGGCTCCTTACGCTGCAAATTCATCGCGAGATGATTCCGGATTAGTTGTAAATACTCATGGAAAAGAACACTTAATGGATGTAGCGGTTTGGAAAACAAATGAGTCAGATATACCTCAAACTCAGTATTTCTCAGTTCCAAAAAGTCTTCAGTCTGGAAGGGCTGGAGAGACTTGTAATCAGTACTTGGTTAGAAATAATATTCATTACAATTTAGGCACATCTAAATTCCTAACCAAGGTTTATGATAAATCTAAAAAAATAATTGTTGGAGATGGAAAGTGTCCCTACGTAGCAGGTAGTCGCTGCATAATAGGAAATAATTCGGTCAGCCCTGGAGCGCAGTATTCTCCCGTTAGTTCATGTAAGGGAATGGGAAATGATATTGAACTACAACTAAATACAAATCTAATTTCATCGGTCCCGGTAAAAGTATTTTTTGATACCGCTAAAAATACTGTGCCTGAAGTTAATAAAGGCGCGACTTGTGAAGCACTTTTTAACGGAGATTTAGGGTTATCTTTCCTGGCGAAAGTGTACTTAAATGGTGTTCAACATAATGGATCTTGTCTTTATAAAAAAGTTGATCAAGTTGGAAATATTTCATGTTTTTCAGGGCAATGGGCGAAAAACACAAGCCGAGAAGCATTTCCGGTCACTCATTGCCAAGATAATCAGGGTAGTCGTTATGATATGCATTTACATATTCCTTATACTTCCCGAACTGTGAACGTAAAAACAAATGCTGCTAGAATTGGTTATGCTAGGGGGGTTGATCTTTTTGATCTTGAAAACATTGCAACTAGTAGAAAGGGAATCTATGATTCTTTAGGTAATAGCATCAGCGTCGCTTCTCTAAAGCATTTTATAAATGTTAAAACAGTATCTTATGGGGGATCAATGAATTCTCTCACGGAGGTAGCGAACAAAGCCTATCATATATGTATCGATAAATATGCCAACGAAAGTTCTGCGGTATTTCTCGAAGGGAAAATTTCACATATGGTTAGGTATATTAATTCTTGTGGAACAAGAGCAATGAATGAATTGAGACGTCGTCATTCTCGACTCTATGATAAAATTTCTCCAAGAGTCGCTTCTCAGAGTGTCTACGAGGAACATAAACAAGAAATTTTTGATACTTTAAAGTCGATTGTTGATCGAATTGTCGAAGTCAGCCCAAGTTCAATGATTGCATTTGAAAATCAACTATCTAGAGTCAAAAGTCAATTACAGGCTGAACTAGGGTTGGGAGGAGTTCTTTCGGAAGAGCAGTTAGAAGGATTAAAAGCCGTCTATTCTTCATCCTTTGCATTCTTTGGAAATAGTACATCTCTTCTCAAAACTTATGTAAAACTTTCGCTATTACAAAATAAAAATGAAAATGTGAGGAAAGGAAATTTTTATTTAAATGATCTGGATAATTTAATTGCTTACCTGAATAGAATGCAATCTTTTTCGACGAATAATAGAGGTAGTTTTACAAACACTTTTGCAAAGGATCTGTTTACAAAAACTGTGTTGAATCGAAATGGTATTTCTGTAGAAAACTTGATCGGTCATATTAGGCAAAACCCAGTTGATCTTGAAAATGGATTTGAATTTACACCTTTTGTTTATCGCAAGTTCAGCTCAGAGCTCGAAAACTATGGTCAATCAGACTTTTATGATTTATTTCAAAAACATGAAAATCTTTGCAGAATTCGAACATATTATTTTAAAAATAACGTAACTAATCCTGCCGAAAAGGTTAGCCAAGCAAGTTTTGTATCTCATGTTGAATACAACGTGCTGTCTAGGGATGAGTGTCACTCGAAAGCAGATCTTTTACGAAAGGCAATTCATCAAAAAAGAGAATTTGCAATGGCCGTCTTATCTGTTGAGTGGCGATTTGGAGTGAAAAAATCAATTTCTTATCTTGATCGTAAGGGCTACGCTCTGTTGAAAATGAATGGTACATCCGATAATCAAAACCCACCAAATACTGCGTTATATCCTATTGTTGGTGACTTGCAGGGAGACTGGACTCAGAGAGGTCGGGAGGCAAATATAGGTCCTCATATTAACTATAGTGACATAAGATATGAAATCGAGATCTAAAAATAACAATTAATTGCAAAATAAAAAGCCTGAGCATTTGCTTGGGCTTTTTAATAACAGCAAGCTAAAGGTAAAACTGTTCCGCAAGGTGAAAAACCGGTTAAGGTACTTCCGTATCTCCCATTTAGCATCTGGCTATTAGTCCAGTTTGAGCAGTTTACAGTACCTGTATTTGTTGTGGCACTAGTGTAACCATTTCCATTGACCCAGGCATTTGAGGCGTTTCGGTCACCCGTTTTAAGGTATTCAATGTCTGAACAGAAGTGAGACTCATTAAATGCTGCATGACATTTTTGGTTTGCTCCCTTGAGACCGCCAAGGTTAGCATTAAATGTTGTTGGAGTTGTTCCTGCTAAAGTTGGCTTTCCGGCACCTGCTCCCAATATCGCTGATAAGTTTCCAGCAAAACATATATTAAAGGACAATAGTGAGAATAAAATCATTTTCATTAGTAAAGCCTCCAGTCTCCTATTCCATCTCCATTTGGGTCAAAGAAGAAAAGATCAATTGAAATATTGTTGAGATCTAGATATAGCTCTGGATCTCCTACTATCGTATCAGAACCCTTTCCTCTATCAATTCGGACGGGGTTGTTTCTTAAATTTCCAGCGCCATGAAGAAATTTTATTATATCTCCGTGTGTAGCGGTTGATGGTAGCCTAAGGCTGTAGCCTGAGGTTGAAACATCTAGAGTAATATTTTCTCCTACCGCAATACTCGAGCCGCTACTTGCAACGTTAGTATTTCTCCAAACATGTTTTAGTGATTGGACTGTCACTATTCCATTTACTTGTAATGTTGTTTGGGGATCATTAATTGCGATACCAACATTGCCGTTGGAATAAAATATATTGTCAGGGTTCAAAGGAGATCGCTGCCAGATACTATTATCATTTGATGAGAAAGCCTTGCATGCTGATATAGAATCATCAGCAAGTGTGGTAACTCCTAGCCGAATCGTTTTTGTTATTGTTTGAGCTGTGGCAGCATTTTTGCCTTTATCAAAAGTAATTTTCAAGTGAGTTGTACCAGTCCCATTTGTTACTACGGCAACATCAGGTGAAGAGTCAGTTATTTCTATCGCTTTAATGCTAATTCTGGATGAGCCATAAATTTTGTTTGTTTCAAATAATACGTTTCCAGACGAGTTTTTGATCTCGGTAATACCTGTATTTAGTTTAGCATTTAAACCACCAAAAGAATTGAAGCAAGCAGAGTTTGTAGAAAGGTTTGTAGAGATCTCTTTCATCACTGAAACGATTTCAAGTTTTTGTTCTGATCCTTTGATATCCCTGCTGATATTCTCGTTCATTTTCAAAAGCGTAATACCAATTCCAATTACTGCTGCCGCTCCAAGCATCGTTTCGATTAGTGAAAGCCCAAAATTGTTTTTTAAAATTGAATACATAGGTAAAGAGTAATTATTTTGTTTTTAAATTGAAAGAGATTTTGATCTAAAATTTTATAAATAAGCAGGTAAATTAGTCCCGATCAGTACAAATTGATTAATAATTGTGATAATTTGAACATGTTCAGAAATGGTGTTTTATGAAAAAAGGTCAAAAAAGCAAACAGGAAATATTTAATAAAGCGGTTCAGTTGTTTTCTGAGCGGGGAATACAAAATGTGAGCATGCGTGAGCTAGCGGCAGCCTGCGATTTATCCTTGGGGGCGTTTTATTATCATTTTAAAAACAAAGAAGATCTGATTCTTTACTTCTATCAAGACTCACTGAAAGGGCATATTAATCGCACTGAGAACTTTCTTGAGACAGCTCCTCAAAGTCTACCTATGGTTATGGATTGGGTGTGTAGAGATCGCTTTAACGAATTTACTCCTTACAAGGAAATGCTCAAACCTCTCGTTTTCAGTTTCAATTCGAAGTCACCTTTATCTCCTTGGGCAAAAGAATCATATCCAATCAGACTTCAGTCGGTGGATTTATTTAAGAGGCTAACTCAGCATTGCACTTCTTTAAAAAAAGAACCAGTAGTTGAAGTGGTGGCAAGAATTCTTTGGATGCAACATTTAATGATCTTAGGTCTTTGGATGATTAGTGAAGCAGATAAAAATAGGGGAGAGATACTCTTAGAGGAATCAAAGAAATTTTGGAAATGGCTTCCAAGCTTTCTCAAAATTCCAGGTAGTGGAAAAACTTTAACGAAGATCGCCGAGTCATTAGAAAAAGTCGGTCTATGGGAGTCTTATGAAAGCAAATAAAGTTATCGCTGTGATTATTTTAGTTATTGGTTTTTCTCTTCTCGTTCCAATTCATCAATACGGACCAGTGGTGAGACTTTTGTATGCTTCGATTGGTTTGATTGGCCTAATTAAGCTTGCCTCTGTCTTTTTTGAGCCCCATAAATTTAAATCAACTTTGGGGCTTGTACTGTATTTGTTTTCATGGCCTGGAGTTTCCAGCGAGGGGTTTAGGGAGCGTCAAAGTTCTCCACCAGAAGATACTGGTAGTCGCTTTTTAGAACATTGGCTCTCATTTTTAATCGGCGCTATGGTTTTAATTTTGAGTTTGTACCTGGGAAAAGGAAAAAGCTTTTGGTTTAACTATTTAGCTCTCATATCAATTTTGTTTATAGTTCATATGGGATTAGTTGATGTTTGGGGGGATGTTTTAAAACTTCTAGGCTTTGCACCTAATAGAATGTTTGATCGTCCTTTTCTAGCAGATAGCCTGAAGTCTTTTTGGAGTCATCGCTGGAATAGAGCCTTTGTTGAAATGAACAAAATCTTCTTTGTTTCTCCTCTTAAAAATAAAATGAATGCATCGGTGTTAGCGTTCTTTATTTTTCTTGTTTCGGGAGTGCTGCATGAAATTGGAATCAGTTATGCGGCAGATGCTAATTATGGATTTCCATTACTATATTTTCTTATTCAAGGTTTAGGGTTTGTTTTAGAAAAGAAAGTGAAGCTAGGAAGGATTGGAACTCTATTAATCGTTCTTGTTCCTTTTCCACTTTTGTTTGCACCATCTTTTGTAAATCTCTATATGGGAATTCTCGCAGATAGTTTCCTCGGATTAATTGAAAGGCATGAGAGAGCGCAATGGATTTCGATTGGGCTAATGGTTGGAGGAGTACTACAGTCTTCAGTTCTAATTGCCAGTATACAAGTTCCAGGAAAGCTTAACTGGAAAGAAGACCTCGCCAAGCTCTCGAACTTCAATCGTAAAGTGTTTTGGACTTATGGGGGTTATATCTTTTCTATCATCGTCTTTATGGCAGCCATAAGTATTCTTATGAGTTTTGAAGAGGTCTATGGTTTTGGTTTTAAAGTATGGTTGATATTTATTATTCTCTTTTGGGGCGCACGAGTAGGAATAGATATGTTCTATTACTCCCATGAGGATTGGCCAGAAGGAGCCGAGTTTGTGATTGGACATATTTGTCTAACGACTTTATTTTCAAGCCTGATACTGTTGTATTCAGCGATTTTGATTGCTATTTGGTAATCTGATTTATTTAAAATTCAGGCAAAAAAAAACCTTCTTCACACCTGATGGTGTTTTCTCTGCGTTAAGGAAAGATAGACAGACATAGGAAATCAATCGGTTAGAATTTATGTACCACCAAAAATTTTAACTAAAAGGAAATCCTATGTCCGAATCAAAGCTTACGAAATTTT
>CAXRIU010000008.1:0-86129 GCA_964231135.1 Bacteriovoracaceae bacterium
TGATATCTCTTTAATTGAGCCGGGAGAATATAAGCTTGCTCTCTATATAAAATACAAACTAGGTGCTAATCAAAAAATAAGCTTACTACGAGTCTCAAAATCAGTTTTTGAAAAACTCTACACTGAGTCTGCTCATGCAAATCTTGTGGAAGTTTCTTTTAGTTCATCCAGAGTAGAGCTAGACATGAGCGGTTCTTATTCAGATTTTGGAAACATCACAAGCTATTCTGTCAAAACTTTTAAAGATGGTGAGCTTTTATCAGAAGATATATTTGATCCAAGTATTGATGGAACCATTATTACTGAGAGCTTTCTATTAAAAGGAACCTATCAGTTAGAGCTCACTGTTGTGGATGAATTTGGAGACTCGGATAGTGTAATGTCATCTGAGTACGTTATTGAAAACGCAGCTCCAAGTATTTCTTTTAGCGTGAATCAAAATGAAGAGTACATCAATATTTTTGATATTGACCTGTCGCAAGTGAGTGTTGATCAAGGGGAGTTGGAATCCGTATCAATCGAGGTTTATTCAGATAATGGAGAGAGTGAAAATTATTATTTCCCAGCAGCGGATTTATTTGACTCAATTAAAACAATTAAAACAAACCTCTCTGGAAACATTCAGGTTGGAGTCTATGCGATCTCTCAAGCTGGTGTTGATAATTTTGTGATGGCATCTCAGAGTTATTTAATTGATTCCCCCAAAGCGTCTTTGTTTTTAAGATATTCTCATTCTTTCATATCAGAGGGACTTTCACCTTATGTAAAAACTTACGCCTTTTTTAGTGAGGACCATTTATCTGACTTTGATTATTTTGAGGTGACAATTACCAATGAAGCAGGTGAAACTTCCGTGTATCAACAAAATGATCCATATTTGAGTGAAGGGTTTATCCATGCTGAAGTCCTCTACAATAGTCCAGGTATTTATAATGCATCCATTGTAATGGTTCAAAAAGATGGAACAAGGTCTCTAGCTTTTGAGACTAGAGAGCGATTTGTTGAAGTTGATCTAGGAGTCGCTAGTTTAGTTATGGATCTTGATTTTCAAAATCCCGAAACTTCAGGGGATTTAAGATGGATTGTGAACCTAGATGAAAGTAGTGCTGGAAACTATGGTTATTTTAATAATTTTAGCTGCGAATTTAGAGATAAACTAAGTGATAACAAGTTTGTTATCGAAAAAGAGTGGACGGAGTTTTATTTTTCCATTGAGCGAGGTGATTATGATGTCAGCTGCATCGGACAAACCACTGCGGGGCTTACTTCAAGTAATGAGCTTAAGTTTTCGATTGATGCGACTAATAGGGCACCTCAGATTTTAAATGTGGATTACTTTCTAGTTGATACAACTTGGCTTGAGCACCATGCTTATATCGAACATAATGACCCTGACGGGTGGATCGATTATCTCATTGTGAAAGAACGATATTCAAATGGAGTAGAATACGAATATACAGTTTATGATTTTATAAGTTTTTCTGCGATAGATCTTCCCCTTGGAACGGGGAGTGTTGATATTGAACTGATTGCAGTAGACGATGAGGGAGAGGAATCAGAACCCTATCAGTTCTCGGTTAATTTTAATAATAATGCTCCTGAATTTAATATTAATATTTCTGAAATAGATCCGCTTTTAAGGTCATATAGATTTGATTTTAAAGCAACTGACGATGGATATATTGAAAACTATCAGTTTGTTGCCACTGATCCAGATGGACATAAGCACACCTATGACTTTTATGAAACCGTAGATTTTACTTTCTGGATGGCGGGAACTTGGAATATTGAAGTCACTGCTTTTGATAATTTTGGAAAACCTAGCACCAAAAGCCTAGACTTAATTATTGAGAACTCTCTTCCAAATGTTTTAAGCCTTACAATTGAAGATCTCTCAAACAGAAGATTTAGAATCACTCCTGCCTCCAAAGATCTAGATGGGTATATAGTTTTTGATGAGCTGATAGTTTCAAATCCTCGTGGGGAATCTCAAACTTATCAACTAGGACAGCAAAGTATTGAGCTTGATTTTCAAATACCGGGTTTATATCAGCTTAGCTATCGAGTTAAAGACCAAGACGGAGCGTGGTCTGAAGCTTATTTAAACTCTGTTGAGGTAATCAATCAAATTCCAGTTGCTGATTTTGAAATCAGTCAAATCTCACAAAATAGATTCTTTTTAACTAGTATTAATTCATATGATCTTGATGGAGAGATTGTTGAATATAAAACTCAGTTTTATGGACCTAATGGGGAGTATATTGAGAGATTTGATGCAAATGATTTTGATATACAATTAGAAGCGGCAGGTAGCTGGGAAGTAGCTCACACTGTCATAGATAATGATGGAGCAAGTAGTAATGAAAAAAGAATTTCAGTTGAGGTTATAAATGTAGCTCCTACAATTGAGCTTAGTTATTTGGAAGTAGACCCTGCAACCAGAACTTATCAGATTAACGCTGAAATTATTGAAGACCATGGTTATTATAATACCTTTGTTAAAATCACCGATCCGGAGGGAGGCATTAATGAGTTTGGAACTGGGTTTCCATTTGAGTATCAATTTGCATCATCCGGAATATGGACAGTTGAAGGGCGAATTGTTGATCAAGATGGGGTAGAGTCTGCATCAACTGTTCATATTGACATACCAGAACTTCCAAAAGAATTAGAACTCATTGCCTCTTTAGTGAATGAAGTGAAAAGAGAGGTGCTAATTGATGCGATAAATTTACCCGAAATTAATGCAGTTGAAACAGAACTACACTTTATATCTGACACTGGAGAGGAGTATGAGCGATACGATATTGAGTTTCCACATACCGAAATAGTTCTTGGACCTGGTGCTTGGACAATAACTGCTAAATTAAAGACTGTTGATAATGTAGATTTGGAAATCTCAACTAGTCTTTATATTCAGAATACAAGACCGGTATCTTCGATAATGCTTTCAAAGAGCAGTGTCGAGCCTGATGAGCAAATTGAAATAGCTCCGGTTGGCTCTTATGATCCTAACTCTGATGATTTATCGTTTGAATGGACGATATCAGATGGAAGCACTTATTCGGATAAATTCATCCAACACAGTTTCAACGATGAAGGGACATATAGCGTTGAGCTAGTAGTTACAGATGAATGGGGGGCAACTAGTAGGTCGGAAAAAAACATCGATGTAAGGTATACAACAAGTGCAAACCCTGAGGCCGTGATCAGTTTAAATGGAGAGCAGAATGAAAACGATGAATTCTTTGGTTCTATACAATTTGATGGGACATTAAGTCGGTCTAAACGTGGTGAAGTCACAAGTTATATCTGGGATTTTGGTGACGGCGAATCTGGAACTGGAAAGTATCAGTCACATTTTTACGCCAGTGCAGGTAACTACGAAGTTTCTCTCTTGGTTACAAATAGTTTGGGACTAACAAATGAAATTAAAAAATCAATTGTAATTGAGGAAGGTGGTGAAAGATCTAATGATCCATCACCATATACGCTTCAAGTTGTTCTGAGCGAAGAAAACGAAAACTTTAAACCTCTAACTACCTACGCTGATATTATTACTGACTCCCCATCGTTTTGGGCAAAAGATCGTTTTGTCTTTACTGGAGAAGGAGACAATGTTGTTAAAGAAATCACAGAGATATCTCCCAATCATTTAAGAGTAGAACTTACCCTAGAAAATGGAATAAACGATTTAAGTTTTAGTTTTAGAGACAGTGAGCTTAGAGAACTCTTTTACACCAAAAGTGTAGTCTCGGGGACTAACTCTAAGAATATTGTGATAAAAAACTCTGAAGGAGCTCTACTCTCTAGTGTCAGTCTCAAGCTTAAGTTGTTAGAGCAGGAGTACACCTATCTAACGAATGCAAATGGTGAGGTTTCATTCAGAAATTTTCCAGATGAAGAATTACAAATAAGTGTAGCTAGTGAATCATGTAGTGTAACATATATTGGAAACTCCATCTCACTACCAAATGAATTCTTTTGTGAAGCAATAATACCTACTAGCTTTTCAGATGTTCAAGTCAGTCAAGATTTTACGGGATACTCATTAAATCCTATGTTTGCAAGTTATTCGGTGGATGCGGAAGGGTTTGGTGGAATAAATTATGATATACCTGAAGGTCAGTCAGGCAGTATAAAAAGTAGCTTTATTTATGATGGTGAAAAAACGCTTATAGGGGCCGGAACATTTTTTACAAATATTGCAAGTAACCATAAAGTAGTTGCAAAAATTAAAAATCTAACTAAAGGTGAAGAAGTGATTCAAGTCTTAACCTCAGGTGGTGTGTTTGACGAAAAAGTCGTCGCTGAAAATGGAGATGTCATTTTTTATGAGGTGAGTATTGAAAACAAAAATGAAGTCAGTTTTTATCAAAAAATTCTAAATGATTTTTCAGAGGTCTTTGTTGGTAGTGCATACGCCTTAGACTCGACTTCTCTTCGAAAGTTTAATTTCACAAAATCAGAAACATCGATTGAAATTGTACTAGCTGACTTAGGAAGAGTTCATAAATTGCCTAAAGATGGTAAACAACTTATGATTGGCAAATTAGGCTTTTTCAGTGTTGGTGATTTTGCATACAGCACTGATGAAGCAGCAGCAGGAAATAACGTCAACACTCTATATGCTGTAATCGTTGTTAAGTCAGTTGCTGACTCTGTCACGTTTAAGCTTTCAGATGCCGTTTTATCACAGGCAGGTAAGAATGATGTGATCGGAAATATCTCGATGTTTGAAAATAAGTTTTGTAAATTCAGTCTCGAAGATAAGAAAAACAATAAATTTGAGATACGATCTGATAAAGAATTTCCAGCGTCATTTATTGAGAAATGTAACGAAGACCGAACTCAAGCAGAGCTGATAGTACTTGGTGACTTGCTAGATAAGCCAACATCTAGTGACGCTTTCACTCCATTTATGGAAATTCCAATTAAAAAACTCGATGCAGACAATAATATCGAGGTAAAAATTGCTCATGAAATTTGGTCGAATAATGAAAACGGTAAAGTTTCGAGTAGCCTTAAGAAGCCTTTTTTCTTTTTTAATTTCCACAAAGATTTTCTATTAAGCAGACTACCTACAAGCTTGCTTTTAAAAGTTGATCTAGACGATGAAAATTGGGAAGACGAACAAAAAGATGGTGCAACTCCAGAATCATATAACCTTCTTGACGGTAAGCATTACAACGAACTCAATTCTGAGCTTCCTGAAAAAGGAGATTATTGGGCAAATAGAGATACGATAACTCTTTTAGAGTCTTGGTACGATCAAGGTGGCCAATTTAAATTTGGAGATATTTCAAATATTAATGGAGATGAGATTAATGGTCGTTATGATTTGTTTGGCGGAAGAACCTACTTTCAGCCACATGGTGCTCACAGAACCGGAAAAAACTTTGATTTTTTAACACCGAATTTTCATATGGGAAATACAGGGTTTGGTTTAGGAGCAATTCTAGATTTACAGAATCTATTTAAAACAGCCACTTATCGCGACTCTGAAAAGACGAGTCAAATTGAATTTACAATTGGTGCAGGTAAGCTAAGTAAGTTTAAAAAGATTTATGAAAACACCTGTTTTGTAGGAAGGACAATTGATGAGCAGGTTAAGACAATGGAGAAAGGACATCACGATCATTTTCATGCTGAGCTTACGACGGCAACAAATCGAAATAGGGTCATCTTTCAGGAGCCACTTTCTAATGAATTGGTTTACAGCGCGGCTTCGCACACAGCTAGTCTCTCCAAGAAAACAGTTAGGTTCAAGCAAGGAAGCCTATCTAAAGATAGTTTTATTTTATTCAACTCAAAACATGAAATCCTGATGGATAATATCGATTTTAGCAAAAAAACTGAACTGACATTAGAAGGTGCGACATTTAGTTTTGAGCCAGATAACCCGGGACTTACGTTTTCGATTAAAAATGACGGTTTACTAGATACTATGCAGGAACTCGATAATTATTATCTTCTTGCAACAAATATTGGAGAGGAAGGTGTCAATGAGTGTGGGAGTGTGAGGATTAGTCTAGCAGAGCTTGCGCAGAGCCTAGTTGTCACAGACTGTAATGCCAACGGGATAGAGGGAGACGTGGCTCACATAAATCCCTTTGGCGGGTTTGTTGAAAATACTGCACAAGTTCATGAGGGGGCAACCATCGCAAATGGTGCCCGAGTATGTGGATCATCTATAATTAATTCTCCTGACGTTTTTATAGAAGGCGTCGACACAATAGTTGATGACTCAGAGATTGGAGATGAGCTTGTTGGTAACTATTACTATATTAATAACAGTCTTATTAGGTCTAGCAAACTTTATGGTGATGGACAGAAGTATATTGTGAACTCCGACATTAGAGATACTAATGCATTTGGGCAAATTTTTATGAGCAATGCCATAACAATTAATTCCTCACTTGAGGCAGATGTTTTTTATTATCCTAGATTTGACTGGTATATGGGGATTAGTATCGATGGAGGTCAAGTCATTGACTCCAAGATCTTAGGAGTCACCCTAGTTAAGGGTATTGCTAATGGTGCACGTTTGGTGCGGGGGCAAACACCAAGAGAGATTTTTTATCAAAATGGAAGCCTTGATGGGTTGTATAACTTGCATATTTACACCTCAGGTGCGGTCGAAAGTGGCGCTAGCCTTGTTGGATGGGGAGGCCTTGAGGGGAGTGTTAAAAATGGAGCATTTGCAAGTATGATTGCTCGAAGAAATGAAAGAGGAAACTTCAGTGGCGGGGTGATTCGAAAAGGTGCAGCATTGTCCGGGGCATCAAGTTCAGCCTCAGGAAACTTTAGAATAGAGTCTGGTACATTAATAGGGACCATCGGAAATAATCAAGGGTGGTCACCAGATACTGGATTCTATTCATTAAATCAAAATGATTAGGAGTCAAAAATGAAATGTATTATAATGATTATACTAGCTATTAATTATGTTTATGCTCAAGATAGTATGCCGGAAGAAACCGCTACTCTTGATGAAAACTATAAAGCTCTCTTTGAAATTGAACAGCAAAAAAGTGATATTAAAAAACGAATAGAAGAGCTAAAAAAGATAAAAGAGCAAAAGAAGGACTAAAAAATGATAAGAATTTTAACATTGCTAGCTCTATCAACACTGACTTTAGCAAGTGAGAAGACTGAAAAGTGTATTCTTGATACTCCGGATGGGTTGAAAAAAAGCTTACGGGAGAATTTTTCAGAGTTGGCTGAAAAAGGATATAAGCCTTGTTCTGAGAAAGTTTCGTGGATGGGGGGAAGTTACAAAAGTATCGATAGTCGCTATTCTCTACCGTCGAAAATAAATGATAAAGAATTTAGGACGTGTGCTGAAACCTCAGATCCGGCTGAGAAGGTGCTTTATGTCTTAAATGAACTGGGAGTTTTTGAAGCTAAAAAATCAGATAAAAAAGAAGAGAAGATTTATGATGGCGGTTTTATTTATTATGTTATGAGAAATGAAGAACAAATAGACAAACTAAAGAAGCATAAATGGTTAAAATACGATGAATCGAAGCTTCCTATTGATAAAGTAGAGGAATATAGAACTCAAAAAGCTATAGAGTTTTACAAATCGAAGTCCAAAAAATACAGCAGATATTACGAACTTAAAAAGGATGATCCAAAAGCTAAGCTTGCACTTTTTAATCTGGTCTTATCAAAAGCAGATAGCGTAACAGGAATTAAGACATCAGGAGATTATAAAGAGCGACCGATAACGAAAGAGGAAGCCCTGTCGCTTGTTGAAGAACGTCTTAAAAAGAAACCAAAATTACAGAAGGACAAAGAGGCACTAATTAATCATATTGTTATGAAGTGTAAGTACACTGAGTATGAAGATCTTAGAGTTAAGAGATGCTACCAAAACGAGGATGATAAAACTAGTGTTTATCATTTTTCACTTGTCTCGAAGCAAAATAAATACCTGATTTCGTACGGAGCAAGTCAACCCGATAATGATATAATTCTTACTTTTGAGTTTAAAGGGATTAGGTATTATCTCTATGATAGTGGATACGAGACTTACAGTTTTTTCTTAATGTTCTCTGTTGATGGTAAAGTATATTTTATAGATCTTCCGAAAAAATGCGATTACTTCGACACTATCCCTTTCAGCTGATATGCATACTTTGATGATACTTAAAGTTTTAATATTACTATCTCTATCAACACTGACTTTAGCAAGTGAGAAGACTGAAAAGTGTATTCTTGATACTCCGGATGGGTTGAAAAAAAGCTTATTGGAGAAATTTTCAGAGTTAGCTGAAAAAGGATATAAGCCTTGTTCTGAAAAAGTTTCGTGGATGGGGGGAGATCATGAAGGTATCGATAGTCGCTATTCTCTACCGTCGAAAATAAATGATAAAGAATTTAGGACGTGTGCTGAAGCCTCAGATCCGGCTGAGAAGGTGCTTTATGTCTTAAATAAACTGGGAGTTTTTGAAGCTAAAAAATTAGATAAAAATGGAGAGAAAGTTTATAACGGTGATGCTGTATATTCTGATGCGAGAGATAAAATGCGATTTGGTGAACTTAAAAAAAATAAGTGGCTAAAAATCGATGAGTCGAAACTTATTAATGACAAAGGCTTTGAGTATAGGACTCAAAAAGCTATAGAGTTTCGCAAATCGAAGTCCAAAAAATACAGCAGATACTACGAGCTTAAAAAAGATGATCCAAAAGCTAAAATTGCTCTCTATAATCTTGTTTTATCAAGTGCAGATGGAATAAGTGGAATTAAGACACCTAAAGACTACAAAGAGCGACCGATAACGAAAGAGGAAGCCCTGTCGACTGTTGAAGAACGTTTTAAAAAGAAACCAAAATTACAGAAGGACAAAGAGGTACTAATTAATCTTATTGTTATGAAGTGTAAGTACACTGAGTATGAAGATCTTAGAGTAAAGAGATGCTACCAAAACGAGGATGATAAAACTAGTGTTTATCATTTTTCACTTGTCTCGAAGCAAAATAAAGACCTGATTTCGTACGGAAGTAGTCAACCCGATAATAATATAATTCTTACTTTTGAGTTTAAAGGGATTAGGTATTATCTCTACGAAAGTGGATACGATACTTACAGTTTTTCCTTAATGTTTTCTGTTGATGGTAAAGTATATTTTATAGATCTTCCGAAAAAATGCGATTACTTCGACACTATCCCTTTTAGCTGATATGCATACTTTGATGATACTTAAAGTTTTAGTATTACTATTTCTATCTCTAACTCTATCAACACTATCTTTTGCTAAAGGAAAAAGTTGTAATAGAAGGGTTTAGCAAAGGGAATATCTATGTCTTTTATTAGAGTTTTAGGATTAATACTACTTATCAGTTGCGCCAAGAACTCTGGTGTTGAAAAATCAGCAGAGAATCTTAATGTTAAGGACGCAAATAAAGAGCTTTCCGACGTTGAAGTTCTAGCAAAGAATCTCTATGTCGGAGCCGCGAGTGAAGAACTTTATATTGAGTGTAATGAAAACTTTAAGGAAAAAACAAAGCTATACGATCTTCTTAGTGAAAAATGGGTTTCAAGGGCTAATGTCCTAGACTATGCCCAGGAAGCATATCCTCGACCTATTAAATATAAATTTGGACGTATTTTATTGAAAGATAAATCTTTAAATATATTAAAATATAAGAGTCAGAGGTTTTTGTTTGGTAAGAGTCATGCGAGCTCTTCAAAAGGAATGTTTTTTAGTTTTAGTCAGGTTTTGCCTCGTAGGCACTTTGTGTCGAAGAAAGACATACCTCAGTTACAAGGCTTTGTAGATGTCGGCGAAAACGATAAATGTGTTGTGTCAGAGCATGAAATTAGAAGAGAAAAAATTAATGCCAAGGTAATTGAATGCTATTCAGACCCAATGGTGACAGTTCGTCCGCACCGAACGAGATCAACATATTTTAGCGTGCTTTTTTTGAATGATCAGTTATTTGCAAGAAATTTTGAAAAAGATGTTCTGTTTTTAGAATGTAAGACTACTTCAAGAGGATGCTTTGAAATTCCACCACATAATTTCACGGTCTTCGCAAAAGAGCAAAAGATAGAAGAGTGGGAGAGAGTAAAGTTAAAAGGCGATCTTTCAACAGAGTTTGTATCGATGTTTGAGTTTCGAAATAACAAGTACTTTATCTTTAGAATGTTTAACGAATATTTTTTAATACCAAAAGGGCGCAGAGAAGAGGTCCAAAAAATCGCTAGACTATGTGATGATGTTGTTTTTCCAACTCGGAATTGGGACTATCGATTTGATCGTTACATGAACGAGTTTCATAGTAATTGAGCTCTTTTCTGTTGAATATCTTGCCTCCATATTCGCATCACGTGTGAGGAAATATAACTTTCTATTTCTAATGAATCAGTAATAAACTCTTATATTGATAGCAGGCAACTCTTAAATCAAGAATATCTATTTCCTTATTTATCTCTAACTCCTCTAAATTACATCTTATTTCAAATTGCTAAATTGGCATCATTCTTGGTCTATCTGTTCCTATAAGGAGTAGATATGGAAAAGTATTTTTCGGTCTCAGGAAATCAGATACCTGTTGAGTATAAATCTCTGTATCAGGAGATTTCAAAAACCTTTGAAAGAAAGGTCGCAGATGCAATTAAGTTTAGTAAGGAGGAAGTAAATGAACAAGTTAAAAGAAATTAGGATCGTTTTCCAGATGACTTTATGTTTCAATTAACGCATCAAGAATTTGATGCTCTTCAAGTATCTTATCCTACAAATGGTAACCAAAAGTATCGCCCTTATGTTTTTACTGAAAATGGAGTTGCAATGCCTTAAAGTGTTTTGAATAGTAAACAAGCTATTCAGGTGAACATTTCGATTATGAGGATTTTTACAAAGCTTAGAAGCTTTTTACTTCTTGAGCAAAATCTCAATAATCGAATAGATAAGCTGGAAAAAACAACAACTGAGATTATTCAGGTTGTGTTCCAGAGATTGGATTTTTTCGATAAAAAAATCACTCCTAAGCTGGCTCCAAATCGTAAAAAAATTGGCTTAAATAATGATGACTAAGAATAAAGATTTCAAATTGTGATCTTTAATTTCATTGCTTCAGCCCCGCATGTTCGGGGCATTTTTATGGGGATAATCACCCTGTCGCTAACTTTCAGAGGCCAGCACAAATTGTGCTTGTCTGTGCTTAAACAGCACTTAAGTCATTATAACTACGAGGGTTTGAACGAATCCTCCAATGTTTTTACTGTTTGGTTTCTGTTGGGGAAGGAGGGGTGATCCCTTTGTAAGCATAATAGTCCGCCATGGAACCTTCTGACTCCTCTGTGTCACTGGCCCAATCTTGAGACTTTTGTACAGGTAATAAATGAGGATCTTCAAATTCTCCTACAAAAGAAACTTGGTCACCAACAGGCTCCAGATTATGTTCACTTGTGTACTGTCTATCCTCAGGATAGGCGTTGATGTATTCTTTAAGTACATCTCTTTGCCAGTCCTCTAAGTTATTTTCAAAGTCACGTAACGCTTTCAAAGCTTGGGTATATAGACGCTCTGCTTTTCCAACCTGCTGATCATTTTTATGACCATGAACATCATGAAATTTCTTTCTTGCTGTCAGGTATTGCTCAAGATAGTTCTGATATTTTAAAATAATCCTTGATGGAGTCAGCTTTTTTGGTCTTCTATTTTTACTGAACGATTTTTTATTAGGTTTTCCACCAGTTCTATTTTTATTTGAGTTCTGATTAGAAACCGATTTATTTCCTCGGAAATTTTTTCTTGGTTTTTTACTTTCGTTGTGCCCCATGGCAATAGCTCCTTGTCTTAACATATTAAGATGGGAACCATCTTCTGTCTATTCTGTTCGTTTACGTCTCCAATTAAATCCCTTATAATCAGCCGATAAAACATTTTAAGGAGATTATCATGGCCAACAAAAGAGTAAGAGTAGCAGTTACCGGTGCTGCCGGACAAATTGGATATGCAATTTTATTTAGAATTGCGTCAGGACAGATGTTTGGTCCTGATACAGATGTTGATTTAAGTTTATTAGAACTTCCTCAAGCGCTTGGTGCACTTGAAGGTGTAAAAATGGAATTAGATGATTGTGCTTTTCCTCTCTTAAAGTCAATCAGATGTACAGATAAAATGGAAGAAGCTTTTAAAGACACTAACTGGGTACTTGCTATTGGTGCAGTTCCTAGAAAAGATGGAATGGAAAGAGCAGACCTTTTAAAAGTTAACGGTGGAATTTTTGGTCCACTTGGTAAAGCCATGGCCGAAGTAGGGGCTCCAGATTGTAAACTTTTTGTTGTTGGTAACCCATGTAATACAAACTGTTATATCGCAATGGAAGCTTCTGGTCTTCCTAAGGATAGATTTTTTGCGATGACAACACTTGATGAAAACAGAGCAAAAACTCAATTAGCGCAAAAAGCAGGTGTTGATGTGACTGAAATTTCTCATATGACAATTTGGGGGAACCACTCGGCAACTCAATACCCAGATTTCTTTAATGCAAAAATCGGTGGAAAGCCAGCTGCTGACGTAATCACTGATCATGATTGGCTAAAAGGTGATTTTATTTCAACTGTTCAAAAGCGTGGAGCTGCAATTATTAAAGCTCGTGGAGCTTCTTCTGCTGCTTCAGCTGCTAATGCTTGTGTTCAAGCTGTATATAACTTAACTCACGACACTCCAGCTGGAGAGACATATTCAATGTGTTTGGCTTCAAATGGTCAGTATGGTGTAGACGAGGGGATCATTTTTAGTTTCCCATGTCGTACTGAAAATGGTGTTTGCAAAGTTGTAGAAGGTGTAACTCATAATGATTTTGGTTCAGAGAAGTTTAAGACAACTCTAGATGAGCTAAGATCGGAAAGAGACACTGTTAGAGATTTAGGTCTAGTTTAATTCGGAGTCGATGATGCAGGAATCAGGTCAAGATAGAGTAAAATTATCTGGGTTTAACAATTTAACAAAGATTTTATCTTTTAATCTTTATGATTTCTGCATCACCTTCGGTGATAAGCAAAAAGAAGAATATATTAATTGGATAAATGAAAAATATTCTTCTGAAAAAATTTTAGAATTTTCTCGTAAAATTTGTGAGATTATTCAATCAGACATCATCAGTGAATCAAAAATGGATTATGATCCTGTTGGTGCCAGCACAATGACTTTAATGAGTGACTGCCAAGGTGGAAAGTGGGAGCAGGTTTCAGGTCCTAATGTTCCAACTGGTTCTGCTGTAAAGGCGCACCTTACAAAGTCACATTTAACGAGTCATACTTATCCTGATGCATCAGCTGCTAACGGCGTTTGCACTTTTAGGGTTGATTTTGATATCGCCACATGTGGAGACATCATACCTCTAAGGGCAATCAATTACTTGTTTGAAGTATTTGAATGTGATGTGGTTTATATCGATTATGTTGTCAGAGGATATACTCGTCTGGCGAATGGGAAAAAGATCTATAACGATCAGTACTTTAATTCTATTCAAGATTTTATTGATCCAAAAGTGATGGAGCAATATGAGTATCACTCTGATTTGAACATGCCACGAGATAATATTTGGCAAACAAAAATGATGATTAAGGACATGGGGGCTCAGCATTTTGTTTTTGAAGAAGCTGATGCAAATCATCCTGAAATTGATGCTAAAATGAGAATCCTTCGCGAGGAAATGAAAGAAGTTTATCATTTATATTAATCTCATACCAAGAAAGGCTAAATGGGAAAAGAAGTTGAAAATTTAGGCTATTCCAAAGAAGAAGTTGCTGAGTTCAGAAAACGCTTAGAGGAAGAAACAGAGTTAGTACGTTCGTGGTTCGAATCAAATGCATTTGTTCATGATGAACAAAAAACTGGTATTGAGTTAGAAGCATGGCTTATTAATGAGAATATGCTTCCTGATCCGTTTAATGATGTTTTTCTGGAAGAGCTTAATAACGAGCAAGTTGTTCCTGAAATCGCGAAATTTAATTTCGAACTTAATTCCACGCCCTATAAATTAAAAGGAAAAACTCTAAGTAAATTAGAAACGGAACTGACGACTCTTTGGAGGAGTTGTGAGAAAAAAGCACAAGAACATGATAAGCACGCTCTATTGATAGGGACACTTCCGACTCTTAGACCACATATGCTTGAGCTTGAATACCTTTCAAAACAGAATCGTTACTCAGTTATGAATGAGCAAGTGATGAAGCTTAGAGAAGGGAAGCCTCTTTATATTAGGCTTGAGGGTAAAGATAATTTATATATGTACATGGATAGTGTTATTGCCGAATGTGCAGCAACCAGTCTTCAAATACATCTCAGTATAGATCAAAAATGTGCTAAGCGATTTTATAATGCTTCCATATTAGCAGCTCCATACTTAATTGCTCTTTCAGCTAATTCTCCCTATTTCTTTGGAAAAGAATTATGGGATGAATCCCGCATTGCGATTTTCGAGCAATCTGTCGATTTAGAGGCCAAAGGGCGCGATGGAAAATCTGTTAAAAGAGTAACACTTGGTAATGGCTATATAAAAGAGTCTCTTTTTGAGCTTTATGAAGAAAACACATATGATTATCCCATTTTATTGGCCGAATTAGATAAAGAATATGATGTTAACAAATTACAGCATATGCAGCTTCACAATGGAACTATTTGGAGATGGAATAGGCCGATTATTAGTGTTGATAAAAAGGGAGTTCCACACTTGCGAATTGAACAAAGAGTTCCAAGTGCCGGACCAACAATAGTTGATTCAATTGCTAATGCCGCTTTTGCGATAGGATTAGTTGATTATTTAGCAAAACTAGAAGAGGCCCCAGAAGACAATGTTTCTTTTGATGAGGCAATTCATAATTTTTATAAAGCTTCACGACAAAGTTTCTTTTGTAAGGTGAGGTGGATTGATGGAAAGCTTCACGATATGCGTGAGCTTTTACTTTACGAAATTTTCCCACATGTTAAGCAAGCTCTTTTAAAAAGAGGGCTTGATGCAGAGGATGTTGAGTATTATATGGATCAAGTGATCTATCCGAGACTTCAAAAAGGAGTTAACGGAACTATCTGGCAGAAAGCTTTTATTCATATGAATGGAAAACGCTTTCAAGAGTTGTTAGAGACTTATATTCAAAATCAATACAGTGGGAAGCCAGTACATTCTTGGGAGTTATAATTGGTTTTAAATATTTTAAGTAAATTACCTGAGGGATTCTTTGAAACCCCAGTCACTGGTCTTCACGAACTATTAGGGGGGCCAACTCTTATTCATTTGAAAACAGAAAATCCTGCGAAACCTCTCTACCTATCAACTCTGTTACATGGGAATGAAACTTCGAGCCACAGCGTTTTATTGAGGTTTCTTAAAAACAATACGCCTCTAAAGCGTGACCTTATTATATTTATTGGAAACACTTTGGGTGCTTCTAAAGGAATGAGGCATCTTCCGGGGCAAGTTGATTATAATCGAATTTGGGAAGAGGGAAGTCTTCCTGAGCATGGACTTGCAAAGCAGGTTATCGAGTACGCACAGGCAAATAAACCTTTTGCAAGTATTGATCTACATAATAATACTGGTAAAAATCCATTCTATGGATGCATTAATAGGCTAGATGAAGAGTTTAAGAATTTGGCGAGTCATTTTGGTGAACACACCGTTTACTTTACGGAACCTCATAATGTTCAGTCCATGGCATTCTCCAAAATCTGTCCAAGCGTAACTGTTGAAGCAGGACTTCCGGGAGAAGAAGCTGGGATTGAACAGGCGTTGAAATTTGTCGAGACAATTTATCACTCCGAAACAATAGAGCACCATCCGACTCGGCAAAAAAACTTGGTGTATCACACTTTGGCAAGGTTTAAGGTTCATCACGATGCTAAAGTCGACTTTGAAGATTCGCCATTCACAGGTTCGGATCTTTCTTTTGTTTCTAATTTAGATAGTCGAAACTTTGAAGTGGTAAAGAAAGGAACTCGAATAGGGTTTGCGAAAAATTTAGATCATTTAATCGTTGAGAATAATCGCGGTGAGATCATCACTGATCAATTTATTAAAATCGAAGATAATAAAATTATCATGACTAGAACCTTTATTCCTTCAATGTTTACTAAAGATGTCTATGTAATGAAAGAGGATTGTCTCGGTTACTTGATGGAAGTTATGATCGCTCTAAAACAGCAGTAATACAAAGATTTCTCGGCGACAACTTTCTATCGAAAACCTCTTCTAGTTTTACTTCGTAACCCTGTTCTTTTAGGTAAAGACATCTATCAAGATTTATAAAGACTTCAAGAAGGCGACTAAGGTGAGACCGTATAATCCCAAAACATAGGTACTCTCTGTATTCTTGTTTTTTTGCGGTAAAAAAATCTGTCAAAAATTCGGGAGTGAATTTTTTAGTTTCAGGTAAATATTTGTAGCAGTAATCAAAGAAGGTTCCTTCGTAATCTGCCTTACTTGCATTTCCAAGAGTTACAAAACCACCGTCCATATGTTCAAACATTAAAAAATGCAGAGTGTAGCGAAACCGTTTTACTTTTTCTCGCTGTAGAAACTCTTTCAGAGTCATTGTTTTGTATGACTTTGCGGCCATGGTAAGAGCATGGTTTGAAACCTTTAGGTTTGTTTGCTTGGACATCGGAAATTGTGACAATTTGTGAAAGCAGCAACCATAACTCACGATTTTTTTGAACTTGTGTTGAATTCCATATTCAATTATGTCACACGATAAATCACCGCAAGCGTGCAGGCCTATTAGGGTGTCAGAGGGATTTCCAAATAGAACTGCATGGCGATGGAATTTTAAGGTCTCAAACTGAAGACGGTCTAATATTTTTGCATGCTTTTTTTTACCTATGCTTTGGATATCTGAGTCCATATCAATACAAATACTGGTTTTATCATTACCCTCAAGCAGTACTCCTGATAAGTGAGCTGCTCCGCTTCCGATATCCACAAAGCTTTGGTCTTCTTCAAGTTGCCCCTGAAGAATTTCAATCTCATGGCGTTTTTTTAACGTCATTTTTTTTAAATGCTCTTTAGGTATTTGCTGAGGTCGGTAGTCTGCTTGATCAAGTTCAAGTAGAGAGCTGATCTTATCAAGCATAAGCCTATAGTCATTAGGTAAGTTGAGTTCTTGAAATTGTAGGTTTTCCAGTTGGATCAACTCTTGCTCAGAAAAGCTCGCAATACTTTTCCCCCATTCGCGGTAGGGTGCTGAGAGGTTAGGATAACGCTGTAGAACCTCTTTATCTAAAAGGTAATGATGGTCCAATAATAAATTTTCAATCGCCTCAAAACGCTTTTCAAGCTTCATGAGGAGAGTATATAATGTATCGATGAATATTGCTATTTGGGGTTTAGGTGTTTCTGGTATTTCTGCTCTTCGCTATTTAAGTCGAAATACCTCTCATCAGTTATATGCTATAAATCAAGGTTCTGTTGATTCATGGGGACAAAAACGGGAAGTAACGCAGTTTATCTCCGAGAATAATTGTTTCGATCAAACCGATATAAGTAAAGATCTACAGTTGGATCTGATAATCCTCTCTCCTGGTATTGATCCTGAAATACCAGAACTGAAGCCATTTAAACAAGTTGAAAAAATTTGTGAAGTGGAACTGGCCTTTAGAGAAAGTAAGAGAAATCTACCTATCATTGCAGTGACCGGAACCAACGGAAAGACTACCACTGTGACTTTGGTCAGTGAAGCATTGAAACTTGCAGGTAAGCGAGTTTTTCTAGGGGGAAATATCGGTACTCCCTTTTGTGATTTTGTTGAAGATGAAGAGCGATATGATGTGGTTGTTTTGGAACTTTCAAGTTTTCAGTTAGAACTTTTAGATTCGTTTAGGGCTAATATCGCCTGCATTTTAAATATAACTCCTAGTCATATGGAGCGTTATCAAGGCTTTAATGATTATGAGGCAGCTAAGCTAAATATCGTAAACAATCAAAATGAAAATGATTGGTATATTGCTCCTGCTAAGTATTTAGACCAAGCTTCAGCCGCAAGAAAAATCGAACTTACAAAACTTTCAGGCTATAAATGGGAAAACTCGGTTTTGAAGGGTGAGCATCATAAGTTTAACTTCTATATCGTGGAAAAAGTATTGGAGTATTTCCACTTTTCACCAAAAGAAATTGTTCAAGATTTAATAGACTCATTTAGAGGCGTTTCCTATAGGCTTCAGTATCTAGGTGAGATTGAAACAGTAAAATTTTATAACGATGCTAAAAGCACAAACACCGAAGCGACTTTAACTGCTCTTAAAAGTTTTTCAGATACTGAGGTTACTTTGATTTTGGGTGGGAAAAGGCGCGATGGAATTCAAGACTTAAGTGCCATCAAAGATTTCAAGAGCATTAAAAAAATATATGCCATCGGTGATGCACAAGAGGAAGTTAATAGTCAGCTAGGTCAAGATTTCGAAGTATATTTAGCAGGTGACTTAGAATCGGCTTTTATAAATTCAGTTAAGGATGGAGTCACTGTATTATTTAGTCCAGCGTATCCTTCATTTGATCAGTATAAGAACTATATTGCTCGGGGCGAGCATTTCGATAATCTATTTTTAAAGTATTCGACTAATTAAAATCAACTCTTGTGACTGAAGCTTGATCATTAGCTTGCGCCGAGCTGTAATTATCAAACGATAGTTTCACGATAAAAACGGCTAATATCACAAAAATTATCGAGCCAAACTTAATACTCATAGTGCTCACCTTAGGCTGTAAGTTTATTTTCAATAATTCTTGTCGAAATCCCTAGACAAAACTTTAGGGAAAGTTGATAAAATTCCTTATTTTAGCGGTTTAAGTCAGTTAATAGTTGTTAAGAAAAAAGGGCTTCTTAAGAATACTTGAAGCCCATTTTAAAGAATTGCCAATTATTGTTTGCAGAATATTTTTAAAGTACTTGAAGTTAAAAGCTTTCGTTGTAGCTTCATTTTTGGATTCTTTCAGCTACTGTAACAGTTTCAGTTACAGTATCGGTTAAGTTCCGATTTAGTGCATATATCATGGCTCCAACTCTATCTTGAATGCGAAAAACTCAAGCTTAAGAATCCTGTGCGAGATCAACTCTTGAGAGCTTCACTTAGTATTGCGCTCAATATTACAGAGTGCAGTGGCAGGCAATCGCGGAAAGATCAAAAGCGCTTTTACAGTATTGCTATGGGATCTCTTAGAGAAAATCAAACACTCATCAGGATTGTTCAAAATAAGAATCTAGCTAAAAAATATGACCGTTTAGGAGCACTAGTTTACGGACTGACTCGGAAAGTCTGACACCGGTTACCTGAAGCCAGACTTCAGGTTTCAATTTTTAAATGCTATCTTTCAAAAGCAAATCCAAGCGAGTTTTCTACTTGCTCTGGTAGTTTCGGTCTATTCTTAGTTGGTATTAGGTAAGTCGCTAGATTGAAAAGGTCAGTAAAAACTCGGTTATTCTCCGTCGCTTTTTTTAAATATTCATGTCCGCTAGATCCACCTGTTCCAATCTTTGTCCCTAACATTCTGTGGGCCATAATTGCGTGACGGTATCTCCACGTGGTGAACATCTCATCCATATCAATCAGAAGTTCCAACAGTCGATTAGGAATTTGCAGAATTGGTTCATCTCTATAGAGCTTAATAAAAATGGCTGCTAGTTTGGCCTTTCTAGATAGCCTAACAACTCCTTGCTCCCTTAGTTCGTTATACTTATCTTCATCAAAAAGTAGCTCAAAATTAACACGAGTTGCTTCGAGGTTTTTAAATTCAAACTCTTTCTCTTTTTCACTTAAAGTGGTGTTGTCACTGATAATTTGTTTATCTTCATCCAACATAGCATTAACGGTTGAACGGTAGTGATCCCAAAAATTGAAACCATCAAATTCAGCAAACGGCATCCTTGCAAGCCAATTATCTAAAAGCTCTAAGAAAGTAGGGGCTTCTTCCATTTTTATTAGGAGGTCTTTGTCTTTTTGTTCAAGCCTTGAGTTAAAAAAAACTTTATCAGCTTGCAGTCTATATTTCTGACGGAGCCCCATTTTTAGTTCGAGCTGTCTAAACTGAATACTTTGAAAGCCAGAAGCTGGAACTAAGTAATCTCTGAAGTCCATAAAATCCAGAGGCGTCATGGTTTCAATAATATTTAACTGCTGATTAAGAACTTTTTGAATTTCAATAATTCTTTGTAGCCTATGATTAATGGTTCCAAAACTTTTAGGTTTAACATGCTCCGTGTTGAACAGCGCGTAAATAGAATCAAATTCGTGTAGAATTTGCTTAAACCAAAGCTCATAAGTCTGATGGATAATTATAAATAGCGTCTCATCATGAGCTTCATTTCCATGCTCTTTGGATTTTAGTTGCTGGGAGTTGAGAAGTTGATCTAGTTTAAGGTATTCACCGTAGTATATTGGCTCGTGTTTCATGTGTTAACGCTAACCTGACTGTTTCATTTTGTCATTAATTTGTGTAAGATGCGGGTGCAAACCAAATAGGAGTCGTTCATGAGTTCAAAATTTAAACTAGATTCAGCACAGGTAAAGTCTAATATTGAAGCTTTACAAAATTATATGTCGCACAATCAAATGGAATATTTTTATATCTCAAGTTTCGACCCATATCTTAATGAATATGTTCCAATGTCTGATTGTCATAGATTTTATTTCACCAACTTTACTGGTTCTGTAGCTGAAGTTTTAGTGCCGGCGAGCGGAAAAGTTAAGCTCTATGTGGATGGCCGCTACCACGAGCAAGCAGATCTAGAATGTGACCTAAATCTAGTGGATGTTGTGAAGGTTGGAGCGAACCAAGGTTTGTTATCGACTTTAAAAGAAGATTTAAAAAAACTGAGTGTAAAAAAGATCGCTGTTGAAATGGATAGAACCTCTTATGATTTTTTCTCCTACCTTGAGAAGAACAAAATTGAAATCCAAGGTGTGTTTAGTGGAGCTCTTAATGAAGTCGTTGATTTTCAGTCGGCAACAACTCTTCCTGGCGTAAAGGCTCTTGATAAGAAATACATCAATAAAACTGTAAAAGATAAGTTGGATATGATTATTGAAAACAATAAACAAGCTTATCTTGTGACGGCAATTGACTCTCTTGCTTGGGTAACAAATGCGCGCGGGTACCATATTCCTTTTTCTTCGGCTTATTTAGGTGTGGGGCTACTGACTCATGATAAAGCATTTGTATTTATTGATGAAGGTGTTCAAGTTGAGAATGAAGATAGTGCTGTTGTGTATATAAATGCTTCCGCCTCTGAGCGAGGAGCAAAGATTGAAGAGATTCAAAACAAGTACAATTTGGAAGAAGTTCTTTTTGATCCTGGAATGTTGAATGCACAACTGTATCAAGAATTAAAAGATGTTTTTGGTCCTGAAGCTTTAATTGAAAAAGATGGGGGCGTTATTGAGTGGCAATCAATTAAAGAAGAGGTTGAGCTGCAAGCATTTAGAGAGTCCTTTGAAAAATCGGACACGGCCATTTTTAATACAATAAAATGGGTGAGAGAAAATGTTTCCCAAAACAAATCAATCTCTGAATTAGATCTCTATCATGAGACAACCAAAAAATATAATGAGCAAGGAGCTGTGGCCCAAAGTTTTAATACAATTGCTGGTGCTGATGCGAACGGATCTATCATTCACTATGGCGATCCAAAAGCAGATATTATTCTGAATGATACGAGTATGGTTCTTCTTGATTCTGGTGGATATTTTGGAGCTGGATTTGCGACTGATACGACTCGTACTTTCATGGCGGGAACAAAAGAAGGTTCGGCTAAGCAAAAAGAAATCTATACACTTACATTAAAAGGAACACTTCATTTGCAAAATGCAGTCTTCAAATCAGGGACTCGTGGTTCAGGACTTGATGCGATTGCAAGACAACCTCTTTACCAAGCTGGGTATGATTTCGCTCACGGTACAGGTCATGGAGTTGGTGTTCATGTTCATGAAGGTGGAGTTGGAATTAGTCCCGTTAGAAATTATCTTTTAAAGCCCGGCCAAGTTGTTTCAATTGAACCAGGGATCTATATTCCAGGTTTTGGTGGGGTTAGAATCGAAAATATTGCGATTGTAATTGAGCATCCAAAGTTTGAGGGCTTTTTAGCTTTCGAACCATTGACAGTGATTGGATTCGACCCACTTTTAATTGAAGAAAGCCTGTTAACTGAGCAAGAAAAGAAATGGCTGGATGAATATGAAGCAGAGTGTGCTAAAAGAGGTCGTTCATTTAGAAGCTAAAATTAGTATTTAGTTCATTTTAAGTTCGACAGAGCTCTTATTGACTTTGGCAGGCTTTAAAATGCCTAATGATTATAGACGCTTAGGTGCTAGGTTGATAAAATCTAACAGTCTAAGAGATTTTATTTAATATATTGAAATCCTGACCGGTGATAGTGTTTAAAAAGAAGGGGGATTAAAGTTATGAAGGCTTTTATTCTGATCAGTGCAATTCTTTTAACTCTATCATGTGCATCAACGGGAAGCCGTGATGCTAATGGCTCCATGAGTAAGCAACATCCAGTGTTTGAAAAAGCTCGGGGTGCTTACCTAGACCCATAAACCGCGTTAGGCGAGGGGAACCTCGCCGCTTTCTAGCACTGTTTTTTAGAGGTCAGAATGAAAAAATTTAGAAGTTTTTTATCTTATTATAATCAACTTTTAAAACCTGAAGGCTCATATTTCGCTATCGCAATCATTTATGGGATTGCGGTCAGTATTATCACCCTGGCCATACCAATTTCAGTACAAGCTCTAGTAAACACAATTGCTTTTGGAGTACTCGTTCAGCCGTTAGTCATTTTAACGGTCTTGCTTTTATCTCTTTTGATTATATCTAGTATTCTAAAGGCGCTACAAACTTTTATTATAGAGATTTTTCAACGCCATTTTTTCATTCGTATTAGTACCGATATTGCGGAAAATATAATGATGTCTGGTAAAGATGAACTATCAAAGCATTATGGTGTTGAACTGGTTAACCGCTACTTTGATATTATGACTGTTCAGAAAAAAGCGACGACTTTAATTACTGGTGGTGTTTCTCTCGTTTTACAGATCGTGCTTGGACTCATTCTTTTGGCATTTTACCACCCGTACTTTTTGGTTTTTGATATTATTTTGATCTCTCTTCTGGCCGGGATTTGGTTTTTGTTTGGATCTAGAGCGATGAAGACCGCTATTGAGGAATCAGATCGAAAGTATAAGCTAGCTTATTGGTTAGAAGAAATAGCTAGAGAGAGCACTTTTTTTAAAAGACAAAAATACAAAAAGAAAGTTTATGAAGTCACAGACAGTAAAGTTTATGAGTACATAGGCTCTAGAAAAGACCACTTTAAGCTATTATTCATTCAGATTGTTCTGCTCCTCATTTCTTATTCATTTTTGAGTGCGTTAATCTTAGGTTTGGGTGGGTTTCTCGTTATTTCAGGTGAACTTTCGTTAGGGCAATTGGTCGCTGCGGAACTTATCGTTACCGTAATTCTGGCTGGACTCTCTGGAGCAGGCAAATATTTGGAAGATTTTTATGATCTTTATGCAGCTTTGAGTAAAATTTCTTCACTCTATAAATTGAAACCAGCTGAAAATTTGAAGCAAGAAATTGTAGAAATAAAAGGTAACGATTTACTCGTGAAGTTTGATAATAAGACTCTAAATTTTGAACATGGAAAGAGCTACTTACTTCAAAGTAAATATTATTCAAGTAAGATGAGTTTTATTGACATGATTAGAGGGTTTACTGATGAGAGTCGATTTAAAGTTCAATTTGGAAATAGAAGTTATGAAGAACTTTGTGCTTTTCAAGTGAATGATTTTATCTCTGTTATAAAAGAACCACATTTTTTTCATGGAACGCTATTTGAAAACCTGACTTTTGGACTAGAGAAAATATCCATTAAAAAGGTGGAAGAAGTTTTGGACGTGGTGGACCTTCAAGAGATGATTGCGGCACTGCCAGATGGTTTAGATACTGTAATTAACCCAGCAGGGTATCCTTTATGGCCATCTCAATTGATACGTTTGACTATCGCAAGAGAGATCCTCGTGGGAACAAAAGTTATTGTGGCGGTCGATGTTTTTGAGGGATTGGAAAAGAAAAGGCGCAGAAGTATTTTAAAATATTTAATCAATCAGAATATTACTCTTATTGTACTTAGCAATCAGAATCTAGAAGGTTTTGATTTTGATGGCTATTACTTTCTAAACGGTGAAGAAATCGTGAGCTGTGATTCTGGAAGAGAGCTTTCAGATGTGAGGAGAGATCATGAATAAAGATTTTCCAGTAAGAAATCTATATTTTGTTCCTAAATGGTCAAGAACCCTTGCAGCCGTAATTTTGGGGGGCATAGCTTTTTCTGTTGTTATTCTCGTGGTCACTCCGTGGCAGCAGAGTTCAAAAGGATACGGAAAAGTCATTGCGATGAATCCAAATGATAGAGTACAGAATATCAATTCAACTCTGCCTGGTCGAATTAATAAATGGTATGTTTCAGATGGCACAAAAGTTTTGAAAGGTGATCCAATTGTAGAGATTGTTGATAATGATCCTAATTTTATCGATCGATTGAAACTAGAGCGAGACGCGAAACTCAAGAAGTATGAAGCTTCAAAAGCTGCAAGTGAAACATCTTATATAAACTATAAAAGGCAAAAAGAGCTTTTTGAACAGGGACTCTCAGCTCGAACTAAATTTGAAAAAGCAAAAATTGAGTATAAAAAACTTCTTTCGCAAGAGGCGGAAGCTGCTGCAAATCTTGCAAGTGCTGAAGTCAAACTTTCTCGTCAACAGACGCAGATGATTACTGCTCCTAGGGACGGTGTAATTTTAAGAGTCCTTCATGGTTCGGGAAATGTTGTTGTGAATGAAGGTGATCTGCTTGCAAAATTCGTTCCTTCTAACTTTGAACAGGCAGTTGAGATTTATATTAATGGAAATGATTTGCCGCTAGTGTTTCCAGGTAGGCATGTAAGACTTCAGTTTGAAGGATGGCCTGCTGTTCAGTTTTCTGGCTGGCCTTCAGTCGCTGTCGGTACATTTGGAGGAAGGGTAGTTGTTGTTGACCCTTCAGCTTCTCAAAATGGTAAGTTTAGAGTGATCGTAAAGCCTGATGAGGGAGAAGAGTGGCCTGATTATACCTATCTAAGGCAGGGGACAAGGGTTCATGGGTGGATCCTACTTAATGAAGTTTCACTAGGGTATGAGTTATGGAGGCAATTTAACGGTTTCCCTCCATCGATTGAAACTCCTGTTTCTGAAATTGAAAATGGTAAAGATGAAAAGAAAAAGAAGAAAAAGAAAAAGGACAAAGAGTGAAGTTTCTAATTATCTTTTCTCTTTTTTTAGGGATAAATGTGTACGCAGAGACTTTAACTCTAGATGAGGTTTTGTCTTCAACGAAAGAGCATTTTCCACTCATTCAGAAATCCTATGAGGAAATTGTCGCAGCCAAAGCGAAGCAGAGATCTGCGGTTGGTGGTTTTGATGCTTCGATTGAAGGTAAATTGGATCAAAGGCCGCAAGGCTATTATGATGGGCAAAGTCAATCTGTAAAAATTGTAAAACCATTACAAAGTTTGGGAGCTAAGGTTTACGGTGGTTACAGGGTTTCTGAGGGGAATTATCCTGATTACGAAGGAAAGTATAATACTCTCGACAATGGTGAGTATAGTGTTGGTGTTGCTTTATCATTATGGAGAGATTCCTTTATTGATAGTAAACGTCTCAAACTCAGAAATAGTGAACTCGATGTCTCAATTGCTGAGAGTGCTTATCAGCAAGCAGTCTTAAAATATCAAAGCTTGGCGATGAAATCTTATTGGGAGTGGGTTGCTTATGGAAAAACCCTACGAATTCAAAAAGAACTTTTGGAGATGGCGCAAAAACGAACTTTTGGACTAGAAAGAAGAAGTAGCCGCGGCGATTTAGCAAAAATTTATCTAACCGAAAATAACCAATATATCGTAAAGAGAAAAGCGGATGTTTTGAAAGCTCAACAAAGTTTTGAGCAACTTTCCTACGAACTTTCTCTTTTTTATCGTAATAAAAATGGCGAGCCTGTGATTCCTCGTTTGGGAAGTGTTCCTGAGAACATGTTAGATATAACTCCTATGGATATAACTGCCGAAGAAAAGAAGCTGCAGGAAATCTTGAAAAAAACACCACAAATTCAAATATTAAAAAATGAAATCTTGAGCTATAAAAATGAGAAAGAATTTGGTGAAAACTCTTTGAAGCCAAAAGTGGATTTCAATGTTGAGCTAAGTGATGATCAAGGAGACGGGGCTAAGAATCTAAGACCGACAGAAGTCCGTGCGATGGTAAATTTCTCGGTTCCATTAGAGAGAAATTTAGGGAATGGGCAAACCCAGGCTGCGGAAGCTAAAATTAGGGCGCTAGAAAAAGAGTTGGCCTATCTGGAGCAGTATACCAAGGTCACCCTTGATCGCCTTATAGTGCAATTGAATATTGCTTCTCAAATTATCACAAATGCCGCAAAGGAAATCGAATATGCAGAGACCCTAAGGCAAGCTGAATATAAAAAATTTCAGCAGGGGGCGAGCGATTTTTTTGTTGTGAATTTAAGGGAGCAAAATAAAGCTGATGCTCAGGTCAAGCAAGTTGATGCCTATCTTAAATATCAAAAAGCCTACGCAGAATATCTCTACCTGATGCTTAGTTTTTGAGTGATTCTTTTTCTATTCCAAAAAGCGATAAATAGCCCTGCCGAAAGAAGGAATTGGAATAAAAATCGCGGGGGTTCAGCATCGGTGATTGAACCAATGATTCCACTGCAGTCTTCAGCTTCATTAGGATAAAGGTATGTAACTCCGTCAATATCATCTTGTGATAGAGCACTGATTGTTTCAGGATTTTGATAATACATTAAGGCTTCAGATTTGTTTGAATGTCCGAGCCCTATGGCATGTCCAAGTTCATGTGCAAGCACGCTGATTTTTTCAGATCGACTTAGACCAGCGAAAGGTGAAGTGGCAGTATCGTTAATAAGAATTACGCTGCCTCTAATTCTTGTTCCAGCTAGTCTTGTTGGTGCGCCAATGGCGATATAGTCGTCGGAGGGAAAATTCGAAGTTGTTTCACTGTTGCAGGCAATTAAAAGCTTAGAAACATAAGGAACACTGGTGGCCGTATTACAACTAGAGTCAGATTGCTCAGGACAAAGTATACCAGTCTGAAATAGAGAGTCTGAGGTTTCATAGAGACCACCCGATTGCAGGCGAACACTACTAGTTGCGACCGTATTCCAGAATTTATCTGCAGCTTCTTCGGCCAGATCTAAAAGCTCATTCGCATCTATTCCTGCATTAGTACAAGTTGAGTTTGAAGTGACGTAGAAATAGATTTTAGAATTACCAAAGGCTGCGGAATTAGAGGTATTAAGCCTGTAGGCAAAACTATGAAAACTCATCAAAAATAATATTAAGCTTAGTTGTTTCATAAAATTTCACTCCAATTGAACCCATAGTTTAGTCCTACGGAAAAAGTGTAGGATCTTCTGTCGCTATCAAAAGGCTTAAAGGTGTAGATATGTCCAATTACGCTTAATTCTTTATGCTTTAATTCAAGACCTACATCAAGAGTTTGGTTATAGCTCCGACTGCTTTGACTTGGAATATAATAAGTGTCAGTGGTGTTAGCATTATTGAGAGTGTCTTCACCGCCTGTTCCGGATTGATTGATAATGATGAAACTTGTTCCAAAACGAAGAGAAAGCCAGTCTTCAATTTGATATATATAATCACTTCTTAAAAAGAAAATATTCTTTGCAATATTGTTTTCACTTTGCTGAATAACATAACCAATTTCTGGTGCAATAAAATGCTCGGCTGATATTTCGTACTCCGATGAAAAAGCAATATAAGGAGTAAGGCTTACACTGGTCTTGTCATCGTCTCTACTTGAGCGAGTCTGAGCGAGATTTTCCATCCAAGTACCGACTTGTGCTTTTCCTGTTTTAAATTGATTCCACTCAAGCTCGAAAGCTTGAATATTTAATGAGATAAGAAGGAAAAACAATAAACGCATATTTTGATGATAGATAAATTATGCTAACATTTCAAAAAACTTATGCGTGACACGGAGAGTAAGGTGTTTGAAAATTTAGAATTTCCAGAAGAGTTGAAACCATCTGATCCAAGATTTGGAGTTGGACCTAGTTTAGTACCATCGGAGTATATTTTTAGACTTGGGGGAACGGGAAAGGAATTACTTGGAACTAGTCATCGCAGACCTGCAGTTATTAAAGTCTGCCAGGAAATGCAAACTGGTCTTCGTAAATACTTTTCTCTACCTGCTGATTATACCGTCGTTATTGGTAATGGTGGTGCAAGTTTTCTATTTGATATGATCGGGTTAGGACTTGTAAAAAAGCGCTCACTTCATTTTACCTGTGGTGAGTTTTCTGAAAAATGGCTAAAGGCTCATCAAAATATTCCTTGGCTTGAAGTAGAAAGTCGCAGTGTCGATTACGGAAAGGGAATAACGCCGGTTTTTGAGCCTGGCTTTGATATGATTTGCGCGACTCTGAATGAAACATCAACTGGAGTTATGATTGATTCTATCCCTGATGTCGATGAGGACACGCTATTGGCAATTGATGCTACTAGTGGGGCGGGACAGATTCCGTTAGATATGAATAAAGTCGATGTCTATTTCTTTTCTGCACAAAAAATCTTTGCAGGTGAGGGGGGATTTTATCTTTGCTTTTTATCACCTAAAGCTAGAGCGCGAGCATTGAGTTTAGCGGATAGAGAAGAATACATTCCAAATATTATGGATTGGAAATACGCTATTGAAACTTCTGATAAGCACCAAACTGTAAATACTCCTTCAATCAGCACCATATTTCTTTTGAACGAACAATTGAAAGCGATGAATGAATTGGGTGAAAGAAAAGTCGTTGAGCTTGCATGTAAAAAAGCTGAACTTATTTACGGCTGGGCCAATAACAATAAATTTCTTAGCTGCTTTATTAAAGAAGAGCAATATCGATCGCAAGCTGTGGCCACTATTGATCTAGATGAGAAATTTTCAGCAGCCGATCTATGTGTTCGTCTTCGAGCTCTTGGCTGGGTGTATGATATTGAACCGTACAGAAAGCTTGGCAGAAATCAATTTAGAATCTCGCTTTTTCATAATATCTCTTATGATGACTTGAAAAAGCTTACAGAACTTATTGATTTTGCAATTGAGTCAGAGCTAAATTCTTAATTTTACTAAATATTTAAGCATTTTACTCAGACAAAAGCTTTTTATAGCCGATAATATTCTTTAGAGGAGAATATTATGAAGGCTTGGTTATTAGGATTACTTATTATCCCTGTTTCAACTCTTGCACTTGAACATACCAATGATGCGAATCGAGACCTTTTAAGTAAGCCCTCTCGCGCTCTCTTAGGTATTTATATTAAAGGAATCAAGAAAACGGTTGAGAAATACAATCAAAATGCTAGTTCGAAATTTTTAAAGATGAAACTAGCAAGCTACTCATTTAATGTTGATGCAAATAAACTTCCCAAAAAAATGCCTAAACTCGAAATCTCAAAAGGCTCATTGATAATAAAAGAAATCGCATTTGAATATAATTTTCAAAGTTTTTTAAATGAAAATTTTAGACTGGGAAATAAAACTTATTCTTTAAAGTGTGAAAGAGAAGCCGAGTGCTTCTATGATTTTGTTTCTCAATTATCACCAGCAAAAACCAGCTTTTTGCCTAGCTTAATTGGTGAAGCCATAGCACAAAATAATTTTGAAAAACTAATGGAAAGAGACTATCTCATTTTGGGCGCGCTAACAGTTTTAAATGAATCCATGCAAGAGCTCCCTGGAATGTTTTCTTCTAAGCAAGAAAAACTAGCGATTAAAAATGCTAATATTCAGAAATTATATGAAAGTATCGAAGCGCAAAATATTGCCTGCCAAGATAAAATTGATAGCTACCAAAATGGCAGAGGAGATTCTTTCTATGACCCAGCAACTTATGACTCCCAGTTTGATTTAATAGCAAAAATCGTAAGTTTCGATGATCTAGAGGATGTAGAAGGTCAAATCGAAAGCTTTCTCGGTGATGATGTCGTTGCACATACAGATATGGATGGTCTTTTTAGTAGCTTAACTCGAAAAACCGCTTGGAAGGATTACTTGACCTGTGACAAACTTCTTTATGTTCAAGCGCAAAAATATGGAAACTCAGATCAAGTACTTCCAAAGTTCTGTGAACGCCAAACCTGTGCCGGTAATGCTAAAACAATTTCTCCAAGTAAAGAAATTCAAAACTATTGCAAAAGTTATGATGAATTAAAATTTTGTCTAATGGATTATTATGCAGCCGTTGTAGATGTAGACAATAAGGGGCGCTACGATGATGAATACTCTAAAGATAAACTCAAATCTTTAAGAGAAGATATTCAAGAAGCCAGAGCTTTGCAAGAATAGAATTTCTCGCTATCATTGATGGTATGGAGGCTATCACATGGCAAAATTTTTAAATAAAGATATTGGTATACTTGTTTTTCGTGTCCTCATAGGACTACTGATGATCTTTCCTCACGGATTTTCAAAAGCAGCATCATTTGGAACTTTGATGAATACCTTTCCTGATCCAATCGGACTTGGATCTGGAGTGGCGCTCGCTTTAGCGGTATTTTCAGAAGTAGTTTGTTCTTTAATGTTAATTCTTGGTATTAAGACCAGACTATTCGCTACACCTCTGCTTTTTACCATGCTAATCGCAGCATTTCAGATTCATGCAAATGATCCGTGGAATGTGAAAGAGAAGGCCGTTTTATTTGGAGTTGCTTATTTAACTTTAATTATAACTGGTGGTGGTAAGTACTCGGTTAGAGATTAAAAAAAAAGGCCCTATTGCTAGGGCCATATTTTTAATTCCATTTATATCCAAGTGCGACTGTGAAAAATCCAAAAGTCATTGGATCATTATTTGTGTAGTCAGTTCTTTGAGCGCTTAACTCCATACTAAAATAATACTTTTCCCAGTATCTAGTCGCCCCAAGCGCCATACCGTAAGCCCAAGTATCTAATTCAAATTTTTCTCCATCTAAGGCAGGTGTATCATCTGCATCAAGATGAAAACTAAATGATTGTTTCAAGGCTTGCACACTTGCATAGATTAGTGTGTCTTCGTGAGGTCTATAACCATAAATTAAAGTCATATCTAAGATTGATTGCTTAATGCTTGAAGAGATATCTCCACTCACATCATTGAATGTAGAGCCCGAATCACTTTGGCTTTCTTCTTGAAGGCCATAACCAATACCAACGGCTAAACTTTGGTTTCCAGCACTCGCTTCTTGAGCATTTTTTCCCATAATCTGATACTTCAGCATGTAAACAGCTGCTGCGTCACCATTTCCCTTCACCACAAGGTCAAGGTTTTCTAAAATACCTAGGTCTAATGAAGTCGCTATAGGAGTGACGTTGTTTCTTAACTCTAGTGGATTATCTGTTTGATCGTTTTCGAAACTTAAAGTTCCTTCTGTTCCACCTTGTTGCTCGACTCTGACACTACCACTTAGTAGCTTTCCTTGAGTTTCTGGTGAAATAAACCTTGAACTTGGTGTTGTTACTTTAATCTTTGCACATGAACAAACAAGTAATATTAGTAATAATGCCTTAGCGCCCTTTTTTAACTCCATCATTTTTGAGATACCCCTTTAAAAAATCCGTTTTAAATTCTAAGAATCTATCTTCTAGTATAGCTTCTCTGGCCCTGTCAGCAAGGGATTTATAAAAGGCAATATTATGAGCCGTGGCCAAGATTTGACCTAGGATCTCATTTGAATCAAAAAGATGTTTGATATAAGAGCGTGTAAAGTTCGTGTTAACGTAGTCTTGCAGGTTTGGTTCAATTGGAAAGAAGTCACGTCGGTAGTTTTTATGGGTAATTCTGATTTTTCCACGATTGGTAAAAAGTGTTCCACCGCGAGCAAATTTTGTAGGGATGATACAGTCTGACATATCGATTCCGTTCTCCCAGATCATGAGAAGATCTTCAGGCATACCAACACCCATAACATAACGAGGCTTATTAGTTGGCATTTTTGGTCCAGTATATTTAACGATCTTCTCCATTAAGTCTGGTCCCTCACCAACGCTTACGCCACCAATGGCATAACCTGGAAGGTCGCGTTTAACTACTTCTTCTAAGCACTCATCTCTAAACTCATCGTATGTTGAGCCTTGGATGATTCCAAAAAGTGCTTGTTTTGGGTTATCCCAAGCATTGATACAGCGGTCTAACCAGCGGTGAGTTCTATCGATGCTGTTTTTGGTGTATTTTTTGTCAGCTGGATAGGGAATACACTCGTCAAAGGCCATCATAATATCAGAGCCAAGATTTTGTTGAATCCCAATTGAAGTCTCCGGAGTCAAAAGTATGTCTTTTCCTTTTGGACCTTTGAAACTTGAACCTTCTTCTGTAATTGAGTTTCCTTGTAGTGAGAAGACTTGAAATCCGCCAGAATCAGTGAGAATTGGTCTGTCCCAGGCCATGAACTTATGCAGCCCACCTGCTTTCGCTATTAGGTCAGAACCCGGTGTCAAATGCAGGTGATAGGTATTTGAAAGAATTATTGGAATATCTAATTCTGTAAGTTGATTGGGTTGAAGAGCTTTAATCGCACCGTGAGTTCCAACTGGCATAAAAACGGGAGTAGGGATTTGTCCATGTGGAGTGTGGATGATTCCTGCTCTTGCCTTGGTATGTTTGTCCTCGTGTACGAGTTCAAAACGAAAATGCTCTTTAACTTGCTCTCTAATATCCATAACTTATCACTTTTTAAAATTTGAAGTGCTTGAATTTAGCTCTTTGCGTGCGAGGTGAAAAGTGCATAAGGTAATAATTTTAGGTTTTCCACTGGTTTTCGTGTTTCTTTCGGCCAAAGTGATTGGAGATGAAATTTTAAGAGGGAAGTGTGAACGAGTTCTAGATGGGGATACAATTGAGATCAATAAAAAACGCATACGCCTATGGGGTATTGATGCTCCGGAAGTTTCTCAAAAATCTTTCGAAGGAAAGGAAATTGGTCTAATCAGTAAGGCATTTTTAAGTCAGCTCATTGAAGGGAAAGAGATTAAGGTTGTAATTACTCACCGGGGTTATTACGGGAGGATGATAGGTAAGATTTATTTGGGTAAACAATTTATCAATTTTGAAATGATTAAATCTGGGCAAGCATTAATTGGAAGGGGAGTTGTGAGAGGAAAGATGTTGGAGCATCAAGCAAGGATAAAAAGAAGGGGTATGTTTGCCACTTCAGGCTTTCATACCCCTTGGTATTACAGAAAATTAGTAAAGAACTTTAATACCAGCATTAAACCCAACTAGGTCATTTCCAAGACCTTTGTTAAGCTGAGCTGTAAACCTTACGAATGGTAGGTTTAATTGAAGACCACCAAACGCTCTGAAGTTAGTTGCATCTGCTTCACCTGAATCACTTTCAGAAGCTGAGATATCTGTTTGATAAGACCCACCAGTAGATCCAATAACACTACCTGAAGCATCTAGTTCAACATCAGTATTACCACTTAATACGATATCAAGACCAGCTCCACCAAAGAAAGTAAGCGCCCAAGCTGTTCTCATATAAGTTGAAACTTCTAGAGGGATAGTTAAAGATGAAGATTCGATTGCAAAATTTGCAGATGAGTTACCAAAAGTTGCATCTTGCCCACTAACTTCTACTGTTTCATCTTCAAATTGTTGAGAGAAATCCACTGACCAACTTGATCTTTGAATCCCGGTGTGAAGATAAACACCACCCCAGCTCAGCATATTACCTGGGACAAAGTCAATGCCTTCAATTAGGTGGTATCTGGCCATTAAACCAAAATAAGAAAGATCACCTTCAACTGTTGCATCATCAATATCTTGGTCTAGGTTTTGAGAAACAAATGATAGAAAAACATCAAGTTTTTTCATTTCAACCGGTCCAACCTTATCTACTGGAAGGATTCCCATGTTAACCCCGATTGTCATCGCAGCACCGATACCGAAACCACTTGCTGTTTCTGCATCGTTCATATCACCTTCAACTGCAAGACCACCACCAAGCTTAACTGCAGCGATTTCAAAATGATCTGAGTAGTCTGAACCTAAACCTCTATAAGCAAAACCATTTGCGTTAGAAATACCTGTTCCGTACTTTCCAATAGATACGTCTGGAAGGTCACCTTCAACTAGATTTTGAACTTCAGCATCTAATTGGTCACAAACAGTTCCAGAAGCATATGCTCCTGTACATGTAACATTTGTAACAGAAATATCGATTGCGTTTGCGTTTAAGGTCGTGGCCGCTACCACAAGCCCCATCATGAGCTTTTTCATAACAATTCCTTTTGTATTGAATTTAAATTTTTTTCCCATTGTAATTTTACCGTCAGCCGGAAAATTTTCAATGAAAATAAGCAGTTGCAGTGAGTAATTTATTCATTTTCAATTTACATAAAACCCCAGAAATACTACATATGAGGACCAACAAAGTCAGGTATGTATGAATAATTTTGAAAAAATGGGAATCGATGAGGATTTCAATCCACTTTATCAGGAACTAGGGATCAAACACCCTAATGAAGTTCAAGAAGTCGTAATTCCAAAAATAATGGGATCGAAGTCACTTATTTGTGTCGCCCAAACAGGTTCAGGTAAAACTCTTTCATTTGCGCTCCCAATTGCAGAGCTTATTAAAAGAATTGAAGATGAACAAGGCCTTAACGAAAACACTGGTTCACCGCAAGCGGTGGTGATTGTTCCAACTAAAGAGTTGGCGTTACAAATCACTGATGTTTTTAAGCAAATATCTCACCACGCGAAATTGAGAATTAGATCTTTAGTAACCAGCAAAAATTTAAAGCAACAAGGCTTTGAAGTTTTAGTGACAACTCCATCTAAGCTATCGGTAGCGTTAAAGAAAAAAGAACTCTCGTTCAGAGATCTTCGTTATCTAGTTTTTGATGAAGCTGATCAGCTCTTTGATATGGGATTTAAGCGAGATATCGAAGGAATAATAAAATTTGTTGAATTTGATGAAGTAGATATTCATTTCTTCTCAGCTACAATGCCGGTTGATGTTGAAACATTCTTAAAAGAAAAATTCAGAAAGAAAAACTTAGAGATGATTCAACTTGGATCGGCTCATAAAACTCAACAGAGAATTGAAACTTTCAATCTTTTTATTCAACCAGAAGAAAAGCTAGCAGCTCTTGAGGCGTTTATAAAAAGAACTGCACAAGGTCGTGGTATTGTTTTCGTGAATCAAAAGAATCAAGTGGAGGAAGTGAATAAGTTTCTATTAGAGAGACTTCCTACATTGAAGTTCAAAATTCTTCATGGTGACCTGCCTGAAAAACTTAGGATTTCGAATATAAAATCTTTTATGCAAAAAAAGTCGCATATTCTCGTGGCTTCTGATGTTGCAGCAAGAGGGATGGATATTAAAGATCTTGATTGGGTTTTAAATTTTGGACTGCCGAAATCTCCGATCTATTATCTTCACCGCTGTGGGCGAACAGGTCGTGCCGGGCGCGAGGGGAGAGTTTATAATTTCGTAACCAGTTTCGATAGTAAGCTTATTTCACAGATCAATCAGTCCATCCGTGAGCAAAGTCATATGGATATAGGACTTATTTCAGATAAGACGACGAAGAAAAAGACTTCGAAAAAAGTTCAACGGCCAAAGAAAACCAAGCGTTTAAAGGTGACGAAGAGAACTAGACATTGAATTAGGCCTTGAGTCTTTGTATGATTGACTCATGAGAATACTAATCGCTGGTGCAACAGGTTTTGTCGGTCAATTTTTATGTCACTCACTCACAAAAGAGCATGAGGTTTATGCGCTCACTCGTAGTGTTGAGAAGGCGAAGGATATTATTCCAGGGACTACTCCTGTACATTGGGCCGACATCAATTCAAGTTTTGAATTGCCTCATACTCACTTTGATGTGGTGATTAATCTTTTAGGTGAGAATATCGCTGGAGGTCGCTGGACTGAAGAGCGTAAAAAAGCTTTATTCGATTCAAGGATCACGGGAACAAAAAATCTTTTTAAGCAGTTAAAGTCAGCACAAGTAGACTGTTATATTCAAAGTTCAGCAGTAGGGTTCTTTGGCAACACCGGAGATCGTCTGGTCACTGAGGACTCTGGGGCCGGAGAGGGATTTTTAGCGAAAATTTGTCAAAGCTGGGAAGGCGAAGCCTTAATGCATCAAGATCAATATAAGCGTTCTGCGATTTTGAGGTTTGGTGTCGTTCTAGGTCCGAATGGGGGGGCACTTGATAAGATGCTTCCGGCATTTAAATTAGGAATTGCTGGTAGGCTTGGTGACGGCAAACAGTATATGCCATGGATTCATGTGGACGATATCGTCCGGATTATAGAGAAATTGATCTCTGATAAGAGCACCCAAGGAATTTTTAATGTGGTGGCTCCACAGAGAGTTACTAATGCCGAGTTTACCAAAACGTTGGGGAGAGTACTGGGGAGGCCTACCATTTTGCCAGCTCCTGAATTTGCGATAAAGCTAGCTTTAGGAGAGATGAGCCAAGTTCTTTTAGAGGGACAGAAAGTCGAGCCAGAGCATTTAAAACATATAGGCTATGAGTTTAAGTATCCTAAATTAAAAGAGGCGCTCGATTCAGTTGTTTCATAAACCTTTCTCCGCTAAAATAAAGTATGCGTTTAATACTACTTTTTAGTGTTCTTTTATCATGTGACTCTAGGCCACCTAATTATAGCCCTATGGAGCTTAAGGAGATGGCCAAGGTAGGAGATCCCAATTTAGAAGTTAGAGTTCCGAAAGATTTTTCTGAGCAATTAGTTGATTGTTCTTCGTACACTCCACCTTGTCGGTACGGTCTTATTGTTAAGGTTCGCAATGTAGAGATGCGCCCCCTTTATTATGATGATCAGGATAAGGCCTTAAAAGCAGCTAAGCGTATCAGAGGTTATGTGTCTCGAAATTGGGTGTTTGATGATGTCGCAGGGGAGCCTGTCTTAGAGGATTTTGTTAAAGAGTACCTGCATGCCGTTAAGGCTGAATAAGAAACTTGGTTAGCTTCTCTGAAAAATGCCTCACTTTATCCATCCACTGCTTTTTATCATCATTTGATAACTCAGAGTATTTCTCCAGGTTCTGTTCGAAAAGAACAATCCATCTTCCAATCTCTCCTCGTTTGATTCCAAGGCCTTTATGCACGCCTAAAAGATCGAAGGGAAGTAGAGAGCGATCAGAAATCTGTTGGTTAATTTGTAAGTTCCAAAACTGCGCAATTCTTGGGATATGCTCTTCAAAGTTTTCAATAAAACGAAAATGGTATCCAATCATAAAGTCTTTTTTGGCCACGTCGTAAAATGATTGGATGATTTTTAAAATCAATTCTTCTTTCATTGAAGAACTTTTTGTGCTTTCACTCTAAATTGCTCACGTTTCGTAAAACCTAAATCAATAAGTTCTCCCGCAACTTTTTTCTCTCCTAAATAATGAAGACGGTGAAGCTGATCCTTTTCAAAGAATTTTAAAATCGCAAGTTGATGACCTGCCAAATCGGAAATCTCCGAAAAAATAATATCATAAAAAGCATTCCCTGATCTTCCTTCAAAAAAGAAAACCATCGCTAATACTTTATCTTTATTTTCGACAGTTAAGTATTCAATCGGACATCCTAGGTCTAAATAGGTTTGAACTTTTGTTTCTGATTTCCAATTTTTGTATTGGTCAGAACCTTCAGTTTTATAGGCAAATGATTCTTTGAAATGCTCATAGTCTCCAAGGCTATTGGCCTGTATTTCTTTCCAAGCCGATCGAATATCTTTTTGTGAATTACTTGAAAGGCTTTGCATATAATCTTGATAGCTGTCTCGATTTTTGACTAATGATTCAGCTACGAAATCAGATGAACTCTCTTGTGTCAGTTTTGTGAGGTCTGTATACGCGGATGAAAATAGAAGCTCTTGTTCTTTTACATCTTCACGTTGCTGGTACTCTTCAAAAATACTTTGGGCTTTAGGGCAAGCGTGTTGGATATACTGAGGGTCAAAAATAATTCCTTCCTTCAAGCATCCTGGCATGGACCAGTTAAGAGTGGCCATTTCGAGCGGTTTTTTCTTAAACCTTGAGAAGAAGCTTTTTTTCGATTTATCTTTTTCAATATTAATATTGATTTGAGCAAAACCAATAGGAGCATTAGTCTTTTGCCCAAAAAATAAATAGTAAGCGAAATGAGTACAATCATCAGCCTTTTGTTCATTTTGCTTGATCATTTCAAAGCTTGGAATGCAGTCTGATAAAAGTTTTTCAAGATCAGGTATAAACTCAGGGTCAATATCTGCTGCAGAATTATATTTTTGAGTTATTATCATTTTTCATCCTTAAAGCTTTCACCACAGTAAGGGCAAAAGAGCCAAAACTGTTTATCAAGAGACGTTTTACAAGAAGAACAATTATAGGGAGCAACAAGTTCATCAACCGATTCACCTAATGCAAATAGGTCTTTTTTCATCGCTCTATAAGTTTGTTCACTTGCTCGCCACGAACCAGGATAAATTTTGCTGGGAAGAAATTGTCCGTGGGGAACTGAGTTATCTACTTTGATATCAATTTTATATGTTTCAGGTGCATCGGTCTTAAATTCCGCACGTCCTGCTAGGTTTCTAAAGGTTTTTATTTTTTCTAGAGCTTTTTGAGCTTCCCGCTCGTTTTGTCTATTCATAACTATTTTAAAATTTCTCCGACACATTTTATGTCGATTAATGACTTTTTATCCACTTCGATGAGAACACCAGTTGCTAGTGTTATGGCCCAAGCATTATCAGTATTATTTGCTGAGGTCGCGGTCCAAAAAACATCTGTGTCAGCAATATTTAAACTAACCATGGCGTGTCCATTGATATCAGCTTGTAAGAAATCATTCCTAGTCGGTAAGCGCCAAGTGATTTCACTGTCTGTAAAAAGGTCTAAATCACCACAACTTGCAGCTGAAGCATTACCACTGGCCTTATTCCAAGCTGCGCGGTCCACTGTTTGTGACCATACAAGACCAGTTCTCTCATCAATCCAAATTTGATAGTCAGGATTTTGATGATTAGCAACCAATGACCAATTGCCTTCGCCAGCAATTCCATTTTCCTGACCGCTCCACATATGGCGTCCATTATTCTTTTTTAAGCAGTCATTGATTCTAGCTTTAATAGTTTTTAGATTATCATCTAGTCCACACTCGCTGGTCGGAGTTAGTGCTTTTAGTGCTTCACTAGTATTATCTCTTTCCGCTATAGGGATTGAGCGGTATTCATTTTCATTTAAAATACTTTGAGAGAGTTCATTTCTGATTTGAGTATAGGATTTCTGTTCAGCTCCACGAGTTCTGGAAATTTGTGAAGGCTGAAGATCAACGAATTCACCCTTAATGGCAGGTGTATTGGTGTTGTTATTATCTCGATCTCCGTTTGGTTTTTCTCGACCACCATTTTTTGCGGATTCGGTACATGCTCCAAATAAGACTATTAGCGTTAAAAGACTAAGGTTTTTCATCATCTAAATCTCCATAATTAGCTGATATCACTATATTTAAACAGATGTCGTACCTTTTTGTAAAACTTTCACCAAGGTGCAAAAATTAATCGGTTAAGTATTTGAAAATTAGTTTGTTCGTGCTATAAAGCGGTGCTATGTCTATGCTGAATATTAACGCTATATATCGAACTACTGAAGGTGAAGGAATCCATGTGGGAATCCCGCAGGTTTTTGTGCGTTTTCAAGGTTGCACTATTGGCTGCTTAAATTGTGACAGTAAAGAGACCTGGGACTTCGATGGAAGTCTTAAAAGTCTGGATGAAGTCTTGGCCGCAGTTGAAAAAGAATCCAATCTTGGAAACTTTAGAGTTAAGCGTGTGTCGATCACCGGTGGAGATCCATTCCATCCAAAGCATGAAAAAGGTGTATTGGAGCTTGCTCGAGCATTGAAGAAAAAAGGTTTTTATATCAATGTGGAAGCTGCGGGAACCAGAGTTGTCGACGGTATCTTTGATATAATCGACTTTATAAGTTTTGATTTTAAAACTCCATCTACAGGAGTAAAGACTTCTGAAAAATTACTTGAAAGACTTCTTACTCAATACGGAACGAAATCGCAGATTAAGTCAGTAATAGCTGATAAAAAAGATTTTGAATTTGTTTATGATACCTTCTTTAGATTAGGTCAGAATAGTGCTGCACCTTGGGTTTTGACTCCATGTTATGAACCCCATGAAGATTTTCCAAAAGAGCGTTTTATAAATATTCTTAAATGGAATGAAGAGTTTGGTGGCCCATTTAGGGTCATTGGACAACAACACAAATGGATTCACGGACCTAACGAACGTAACGTCTAAATCAAACAGTTAAAGTGCCTAAAAAAATCAAGTAAAAGAAATACTACTAAGAAAAAATTAATATTTTTAACTGTTTAGGCATGTCACAGTTTATCCGATAATAATCCCATATGAATATAAACACCAAAATTATTCTGCTTGTTATCGGCTCATGTCTATTATCTGGAGTTGGTGTCAGTATTTATAGTTTTAATTTGAGTGAAAAATATCTTATCGAGTCTAGAATCCAGAAAGAAGAAAACAAACTCAAAATTATATCTGAAACCATTGTCAGTAATTTAGTTGAACTAGAGAATGATGTTCAGTTTCTTGCCTCAACACCACCAATTAAAGGAATGATGCGCGCAAGTCTAAATAATGGTGTTGATCCACTTGATAATTCATAAATCAAAAGTTGGCGTGATCGCTTGTCAATTATTTTCCAAGAAATGCTATATGCAAAAGAAAACTACTCACAGATTCGTTTTGTTAGTATCAGCAATATTGGGAAGGAAATCGTTAGAGTAGATCGTAGAAATTTAAAAGTTGAACGGGTTGAACAGGCCGACCTTCAAGATAAATCAAATGAATCATATTACAAAGAGATTATACGTTTAGATCCTGGGAAAACCTATTTATCTGATTTTTCTTTTAATAGAGAGTTTGGAAAAATATCTTACCCACTTGAGATGGTTATTCGAGCAGCTAAACCTGTTTTTATAAACAATAGTACTCCATTTGGCTTTATTATAATTAATGAAAATTATACTTCTGTCTTTAAGGAAGTAGAGCTTTTTGCAGACCGAGATTCAGAACTAATTGTTGTCAGTGATGATGAAAGAGTTCTTTATAGTTCAGAAAGTGCGGGTTTCGTAACGACTGAAAAAGAGGATGAGAATAGTCAATCTTTTGAGTTTAAGAAAAATATATTAAACCTAATTAAGGGGAAGAAATGGGACAAATCGAAATCTCGAGAAATCGCTTTTTTTAGTGATGAATCGAATTTATATTTAAAACGGAAGTTATTTTATAATAAAGCTGACCGTAGTCATTCTTTAACACTTGTTTCTAAAGTTAATAAGCTCCTACTGCAACAACAAATTTATCACGACCTCTCTGTGGTTATGATTTTGCTATTTTTGATTACTTCCGTCGCCGTTTTGATTGCTTTTATCTCTAGTTCACGAATCTTAGGTCCTTTGAGAAGGTTAAACGAATTCACAATGTCTATTGCTGGTGGAGCAAATATAAATTTTGAAGATGTCCATAATTTACCTCAGGATGAAGTTGGACAAATCACAAAAACCATAGCTAACCTGTCCAAGGACATTCTTTCAAAAAACCATCAACTTATTTCACAGCAAGCAGCTCTTGATAGTTTCGCTATTGTGGCGGAAACGGATATCGAAGGAAAAATTTCTTACGTGAATACTAAGTTTGTAGAAATTTCAAAATACTCTAAAGCTGAGCTAATTGGAAATGATCATAGAATGATCAATTCTGGTCATCATCCAAAGGAGTTTTTTGAAGAACTATGGAGAAAGATTTCAAGCGGGCATATTTGGCGAGGAGAAATCAAGAATCGTGCGAAAGATGGTAGCTTTTATTGGGTTGATACTACAATCTTTCCAGTGCTCGACGAAAACAATACTCTCAGTAAATATGTGGCCATCCGCTATGATATTACAGATAGGAAAAAATTTGAAGAAGAGCTGACGCGGGAAAAAGAAAATGCACAGCATGCAATGGAGGTTAAATCTACCTTCTTAGCCAATATGAGTCACGAGATTAGAACCCCACTTAATGGAATAATGGGATTCACTTCGATACTTTTAGATTCAAATTTGGACGAATCCACTCGTCAAAATATCAATTATATTAAATCTTGTAGTGACGGTTTACTGACCATAATCAATGACATTCTAGACCTCTCAAAAATGGAGGCGGGTAAACTTTTAATTGATAAAGTCCCAGTTAATATTAAGCATGAAGTTGAAAGCGCACTTAAAATATTTGATGTAACTGCTTCGAAAAGAAGAATAGATATTCTTTTTGATTTTGATTCAAATATTCCTGAGTGGGTGCTTGCTGACGGAATCAGAATTAGGCAGGTCTTAGTGAATCTCGTAGGGAACGCGATAAAATTTTCACCGGAAAATGAAAAAGTAGAAGTTGCAGTTAGAAAGAAGATGGATTTAGATAATGAACTGATTTTAGAATTTAGCGTGTCTGATAATGGAATAGGTATTGATAAAAAGGTACAGGACAGGTTGTTTGATTCATTTGAGCAAGCTGATATTAGCACGACAAGGCAGTTTGGAGGTACTGGTTTAGGTCTAAGTATCTGCAAAAAACTAACAGAGTTGATGGAAGGTGAAATTTGGGTAAATAGTGAAATCGGTTTTGGAGCTAAATTTTATTTCACTGTCAAAGTGACTGAAACCTCTCCTGTAGATAAAGTCATTTCTACACTTGAGCTAGAGAACTTTAAAGAGTTTAATATCAAAGCGCTGGTCGTTGATGACAATGATTTAAACACAAAAATAGCGGCAGGATTTTTAAAAAAGATTGGTATCGAGGAAGTCACTGCAGCAAGTAATGGAAAGGAAGCCATAGAGATTTTAAAAGGTAAAGAACACCAGTTCAATATCATTTTTATGGATATCCAAATGCCAGTGATGGACGGAATTGAAACAACAAAAAAGATAAGAGAAGAACTGAATAGTAATATTCCTATTGTTGGCCTCTCTGCGAATGCATTTGAAGACGACAGAATTAAGGCGATTAATAGTGGCATGAACTACTACTTAGTTAAACCACTCAAAAAGCTCAGTCTGTTAAAAATTTTAAATAAAATGTTCAAGCAGAATTAACGAGTGCAATAGCCTTCAATCACCATGCATGATCTTGAGTAAGCAATTATTGTCCACCAATTTTCAGTTAGCTTAGCGTCCATAATAAAACGCTTTTCACCGCACATATTCGCTACTGCCGTTTCGATTAATCTCTTGGCATTTTTCTCTGCATTTTGAGCGAAAAAAACTTGGTCTGTGCAAATTTCCTTGCTTACTCTTTGAGCGCGCAATAGTTTGGGGGCTATTGGAGCTTCGTAATTATCAATTTTATAATTGTACTTATCGATGACATGATAGGTTTGATATTTTTGCGTACAAGCCGCTGTAAAAATACTCAAAAATATAAGAGTTAAATTTTTCAAATTTTACACCCTTTAACTTTCAACATTAAAGTCGCCCAACCGGCAATGAAACATACACCACCAATAGGAACAATCATTGCCATCGCTTTTATTCCAGTAACTGCATAGAGATAGCAGTTAAAACTAAATAAAAGAATCCCTGCACTCAATAAGAGTACTGGCATCTTTAGTTGAATCTGTTGAAAAAGATGTTGCATGCATCCCAAAATTAAAAGTCCTAGGGCATGGTAAAAATGGTAGCGAACACCTGTTTCAAAAGTTTTTAGAGCTTTTTCACTTAAAGTTTTTTCTAGCCCGTGAGCTCCAAAAGCTCCAATTGCAACAGCAAGCACCAGAAAGGTGCTTGCAATTAATAATATTTTTTTAGCAGTCATTTATTTCCTTATAAGGCATTTGTTAAAATTGTTTTGATTTTACTTCCATCAATATCACCATTTTCTCCTAGGTTAACAGGGATATGGGCACGAACTGATTCAACGATAGCATCGATATCATTTTCTTTTATATCATAAGCTCCAAGTCTCGTTGGAACTCCCAGGGAGTTGAAAAAATCTTCGGTCATAAGTATCGCTTGTTCGATTCTCTCATTTGGAGTCTTTCCTTCAATTCCCCATACTCTAGATGCGTATTGAAGTAGCTTTTGTTGTTTTTGCTCTTTTTGAACTCTAAGTAAACTTGGCATTACGATGGCCAGAGTTCTACCGTGATCTACACCATGAAGAGCTGTTAGCTCGTGACCAATCATATGAGTGGCCCAATCGTGAACGACACCACTTCCAATTAGTCCATTTAAGGCCATGGTCGCACTCCACATAAAATTTGCTCTAGAGGCATAGTCATCTTTAACATGGATGACTTTAGGACCTTCTTGGATAAGAGTTTGAAGAATACCTTCTGCCATTCGGTCTTGCAGAGGAGTATTAATGTCTTTGGTAAGGTACTGTTCTAAAACGTGTACAAAGGCATCGACAATACCGTTACCTAGCTGTCTTTCAGGAAGTGAGAAAGTAACCTCTGGGTCTAGGATAGAAAATTTAGGATACATTCTTGGGTCCCCCATAAATCCAAGTTTTACTTTCCCACGAGAAATCACTGATCCTGTGTTCATTTCACTACCTGTTGCAGGAAGAGTTAAAACTGTTCCAAGAGGTGTCGCACCTTGAAGTTTTTGTCTTTCAGAAAGAAGCTTCCATGGATCGTCGTTATGGTGAATCGCGGCTGAGATGAATTTCGTTCCATCTATAACTGAACCTCCTCCAACTGCAAGTAGATAGGTAATATTATTTTCTTTTGCCATTTCAACAGCTTTCATTAAGGTGTCGTACTGTGGATTTGGTTCTATTCCGCCAAATTCCATTACACTATGTTGGCTCAAGGCTGTTTTAACTTGGTCGTAGACACCGTTTTTTTTGATAGAACCGCCGCCATAAGTGATAAGAACTTTTTCATCACGTCCAATTAGTTCGCTTAGTTTCGCAATTTGTCCTTTACCAAAAACAATATGCACAGGATTAAAATATTCAAAGTTATTCATGTCATCTCCCTTTGAGAAAAAAAGTTTTTGTTTTGTTTTTCATGGCCTGATTGACCGTCAAATTTTGGCCCGTCGAGCGTCCCGATTGGAAAGCTTCTGTATGGGTGGAGCCCGATGTGGAGGTGCTGGAGAGTCTTCTATGAGCTAGCCGCATCCTCTCATCAAGTTTAGATTTTAAAACGATTAGCTGCCTTGATTCTTCAGGCTTAAATTCCTGAGTGAGCATTTTTTGCTCATAGCCCTTCGCAATTCCCAAGAAAAAAGCGTTCTTTGCTCTGGCACCTTTAAGGTTAGTTTGTTTCTTCCAAAGTCTCTCAAATTCTTCATCTAAAAAGCCGGCAACATATTCAGCAAGCTCAATATTTTCTAGGCTTCCTGATACTTCTAGTTGTACTTGTTTTTGACCGTATATAAAAACCGGACCAACTAAAAAATGCTTGAGAATATCGTAGATTGCAGAAAGCTTGGCGTTTCTTTTTGGGGAGCTAAGCACTGTTTTACTGTATAGGGTCCAATCAGATTCCTCTAGGCTGGAGAGGTTATGCTTTAAGAGTAGTTGATTTGCCTTCAGAGTTGCTAGCTCTGCCTCATGAGGGTTATCACTCTCGGCAAGCTTAAGTAAATTTTTAACCTTATTGAGGAGCTTATCCTTTCTTTCAAACTCGTATTTAAGTTCTTGATGGTCAAGGTTGAAGCTTGCACTCTTAACTTCATCAGACCAGCCATAACGCTCGCAGATGGCCTGAAAATGTGGTCCGTGAGGCGTTTCATTAGTGAGGTTGAGAATATGGCATAAATAGTGAGCCACTTCATGGCGTATCACATCTCTTAGGACTTGATCTTTTGCCGCATACATTAGCTTTATATTGAGGGCTATTTGGTATGTATGCGGGTCAAACCAGCCCCATTCACGGTCACTTGAGATCACCACGATATGGATAGGAAAGCTATAGCGCCCACTGATAAAGCGGCTTCTTTTCACCTCGAAACCTATCTCTTTAGCAAGAATGTCTTTTAGAATTTTCTCCGCTTTTTTAGCGAAGCTCAATGTGGTTTCATTGAAGATTTTCATCGCCGACAGCTTAGCTTTTCTCCTATGAAAAGTCTCTTAATCCTTGTCAAAAACGGTATGAAGTTTTTACAATTTGCGTTGTGCGAAATTGGGGAGGGGTGTATATTACGCGCGAATTTTTAATTGAGGGTTTTATGAAGGCTTTATCAACCTTATTTCTAGTACTTATATCTCTGTCTAACTCGGCTTTTGCTATCAGTGAAATCTACTCGCGAGTGTGTAGTTATAGATACACTGAAGGGCCAACAGTTAGAATGGCATCCGGTCAGATCGTTACCAGATGTATCGATCCAAAAACCATCCTCGACGAGTATCCAACATCTCCTGCTAAAAATTGTCAAAATGGATTTGCAGATGGAGTGATTATCGAAGGCTCTGGTGAATTTGACGAAAAGGTATGTATTAGAATTAGCTCGATCGGTGAAATCTATGAAACAGCTGCTGATTTTGGCTGTATAAAAGGGTTTCGTTCAGACAACGTAAAGATTTATCTTAACCCTAGATTTCCTTCGAAGTTTTGCGTAAGAGGACACTAAAATAAAATATCGAGTGGATCAAATACACTCATATAGAAAGCACTAAAATTCTCTCTTTTAACTTTTTGTTCTTCTCGGCGCCAATGATGAAGGTTTTTCGCCGTATAACCATAACCCCATTGATATGAAGTTAAATTTGACTGAGTCTCAAAGATTTTAGCTTTGGGGTAACGTTCATAATTGGTGATAAACTCTTCCATTAAATGTTCCGCTTTTTTGCGTATGCGTTTAGCTTTTTGGATATTACTCTTCATATTAGAGAGCATTGCTTTTCTGACCAATAAGGCGTGCTCAAGGCGTAAATACGTTATTGTTAGCATTGTTTTTATTTCCGGGTTTTTGATTTCATCTATTGAAGGCTTGTCGTTGATAGCGTTAGCGAGTCTATAGATCTGGTTCTCTACTTGAGACTTCTCTTCCATTAAATCTTTAATAAGGATTCTCTTGTGAATCTTATACTCAGGAAACAACTCATCTCCCATATTTTGAAATGTAATCACAGAAGTGAGTTTATTTTGAGTGAAATGCTTGTTCTGGAAATCAATATGTTTCTGAAAAACCTTCGGATCTTCACCGAGAAGTTTAGCTCCTATAAGCGGGTCGAACTTATATTCAAGATTATTGAGAAGGGCCACCGTCCAATCAAAAAGCCAGTACCCATTTTCTTGTCCAGTTGTGAAGGTGAGTTGTCCTTCAATACTATTCTTATGGATAAAACTCATATCCTCTGCTCGCGCCCTTAGGTACTCCGTAAAATAAAGCGGAAGTCCAATATCCATTGCGATGAAATAGGATGTCTCAGGATAAAACCAAGTCCTTCTCTTTTCATTTTGTTCCAGCATGAAATCACGCATTTTCGAGAAGTTCTTATTGCCATACATTGGAGCACTTTCATCATTTAAACTATAGTAGAATACAGTGTGCGGCAGAATTCCCACTTCATTATCAGCATGGGCAGGGAGAAAATTGTAGTTGCCATATTTTTTATTTTTTTGATTAGTTGAAATATGAACCTTGGTCATGACCTTTACATTTTTCTTTTTGGTCACTTTGGCAATTTGATTCAGCCATTTGAGAGTCCGATCATAATTAACAGCTGTAAATTCACTCGTACCTGTCTCAATATTGAGGTAGCTGATATCAATGTTTTCAAGCAAGTTAGCAAGATTTCGTGCTATTTCTCTACGACTAATATCATCTGAAAATGAACCCAGGATAGAGACTAGCTTAAAGCTATTTTGTTGGTGAAAGGCAAGGCCTAAGGCAAGTCCTGTATGAATACCAAAAGACTTTGCTAGTTTGAATGGCTCTTTTAGTTTTTTGTAGATTTCCTCACTCGGCATTCGCAAAAGGCTTAGGTCAAATATGTTTTGCTGATTTCGAGCTAACCATCTTATTGTGTCTATTGCAATCTCAGGTGAATCTTGAAGAAAACCATGAACCCATTCGTTAGGGTGTAAGGTATGAAAATGAAAACCACGATACTTAAGCGCAGGTTTCCATTCAAATTTTTTCCCGCAGTATTTTGTCAGCTCCTCTTTTTCAGGGGATATCTGCCAGCGGGGGTGGGGAAATAAAAAACCTAATTTTTGAAGAGCATAGTAAAAAGTAGAACTCCACTCTTTACTAAGAGAGTAGATTTTGAGCTTTACGCGTCCTCCATTACAAGTAACTTGAGCGTAATCACCATACTCGTAAATATGATCATAACTAATATAACCTGTAAGGTTGGCTTTCTTTAAAATAATATTTAAATCGCGAGTGATCGTATCTTCAAGGGCACTGATACTTCTAAGATTATCAAGACTCCATACAGGGAGTGAGATGAATAACAATAGGGAAATGAGTTTAAGTTTGACCATATCTAATTATAGGTCGGAAAAAGCCGCCAGGCTAGCTGGCGGCATAGGATTTATTCTTCTCTCGAAGCAATTTTTGATTTAAAAAATTCGCGGTTCATTCTTGCGATATTTGATAGGTTAATCCCTTTTGGACAACTTGCTTCACATTCAGCATGGTTAGAACAGTTTCCAAATGAAAGTTCATCCATAGTTTTAACCATATTAGCGACTCTCTTCTCAGCTTCAGGCTTTCCTTGCGGGAGTAGGCTAAGGTGAGAAACTTTAGCAGAAACAAAAAGCATTGCACTTGCGTTTGGACAACTTGCTACACAAGCTCCACACCCAATACAAGTCGCTGCATCCATTGCAAGGTCAGCTGCTTCTTTAGGCACAAGTACGTTACTGGCGTCTGGTGCATTTCCAGTGTTAACAGAAACATAACCACCAGAAGCGATCACTTTATCAAAAGCCGAGCGATCAACTACTAAGTCTTTAATAACTGGGAATGCCCGTGCTCTCCAAGGTTCAATTACAATCGTATCTCCATCACTGAATGATCTCATATGAAGCTGACATGTAGTTGTTTCAGTTTCAGGTCCGTGAGCTTGTCCGTTAATCATACAGCCACAGCTTCCACAAATACCTTCACGACAATCACTATCAAAAGCCACAGGCTCTTTTCCATCGCGAACAAGTTTTATATTAAGAAGATCAAGCATTTCAAGGAAAGAGGAGTCCTGAGATACACCACTTAGGGTATGTTCTTCAAAACGACCTGAGTCTTTTCTATCTTTTTGTCTCCAAATCTTAAGGTGAACAGTTATTTCTTTACTACTCATGGTAACTCCTATTTATAACTTCTTTGAGTTAGAGGTACGTGCTCGAAAGATAGTTCCTCTTTATGTCTAACTGGATCTACGTCATCTCCCTTAAATTCCCAAACAGCTGAGTGAGCAAAATTCTCATCATCTCTTAGGGCTTCATTTTCAGGAGTTTGGCTTTCTTCTCTAAAGTGACCACCACATGACTCTCTACGCTCAAGAGCATCTCTTGCCATAAGCTCACCAAGCTCTAAGAAGTCTGCAACTCTTCCAGCTTTTTCTAGTTCGTTATTTAACTCTTCACCAGTTCCTGGAACTCTTAGGTCTTCCCAGAACTCTTTTTTCAGTTGTTTAATTTCTGAAATAGCTTTCTTTAAACCTTCTTCGTTTCTACTCATTCCAACATACTCCCACATAATTTTTCCAAGGGAGCGGTGGAATTCGTCAGCAGAACGTGTTCCATTGATGCTCAAAAATTTCTTTAAACGAGCATTTACTTCGTCCTCACATTTTTGAAACTCAGGATGAGTTGTATCAACTTTCTTTAAATCGTTGCTACCGAAGTAGTGACCTAATGTGTATGGGATAACAAAATAACCATCCGCTAGACCTTGCATAAGCGCCGAAGCTCCAAGTCTGTTAGCACCATGATCAGAGAAGTTTGCTTCACCAAGAACATGAAGTCCTGGAATCGTACTTTGTAGGTTATAGTCAACCCATAAACCACCCATCGTGTAGTGAACCGCAGGATAGATTCTCATCGGTTGCTCGTAAGGAGATTCCGCTGTAATTCTTTGATACATGTCGAATAGGTTTCCATACTTAGCTGCAATCGTATCTCTACCATCACGCTTAATAGCATCGCTGAAGTCTAGATAAACTGCAATCCCTGTATTACCAACTCCTTTACCTTCATCAACTCTAAACTTTGCCTGCCTAGAAGCAACGTCTCTTGGTACAAGGTTTCCGAAAGAAGGGTAGATTCTCTCTAAGTAGTAATCTCTCTCCTCTTGTGGAATATCGTTCGGATGTCTTTTATCATTTGCATCTTTTGGAACCCAAACACGACCATCATTTCTTAGTGACTCTGACATAAGAGTTAGTTTTGATTGATGATCACCTGATTGAGGAATACAAGTAGGGTGGATTTGAGTGAAACAAGGGTTCGCAAATCCAGCGCCTTTTTTATAAGCTTTCCAAGCTGCTCCCACGTTACATCCCATTGCATTTGTAGATAAGAAGTATACGTTTCCATATCCACCAGAAGCTAAGATAACTGCATCAGCAACATGTCTTTCAACATCACCAGTTACGAGGTCTCTTGCGATAACTCCTCTGGCCTTACCATCGATGATTACAATGTCTAAGATTTCTCTTCTTGGATACATTTGAACTTTACCAGCTCCAACTTGTCTCATCATTGATTGGTACGCACCGATTAGAAGTTGTTGACCAGTTTGTCCTTTAGCATAGAAAGTTCTAGAAACTTGAGCACCACCAAATGATCTGTTGGTTAAGTATCCACCGTACTCTCTAGCAAATGGAACACCTTGAGCCACACATTGGTCAATGATATTTCCAGAAACTTGAGCTAGCCTATAAACGTTAGCTTCTCTCGCTCTATAGTCTCCACCTTTAACAGTGTCGTAGAAAAGTCTCCAAGTAGAGTCACCATCATTTTGGTAGTTTTTATTAGCGTTGATACCACCCTGTGCTGCAATAGAGTGAGCACGGCGCGGAGAATCTTGGTAGCAGAATGCTTTTACATTATATCCAAGTTCGGCAAGAGAAGCAGAAGCAGAAGCTCCAGCAAGTCCTGTCCCAACAACGATAACACTATATTTTCTTTTGTTTGCAGGGTTAACCAATTTACTTTTAAACTTGTGGTTCTCCCATTTTTGTTGAATCGGTCCTTCAGGAATTTTAGGATCTAAATTAAAACTCATTACAATCTCCTAATTTTGAAAGTGGCAGAAAATGGCCAAGCTTGAAAATCCAATCGCTACGAAAACTCCGTAGGCCATAGATATAGTTTGTATCGCAGGTGTATACTTTGGATGATTAAGACCCCAAGTTTGAAACATAGATTGAAATCCATGACTTGTGTGTAGTCCTAAGCAAAGCATCGCAAATACATACCAAGCTACATAAAGAGGGTTTGCAAAATACTCTACAACAGTTTTGTAAAGGTCTCTCATTGCCACACCATCAACAGTAGTGTCGTAGTTCGTCCCAAACTTGAAGTTTAGTAAGTGGATGATAATGAAAGCTAAAAGAACTAAACCTGTATAAGGCATCGTACTTGAAGCAAGCGTTTCTCCACGTCCTGTTTTTACCTTCGTAAAGTAAGACTTAGGTCTTGCAGCCATGTTTTCAAGTTTTAGTAATACCGCTAAAACAACGTGACCTAGGAACATACCAGCAAGGGCAGCCTCTGCAACATAAATTAGTGGATTACTAGTTAGCTTGTAAGCGTAAACATTAAATGCATCTGCGCCAACTAGGATTAAAAAGTTTCCTGCCAGGTGAGTGAGTGTAAACCCAATCAAGCCAAATCCTGTCAGGGCCATAATCTGTTTTTTACCAATTGATGAGGTAAAATAATTATGGGTCGTCATCATTAGAAACTCCCTTTAATTAATAGGTTTTATGTTGGAAATTGTACCTTAAATGGGAGATACTTGTCATTTATAAAAGCTTTAATCTCAAAGACTTATAAGCAGTGCCCAAGGAATGTAATGCAATTATCCAACTCTTTTCCTCAAGAACACTTTATCCGTCTCAAAGGGTTGGACCCTCACTTTAAAGGGAGAATCACCTTGTACCGCGGTATGAATGGCTTCGATATTGAAATTGATATTGTACAAAGCGAGTCTGGTAAGATCTATAATCATGTAAAGAGTTTATATAACCAAGAAGATCCACGTGATGCATTGGATTCTGCTGTGCAGCATCTGAAAGATTATCTTGTTTCAAAAAAGTAACAAAATCAGTAAAATAAACAAGATATGAGTCAAGCAATCCTAATTTCTGACAACGAAGTTATCAATTCATTATACGAAGTGAATCTGCGCGCATATGTGGGAACTAATGTAACCATCAAAAGAAACGTGAGAGATGCAATGCAGCTGATTGATCTTTCACCTAATATTGATGCCATAATATGCTTTAAAGAATTAAATGATGCGAACTCAGGCATTGAGAAAATGTTAGAATTCCTCGCTGCTAAAGACCATCGTGTGCCGGTGATCATACTCGGTGAACCTTCAAAAAAAATAGATAAGACGCTAGTTGTAAAAAATAAATATGACATTAAACAGGTTCTGCAATCGATGGCAAAGATCTTAGAGATCACTGCAAAAGAAATGGCCAGTCGTGAAGTTCCAGATTTTTTTCCTATTCCACTTCGGATGTTCTCTCAGCTATCAAAAAGCCATTGTGATATTTATTATCGAGTTGAAGAAGATGATTTTCAATTTAGATACTTCAAAATTGTTGAAGCTAACCAACCCATTGGCGAAACGCTTGAGAAATATGTGCAAGAGGGTGTGGCCAGTTTATACGTGCCAGCAGGTGAGAGGCTTCGTTTTATCAATAAGGCTTCCTCGGTTGTTGTGCAAGAGCTTGAGCGTGATGATTTAACTGTAGAAGAGAGAAGTGAAGTCACAAGACAAGTCATGAACGTCGTTGCGGAAGAGATATTAGAGAGTGAAGAAATTTCAGATGAAATGGCGAATATTTCTAAGGCTGGAATTAAATCCATTCAAAAACTTACGAAAGAGATGCCGAAGATTAAAAATCTTCTTAAAATGCTGATCGAAAATCCTGGTGACTATTGTTACAAGCATGCTGTTCTAGCTTCATATATTGCTCGTCAAATTATAGCGAAGATCTCTTGGGGCAGTGAAGAGCAGGCCAATAAAGTGACTTTTGCATTTTTCTTTCATGATATTTATTTAGTTCCTATTTATAGAAAATACCCAGATGCTCAATCTGAAGAAGATCTTTTATTTCGAGATGATGTAACTGAAGAAGAAAAGCAAATCGTACTTGATCACGCGAAGCTTGCAGGGCAATTGGTTAAAACATTTCCACGTTGTCCGATTGGGGCTGACATGATTGTGACTCAACATCATGGTATGACTAGTGGACAAGGTTTTGCGGTGAATTTTAAAGATGATATTTCTCCGCTATCAAAGATTATGATTATTTCAGAAGAAGTTTGCACCAATATTTTACAAGAATATGATAATGCCGGAAGTAAAATACGCGTGAACAAAGAGGCAATAGCGGCTCATTTACATGAACGCTTTAGAAATCACACCTATAAAAAAGTTATCACTGCATTTGAAGAAGCCAATTTATAAATTATTTTAAACGCACTTCGCTGATAGCATGATTCACGACATCTCTAAAATGCCCACCAGTATAGGTTTTGAGCATTGGCTTAGTAATCTTTTGCAATAAAATATCAGTCAATTTCTCTCCATCAATTTCTGCAGCAATATGTTGTGAAACATTAAATACGGCTGAGATTTGGGTTAATCTGGAAGATGAAGGTCGACTTGGAAAACCCTTTCTATTAGGAAGTTCATGATGGGCTTCAATAATATAGTCGATATCCGGAAAATTACTAAATTGTTTTGCGAATTCAGCAGCCTTTATTGGGTGCTGTTTGTATTCTTCTATATCCCGTGGGTCATGACCTCGGATGTATTCGCTCTTTAAAGAATTTGCCTTGGCCATCGTCTCATCCGGAAGAGTGATATCTTGTAGGAGTGAGCATACAACTAACTTCATTTTGGTGGTATTTGATTCCCAACCAACTTTATGGGCGATAGATTGAGAAATAAAAGCGGTTAATAAACTTTTACTTGCTATGCCTTGATAGAAAGTAGGGTAGCTTTTCAAAATATTTCTCAGATTAATTTGAGTTTTATATTGATCTAAAATAGTTTCAGAAATGGAGTTGGTTAAAAGTAGAACGGTCTCAGTTACTCCAAGAGCAAGAATGTACTGATGAAGAATTGTAATTGCTCTTAGAAGTAATAAGTATATTCCCTTGTCATTGGGCTTTGAGAGCTTAAGTGCCTTCAGGCATTTTTTCGATTCGTCTTCCAAATATTTAATTTGGTCATCTTTTTTAATGTAGAGATATTTAACATTCTTTTTAGAGTACTTAGCTAGAGTTGCATGTGTATATGCTTTATCGGCACTGATTATTTTAATATAGGACTTTGAAGTAATGGCCAAGTATAGATCATAAGGAAATTTATCATAGAGAAACAAAGAGCGAATCTTCATTGGAAGAAAATCATCTGGATTAACCTCCTGAATAGACTCTTCAAACTCTTCTTGTTTTGCCCAATCTAGACCTTTGTTAATTAAGTCCTTTAGATCTACCGCAAAATCGGAGCGAGATGTCGGCTTTAAAAGGGTGTCATTTTTATCATGAGAAAAATTTAAATCGTCTGTAACCATATCTTTAATCATCGCCTCACGACCTAAAAAGATAAGCGGTCTTGCACCAGTCATATCGATCAGATTTAAACCTAGGGCATTCACATCTGTTCTTGTATCGAAATCAAGAATAAAGAGGGCAAATGGTCCGTCAACTTGGGCGTAGTTCATCGCTTGCTCTGGATTTGCTGCCACGAGCACTTCGATTTTATTATTGAATGCGGCCACCATTTTCTTAACCGTTTCGGCTTCCTCTGGTTGCTCAGAATAAAGAAGTATTTTCAAATTAAATTCCTTTGCTCTATTATAACATGGAATTAAAAATGCGGATCGGTTTATGGATTTAAAAAGTAAATATAAAGAACAGCTATTGAGTTTTATACCAGTCGTTTCGGCCATGGAAGTAGATATTATTGACATCGGTATGCGCCAAATAAAGCTCTCAGCACCTCTTAACACCAATATAAACTATGAGGGAACCGCATTTGGAGGCAGTCTAAACACTCTGTGTATTCTTTCTGGATATTTATTAGTACATCACCTAATGATTTCAAATGGATTAGAAATAGACTCTTTGGTGATTCAAGACAGTCAGATTAAATATAAAAAACCTGTTAATAAAAACTTTTTTGCGACTGCAACTGTTGACGAGGAAGAAATGAATAGGTTTTTTAAACTCTTAAAAAGAAAAAATACTGGTCGAATTAAGATTCAGTCTTCAATTTCGATTTCTTCTTCAACTGGAGTCGGAGCAAATATAAGTTCTCCGCTTGTTGATTTTTCTGCTAGGTTTGTTGCTTCCGCTAAACCTAAATCCAAATAAGTTTTCAGAAAACTAACATGATTTTGGAGGATGATGAAATGCGATTGGTTGGCGTTATTGCATTGAAATTTACCATCCTCATCTATTAAACTCACATTCGGATTATTGATATAGCTTACGAGACCGAATAATTTGTCTTTTCCATCTTTCTCTTTAAATAGAGGACCGCCGCTATCGCCTGGGCATGGGTGTTCATTTTTAGGTCCTGGGGTTGTAACGAGCATATAGTTCTCATCAACGAGCTTTGTGTAGCTTTGCTTTAATTCACCAGACCTCAGTGTTCCAAGCTTTCCATTTTCATTCATCCCATAACCATAGAAGGTAAGTTTACTGGGAGTTAGATCGCCAAAATAAATGTCTGGCTCTATAAAACTATCTGTCGTGGGATAAATAGGTATCAGAGCTAGTTCCTCTGAAAGCATTAAAGAGTTTTTGATAACATTGCGATGGGAGACAGAAGCGTAGAACCTAACATCTTGTCCCTGCTGATTTTTATCCCAATAGTAGACAGTAAAGCTACCGTTAGAACGTAAGTCTTTAAAGCAATGAGAAACCGTTAATATATAATTCCTATGAATACGAATTCCACTACAGGTATTAGTCGAATTTGAAGACAATCCAAAAGCTGAGCCCCTATTATTTGAAGACCTCGTCTTAATGGAAAGTTCTGCAATATATTTGTTGTCTACATTTACCCCGTTTCGGATGGCGAGCACTTGAGATGAGAGTAGGGTGAAAAGAATGATTAGGCTCGCTTTCATAGGGCGGGTTCTACCAAACTGAGAATTTATTGCAACTAAGTATGAAAAAATGTTTAATATTCTCATGAAAAAAGTCAGTATTTTTATCGCTATTTTAGCTGTTTTAACCCTAAGTCATTATTTTTACAGAGTTTATTCTTCCGAGCGAAGATTAGAATTTTCCGTAGAAATGGGCGGTATCAGCTGGCCTAAGGGAACGATCTATAAAGATCATGGAAAAGGAATTATTGAACTTGAATTGGCAGATGAGATGGATTTCTCTGAGGGAACTTGGCCTGCCGGAACGAAGGTGCATATTAAAGACAACGTGATTGAAGGATTAGAAGTTTTTAGTCCTTTCGAGTTTGCTCAATTTAAATTCCTGCAGAAAGCGAAAGTCGCTTTTGTTGACGGCCAAGAGAAGATTGAACATGTGATTGAACTTAGTTCACCTAAAAAGATAGATGGAGTCGAACTTGCCTCTGGCTGCTTAGTGCACTTTAAAGATTTTGTGCTGTTTCGAACAAAATGCCCGAACGAAGATTTTTTATTTTTTAAAAGAAAGATCTCCCTTCCTGAAGTAAACCTCCAAGAAGGGAAGTAAGTTATAACGTTTTAAGGGCCAGTTTCACCGCTTGATAAGCGTTTACACGTCCGGCACCGAAATAATATTGGTCGCCAATTTTATCACATGAATTGATCATAATTTCTTCTACCTCATCTGGGGTAAGACTTGGATTAACTGAAAAAATTAGCGCCGCCACGGCAGATGCAATTGGGGCAGAGTAGGAAGTTCCGCTACCTCTTCTATAAGGAGCACTCCCTTGGTTGTGAGTGAGATAAGTCGTGGTCGAAAACATATTATGCCCCGGTGCTACTAAGTCGACGAAATACCCATAATTTGATCCACCAATCTTATTGTCACTTGTTCGGTAGGTCCAGCGGTTGTCATATGAGTTTGTTGCACCAACGGCTAAAACATTTTTATGGTCAGGCCAGCTTGATCTGTTTTGACCTTGATTTCCAGCTGAATAAACCAACAGCGCACCTTTTCTTCTAGCATACTTACCAGCTGATTCAACGCTGCTGCTTTGAACTCCAGTGAAACTAACATTAATAACTCTTGCCCCTGCGTTCGCGGCATAGCGAATACAGTCGGTAATTGTCCTCATAGACGTACTGCCATTTTCATCAGTTATTCTTAGAGGAAGTATTTTAACTTCTGGAGCTACACCAGCTCCACCGAGAGCGTTATCTGCTGTCGCAGCGATTAATCCTGCTACAAAAGTACCATGAGAGGTAACTGGATTAGCATCACTATCGCGATCGACAAAATCCCAACCTTTATCTAAGACTCTACCTTTTAAGTCCTCATGATTCTTTTCTACTCCTGAATCACAAACTGCAACGAGAGTTTCATTCAGGCCTTGAGTTGTATCCCATGCCCTCAAAGTTTCAATCTTGCGGTGTTGCCATTGAGTATTGAAGTTAGGGTCATTTTTTAAATCGATTTCACCGGTATCTCTTAAATCATTTGTTTCGATGGTATTGTACTCAACAAACTCGTACTTACCTGAGTCGATCATCTTTTGTTTGATGTCTGCGATATCGGCTTTAGTGTGTGGGCGATAAACTTGAATTTCAGGAAGCTCACTTGTTTTCAAAAACGATTCTTTAACTTGATAAAGTAGTTCACCAGTGTGTTTTGGTGCATTGGCAAAAGCGGGGATTGAGGTAACTAGAAATAGTCCTACAAGAAGTTTCATAAACAAATCCTTTGTTCGTAAAACATAATTATATCAAAGGAAATGCATTGCGTGGCGTTAATTGCCTACACATGTATTAGTAGGGTCTATAGACTTACGTAGTGAATTTCAACATTAAAATAATAATCCGCGTGCTCGCAATCACCACTATCGTTGTCACCTGTGGTCACAAAACTGAAATTTAGATCCCCACGATCAGTTGACTGATCCAGTTTTAGCGCACCCATTTTTATAATATCTTCTTTTGGAATATCGAGTTTAATACTCCCAGTAGTTTCAGTTCTAGGAACGGCACATCTTTCACCGTAATTTTCATCAGAGCTAGAAATTCCCTGGCAGAATCTTGGTGCTAGGTTTTGACCGTAATTTAGATTATATAAATCGTTAACGGAATTTTCCCTATCCATCCATTTGAATTCAACCAGACCTTGGTCATTCACTTTGAGACCTTCTTGAGCGTATTGACTGTAAGATGAATTAGTAGAGTAATTAGTACTCATTAATAACACATAATCATTTAAAAGAAGAAAGATCTCATCATCGTACTTCATATCTTGAGTTGGGAAATCAAAATCGATATCACAAATCACACTGTTGTCTGGAAGAATAACTCCAGAATCTTGGCGAAGATAGGCACGAACTCTGTTGTTTTGTCTTGGCCCATTTCCGGCGGAGTTAATTTCCCACACATTATTTGAAGCAGTGTTATCGTTAAATTCACAATCTCTAGTTCTTGGGAAAAATAATTGTTCTGATTTTCTTAAGACACGGCTTTCTTCTTGAGCTCGCTCACAAATACTCTTTACTTGCTCCACAACATCGTCATCGTCAACGGGATCTTCGATAACAACAGGCTCTTCAACCTCTTCTTCAGGCACTTCTTGAACGGGATCAACAACGATCTCAGGAGCCATTTCACCGTAGTCAGTCTCTGTTTGAGGCGGGCGACAGCTAGAAAACATCAAAATGAACATACACATCACAGATAGCTTTTTCATATAGTTAGTTTACGGCATAAAAAGAACATTAATTTATGCCATATTTACTAATTCAATAAAATTAAGAGCTTATTTGATTTATTTGCTCAGAAATTTTTATGTAATCGCCTCAAAGAGTAGGCAGAACTCTTTTGTAAAACTAACGTAAAAGCCCCGTTGAATTCCCCTTTATCGCGCTGGAGCCTTTAAAATTAATAAGAGACCAGGGGGAACTATGGGTAAAGTAAATTGGGCTACAGATATCAAACCTTATCAAAAGCCGGATCATAAAAAAAGTTATTGGCAAATCATCAACAGCTTAAGTCTATACATAGGTTTTTGGTTTCTTGCTTACCAGGCATATCAAGTTTCAGCATGGCTTTTAATTCCAGTCGCACTTTTTAGTCAGTTGGTTTTTCTTAGACTTTTTATCATCTTACATGATTGTGGGCATGGCTCATTTTTTAAAGATAAAAAAAGAAGAACTTTTTGGGGAACATTTTTTGGTATCCTAACTTTTACTCCGTATGAGCAATGGACTGCTGAGCATGCCGACCATCATAAGCATTCAGGAAACTTAGATCATAGAGGTCGCGGGGATGTTTGGACTTTGACTGTTGAAGAATATGAGAAGGCATCTGCTGCGAAAAAATTTCTCTACCATATTTATCGTTTTCCTCCTTTTATGCTGATCTTTGGTGGGATCTATAACTTCATTATTATGCACAGATTTACGACGAGACATGATAAAGCAAAACAAAGAAATAGCGTCTACATCACTAATGTTGGAATTGTCCTCATGGGACTAATTGTGAGTACACTCACCACATTTGAGTTCTATGCTATTTTTCAATTCTTCGTTGTCGTCTTTGGTGGCCTTTTCGGAATTGGACTGTTTTACGTTCAACATCAATTCGAAGGTGTTTACTGGAAACGTGGAAAAGAATGGGATTACGAAGAAGCTGCTCTTCATGGTTGTACCTACTTAAAGCTTCCTAAAATTGTTCAATGGGCTTCAGGGAATATTGGATTTCATCATATTCACCACCTAAGTCCGATGATTCCTAACTATGAACTTGAGAATTGTTATAATGCTCAAAAGGTGTTTCAGATCCCTCAAGTAACCATCACATGGAAAGATCTAGTGAAGTGCTTCAGTCTTCATTTGTACGATGAGAAAAATGAGGAGCTTTTAACCTTTAAACAAGCTAAGGCTTTAAATTCGACCCCAGTTATGATTTATTAGGAGATAAATTAAGGGGGAGTTATTCTGGCCACAAGGTTTCTATTTCATCCGATCTCAGTCTTTGTCGTTACACTGGTCGCGATCGGAGGGGCATTTGTCCTTTTTATACGGTCCTACCTACAAGTTAGTGATGCACTTTCAAATTTCGTTTTAAAATACAATGTAGACCCAAGTCGCTTTTTCGATATGCAAACTTGGGTTCTTATTCTTTTGATTTCAATTCTCATGGTGGGAATCATTTTTGGGGTTCTCCTGATTTTTATTTATTACCAAAAACTAATTAAGCTCTATCGTTTTCAGCAAAACTTTATCAATGGATTTACCCATGAATTGAAGACCCCGATCGCTTCGCTGAGGCTTTATCTTGATACATTTAAAAAGTACGAGTTGCCACGAGCTGAACAAGTTAAGTATATCGACTTTATGTTGCAAGACACAGAGAGATTGGCGCTTAACGTGAGTCAGATCTTGAATCTTTCTAAACTTGAAGATAAACCAAAACTAGGGACAGTTATTGAAACTGACTTGGAAAAATTCACCCATGATTTCTTAGAAAAGAATCCGCAGTATTTCTCTGAGATCGAAATTAAATTTAATAGAGCTGCACAACCATTTACTTACCCTGTAGATCAGGAGTTATTTGAAATTGTTCTGATGAATATTCTCACGAATGCTATTCGCTACAAGGGACATCGTGAACCTAAACTTATCATTGAAGGAAAACGAGATCGGCAGTTTTTCTTACTCGAGTTTAGAGACAATGGTATTGGAATTGAAAAGCATGAGCTAAAAAATATCTTTAAAAAACTGTATCAAGTGGGGCGTACAACAAAAGGTTCAGGTCTGGGACTTTATATCACGCAAAATATCATTAAAATGCATAAGGCTGAGATCAGTGCCAAAAGTGAAGGTCTCGGACATGGAACAACTATTGTGTTGAAGTTTAAGGCAAGATAATGAAGAAGATATTAGTCGTAGAGGATGAAAAACATTTAGCAGAAGGATTAAGGCTTAATTTGAGTCTTAATAATTACCAAGTAGAGATTGCGGAAGATGGGATTGAAGGCATCAAAAAATGGAAAACCTTTAAGCCCGATTTGATTATCCTTGATCTTATGTTACCTGAACTTGACGGGTTTCATGTGTTAGAAGAAATTCGTTTGTTTGACGATCGAGTTCCAATATTAATTTTGTCCGCTAAAAGTGCTGTTGAAGATAAAATTCGCTGCCTAAAAAAAGGTGTCGACGACTATATGTCTAAGCCCTTTAACTTAGATGAGTTTCTGTTGCGAATTGAACGTATCCTAGTTCGCTCCCAGTGGTCAGAAGACGATAATGAAAACGATTTTCCACAAAAAATTGAATTTGATAATTGTTGGGTAGACTTTGAAAAACGTGAAGGCATGAGCGCTGAGGGGGAAGTCATTGACCTTACTTTACAGGAGTTAAAGCTCATCAAAGTTTTTTATGAGAACGAAGGGAAAGCTCTGAGCCGAAAATTTCTCTTAGAAAATGCATTTGGTTATTCGGTCGATGTTAATTCACGAACGATTGATAATTTTATCGTGAGACTTAGAAAGTATTTTGAAAAAGATCCTAAGTCTCCAAATCATTTTAAATCTAAGCGTGCCATTGGTTATCAGTTTGATAAATGATTTTGATCTATATTCGAGTCCACCAAAGTCGGTTGGAATGGGTAGTGAAATTCAATATCCTCATATGATTCTTCAGCTTTAGGATTTTCCATCAAGATAAAAGATGAGTGGAGTATTTCAATTTTTTGTTGATTGAAATCTATATTCTCATTAGACGAAATTTTTCTTAGAGTTTCTATCGTCATCATTCCAAAAAGCAACATGACAAAAATAAGGGCGAAGTTAAGAAAAGGACTGGTCTCTCCTAATTGATCCATATGCAGTGACAAAAGCATTCCTGGGATCATCACAAAGCAAAAACTAATTAACAGGGCGATTTTTTGTGCTGGATTTTTCATTAACATCCTCCACTTATAAAGGGTGCAAGCAAAATGCCATGCAAAATCAAAAGATTTCAGTCAGTTATATCGGCTTGGGCGTAAAAACTTTGATCAGTATGCCAGACTTTTTACATAGGGAATTTAGTATTTTTGTCAAATTGCCCATTGAAGTGGTCAATTTTTGAACGGGTTTCAACTACTTAGAAAATTCACTAAAATTTATGTTAAAATATAACCTGTTGAATTCTAGATGCCGAGGTCAATTATGTCTATCAAACTACTTTTATCTACTATGTTAATCACTCAAGTTGCTTATGGATGGGATAAGAAGGAAGTTACCCAAGAGATCAATGAGTACAGAGGTGAGTTAAAACAAGAATTCTCTGAGTTAAGTATTGAAGAAAAAAAAGACATTAGAGAGATCAAGGTTTGGAAGCATACTGAGTTGAAAGAACTAAGTCTTGATTTTAAAAAGAATCTACAAGAGATGAATAGGGACTTTGATCAAAAATTAAAAGCACTAGATAAAGTTCAAAGGTTTAAAACTTCAAAGCACCAGCAATTGGTAGAAAAGACTTTTGTTAAATCGATTGAAATTAAAGAACAAAGATTTTTGAAGAAAAAAGAAATTACTGATCAGTACTTAACAGCGAAAGCGGAAATCGAAAAAGAGTATATGGACAAATACCACAAGATCGTAAAAAAATACGCGCAAAAGAAAGTGGCCAATTTAAATAGTAATATTCCAAGTTTTTTTCCAACTCAAACAGAAGTTCAAAGTGATCCATGGCTGACGAAGCACTTTTGTCAGGAGCAGTCTTTTTATAGAAAGCAGCAGGCGAAGATGGATCACAAAACGTATCTTTTCGATCTTACAGTTCCAATACGTAAAAAAAGAGAAGAAGCTGAGGTAAGATTAAAGATCGCGACAGAAGAGCGTGAGTTTTATAAAGAGGCCAGCAAAAGCGTTACAGAGCTTTCAAAGCACTTAGGTGACAAGAAGGGTATGGTAGAAGATTTTGCTAATAAGTATGATAGCGCTAAAAAAGCTTACTTTGTTGCAGAGGGTAATGTTAATCGCCTGAAAAAAACTATTGATGAGATTTCAACTAGTTTACGCAATGAAAAAGCACGCAAGAATTTTGACTGTGATCCTACTGAGCCTATTGCACAAGTTAAGATAAAAGAGTGATAATACTATCCATGAAATGGATAGTATTTGTAATTTTTTGTTCAAGCGCATTTGCGAAAACTTATCACCCAAAAGTTAAGAGTTCTCAAGCTCATACTGAAGTCGAAGAGATTGTGACTAATTCAATCTTTGAAGAACTCATTCGTATTACTAAAGATTTAAAAGTACCGAAGGAACTTGTTGAAGTTGAAAAGAAATCATCTTTAAATGAAGGTCGTAGAGGAAAGCAGCTCATCGAAGAGATGAAGCGCAAAAATCGTGAACGCCTGGCCAAAAAACGAGGAATCAATCCAGATGAAGTTAGCTCGGGAAAAGACCTCGTTAAAAAAGTGAAAGCCGACAATAAAAAACTTGTGGCCGAAATCCAAAAAGAAATTAAAAACGCTGAACAATGGCAAGAGCTGGCTGAGTCGGAGATCGCTGAACTCAAAAAACGGGTAATTGGTGACTGGAAGAAAAAATATGAAGCCCGTATCAAAGCCTGGGAAGCCAAAAAGAAAGAATTTAATAAGCAAAAAGATAAGTACGAAGACACTACCTTTGATCTTCCCCTTGTTCTTCCAACTGATAAAAAAGATTTAGAAAAAGAGGTCGCGGTTAAAATTGACCGTGACTATTTCGTTGTTTCTCAAGCGATGGGTGTACCTATTCGTGACCAGAAGTTTCGTCCAACCTGCTCTGCCTTTGCTGGGGTACGTTTACTTGAAGTTTTGATGGCACAAAATGGCGATCAACAAAATTTAAGTGAGCAGTATTTTTATTGGGCTTCAAAAGATGAGTGTCAAGATAAACCATGTCGCAACAAGGGATCTTGGGTGGGGAATGGTTTAAAGTATTCAAGTTTGCAATCAAAAGCTGATATTCCTTTAGAGAAGGATTGTCCTTATGTGAAGTTCTCGCAAGCTGGAAATGAGACACAAATTCCATTAAAGAATGGCTGTCAGTCGGGAGTCGTGAAAGTAGGAGAGTATAAATATCACAACACGCTAGATGAAGTGATCGAAGTACTAAACTCGAATCGAATCGTTACTGCGAGTATGAAACTTACTCCTAACTTTTATAGAAATAGTCCTTTGATTCTTTATAAGAATCGCAATGAGGGATCTAAGATGGATGCTCATGCCCAAGGACATGCGATGAATATCGTAGGTTATGTAAAACTACCTCAAGTTTTAAATGAAGGAAAAGTTTGTTTCATTGTGGCCAACTCCTGGGGAGAAGGTTGGGGAGAAGGTGGATACTCTTGTCTCTCAGAGAAGTGGATGCTCAATCAACGACAGGCCAATCCATTTGTTTCTGTTAGTTATCTGGCAGGGAAATAGGTTTCGTTGTCGTTGCCGGCATTGAAGGAGACTCCTGAGGCGCAATCAGTCCGCTTACAAATATGGCCAATATTCCGGTCATACTTTGTAACAAGAACATTAAAATAAAGATCATACAAGAACTGACGATGAACTTTCCTAACAAAGGCTTAAACCGTAAATAGAAGCCGTAGTAGAATAGAATACCAAAACCAAAACCAAATAATGCCGCGAAAGCTCCAATAATAGGTACTATTGCGAGCATTGCCACTGGAATCATAAAAACGCTCGCCATTGCATAATAGCGCAAGTATTTTTCGAAATCGCCTTCTAATTTAAGCCAGTTTTTTAATTTTGCATAAATTTTAGCGTTGAGAAAATTATTAAGAATGACAAATCCTATAGTAAAAAAAGGAATGATCATACTTGAAAGGTTATTGGAGTCACCTAACAGTACAATAATTATCTGAGGTATTGTTGAAGAGATAGCAATGACGATAAGAGAGTTTCTCACCGTTCCTACCAAAGGAACCTTTTTAAAAAAATCAAGATGCTCCTTAGCAAAGAGAGACCAAAGTGATTTTACAATTTCTATATAGCCATTAACATTAAGCTTGCCTTCCCATGGATCAGCTCCATCGATTGAACTTAAGCCTTCAGCAATTTCTAGATCGACATTACTATCAGGGCCATTACTAACACTGATATCAACTTTATCATCCTCTTCGATGACGATATCGTCTGGCATGACTTTAGAGGGAGCTCCAACTATTTTCATGACTCTGATTTCAAAGCCACCAATGACAATAAGTTGGTTCTCTTCTAGTTTTTTCGCAGTTACCTGTTCGCCGTTTACAAAAGTTCCATTTCCACTTTTTAAATCTTTGATGAGTAAAGTATCTCCATCAACAGCAATCTTGGCGTGTTTTCTTGAAACATTTTCATCAATCAAAACGATATTGGCTTCTTTGGATCTTCCAAGAACAAGTCCGCGCCCTGGTTGGATGAGGTATTTCTTTTTATGGATTTCATCCACGGCGAGATTTTCAATCTTTAAATAAACGGTAAATTCCTTAAGCATACTATAAGTATAACTATTAGCTTAAAAGGATGCTAGGGATAAAATTTTGATAGGTTTTAAATAGGTAAGTCGCTTCATTCTCAAAAGTCTTAGTTTTAGGACTTTGGATCAGAGCACTTTGCATATTGGCATTATGGGCGGTGATAATATCAAAGTGAAAGTCTCCGACATAGAGGCAATCTCTAGGTTCTACCTGAAAATGCTTGGCCAATTTCAAAAGTCCTTCAGGACTTGGTTTAGGTGCGCAGTCCTCACGGGTTAACACTTGATCAAAATCAAGTTTATGTTTTGAGAGCATGAGGTCGGTACAGATTCTGGAGTTACGCGTGAGGATTCCTGTGGGGATATCGTTTTCATGAAGATAGGCCAGGACCTCTGAGACTCCCTCGATGAGCTTGGAGTTTTGAGCGCCAATCAGTTCGTGTTGGTGAACGATCTCCATTGATTTTTCAATTTCTGCTTTATCAGTGAGCTTTTCGATTTCTTCCAGAATAGGGACTCCTTTGGGAAAGTTTAAATCCCGTCTCATGGCATCGAAATCGAGCTTAGAGTCGATTAGGGTTCCATCTAGATCAAAAAATACAGCTGAAAACTTCATAAGGCATTATAAACAGTAATTAATTGATGCGACAAGTCTTATGAATTGACATTCTTCTGACTTGAAGTTGATACAACCAGTTTTTGGGCCTGTTAAGGTTTTAATATCAAAAGGAGCAAGAATGAGTTCTTGGAACATTCCCCACATTATCAAACAAATATTTCTCCCAATATTGTTCCTCCCAACGCCTGCACTCGTTCCAAGGACTATAAGAAGGCTAAGAACTGACCATGCCCCTGGGGCAACTCAGAGGTATGGTCATTTTAAAACCTACTATTAAGCTGCGTTTTCTGTGAGTTGAGAAAAGGTCTTAAGGACGCGAATGAGTTCTTGTCGATCAAGCGGCTTAGGAAGAAATTCCACCATTCCTGCTTCAAAACATTTTTCGCGATCTTGATCGAGGATATTTGCACTAAACGCCACGATAGGGGGACAGTTGGGATTTTTCGTGAGTATTCTAGTTGCACTTATTCCATCAAGTTTCGGCATTTGCATATCCATGATGATAAGGGTGTATTCCTTTTTCATGGCAAGCTCTACTGCTTCAACTCCGTTGTTGGCCACATCAACATCATAACCCAAGCGCTCTAAGTTTTTTACAGCAACTTTTTGGTTGATGAGGTTGTCTTCTGCCAACAGAATTGTATGTGGGTAGAAATTAGCAAATTGCTCGTTGATCTCTACTTCTTTATTGTCTTTAGTTAGGATAGGGCAGGCTTCTATCAGTGGAAGGTAGACACTAAAGCGAGTGCCTTTGTTGATCATACTATCTACTCTAATCTGTCCATCCATAAGTTCTACTAAGCCTTTACATATAGACAGTCCTAACCCAGTACCACCGTACTTTCTCGTAATAGACATATCCATTTGAGAAAAAGGTTTAAACAGGTTGCTCATCTGTTCTTCATCGAGACCAATACCTGTATCAGAAACAAAGAATTGGAATTGTGATTCTTCGACTCTGGCCCTTACTGCGACTCGGCCTCCGATATCTGTGAATTTAATAGCATTACTTAGAAGATTTGATAGAACCTGGCGAATACGGTTTGGATCACCTACTAAATGAGATGGGATATTGCCCTCTAAGTCAAAGCTTAGAATGATCCCATTATTGGCGGCCATCGCTCCAAAAAGGGTTTCTATATCCTTAAATAGATCCCGTGGAGAGAAAATTATTTGATCAACTTTGACTTTACCTGCATCCATTTTTGAGAAATTGAGGATATCGTTTAAAACAATTTGCAAACTATCGGCACAACTTTCAGCAGATTCGATATATTCTTTTTGTTGTTCTGTCAGTTCAGAGTCTTTTAGAAATTGAACCATTCCCAAAAGACCATTCAATGGTGTTCTTACTTCATGAGACATGACAGCAAGAAATTCAGATTTTGTTTGTGCCAATTGCATGGCGGTTTTTCTCGAATCTTTTAAATTGCTGTGAATGTCTGCCATATCGCGAAGATTGATAAGTATTCCCACGAGATAAAAACATATAAAAAATAATACGAAGCGATCTTCTGTTTTTCCGAAAATAGCAACCCAAGTTAGAAGGGGGAGACTTAAGTATGCAATATAGCGAAGACCATCTTTGGCCTTTTCTGAATAAAGAGAGACAACACCTGAGGCCACAGTACAAACTAAAAGATAGCTTATAATAATTAATGTTCTCTGGTCGGTGTGAAAAAGAAATACTGGGTAGAGCCCAAGTACCACCGCTTGAAAATTTCTAAATAGAGATTCGGTAATCGCTAATTCTTCTTTCTCTAATGCGCGTTTTGCAAGATATAACCGGAAAAAGTTCGTGACCACCACAATCCCGCCAAAGATGAAGGCTTTATGATAGCCATGATATTGGCTTACATAAATGGAAAGTGCCGTGATTACACAGACCATTAAAAGAAGAGATTTTTTGAGTTTATTATAAAATTCTATTTCCACAGATTATCTTTTCGGTGGAAAGCGAAAAAATGTTGAGCTTATTTCTAAAGAAGTCTTAAGTTAGAGCCTACCTTCGAGAATAAGCTCGATCAGAGGCTCTTTATCCGGTCTTTGATCGATTCTATGCTCAAATTCCATAGGAAGGACGTTTAAATAACTTGGATCGTGGTCAAATGGTAGCACATATCGAAATTTTAAAGCAGCATGTTCTCCTGCTAGTGCGGCTTCGAGACTTGCTTCTTTATATTCTTCATTGGCAAAACGTTTGTAATGAATCCCTCCGGCCACGCGAACAGCAGGAAGGTATCCGCTTGGGTCATAATCTTGCCCAAACTGAATATAGGTTCCGACGAAACTTGCTCCATCAATTCCACTTAAACGAGCGTCCACTCCAGTACGCATAAAGCTTCTGGAGTTTTTAGTTTGATAAAGAGTTTTGTCGTATCCAACTTCACCTTCAAGAGTCATACTTCTTTGATTACGACCTGCCTGAAGGTAATTATATTCGCGGAATTTTCTGCCAAAGACGTCGTTAACACCTTTATGTAGCCATGCTTGTTGGGCCACACTAGAGAGTAAAAAACCTCTACTATTATCTTCTGAGTTTATTTCCTGGTAGCCAACACCAGCTTGGTAGTACATGGCATTTCCAGTTTTCATTTTACCCACCATCATACGCAGGATATTTTCTTCTTTAAAATAAACATCTACCTGCCAAAATCCACGCTCGTTTTCATATCCAATAGAGTAGAAATCAATTGGTCTAGGTACATCATCAGGGATATTGGTGTGAAGATTTGATTCATAACTAAAGCTTACAAAATACTTGTCACTACCATCAACTAGAGGAGCGATATTCTTGTAGACAGTCATTCTCAACCCGTGAGTTCTCCCGATATCATCATTTAATTTTTCAATTTCAGGAGAATTTGGATCTGTGAAATTGTAGTCATTTAAAAGCATGACTTCTACTTTCATATTGTCCACGCGATCAAAAATATCACTGACACTTTTTTCGTCTAAAACTTTTGTGAGGTCAGATTTGAGGTCCTCTTTGGATTCGTAGTTCACACGAATTGAAGGTGTCACCACTGGCGATTCTGCCATTACCGAAAAACTCAATAAGAATAAGAATAATGCTTTCATGCGTTAATTGTAAGCCTTCCCTCCAGATTCTAAAGGGTTAATAGAAGTAATTACAGGCCTGTTAGTATTTTTGACAGACTCAAATACTCGGAATTACAATCTTGGTTCAGGAGAGATTTATGATCCAACTCATTTTGATTTTAATATCATTTTTAAGCCTTAATTCTTATGCCCAGTTTGTTCCTCATGCTCATGAGTCTGATGAAGTAGGCGTCCTTAATCATTATATTGAATTCAATGATCTCGATCTGGCACATAGGTTTTTCAAAAAAGAGATTAGTGAAAAGCAGTTTATTAAAAAGTCGCTTGAAAATTTAGATACGAATTTAAAAGAGGTATTTAACTGTATTTCGCTAACGAATGAAGAAGTTGTAACTGAGTGTTTGAGTGGCAATGATATTCCCTTTTACACTTTTAAGGTTCCGACATTTTCCTACACTATCATCGAGAGAAATGCTGGATGGGAGTGGCTCTATGATCACTTTGGGCAAGCCTTAAAAGAGAAGCTTGAAAGCCTTGATATCCATGAAAAATTACGAGAAAAAATTAGACTCGATTATATAAACTCGGTGGAGTTAAGCCTCAATAGTTTCTACTCTCAAGAACAAGAAGAAAAATTGAGAAGTATATTCAAAATGATAAGAGGTGAGTCTAGGACGCCTGAGTGCACTATCATCATGACTGAAAATGCGATGAACTTGTCTGAGACAAATTACACTCCTGGACCGCAATTTGATAAGGAGAAGTGTCAGCACTCAATTGCTCAGATGTATTATGAATTGGATGGCTTTACTTGGAATTATGATGGAGAAGAATTTACTTATAACTTGATTCGGCAAGTTCATCCTCGTTTAGCAAAAGTCTTTCACGAAGTTTTCAGCAAGGAGATTGTTGATCAAACTTATAGCGAAATGATTACGATTTATTATGAAAAGGGCAAAGAATATGATGCAAAAAAAGCGGTCGCTGTCGAAGCTCTAGGTGTTCTCTTAAGAAAAATCTTCGAAAAGAATTACACCTTAGCGTCTATTTTTGAATTCTTAGAAAAGACAGAACCGGATAATTATGTCGAATATGAAGGGGTTCTAGGAATCCATAAATACGGAAATAATGAGTATCGCAGCCAAATTGTGGCCTTAACCGATATTCTTTATAATACCAAAACGAAGTTTAGAAATTTTGTAATAGAAAATAAACTCTCAGAGAAGTTTGTCGATACAAATGATACTACTGAGCGCTCACGTCTTGAGCCAATTGATCTTCTTAGTAACCTTATATATAGAAAGATTAAAGATCAGGCAGCTAGTGTGGCACCAAATATTAAAAGTTATCTCAAAGCCGTGATTCAAAAGATTGCGGGGCTAACTGAGTCAATAGAGCATCCGGTTTATGTCGTTCCTAAAGAAAAATCTAGTACTGGGCCTAATCTTTACTGTGCTGAAGATTATTTTTCTTCAGATTTTAAAGAGATGACAGAGAACTTTCTTGAGAGAGTGTGGTTCGAACTTGATCCAGCAAGAGACGATATTTCTCGTTTTAAATGTGCGGGAAAATCTTATGAACTAGATCATACCGTAATGAATGAAGCGCCTTTGCAACTACCAAAAGACTCAAAGATTAATGATGGCTATGTGGATATTATTATGCCGTACTCTTTAACAGAGGAGCTCAATGATAATTTTAAGAAACTTGCCATCATGTATTTCAAAGGACTTCGTTATAAACTTGAAACCACTGAAATAGCTGATGTGGAGAAATTTGTTTTACAGGAAATTCCTAAGACTGATTTATTGATGCCAGCCGGACATAGTCTTGCCAGTCGTAATCTTGCTATTGGAACGATTGAAGGAGAGCTTCTTACTTTTACCCGTAAAAAACGCAGAAAAGATAAATACGGCATTCGTTTTAAAATCATCCTTCCTAAAAAAGGTACGAGAAGCGCATCCCTTGATTTACAGCAATTATCAGATGCCTACTTAACTCGAATTAAAGAAGAGGCTAACTCGCTATTTGTTTTTGTGATTAGTTGTAATAGTGAATACAACCTTTTTGATTGGAGCCAAATCTATCGCTCAAGCTTAAACCGCTATGGAAGTGACCCTGCTAAAATACCTTATGTGATCGCATCCAAAAGGGGATTTCCGACAAATAGTAATATCGATATTGCAGGATCTATTTTCTATCCATCAGATGTGGCCGATTTTATGGCCCAGGGAAAATCAGCTGAGGAGATCTATGAAATTCTTCTCACAAAAAAATACGGGTCTATTGCAAAAGAATTAACTAAAAGAGTTGGGGCAGCATGGCTTATTCAAAAAGGCTTAGTGGACTGGATCAAGGATCTTTTCGCAAAACCAGAAAACGAGACTTTTGAGCCGGCATATAATTTGTCTGATGAGTATAGAGAAGATGTTCTTCGTCGTAATGGAATTCGCTATCAGCTATTTGAAGAGGGGACTCTGATTTACGAGGATATTTTCTAGCGAAGAAAAAATGGTTGCTCGCAAACGCGAATATTAAACCCCATATTCTTGGCAGCATCATAAATTTTGGGTGTTCGTTTTAATTTTTGGTCTACTGGATTCACTAAATTATAATGATGCATCCAAACCTCATGACGTCCAATCTTTCGATCCACATAGGCTCGCGCAACATCATGAGACCAATTCCAAGGACGGTCTCGTTTGGACATTTTCCAACGCTCGTCTTCCACCTTACCAAAAATTTCTTCATCAGGAGCTTTATCAAAACCCCATTGCTCAAATGGTACAGCGAGTTCTGCTCTCGTGCGCTTCATATCCTCTCTAACGATATAATGTCCAAAATCAAAAAGATCATTGCGTATAGTGCCTTGGTAATTATCATTAGCAAATATGCCATAAGTAGAGAGTAGGCGGTCGTAGGCTTGTCTCGTATTGGCTCTCATCCAACCATTTCCACGAGGCTCAGGCGAGAGCTTATTCTCAGCTTTGGTGGACCTGCGATGAGCTTGGCGTAAGTACAATCCCGCTGGAACTCGATCACCGTTTTCATGAATAACATCAAAACCTGGAAAGATAACTGCATAGCTTCCCACTACCGCTTGATCGATTCCAGAATGATTAATCACTCTTGTGATCATCTTTTCATAGCTAAATTCTCGCAGTGATTCACCTAAAGTCATGACTCCCGAACTATGAGTGTAATGGCTTGGTCTTGTGCCTCCGGCTCCTTTTACGTCGATGATCCCAATTTGCTTGTTGTTTTCATCAAAAGCGTTAAAGATTAATGCTCTTCCATATTCCGGTGGGCGGTAAGCTGCCTTTGTTTCGGCCACAACTGGAATCGTAGTATTAACTGAAGCTTGTGCTACTTGAGGGGTAGACATAAACCCAGCTTGACGGATAAGCCATTGATCAATTTCAGGATCACTCAGATGGGCAATTCCAGGGAAATCCCGCCTAATAAGACCATAGTCCGCAATAAGCACTTCTGCATTTTTAAGCTTAATCGCATTTTCTCTCACACCCTCTGGATGGACTTCTTTAAACTCACTCAGAGGAGTGATGTTTTGGTCGTAGAAGGGCCTTAAAGCCTGGGCCATACAGTTATAAGAGAGTAGGAAAAGTATGACTAAAATAATCATGTGTCCTTATCGGAGAGATATTAACTAAATTTAAGCTATGGAGAAGCTAAAATCAGACCAACAAAAAGAGATCATCAAAAAATTCAGGAGAAGTCTCTAAATAAATCTCAGTTTGACTTAGTTAAAGACCTCTCACAAGATGATATTCATATCATGATGAGTTTTAAAACCAATTGCTGTTAGCGGTAGAAATCTTCTCTGTTTTTGTAGAGGCATCCAAACTGAGAGTTTAACTCTAAGTCGCGGTCAAGTTCATAGTACCGAGTTGAGAGTCCATACCAGCGAGCCGCAGGAGTCGCAACTTTCATTTCCGCAAGCTTAGATATTCGTTGATACTCCTCTCGATAGTTGGTGTTCATCTGCCTTGTATAAAAATTCATTGGCATATCTTCCAAGCTTTTATCGGTAAAGATAACTGCAGGGGCTAGATCGTTATCACAACCTCCACGAGAATTTCGAATATTTTTTTGATGAACATAATACCAATCATAAACCATAAAGCTTACATCCATCTCATCGAGAGCGGCAATTAAAGCGTCATGACAGGTTTTGTTTTTAGTTAAATTCACCTTGCTGATTGAATTGCCTTCAAAATCATCGGATGAAATATTACAATAACTTCTAATCAGCCTAGCTGTGGTAGATGAGAAGTGTAGGTAGTGGTTAATATTTACATCTATTCCAGGACTTCTGACTCGCATATCATAGAATTTTTTATCTTTTGGTACTTGAATCTCCATTAAGACCCAATTGTCTGATGCATACTCAGTGCTGTCTCCAGCATTAACAGCACCATAGAGTCCGTAGCCGATCCAACCTTTTTCATCTGGAAGAAAGGCGCGGAAGCTATTTTTCCAACCTTCAAAAGTTGCACGAAGAGCCGGGTCATCGTATTCAGCGATAGTATTTGCTGAGAGTCCCATTTCAGTTAGGGTGTAGTAGGTGTAGAAATAGACCGGACGAGTTAGTGCTCTTACTCTAGGTTGCATATCGCTAACGAAATAGTTTTTTAATTCTTCAACTTCTCTTTGATCAACTTTAGAGTAGTCGCTAATTAAATTTTCACATGAATTCATATCAGTTGGTGCAAACACATGATTGCTAGTGAGCTCTTCATTCGTGGAAGCATCATAGATTCTAAATTGATAGAGTCCATTTTTATATCCGGCCCAGTGACAAAACATTCCGTTTCGATAAGATTCAATATAGTCCTCACACCAGTTGAGGCGACCTGCAAATTCACTTGGGTGACCAACTTGAACGCTATCACTGATTCGTCTCACTTCGTATTGGTTATTGCCGCGGTAAGTACAGATGAGTCCGTGGTCACTGGTGTTAATGGTATTTTGACAGTACTTTAGAGAACTAGAACCTGTTGTCCCGTCTCCAATAACTTTTCCTGTGCTTGCATTAAAGACCTGAAAGTTTTTTTCTTTTGTGTAAGTACAAATAGCGTCGTTTTTATAGGTTTTAATATATCCCTCACAACGCCTCTTTTTTGTCGCTCCATCTTCACCGATTTGCTTACCAGTAGATTTGTTAAAGACATAGTAGACATTGTCCACTTGGCGGCATTCTAGGTCACGTCTTCCGGCAAAGGCATTTAATGACACCGCAAAGATCAAGCAGATTGCAAACTCACGCCAGTTTAGGGAATAACTCATTTCTCACTCCTCATATTCAAATTCAAGACAGTGTCTAAATTTTAAACAAGTCTAAGCTCTTTAATGCCTTGAAATCTCATATTTCATTTTTCTCTTACTGATTTATAGAGCAAGGTGGGTGCCAAAATTAAAAATCGTCTAGAAACTATACACGCCTATATTAACTTCAAAGAGCCTCAACCTGAGTCGAATTTCAAGCTAGACTGTGCTCAAAGAACAAAAGAGGACCAATATGAAATTTTTAATGACAACTATTTTAATGGCAAGTTTTTCAAGTGTATTTGCAGCAGAGTATTCTTATGAATCAAAGACTCGCTGTGAGACTTTTGAGCATGGTATTGGGAATATGAATAAACACCTACCGGATGATCTAAAGCTTAACCTCGAATGCTCAAATGCAGAAAATGGAAAGACAAGAGCGACTCTATATACTAACTCCATTGCATTATGTAGCACTTCTGAACATGTTTACAGCCAAGTTCATACGTTTGGACGTGGCGGAGCTTTTTTAGGTTGGTACTTTCATAATAATCACCCAACCACAATGCTTTTACGCGCATTCGGAATGATTCCACGTGTATCAAAAGCAGGATCTCCAGTTGGAATGTTAAGCCATGACTTATATGAGCTACAGTTTCCGTATTGTGAAAACTAATCGATAATTTTAAATAATTCTTTTAAAGACTCGCGCCGGATTTGATCATTATGATGATAAAAAAGATGGTTCGAGTCTTTTATCGTTTTGATCACGGCGTTTGGAAAATACTTTGAATAAAAATCGCGGTTATAATCTGTATCAATAACTGTATCTTTCGTTCCAAAAAATATATAAACCTCTTGCTGACTCATTCGATTCTTTTTTATAAGCCTTTCATTCCACTCAAATAATTGACCTGCAAAATGTGTCGGCACATGGCTTGGGTAGTAGGGATCTGAGTTTACGATGTCCTCATACTCTGGGTGCACATCGCGAATCGGCCTTACTGGAAGTTTCGATAGGCGCCTACCACCTAAGCGCCATGCCCAGTAGGAAGTCTTATATAGGTACGATCTAATAAGCGGGGCAAAAAAGATAATCTTTTTAAAAGGCAGTGGTTCATTATCTAGCATCATTTCAGTCAGGCCAACGGTTCCGGTGGAGTGGGCGACAAAAATGAGTTCTTCGTATTGGTCCTGAAATTTTTCAATAACTGCCTGGATAGCATGTTTATAGGTCTCAAATCTATCGATATCAAAAGGCTTACCACTACTTTTCCCATGGCCTGGAAGGTTCATGCATAGGACGTCGTAATTTCTCGTTAGGAGTGCTTGATTGATCACATCCATATAGCGGCAGTTATTCATGTATCCATGGACTGTAATCGCTAATTTGGAGTTCGCGCTGGTTTGATGCTCGAGGGAGAGGGTATAGTTCTGGGTTTCCCCTTGGATTTCTAGGTGCATGGTTTCGGCCTGAGCGATGGTGGAAATAAGGAGTAGGGTCCATATATAGCGCATAGTTCTAATTAGGCTTTTGCACTTTTTCTGTCAAACCTTTCCCTATTTACGATAATTTTGATATACTTTTACCTCTCAATTGGGGGTGCACTGGTTTCGACAGGGTCACTGAAGGATTGGGCGCGTGTCTAGGTTGATCGGCAGGCCTAGTAAAAAGCCGATTAAAATTTATTCGACAACAATGTAGAATACGCAATGGCTGCATAGTCAAAAGACTATTTGCAACATTTGAGGGGCCTACACCGATAACAAAAAGTAGGTAAAGACCTCATGAGGGGAGGTCGGAAAACTAAGCCCTCGCTGCTAGCCGGGACCGCAGTTGAAACTTTCACCGGGTTTTGTGTTTTTAACTAAAAGCTCACAGCCGTTCCTTGCTCTAATGGAACTACACACGTAGTGCTCTCTATTGGATTTGACTTTGGACGTGGGTTCGATTCCCACCACCTCCACCACTCGACCCAATGAGTGGTGGGCTTCCCCGGAAAATGAGTAGACAAGTAATTTAAATAATTTATAAACCCAATCCCAATAGGCGTTTAGCTCAATCCCTTCCTTTATCACACAAAATCACTTCACATCACATGAGTTGTGCTACAGAAGTGCTTCACTGGTGCTACATTTAAAAATCTACCCATATTTTTGTACTACGCTGTGTAGTTTAGACCTCAATTTCAAGGCTTAAGCCTATGAAATGATTGGACTACTTAGTGTATCCGTTAACCGAATTGGCAAAGGGCTCCTAACTATTTTTTTAAGGAGCTTTTATGAAAGTAAAAAGAAAGAAGAAAAGAAGAAGTGATCACAAGGTCATGACAAAAGAAGCATCTCTTTTAAAGTTTTTAAGAGAGTCTAGAAACCTTTCAATGCGAAATGCAGGGGCAATAATTGGAGTCTCTAGTAGTTTCGTAAACCATGCAGAGAATGGAAGATTAGATCTAAGCACAACAATTATTCTTAAGTTCCTTAAGGCCTATGGATATAGCCTTTCGGAATTTGAAAGTATGAAGAGGGGCAATATTGAACTACCTGAACATACTTTATCAGAATGCATAGAGATCTTAAAAAGACTTGAGCCAAGTAAATTAAAAACAGTTAAAACAATATTAGAGAGCTTCTAGGGGGAGTTATGGGAATTAATTACAATCGAAAAAACCGCAATTGGGAAGTGAGTTATTCAAAAAGGCACCCACTTACTAAAAGACCTTATTCACTTAGAAGAATAGGCATAAAGACAAAATCTGAAGCAGAGAAGGTTTATAGGGAGCTTATTGTTCAGTTAAATGAAAAACTGGCAACCGTTCATCATCCAATGTGGAAGGATACTGTTTTAGAGTTCCTAGAAGATTATAGAAATAGAGGAGTAAAAGAAGCGACAGTCTTAAACTATCAGCATTCATTAGGAGCACATACCTTTAAAAGGTGGGAAAAGACTCCAATTTATATGATTAAGACACATGATATTCGAACTCTTATTTTAAATGATCTCGAATCAAAGTCTGAATGGACAAGAAAGAGCTTTCATAAATATCTAAATGCTGTTTTTAATTTTGCACTTGAGAAGGGAATTATTAATAGAAATCCTATGCCTAAATTAAATTTTAAGTTGAATCAAAAAATTAAAAAGGTACTCACAGAAAGCGAAATTAAGTTATTTTTAAAAACAGCCAGAGAAGATCAAAATCAGTGGTTTCCTATATGGGCGACAGCTTGTTTTACAGGAATGAGAAATGGAGAGTTGTATGCTCTTAAATGGGAAGATGTCAGTCTATCAAAAAGGACAATGGTTATTAGAAGATCATGGAATAGGTATGATGGTTTTAAGGATACCAAGTCAGGAGATGATAGAGTCATTGAAATTGCTCATGCTTTAGCCGAGCTTTTTGAAAAACTTCCAAAATGTAATGAATTCGTACTTCCAAGACTTGAGGATTGGGAGAAGGGATTACAGTCAAAGAGACTGAGAGATTATTTAAAGCCACTAGGTCTTTCAGAAATTCGCTTTCATGATCTTCGTGCATCTTGGGCCACAGTCATGCTTTCAAAAGGTGTCGAACCAATAAAAGTTATGGCCATGGGTGGATGGAAAGATCTTAAGACAATGCAAATTTACGTTAGAAAATCGGGGATTCATATTCAGGGAATTACTGATTCTTTGGACTTTTTGTAAGAGGTGTATATATGGAAAAAGTTTTTAGGTGGTTAAATGTTTTAATTATGGCTTTCCTAAGTTGTCTGTGGAGAATTACAAAACCGTTTTTTTATTTATATTTATCTTGGATAGTATTTAACTTGATTGATTATTTTTGAGTATATTGCGCTGAGAAATAGACAAATTGGTTATGATTGCCTCATGTCAAAGTGAACGCTCAGCCTATAAGTATTTAATAGCAGAAAAATTAAGCTGATTAAGAAATCTTTATACCTGAACTTCATTGTCACAATGTATTATTTCTGGAATAATTTTAATAACTTATCTATTTAAATTGTAAACAAGGGAATGTTTTAATGTCTACCAAGGTCGATCAGACAGAGATCAATAATATACTATGGCAAGCTTGCGACACTTTTCGCGGGATTCTTAATGCCACCGATTATAAAAACTATATTCTTATCATGCTTTTCGTAAAGTACATTTCAGATACTTGGGAAGAACATTATAAAGAATTAGAAAAAGAATATGGTGATGACTCTGAAAGGATTAAAAGAAGATTGGAAAGAGAAAGATTCTTTCTTCCCGATGGATGTCACTTTAAAGATCTTTATGATCAAAGAAATGAACCTAATATTGGTGAAATTATCAATATTGCCCTTGAAAAAATCGAAGATGCTAATAAAGCAAAATTAGAGGGTGTATTTAGAAATGTAGACTTCAATTCTGAAGCAAACCTAGGAAAGGCAAAAGACAGAAATGCGAGGCTAAAATCATTTCTACAAGATTTTAACAATCCAAAACTAGACTTAAGACCAAGACGAATAGGTAACCTAGATGTTATTGGAAATGCCTATGAATATTTAATTGGAAAGTTTGCTGCAGGTGCCGGTCAAAAAGCAGGAGAGTTTTATACTCCAGCAGAAGTTTCTGAACTACTAGCTGAGTTAGTTTCACCTAAAAAGGGAGATCGTATCTGTGATCCTGCGTGTGGCTCTGGCTCACTACTAATTAAGTGTGCACAGCAGTTAACAAAAGATGGAATCAAAGACTTTGCTTTATATGGCCAAGAAGTTAACGGACAGACTTGGGCATTAGCAAAAATGAATATGTTTCTTCATGGTGTTGACTCTGCTCGTATTGAGTGGGGAGACACAATTCGAGAACCTAAGCTAGTTCAGGATAATGCAACTATGAAGTTTGAAGTTGTTGTTGCGAATCCTCCATTCTCTCTCGATAAATGGGGGCATGAAGAGGCAAGCAATGACCCTTACAACAGATTTCACAGAGGTCTTCCTCCCAAAACAAAAGGCGATTTCGCATTCATTTCGCACATGGTGGAAACAATTACAGAAGACTCAGGTAGAGTTGGGGTCGTTATCCCTCATGGCGTTTTATTTAGGGGCTCAAGTGAAGGGAAGATAAGAAAAAAACTAATTGAAGATAACTTGCTTGACGCTGTAATTGGTCTACCATCCAACTTATTTTTTGGAACTGGTATTCCCGCAGCTATTCTTATATTCAAAAAAGGAAAAACAGATGATTCTGTTATGTTTATAGATGCAAGTGGAGACTTTGAAGATAATAAAAATCAAAATAGATTGCGAGATATTGATGTAAATAAAATAGTAACAACTTATTCAGATAGGAAAAGTGTTGAAAAGTATGCAACCAAAGTTAATAAACAAGAAATTATTGATAACGACTTTAATTTAAATATTCCACGATACGTTGACACTTTTGAGGATGAAGTCGAAATAGATATTAGTGATGTTCAAAAAAATATATCAAAAATAGAATCAGAGCTTGATGCTATTCAGAAGCAAATGAGAGGGTTTTTAAAGGAGCTTGGCTATGATTCCTGAGAGTTGGAAAGAATCAAAACTAAAGGATTTAGTGATTTCTTCAATCTCTAATGGAGTATTTAATGACCCAAAAAAGGTGGGAAGGGGATATAAACTAATAAATGTTGTAGATCTTTATAAAGGCTCAAGAATCAATTTGGACACTTTGTCTTTACTTGAATTGACAAAGACAGAACTTGAAAAGTTTAAAGTAAACAAAGGGGACATTTTTGTTACACGTTCTTCACTTAAAAGAGAAGGAATTGCACATACGAATATATTTGATAGTGATGAAGAAAATATAGTTTATGATTGTCACATTATGAGAGTTATTCCTAATAAGGACATCATAGATCCGAAGTTTTTATATTATTACACTCATTCCTCAAGGGCGAGAAAGTACTTTATGTCAGTTGCGAAGACGGGGACAATGACTACGATTGCTCAGAATGAGGTTGGCAGCTTGCCTGTATTGATACCGCCATTAAACGAACAACGAAAAATATCCCAAATTTTATCTGAATGGGATGATTCAATTCACAAATTACAAACTTTAATTGAAAGCAAGAAGTTGAGGAAGAAGGCAATAATGCAACAGTTGCTTACTGGCAAAAAAAGATTTTCCGGCCTTAATAACAAACTGACTCTCATTAAATTGAAAGACTGTTCAAATATTAGGAGAGGAGCATCTCCGAGACCAATAAAAGATCCAAAATGGTTTTCAGACACAGGTAGAGGATGGATTCGCATCTCAGACGTAACAAGTGAATCGAGTAGGTATTTAAAGGAAACAACTCAATATCTATCTGAGCTTGGAGCGAGTAAAAGTGTTCCTGTAAATCCTGGGGACTTAATTATGTCGATCTGTGCGACAATAGGCGTCCCTAAAATTCTGGGTATTGAGGCATGTATTCATGATGGTTTTGTTTTATTCAGAGATTTTGAAAATCATTTTGATAAATATTTTTTATTTCACTTTCTTAGTCATATCACAGAAAAGTTGTCTAAATCTGGTCAACCTGGAACCCAAAAAAATTTAAATACTGAGATTGTGGGAAATATAGAAGTATTAAATTTCTCACTAAAAGAACAAGCTAAAATTGTTGAAGTTTTGAACTTAGCGGAAGAAGAAATTTTATATGAAGAGAAAAGACTTGAATTTCTTAATAGGGAAAAGAAAGGCTTGATGCAACTACTCTTAACTGGAAAGAAAAGAGTAGAAGTAGATTAAATATATATTAAGTTTAAGGAATGAACTTATGGCAATAGCAAATTTTACGGAAGATATTTCTTCTCATATACCAGCGGTACATTTACTAATGAATCTTGGGTATGAGTATATTACTCCTGAAGAAACAATAAAACTTCGAGATGGAAAGAAGTCTCGTGTCGTTTTAGTGGATGTTTTAAGAGATTGGATTTCAAAAAATAATGAGATCACTTTTAAAGGTGAGAAGCACTCTTTTAGTGATAAAAATATTCAAAACGCTATTGATCAAGTTGTAGGCCTCCCTTTTGATTCTCTAATGGCCAACAATGAAAAGATTTATGATCTACTTACTTTTGGTACAACTCAAGAACAAACAATAAATGGTGATACTAAATCATTCTCAATTCAATACATCGACTTTAAGAATCCTGAAAATAATGTATTTCATATAACTGATGAGTATGAAGTAGAAAGAAGACTCTCAAATAAAACTCGTCGTCCAGATATTGTTTTATTTGTTAATGGAATACCTCTTGCTGTAATTGAAGCTAAAAGACCTGATATGAGAGATCCAATGAAGCAGGCGATAAGCCAGTTTCAAAGAAATCAAAAATCAGATGAAATCCCTGAGCTTTTTACATATTCACAAATTGTAATGGGAGTGAGTCAAAACCTTGCTCGATATGCCACAGCTGGAACACCTCCAGATTACTGGGCAGTATGGAAAGAAGAATCAAGCGATTATAGTGAAGAGATACTTAAAGAAATTATTAATAAGCCGTTAACTGAAGATCAAAAAGAAGCAATTTTTAAAGAAAAGACTGAGTTTCAAAGAAAGTATGCTGAGAAATCATGGAACTCAGGAGATAGACTTCCTTCACCTCAAGATAAAGCTATTTTCTCATTATTGAGTCCTAAAAGATTATTAGAGCTAACTTACGGCTTTATAGTTTTCGATAATAAGATCAAAAAGATTTGTCGTTACCAGCAATACTTTGCGATTGGAAAAACTATAGAGAGAGTTACAAACATAAGAGGTGATGAGCAAAGACAAGGTGGAGTTATATGGCATACTACTGGATCAGGTAAGTCATTAACAATGGTCATGATGGCCAAAGCACTTGTTCTAGAGAACTCAATCAAAAATCCTAGAGTAGTACTTGTAACAGATAGAATTGATTTAGATGATCAAATTAAAACAACTTTTAAAGCGTGTGGAAAAGATGTTGCAAAGGCAAATACAGGTTTACACTTACTAGAACTTCTTGAATCTAAGAAAAATGATATTGTAACGACAGTTATTAATAAATTTGAAAAAGTATCTGAAAGTGGCTTTAAGGATCAAAGCCATAATATATTTGTTCTTATTGATGAGAGCCATAGATCAAATTATGGGACAGCAGCAGCTTTAATGAGAAAGTCATTTCCAAATGCTTGTTACATCGGTTTTACTGGTACTCCGCTTTTAAAGAAAGACAAATCAACAGCAAAGCAGTTCGGTGGATTTATTCATAAATATACAATGAATCAAGCAGTAAAGGATAAGGCAGTTGTACCTCTTTTATATGAAGGACGTATGAGTGAGCTTAGAGGAGATCAGAAGAAACTAGATAAATGGTTTGAAAGAATTGCTGCTGATCTTACTCCCGAGCAACAAGCTGATTTAAAGAAAAAGTTTAAAAGAGAAGAAGAGATTCTTAAATCTGATCAGAGGTTAATGGAAATTGCTTACGATATCAGAGAACATTATCTCGAAAAATATATGGGCACAGGTTACAAAGGGATGCTCGCTTGTTCTTCTAAAGAAAATGCTGTTCGCTACAAGAGATATTTTGATGAATTCAAAGACATAAAGACTGAAGTAGTTATTTCTAGTGCAGATGATAGAGAAGGCCATGAAGACTTAGATGAGTCCAATGTAACTGAAGTTGTGAAGTTTCTAAAAGCTATGGCCAATCTTCATGGTAGTGAACAAAAATATACTGATTCAAGTATTTCAAATTTTAAAAAATCAGATGAGCCCCATTTTTTGATAGTTGTTGATAAACTATTAACTGGCTTTGATGCTCCTAATAACTCTGTTTTATATGTCGATAAAAGGCTTAAAGAACATAATTTATTACAAGCTATAGCTAGAGTAAACAGAGTTTCAGAAGGGAAACCTTATGGTTTAATTGTGGACTACAGAGGGATCTTTGGTGAGATAAATGATGCAATTGATACTTATGCAGCATTAGAAAACGAAGGCTTTGATAAAGAAGACGTTGAGGGAACTCTTGTAAACGTAGAGCTAGAAATTAAAGAACTCCCTCAAAGACATACAAATCTTTGGGAAGTTTTTAAAGAAGTCGAAAATAAGCATGATCTTGAATCTATGCAAAGACATTTAGAGCCTGAAAACATTAGAATAGAGTTCTATGCGAGGCTCAGAGATTATTCAAATACTCTTAGCTTAGCACTTTCAAATGCTAGGTTTCAGGATACAACTGATAAGAAAACAATTGCGAATTACTCTAAAGACCTTAAAGACTTTGTTAATCTAAGAGCATCAGTAAAACAAAGATTTGCTGAAACGGTTGATTATTCCAGTTATGAAAAACAAATTCGCAACATCATTAATAAGCATATTGGTGCCGATCAAGTAGAAGTCATAATTGAACAAACTAGTATTTTTGATATTGATAATTTTGATGAAGAACTTGAGAAAATCCAAGGGGATGTAGCAAAGGCCGATACTATTGCTAGTCGCATGAAAAGATCTATCTCAGAAAAAATGGATGAAGACCCAGCACTTTATATGAAGCTTAGTGAGATTATCAACGAGGCAATTAGAGATCATAGGTTAAAGAGACTTAGTGATCAAGAATATCTAAATAGAGTTACTGAAGTTATGAATGAATTCAGAGGGGTGACAGAACCTCCTTCAATCCCTTCTGAAATTAAAGATAATCAATCAGCTAGAGCATACTTTGGATTAATTGAAGAAACTGAGAAATTAGGCACTTTAGGCCAAGATCAATGGCTAAAAGCGGCACTTAAGGTTGATGAGATCATTGAAAAACACAAGGTTAGAGATTTCGAACATAACCAAGACGTGCAAAACAAAATGCTAAATGACCTAGATGATTATTTTTATAGTCTAAAAGGTCGTTATGAATTGGATCTAACAGCATCAGATTTAGACTTCTTATTAGAAAGAATTATGAGGGTTGCAATTAGAAGGGCACAGAGTTAATGCAAGATTTTATAGATTACGGAAATTTTAAAATAAACTTTCATCTAAAGCGTTCCAAGAGAAAAAGCTTAGGGATCTCGGTTCTTCCAAATGGTGAAGTTGAAGTTACTGCACCGGAAATGGCCAGAATTGAAAAAATTAAGGAAGTCCTTTCAAAAAGAGCTAGGTGGATAGTAGATCAGCAAAGAGAAGTCTCAAAGTATGATGTTGCCCAGCCAGAAAGACAGATAATTTCAGGTGAGACTGTAAAGTATTTAGGAAGACAGTACCGATTAAAAGTTAATGAATCATCTAAGAATGAAGTTTTAATTATTCATGATTGGATTCATATAAATGTAAAGTACGGCTCAGATAAAAAGAAAGTTTATAAAGACTGGTTAAAAAGTAGAGCATTACAAGATTTTCAAGAAAGACTATGTTTATGTATGGAGAAGGCCAGCAGAATTGGGATAACTTCTATTCCTGAACTTAAAATTAGAAAAATGTCTAAAAGGTGGGGAAGTTGTACCCATGATGGAGTTATCACTCTTAATATTGAGCTAGTATCAGCTCCAGTTGATTGTATTGACTATGTAATCCTACATGAGCTTTGCCATTTAAAAGAAGCTTCTCATAACCAAAGATTTAAAAACCTGATGAGTTTGATGTTGCCGGAGTGGCGGGAATTAAAACTTAAACTTGAAACACAATCAGTGATTTGATTTCTTACAAAGACTAACACCCCTTGTCACCAAGATAATTAGGGGCCAACCTAGTAATATAGCTTTATTGCGGCTAAAACTGCCATTTTAACCGCCTTAAAGACGACTTTAACCCGAAGAGAAAACTCATGGATTGGATTAAAGATGTATCGGTTTCTAAATCTTATTAGGAATCCAATCTTAGGTCAAGCTCTTCATTCACTGCCTAGAGCGAGGCAAAGGAGCTAGCAATGGCTAACAAACGCATTAGTGTAACCAAAGAAACTTCAACAGGTCGAAACAAAGCTTTTCGTGACAATCGAACAGGTAAAAACATGACTCAAAAACAATTTGTAAAAGAAATTGAAAATGGGAACTATGATAATTACCATGTTAGAAAGATTAATGGGGAAAAGACACCAGTTTCTAATCCTGATAAAAGTACGAATAATATGTAAAAGTTTAGATCAAATCTGACATTCTGATTAAATCAATAGGATATTAATTCCATAGATGGCCATCAGAGTCCTTCCTTTTTAAAATTAAATTGTTGAAGTTTAAAACAAAAAAGGAGAACTCTGATGAGCTATTTAA
>CAXRIU010000009.1:0-169452 GCA_964231135.1 Bacteriovoracaceae bacterium
AAGAGCTGAGTATTTACAGTATAAAAGTGAAAAAGGGTGTATCGCCGGACAAGGAGAGCTTAAAAAAGTGAGCTTCGATCCGATCTTCCAGATAAATCATACCCTCGCGATGATGAGGGATTCGATCGCAACAATGGTCAGAAGATCCTGGTGCTGTACCCAAGACCCGAAGAGACTAGCCGGGCATCTTCAGATTTTCATGTATTATTATAATCAAATTTATTTAAAGAGTTAGCCCCACGCTGGTGGGGCGGTTCTAATTGGATACAATATTATTACCTTTCTCAAGCCGAACAATTTCAATCACAACCCTTCGGTTAACTCTTTGATTCTTCTTTGTAAAAGAAGTCACATCAATAAGATTTTCCTCTCCATAACTTACCGTCTTTATTTTTGCTTCATCTATACCACGGCCCATCAGAATCTCTTTCACATTTTCTGCTCTTTGAAGTGCTAATGATTCATTATAAACATTTTCTCCCTCAGAATCTGTATGTCCTTCAAGGATGATAAAATAGTCATCTTTAAGATTCATTAATGCACTTAAAGTTTTGTTTATCTCAGGTAGCTCACTATCTTCAACTTCAGTTGAATTGTAAGCAAAGGTGATGCTAGTCACTGGTAATTCAGCTTTAATGCTCCCGTGTTTTACTGGTCCACTAGCACAACTGAAAATAAAGCTGCACAAGGCAATGGTGATTATCATATTTTTCATATATTTTTCCTTTATTAAGACGCAGAATTTAGCGCCATCTTTTCATTGAGTTTTTCTATTCGTTCGCCAATTTCGTCCATTAATAAATTAGCACTGATTGGATCTAAATAATCAGCTTTGATAAAAAGTTCATCTATAGCTGCGAGATCCTTGTAATATGAGTTTAGTGCTAGCGCAGATATAAGAGCCGTCTCTCGTTTCTGCCTGGCATTCAGATCCAGTTCTTTAATCTCGGTTTCTAATTTTTCAATCCTCTGATTTAAGAACTCTTCCTTTTTTTCATTCTCATCCTGAATGAAGAGGTAGGTGTTTATATCTTTTACCGGGTTTAGCGCTGTCATCCTCATAGTATCTCCTTGGAAGAGGTTAACTCCTGCTTAGTTTATCGAAACGAATGCAGGAGTCCCTCCAAGTTAATTCTATTTTTGGTGTAATTTAGTTCACATGATTTGTGTGCTCAATTATTTCCTCAATTTGTGTCTTCGGAAAGTCCAACGTTCTGATAGGGAAAGGAATTGAGATACCATTATTATCATAAGCTTTTTTGATTGATTTGATTGCGAAACTCTTAGCTTTTACATAGGCTTTATTGGCAGGATACTCTATCCATACACGAACCGAAAGATTAATTGAGCTTCCACCAAATTCTTCAAAGTACACTTCAATTTCGTTTTCTTTAATTCTATGTGGAGTCGACTCTAAAGCTTTTTTTGTGACTTTCTCAACAAGTTCAAGGTCATCGTCATATGAAACACCAACCGAAATATCGAGTCTTCTTTTGGGTGTCGTAGTGTAATTTACCATGGGTTCTGTAAACATATACTTATTTGGTATCAAGACTTCTAGACCTTGGAATGTTATTAACCTAGTCGTTCTAAAAGTGATACGCTTTACTTCACCTATGTAGTCATCGACTTCGACAATATCACCAATTTTATACGGTTCTTTAAACGCAATTAAAACGCCCGACACAAAATTAGATGCAATTTCTTGAAAAGCAAAACCTAGGGCCAAACCAATAACTCCAGCACCTGCAAGTATAGAAGTTACGGCCTTATCTAAATTTAGGATCTCTAAACATACGAAGCATCCAATTAAGATGAATGTAAGGTAGACCACTGTGTTTAATAAATTTTGAACAGCTCGGTTATGTGTCACTCGTCTTAATAATTTTTGTGTCACTTTTCTGATTACTCGCGCTATTAAAAAGAAGATTAAAAATATTGCCACTGCAGCGACAATATTGGGTATCATTTTAACTCCCGTTTCGAACCAGCTTCCTAACTTTTTGTATAGTAGACCTACGATTGATTCAACCTCTATTTCTTTCATTTTTCCTCCTGTTTAATCCAGAATAGTTCACTCGAGAGGTCAATTTCTTCATGTGTTTTTATGGATTTTGTGAATTATTTTAAACATTTACAAATGTGTAAGGAGGTACACATTTATTTTGCAAATTGTGGAAGAAAAATATGCCAATCAAAGTGATCATGTAATTAACAAAGGAGCTTATATGAAAGACATGATTAGAAAAATATTCGTTGTAGGCACAGTTATACTGGTATCTCAATCATGCTCTTCTGTACATGAAAGATCAATGGCCAAGGAAGAATTTAAGGAAGCCGCGGGTCTGACACCTATCAGTTGGGATGAAAGGAAAAACGATTTTATTCAAAAGCATGCCACTCGAATCGATGACATTCTAGTTGATCTTGATTCGTTACGAGATGAGAAATTGCCAGAAAATATGAAAAAAGAATCTATTGAGAAAATTAATTCGACAAAAAGATATGTGAGCTTGATTCGCTTTCAATTGTCCGAGCTAAGAACAACTCCAGCTCAAGATTGGGAGATTGATAAACAAGAATTCATGACATCAATGAATGTTCTTGAAGATCGCTTTAATGACGTTCGAAATATGTATAAATAAAAAAAAGGATTTACATGGAAAATCAAATTAGAAAAGGAAAATGGAAAGAGTTTAAAGGTCAAATTCGTGAGGAGTGGGGACGTATCTCTGATGATGAGTTAGAAAAAACAAAAGGGAATATGGACCAGATTGCTGGCAAAATTCAGCAAAAATACGGAGAAACTCTAAAAGATGCGAAAATTAAGTTAAATAGATTCGCAGACAGAATCAACGAAAAATTATCATAAAAGGAGAATTAAAATGAATAAAGATAAAATTTTTAGACCAATTGTAAATTTAGAATCTGATACAGCGAAAACTACTACAGGTGCGTTGAATAATTTATTAGCAAATGAATATGCACTTTTTACAAAAACGCTGAATTATCACTGGAATATCACAGGTCCAAGGTTTCACAGCCTACACACTTTTTTAGAGGGACAATATAAAGATCTCTTAACTGTAATGGATGATATTGCAGAGAGAATTCGTATTATAGGTGAAACTCCACATAGTACTGTTAAAAAGCTTGCTGGTGCAATGGACTTAAGTGAAAAAAATGGTGCCGGACTTTCTAGTAATGAGATGATCAATGATTTGTTCGAAAGTAATATGATCCTCCAAGAGGAAATCAAGGATATTACAAAGAAAGAAGAGTTATTCAAAGAAGACCCAGGAACAGAGGATTTTCTTGTTGGACTATTACAAAAACATGAAATGATGAGTTGGATGCTTAAGTCCCATTTAGATTAAGAGGTTAGTTATGGGGATATTGAGAGTATTGATATTTGTTTTTCTTGTGGTAGGCCCGACAGTCCATGCGGACAAGTTAAAGCAGGGGAAGAATAACCCAATTTCCTCTCAGGTCTCTGAGGTCGTCGGTTATGTTCAGTCGACCTCTGAAAATCAAATGATAGTAAACTCTGGACCTCGCAAACTGATCGTAGATATATCAAATATTGAAAAAGATTTTTTCGATGACATGGGACCAGTTGAAGTCAAAGCTGGAGATAAAGTAAGAATCTTTGGTGTGCAGAACGAAAATCAGCTCGCAAAAGATGAAATAAAAGCTCAAAAAATTATCCCGCTTGAAGAAGCATATTAGTTTTATAGGGGAGGCATCTATGAAAACAAACGTAAAAAACACAACCGCAGTACTTGTATTGATTTCCACTCTTGTGGGATGCGCTAGTAAACAGAAAATCGCGAATATTGATCCTGAAATAGAGAGTCAAATAGCATTATACAATATGAAAATCGAAGACTATCGATCTCAACAAGCACATCTTATTTCACCTAAGAATTTTGCGAAAGCTAAAGAAGTTTTAGAAGAGGTAAAAGAGGAAGCATATTACGAGGGAGTTTCTAAATTCGAGCTTTCGAAGCAAATCAAGGATGGAGAGAAAATATTAAAAAAAATAGATAGAAACATTGAACTGGCCAACACTCACTTAGCCAAGATTCTTAATGCAAGATTAGAGGCAATCGAGGAAGGCGCAGCAAGTCTTGAACGTTTCAAAGATGCAGATGACGATTTGGCATCAATAGGGAGAGAACTTGAAAAACGCGATATCAATGAACTTCTTGATGAAAAGAAAGGACTTGAAAAAGAATATATTAAAGCAGAGGTAGAGGCGATTCAAAAAAGAGAGTTATCTATTGCTTATAAGATTCTTGAAAGGGCACAAGACTTAGACGCTGTTTCGAAATTTTCAAAAGAGGAAGAGCAAGTTGAGTTAGAGCTTGCAAAAGCAAGAGAAGTAATCGCGAAAAATAAAGATAATGAGGAACAGTATATTCCAGCTATTCGAAACGCGGAAGATAGTGCTGAGAGACTTTTTGTTCTTACGCAGACTGCTCAGTGGATTCAAGAGACAGATACTCGAAAGCTAGTACTTACGCTTGATAGAGATCTAAATACAATGCTTGCACCTCTGTCTTACGGTGATCCTCAATTTATGAATTATGATCAAAAAATAGAAGTAGTAAAAAATGAGATGGCTTCTATTCCATATCTAATGAAAGAATTATCAGTCGCTCAGTATGACGCTTTAATTCAAAAAATGAATACTAAAAATTTGGCAAAATCAAATCAGAAAATGTCAGAGAAATTGGCTGCGGAACAGAGAAATCAACAGAAGTTAGAACGTGTGAAAAAACTATTCAATGAAAATGAAGCTGAAGTTCTGATTAAAGACAATGATCTCGTCGTAAAACTTGTTGGTTTAAACTTTGCCCTTAACAAATCTGATCTTCCAAATGATGGTGACAAAATTCTCAATAAAGTCGCTGAGTCAGCGCAAGTTTTAGATTTTCCAAAAATTGAAATTGTCGGGCATGCTGACTCTCAAGGTGATGCTCTCTACAATCAAGAGTTGTCAAAGAAAAGAGCGCAGACCGTAAACGATTATTTGGTAAAAAATAAGAAACTGTCACAAAGTGAAACTGAAGTTTCGGGTGCTGGTTTTAGAAAGCCGGTATCTGATAATATGACTGAAGTTGGAAGAAAAACTAATCGTCGAATTGATGTCGTTTTTCAATCAGTCGTACAGTAGAGAGAAAATAGAGAGATATATATGTCTAACAATCTTTTTATTTCAGTAAATGACGAAAACAGGGAAAAGCTAAGTAAGTTTTTGGGCACTCTGGAAAAAAAGTTTCAGATTAGTACGGAACTTAACAAAGAGGTCGAGGGTACTAAAAGAATTCTTTTGATAGGAGGAGATGGTTCAATAAACTATCTTCTTAATCAAGTTGAAGACCTTAAAGACGTTTCAATTTTTTATATCCCTTATGGGACTGCAAATGATTTTGCAAAATCTTTAAAGCTTCAGCCGGTAGAACCAACTGTAGATTTGATTGAGCAAGTGTTTAACAACGCTCCTCAGGTAGAGATTCCTGTATTGAGGTGTAATGATAAGCGTTTTATTAATGTCGCAACAGGTGGTCCACCCGCGGAAGTAACAGAAAGTGGTAGTGACTTTTTGAAAAAAGCGACTGGTAAATTTAGTTATTACGTCTCGGCAATTGAAAAAGCTATTTCTCCAGACATTATTAAATTAAATTTTAAAGTGGATGAAAATGAGAAATGGTCAGAAGTTATCTCGCCTGGTTTTAGCGTTTCACAAGGTATGTATGCAGGAGGAGGAGTTAAGTTGACTGAAAGCATGACGCCAAACTTTGGAGAGAAATTTAATTTTATAACTTTGAAGGCATCAGAATTAGCTAAAGGAGCAGGTGAGTTAATTAAATTGCAAAAGCTGAATTATGTAAAAGAAGAGAATACTGATGAACTCATTTCTGTTCTAACAACGAAACTAGAAATTAAGTCAGATAAAGAGATCCCACTTAAATTAGATGGTGAGGATTATAGTAGTGATCATTTAGTTTTTGAAAAATTAAAAACTAAAGTAAATTTTTATATCTATTAAAGGAGAATAATATGAGTAGTGATCCAAAAAAACCTGAAATTGATCCCAGAAGAAAAGAGCATCCAGGAAAGGGACCTAAGCCAAAGCCTCGTATTCCAACCAAAGTTCCCGAAGAACCAACAAAACCTGGGAACAACCCGGTTGAAGTTCCTCACAGACAGCCTAGAGAGATACCTTTGGACCAAGTGTCCGGACTGAATGCGGACAGAAATATCTAATGTAAGTTCTAGAAAGTATTTTTCTCATTGAGGTAGCGCTATTCTTTTTGAGCCTTGACTTACTCGAGGCAAATTCAAGGAGGATAAAATATGAGAAAAATTTGTTTACTAGTTACTTTGATAACAACCTTTTTAGTCTCTGCTATGGCACAGGCAGAATATTTTAAAGAACCGTTCAAGGGGGGAGTTTTTATTGTCGACGGGGATGTCCCTGTAGAGGATATTGAAGATTTAGCTAAAATCCTGACCCCTTCTCATGATTCAAGGAAGTTAATTGTGAATTTACTCTTTGGAAATATTTTAAATCTTTGGAATGACAAAAGTTCAAACGATCTTAGCTACTGTATTTCAGATGAGTTTGGTGAGAATAAGGCAGATATCGAATCAGCGATGGAAGTTGCGACTAAAGACTGGATGGAGTATGCCAATATTAAATTTATTCATCTAAAGGACCAAGATATTCGTTGTGACCAAGAGAATGAAATGGTGGTTTTTGATATAAGGCCGGTTAATTTGGGAGCTTATCTAGCAAGAGCATTTTTTCCTAGCACGCAACGCATAAGTAGAAATATTCTCGTTGATGATTCCTCCTTCAAATATACTCAGACTACGTTGGAAGGAATCTTGAGGCACGAATTGGGACATGCTCTAGGTTTTAGACATGAGCATATTCATGGAGATTCCAGTGGGCGATGTAGAGAAAATGATAAATTTAGGCCTCTTACTAACTACGATAAATTGTCTGTAATGCATTATCCACACTGTGATGGAGAGGGAGATATTTTGGATCTTAAGCTAAGTGAAAGTGACAAGATTGGAGCTTCATTAGCCTATCCTTAGTAGTTGATTGAAAATGTCAGAGTTTATTTATTGAAGATTTTGGTAGAGAAAAATAAGATAAACGGCCCATGGAGATGAAGTTAAAGAATATTTTATTAAATGAATTTGAAACAAGAAGTGAACGAAATACTTCTTACTCTCTAAGGGCCTTTGCAAGAGATCTTGGAATTGGAAAGTCGACACTGCATGAAATAGTAAATCAAGACCGGAAACCAACATCTAGAACTATCGTAAAGATCTTAAAATCTTTGGGCTATTCAGATGATGATATCGAGATGATTTTGAATTACTCTCAAGAACCTGAAAATGATGATTTGTTCGATGTTTTGAGTGCTGAACAATTTGCTCGAATAGCGACATGTGAGCATTACGCAGTATTAAGTTTGGCGAAGACGGGAAAGTGTAGAGGTGATTATGGCCATCTTTCAAACCGCTTAATGTTGCCCGAGGAAAAGATTAAAATTATTTTAGATGATTTGATTGATTTGAGTTTAGTTACCATTGAAGACGGATTAATTGTAAGAAGCAAACGATCATTGACTACAAGCTATGACGTCCCAAGTTCTACAATAAAAGAATATCATGCTTCAAACTTGGAGCGGATAAAGACTGCTTTATATGATATCCAGGTAGAACTTCGAGATATTGCCTCTTCAACTTTTTTAATGTCGCCTCTTCAAATTAGAGAATTGAAAGAAGATTTAAAAAATATAAGGAGAAATATAGTTAGTCGCTATGAAGAGAATGATGAATCCTCTGAGGCATATCTATTAAATTTCTCTTTAATTCCAATTTCCCAAAGGAGGGGAGATGAAATGTAGTTTGTTGTTGGGAGTCATGCTGTCGCTTATGACTTTTTCTAGTTTTGCTAGAGATGAAGTTGGAAACGGAGCAGGACTTTATGAAAATAGAGTCGCACTAATTTGGGAGAAGCTACCAGGATACTTTGAGCAAACTCTAGAATACGCAGAATTAGATTTGGAGCAAAAAGAAATAATCTTGGAGCTCGTTGGGAAATGGGAAAACTTAAATAAAGAAACCGAAATAAAATTTGAAAATCAAGATGATCGCTTCTTTATTGATGGGGAATATCGTTTTGCGATGACAGGAAGCTCTATTAATTCGCCTATCATATTTAATTTGGAAAAATTATATCAAGTTGAGCTTAGCGATTTAAATTTTTCTCTGATTTCAATTCTTGTTCATGAATTAGGCCATAAGATTGGGCTAAAAAATCACTTTCAACTGGATATTCTTGGTAACAAGGTGGCGATGGCATCAGTTCAATCTCACCAAATATTTTGGCTAGACTTTATTAATCGCGATGAATTTATCGAAGTGATAAAAGATTTTGATGCTAATACTTCAGATATTATTCTTTATGTTAAAGCGGGGAATATTTATAACTTGGAAGATATGATCGTAGAGCAAGCTGCTTGTGAAGGTAACTTTGAGGGATTTAATTTCTTTTACAACGATCAAACGGGTGGATTTGAAGGAACAATTGTTTTTGAGTGCTCAAATGAGATGATTGTAAAGAAGGTTCGGTCTTCCCAAAACTCCGATTTGAAGAACACGAACATAGAAATTGAAATATTTTAATAAAAACAGAGTTGTATTTTAGGTACAAAGCCTAATCCCCGAAAACATCCAGCGTTGATTTGGGTAGTAAAAATTTCGGTAGGTATTGCGATGATGCCCTTCAGGTGTAAAGCGGCAGCCTCCTCTCAATACATACTGTCCACACATGAATTTTCCATTATACTCTTCAATCATCCCGTCAAAAGGTTTAAAGCCTGGATAAGCGGCATAGGAGCTTTGAGTCCACTGCCACAGCTGAGACTTTTCTTTTAGATTTAGAATTTCTATTTCAAATTCTGTTGGGAGGCGCATTCCTTTCCAACTGGCGAAAGCATCAGCTTCATAAAAGCTGATATGCTTTACTGGCTCATTCGTCCTTAGTTCATTGATGCCGTTAAAATCGTACTCGTACCATTTGCTACCAGATTTTTTCCAATATAGCGGAGCTTCGACTTGGTTTTTTTCTATCCAGTCATGGCCAGAGCTGAGCCAATATTTGTGATTTTTGTAGGCACCACTTTCTATGAATTCAAGATACTCCCCATTAGTAACGAGTCGATTACTTATTCGAAATGCTTGATTATAAATTTTATGCTTTGGCGATTCGTTGTCATAATGAAAGTTTGATGAGTCTGTACCAATTTCATAAAGACCCTCATCAAAAAAAATCCATTCGAGTTGAGGTTCCTCCTTAAAAAAGGACTCTTGCGAGTAAACTGTCTCAATTTGATTTTGGGCCAGAATATTTTTGATATCCATGAATAGAAGCTCTTGGTGCTGCTGTTCATGGTGAAGTCCCACTTCAAAAATAAACCCATCTATTTCAGTTCCGCTTTTTAGTAAGCTTTTGATTTTCTCATCGACGTAACTGCGGTATTCAAGAATTTCTTTGACTGTAGGTCGAGAGAGGTTCCCACGTTCAGCCTGAACCCAATGTTTACCTGCTGATTTGTAATATGAGTTGAACAACTCAGGAAATTTATCGTTAAAACGTTTATAATTAGAAAAGTATTTTCTAAGAATCAATTCCTCAAAAAACCATGTTGTGTGAGCCAAATGCCATTTGGGTGGACTGACCTCTGGCGTTGGTTGCACCACGTAATCTTCAATTTCTAACGGGTCGCAAATTTCTTTTGTGTAGTTTCGTACGCTTACAAACCGATTTAAAATAGTCAAACTTTTATCCATAGCTAGCCTTTGATAAAACCTAACGAACATTATAAAAGAAGTAAACCAAACTAGGATGTGTTTATGAATAATCAAGGCCCTCAAATTGAAATACTTAATCAAAATTTAAATTTAGATAGTGATCACGAATTAGCATTATCTGTTTTAGAAGGATTAAGTGGTAACCCAAAAAGTCTTCCTTCTAGGCTATTTTATGACGATAAAGGCAGTGATCTATTTAAGCAGATAATGGAGCTAGAAGAATATTATCCAACTAATTGTGAAGCAGAAATAATTGAAAAATTCGGATTAGAAATTGCAACTAATTTGAAAGATGAATCTTACAATATCATAGAGCTTGGCTGTGGTGATGGTGCTAAGACAATAAAACTTTTAAATAGTTTTATCAAGGCAGAGAGGGATTTCAATTTTGTACCTTTGGATATTTCTAAAGCTGCTGTAGAAAATCTCATCTCTAATTTGGAAGTAGAGTACTCGAAAATACCTTTTAACGTTAACGGGATCGTGGCAGAGTATTTCCAAGGGCTGCGATGGTTGTCTGAAAATGCGACTCAAAGAAATATGGTTTTATTCCTCGGTTCAAATATTGGGAATTTTAATAAGCCGACTTCAATGAGATTTTTAAGAAGTCTTTGGCATTCATTGAATCATGATGACTTGGTCTTTATCGGTTTTGATTTAAAGAAAGACTTGGATGTTCTCTACGATGCCTATAATGATAGCAAAGGCGTAACTAAAGAATTTAACTTCAATGTCTTAGAAAGAATAAATAAATCTCTTAATGGTAATTTTGATAGAAAAGATTTTCAGCATCAAGGCCTATACAATATACAGTCTGGAGCGATGGAGAGCTACCTGATCTCTATGCGTGAACATCAGGTTGAAATAAAAGACCTAGGTAAATCATTTTCTTTTAAACCTTGGGAAGCCATTCATATGGAATATTCATATAAATATCTTCACTCTGATATTGAGTATCTGGCCAAGAACACTGGCTTTGAAATCATAAATAACTACCAAGATTCAAAAGATTATTTTGTTGATTCCCTTTGGCGTGTCGTCAAATGAGTTCATTGACTTAATTTTGTATGTAGTCCCTTTAAAACACCTAAAGTTTAAACATCTGAAGACCTATTAAGATGGTTTTAACGTATAATTAGGCGTCATTCAACAAAGGAGATATATGAAAAGAAAAAAGAAAATGACTTGGAAAGAACGAATGAAGGTAAAAAAAGAAATGACCAAAAACTACAATAGTAATCAGAGTTTTTATACAGGGGATATAATTTCTCATAAAAATTTTGGGTTAGGCTATGTTGAAAGCAGTTTTGGGAATAAGATTGATGTCTTATTTGAAGATAGAGCGAGAACTCTAGTTCATATGGTGATGTTTTAATAACTTGTTTTGAATAAAACAAATTAATCCTTCGTTTGGAAGCAGTCTCCTGCAAAATTACAACTAAACAACTCCGGTATTTTTCCTATTTATCTGTTCAATAATGACCAAAATTAGTCGATAATTATCGAATTGGTATATTGAAGGGTAAATGAGTAAGATCGCATTAAATTCGCAACAGCAAAGGCTATTAGTTTTTGAACTTAATCGCAACGGGGAGGGGAGTTTCTCTATACCTATGTTGTTTAAGTTTAGTGATAGGCTTAACACTAGAGTTCTAAAAAATTCAGTAGAGTTTTTACTTAAACATCATCAGATATTCAAAATTAAAATCGATCGAAAGAGTCTATCGTTCACAAGGTCAACTGAACTAAACCCAGTTGAAGTGATAAAAATGTTAAATGAATCTGAGGTTGATTCGTTTATAAAAAAAGAATGCCAACAGAAAATAGCGATTGATAGTGAGTATTTATACCGATTCCTAATAATTGAATCAGACACAAGTACATATTTGTTTTTTAATATTCATCATATTATTTGGGATGGAACCTCAACTTCTATTTTTTTGAGTAATCTAAAAAAAGTATATGAGTCATTGGTTGCAGGTATTGAACCAAGCATAAAAAAAGAATCAGAATTAAAATACGATGATTATATAGTTAGACAAAAAGCTTATCAAAATAATCTTCCCGAAGGCTTTTCTGATTTTTTTCAGAATTTGCCTCTTCCTGAAATTCCAATTGATAAATTTAGAAAAAAGGAAAATTTAAGTTTTGGAGAAATGACTGATTTTAAGATCTCAAAAAACCGGGTTGAAAAATTTTGTCAAGCTCATGAAATCACTCCTTATGTTTTATTTGCCAGTGTATTTAGCATCTTAGTTCATAGATATACTGCTCTTGAAAGTTTTCATCTGGGTGTCCCTCTACTTGGTCGGTTCTGTCGTGAGGATCTCAATTCTCTTGGGTTTTATGCTAGTACGAGCCTACTTCCAATCAAAATCAATTTGAGTTCGACTCTTAAGACTATCAACAATATTAAAGATTCAGTGAACCAGCATCGTAGCTTTTCTAGAGTGGGCTTTGAAAAAATTAAAGAAGCCTTTTCAGGTGAAGTTTATAAGATCTTTTATATGTATCAAGACTTTTCGTTGAAGAAATTTGAAATGGCAGGAATTGAGTATGAAAGAATACATCTAAACTCAGGGCTTCCTCATAGTGATTTGGACCTTTGGATTGCAAATTATGCAGACCATATAGAAGGTGGTTTTCATTTTTCGCCTGATTTGTTTTTACCAGAGACTGTAGAGCGATTCCAAGAAGATTTTCTATTTATTTTAAATAATTTAACTGAAGAGTCTGATAAAGCTCTCCAGGAGATAGGTCTATCATTAGAGCACAAGGCAGCTTTATCAGCTTTTGGTCATGGAAAGAAAGATGAGTTTGAAGATAGCTGGTTGGTTAGGTTTGAACAATTTGCTGAGAAATATTCAAGTGAAGTTGCTATTGAAACTAAGCACTCTCAAATGACCTACCAAGAACTAAGTTCTTACTCTAGTAAGATAGCAAGTTATTTGAGGTCTCAATTTAGTAAACCTGAAATAATCGCAGTTGAGTTGAGTCGCAGCCCCAAGCTTATTGGAGTATTGTTGGGAATACTTAAAGCAGGTTTTACTTACCTTCCTATCGATCTTAAGTTTCCAAATGAGCGCATATCTTATATGAAAGATTACGCTAAAGCGGTTTATACTTTTACTGACGAATCTCTTAAAGAAATTGAGAACGAATTCGGCAACTATGGGCAAGATAACGAGAGCGAAGTTTCAGTGAGAAATTCTGCATATGTCATATTTACCTCAGGTTCCACTGGACTTCCTAAGGGGGTAGAGATCTCGCTTAGAGCAATGTCTAATTTTCTTTTTGCTATGAAAAACGAATTAAATATTAAAAAGACAGACACTCTTTGTGCAGTAACGACTTTGTCTTTTGATATTTCAGTATTAGAGATCTTTCTACCATTAATATGTGGAGCAAAAATTTATCTTGCTGATGACGAGGAAGCGAAGTCACCTGATAAGTTGGTTCAAATTATAGAAAGTCGAAATATTACTTTCATGCAAGCGACGCCCACAACTTGGAAGCTTATGTTGAGTTTTGGTTGGAAAGGAAAAACTGATCTTAATGCCTTATGTGGCGGGGAAAAACTACCATTTGAATTGGTTAATTCTCTTGATGGAAAGGTGGCAAAACTTTGGAATATGTACGGGCCAACGGAAACGACAGTTTGGTCTACACTCAAAGAAATTGAGTTGGGCGGAAACTTTATATCTGTTGGAAAACCAATAAGTAACACAGAACTATTGGTTCTAGATAATAGTGACAATATGGTGCCCGTTGGAGCTGTCGGTGAATTGTTAATCGGGGGGCTTGGAGTGGCCAATGGCTATCTCTTTGATCAGGCTAAAACAAAAGAAAAATTTATCAGTGTCGGTAATAAAATATTCTATCGCACTGGTGATTTAGCACGATATACAGGGAAGGGCGAAGTACAAATTTTGGGACGAAATGATACCCAAGTAAAAATTAGAGGCTTTAGGATAGAACTCGAAGAGATAGAGTACAAGATTAAAAGCTATGACGGGGTTAAGGATTGTGTCTGTGCAGTTCAAGAGGTCGATAAACAAACAAAGGCACTTATCGCATTTTGTGTCGTAGATGCAGGGAACTTAGATGAAAAAAACATACGAAGTTTTTTAAAAGCGCGACTACCATATTATATGATACCCGATCAGTTTAAGATTATAGACAGTGTTCCACTTACTCCAAATAGGAAAGTTGATCGAAATCAGCTCGAATCGCAAATTGTAGCTGTGGCAACAAGACAAGGAAGCTCCCCTGAAACTGAAGTTGAAAAAAAGATAGCTGAAATTTGGAGAGTGCAGTTAAATCGTAATCTTATTTACAAAGGGGATAACTTTTTTGAGATCGGAGGAAACTCTATGATTGCAATGAGAATTTTCCATGAAATCGAAAATTTCTATCACTGTAATTTAGAGCTTTCTGAACTATTCCAATTTCCTCGGTTAGAGGACTTAGCGAAACGAATACAGGTCGTATTAGAAACGGGAAAAAAAGAATTTTCAAACCTCCTGAAATTGAAAGAGGGAAGTGAAAAGAATCAAGTTTTCTTTTTTCATGCCATTGGCGGAAATATTTTAAATTATAAAGTCTTTGTGGATTCCATTCGTGACTATCGCTGCTTCGGATTACAATCGACGGGTGTTGATGGATACAATATAAAAATGTCTTCTATCAGAGAACTTGCAGAGTCATATGCCGAGTACCTGTTGAATTTAGCAGGGAATGCACCATTTGTGTTGGTTGGTGGTAGTATGGGAGGAATCCTCGCTTACGAAGTTGGTAAAATTTTAAATGAGCATCATAAAACCGTTAAACGAGTCATCATGTTTGACACTGCTGTTCCCACTACTAATTTGGATAATATCGAACAGTCAAATCGAAAGATCAAAAAAGGTTTTAGAAGTTTTGGAATTGACCAAGTAAAACGGCGATTCCTAGGTGTTATGAACACAATTTTTCAGTTGTTTAATCGGCCATTACCTATGATTTTCCGAGGACCATTGTTAGAATTTTATAATTTTATGGCCACTCGAAACTATACGCCTTCAAAGTCAAATATCGATATATACCTTATTAGAATTCCTCTAAAAAAACATGGTCAGCATTCTAAGAGAGATTTGGGGTGGGGGGATTACACGACCGGTTCCATTGAGGTAGATTATGTCGATGCTCCACACGATGAATTTGTGGAGTCTCCTGAAGTAGCTAAAATATTTTCTCAATACCTAAGAAAGATTTAGTCTATTTAAGCTCTATATCCGCAAAATAAGCTCTATGGTCAGATGTGAACCTACTGTTCTCCCCATATTTAAATTGATCAACTCCCCAAAGTTTTACCAACCAATGATTCTTTTTACTCAAGAAAATATGATCGACTCGACACTCGGGAAAAGTTTTTCCTTTTTCAAGATTACATGAATCATCTTTATTGGTATCAGAGTTTTTAACAAAAATAGTTTCATTAGAGAGTTCATAGCTATCGTAATAGCTTTGCGTGATGTGCTGGTAGCCTTCCATTTCAGGTTTTAAATTCGTGTCTGCCGCTAAGATAACGGGAGCATCGACATTTTTAAACGCATTAACAAAAACCTTGGCAGACTTGTTTTTATTTTTTGGCCTGTTATCAAAATGAGAGGAAGAGAAATAAAACTCCCTGTCAGTATAATTATCACGAAGCCTAGTCCATTGAATTCTTCTAGGTAGACCAAACTTCCAACCAAAGCTAAACCATCCTTTAAGAGGACCTAACCAAAATCCACCCCAGCGCTGAATTGTAAATCGATCTCTTTTGATGAAAATAGCAGGATCTGCATAGCGAAAGATATAGAACTTTCGGTGATAGATCATATCGTAGTCTTGAAGTTCTTTTTTAAACCAGTTGAGTTGCCAGTGAGTCAGTACCTCCTGCATTCCGATTAGGTCAGGATTGTTTCTCTTAATCGTATCTACTATCCAGTGCTTTCTTTGCTTGAAAGAATCAAATTTTCCTTTGTTGCAAAGAGAACACGTTGTGTTAAAAGTCATGACTCTCATGTCTTGAGCTGTGGCCAAATTCCATGAGAAAACTAGGAACATTAAAATAATTTTTTTCATGGTTTTATTCTATGAATAAATTGCCAATTTGTTGAGGTAGGTAATAAAGGGGAACTTTCAAGTGAATTAGTCAAAAATAGTTAAAGATTCACTAAAATCTCACACAAAATCAATTAGTTACGGTGAGAAATTAATTATTACTAAATACAAATTGCTTGAATTAGATTTCAACCGCTGTTATAGTTCGATTGTGTTGAACAGGTCAACGCGATAGTAATAGAATTTTTAGTTAGTTTCTTTTTAAGTTGCTGTCTATATTAAATTCGATTATTAGTTTTTATTATTTAGACAATTCCACAAGGCGTACAGGAGTAATTAAGATGGCGACAGGAAAAGTAAAATTTTTTAACACAGAAAAAGGATTTGGATTCATTAAACCAGATGGTGGTGGAGACGATCTTTTTGTTCACGTATCAGCTGTAGAAGCAGGTTCTCTTCAAGAGGGTGATTCAGTTGAGTACGAAGTAGGACAAGGAAGAAAAGGTCCTTGTGCTGAGCAAGTAAAAGCTGTTAACTAGTTTACATAACAAAGGCCCGTTCAGGGCCTTTTTTTTCTTTAAAATTAACTTGGATAGATAGCAACAATACTTTTGAGTTGTCTCGACCCAAATTTTGCCATGAGTTCAAACTCGTCTCTGCGCACTGGTATATTGATATTATCAAATGGTGTTTGATGCTCAATTACCTCTGGATCATGGAAATATATAAAATCATTCTCGATGGCGGTTAAAGCAATCCAGTGGGGGGCCTTTGACTCCGTCAGGCGATAAGCACTAATCAGAAGAATTGGAATTCCTCCTTCGGCGAAAATATCTTTTATTGTCGCCCAATCATACTCGTCTTCGTAGACCTTTATTGTACTTGCCGCAATTTTCTTTTCAAAAGACTTTTGTACGAGTTCGATAATTTCTTTTTTATGGGGTGATCGTACACCTTCTATAAATAGTGAAGCTGATGAATTTAAAAATACCTCAACTTTAAAACCTCGTTTCTCAGCTGCAAGAGCTAGTCCGTGAGGGCCACATCCACCGTGTCCGCTCGTCATAAAAATTGTTGTCGCCTCCCGCCAGAGTTCAATTTCGTGCTCGCGAGAGAGTTTAATTTTTTTGTTTAAAGCCTTCATGGCCATAAGAAGCGACGCAGCTCCGCAGGTAAATTCAGTTGTTTGTTGATAGTAAGGAACTTTCGGTCCCTTAATTTTTTTGCCTTTTAAGCTTCTGATTTTTTTCTCATAGCATTCGGCGTCTTGGTTGTCCTCATAGTAATGTTCTTTGTGGGCAAACTTTCTGTAGCCTTGAGATTCGTAAAGTTCGATTGCTGCTGTATTATTTGTTCTGACTTCTAGTCTTAGATAAGTACACTCTCTTTCACTTGCGATTGCTTCTAATTTTGTAAGAAGTTTTTTTCCTAGTCCTTGCCCCCTAAATTTAGAGCTAACGGCAATTGAGTACAGTCTTGCGAGGGCAGTTCCTCTATGAAAGAGTAGGATTCCGTAGCCTGAAATCTCGCCCTCATTGGTTTGAACTAAAACTTCGCCATGTGAAAGGTCAATAAAGTAACGAAAATTTCTGGCACTAAGTCTGTCAGTTTTAAAAGAAGAATTTTCGAGTTTAACTAACTCGGGGACATCAGATTTTTTAGCGGGTCTATATTTCACATTTTCTCTCAATTTTTAGTGACCATTATTTAAACTCATTATAACATCGAAGCTAAGGATTGCCCTTTAAAAAAGAGGTGGGTGTGAGAGAATATATTGTACTTGTAGACCATGTTGAAGACTGGGAAGTCTATTTTCCTTCAGAACATTTAATGACTGCTAAAGATTATCTTTTCAATTTTCGCTCGGAGGGAAAAAAGAGACGGGCCACAAGAGTTATTAACCTGTGCAAGAGTTACAAGTATTTATCTCACGGGTATTATTGTTCCTTATTAGCAGAATCAAGAAATCATAGGGTTATACCTTCGATTAAAGTTTTAAATGACCTTAGTCGCAAAAAGCTCTACACCTATAATTTAGATGAACTGCAAGAAGCAGCGGAGGCTGCTGCAAAGAAATTCACAAAAAATTCTCAAGAACTTAAATCAATTGCTTTTAGAATTTATTTTGGAAAGACCAGCTACTCAATCTTCAAAGAACTAGCACAGCAAATATTTGAACAATTTCCATGTCCTATTTTAGAAATAAGGCTAGTTCAAAAGAAAATATGGAATATAGATTCTGTTATTTCAATCTCTTTTACGGAATTGAATGAAGGTGAAGAAGAAGTTTTTGGTAAAGCACTCGAAGACTTTTCAACTAAGATGTGGCGTTTACCTAACCCAAAAAAGAACTATGTTTTTGATTTAGCAATTTTAACAAACCCTGAAGAACAATTGCCTCCTTCAAACGAGGAAGCATTGAAAAACTTTGAGAGAGTATTTGCTAATAAAGGTATTTATACTGAACGAATCGGTAAGAAGGATCTTGCTCGGATAAATGAGTTTGATGGACTTTTTATTAGGGAGACGACTTCGATAAAAAATCATACTTATACTTTTAGTCATCGGGCGCAACAGGAAGGTCTTGTGGTTATTGATGACCCTGAAAGTATTTTGAAATGTACCAATAAAATTTTTATGTTCAATCTAATGGAAAGAAATGGAATTCCGCAGCTTCCTTCAAGTTTTGTTTCGGATAGTAAAACTGGAACATTAGAGATGATTGAGTCAGAGTTTTCTTTTCCCGTTGTTTTAAAGATTCCTGATGGAAGTTTTAGCCTTGGGGTAAAAAAAGCAAAAGATAGAGAGGAATTAAAATCTTATTTAGATGAATTTTTGAAAAAAACCTCTCTTGTGCTTATTCAAAAGTACTTACCAACTGAATTCGACTGGAGAATTGGAGTTCTTAATGGTGAAGCTATCTATGCCTGTCGTTATTATATGAGTAAAGGTCATTGGCAGATATATAACCATCAAAAGTCTGGAGACGAGGTTGCAGGGGACAGTGATACTTTGCCTGTTTCGGAGGCTCCTAAAAACGTAGTGGATACGGCGGTGAAGATATCTAAGCTTGTTGGAAATGGACTGTATGGAGTCGATATTAAAGAGATCGATGGTGTTCCAATGGTCGTTGAGGTGAATGATAATCCAAGTATCGATGAAGGTGTAGAGGATCTTGTTCTCAAAGATAAACTTTATGAAATGATTGCCGACGCTTTCTTAAAGCATTGAGAGATCATGGCCTAGCCGATCCCATAGCCTTTTTGCGACAGGACCAAAAGCTTGATTTTTAGATCTTATTAAAAATAGCGGAAGTCTCTTTTCGGTCAAAGACTTAGTTTGCAGTTCCTTAAGTTGATTTTTCTTTAGTTCTCGAGAGATACTTGTTGCTTCAAGATGTCCCCAACCGAAACCATTTAGTATGAGTTCCTTTTTTATTAAATGGTCTGATACTGTCCATATTTTTTGATTTGAATCTATCTTGTTTGGCGGAGTAGAGTTTGAGCTCCCTGAACTTTTTACTACAATTTGTGGAAATTTGGTGAGCTCAAAATTTTTTGCGTTTTTTTTCATGAGTTTAGAAGATATGACCGGAATGATTCGAACTTCACAGAGTTGTGTCATTTCTTTGTTGTGTTCTTGACCAATAAAAGGAGTGATCGCCAGATTGACTTCGTTTGAATCAAGTTTTGCTTCTGAACCGGATAGAACTTCAAAATTAAGTTCTATGCTGGTGGACTCTAGGTCTTCTTGAAAATTAGCTATAAGTGGCAGGATCACATCCAAGGGAGCTAAATAGTCGATGGCAATTTTAAGTATTGGCTCAGTTCCCATATGTAGTTCTTTGGCATAGGCCTGAAAACTTTCGGCGTGATTTAATATTTCTTTTGCTTTTACGAGTAGACTTTCTCCGGCAGGAGTTAGGCTTACACGGTATCCACTTCTGTTTAGGAGTTCAATCCCTAGCTCTTGTTCTAAATTCTTAATACCAGTAGAAATAGTAGGTTGAGTTCGATTGAGTACCTTCGATGCAGCATGGAGGCCACCTTGCTCTGCAATCGCTTTAAAAATTTCCAATTGATCTAATGTCATATTTGAATTGGATCACGAGCTTAAATATTAGTAAAGAAAGTAAAAAAGTACGATAATTCTCTTTTCAAAAAGTGGATTCTGGGCTAGATAATGGGGTTAGGTCTCCTCCGGGTACCGTTCTGGTAACCTGCCTCGAATAGGAAAATCTTTGGATATTTTTATTTTTTGAGAACGTGGAGGTTTTTCATGAAAAACTTGGTAGTGTTTACCTTTGTTTTAACTTTTTTCTATTCACAATTTATCTATGCACGAGTCTATAAAAACGTTTCTGTGGGAGAGTACAGAAGTGTCGTTTCTGTTGCTAGTTATAAAGGAAGAACTTTTTTCGAATTGATGAAAGAGCAAATCTATCCGGCGCTTAATCATGAGTCTCAGTTCATGCAAAAATCGACTCATTTAGATGGAATTAAGATGGGGGAAGGGGTCGAAGTGTTACTTACTGCGGATGTCACTACCTTTCATGTGAAATACAAGGCAGATAACGAAGATAAAGTGGAGCGTTCAGGTAGAAGTTTTGGAGTTATTGGTCACGAGCAGGTAAAACTTTATGTAGCTGACGCATCTTATATGCATTACCTTCGCTCTCTTGAGAAGCTTTTCGATCACTATAGTAATGACGAAATAAGTCTTTTTTACAAAGCAATTTTAAATATACTTGTTTATTGCGATGTTAGTGTGATTGATCAGCTAGATTTGGAAGGCAAAAAAGTTGCGGCAGATTTTATCGCTATTTATATTGCTGAACAGTACAGAAGATTAACGGCCACGAAAGGAAAGAATCTAGGACGCAAACATCGATGGGATGATGCTCTTGTGCAAGTGACCTTTTTAGCAGCTTTTCATTCTGGGCAAATTGAGAATACGATGTTTTATGAAGGTGTATTTTCTGAAACAGTGTATCCTCAAAATGCTTGTCTCTATCGCAATTATAGTGCAACAGAATTAAGAGAAAATACGCAAAAGAGAGCTTCTCATCTCTATGATTACTGGCAATTTAGCACTCGCTCAAAATGTCCGGGAAGAAGTGGTGTGAATTTGACGAGAAGAGATTTCGAAAAAATGGGAAAAGAAATAACCCATTTTCTTGTTGTAGAGCAAGAACTAGAATTTAAAGGTAAAAACTACTTTAAGACAATGACTAACTTGATTCTAAACGGCAAATTAAAGGATTCTACTGAGTTGCTAGACTCTCTAATGAAATCTAGGCATAGAGCTCACGATATTACAGTGAGCTTAAAGTGGAGTCGATAATTTGAACTATATTGAAGATAGAATTTTCACAAGTGTAGATCAAATTACATCAGAATCTACTGAGTACATTGAGTGTATATTTGAAAACATAGATTTCAATGGTTTTGATCTTTCAGCAAGCCGGTTTGTTGATTGTCAATTCATCAGTTCAAATCTAAGTGGATGCACTGTAACTAGTTCAAGTATCAGTAATTGTACTTTTCGTGAAACAAAGCTTATGGGAATTAATTGGACGACTTGTAATAGAGTTACTGATTTAAAGTTTAATAATTGTGTTATGAACTTTTGTGTTTTTCAGTCTATGAATATCAATTTTTTTAATTTTATTGATTGTGAATTAAAAGAATGCGATTTTTCTGACGCTAGTTTGAAAAATGTAGATTTTACAGGCTCAAATCTCACAGGCAGCTTCTTTTCTAGAACGAATTTAGAAAAGGCAAATTTTGAACGCGCACATAATTACTCCATTGATATTACTAGTAATATAGTTAAGGAAGCAAAATTCTCTTATCCGGAAGTCTTGGCGTTATTGGCTCCCTTTAAGATTAAAATTAACTCTTAACTTAATCCTAACTTTACCTTTTATAGGTTTTTTAGGAGATTCGGGGCGAAATAAAAAACCAATCTCAAAGATTAATTTTATGGAGATCAAAATGAAAACTATTTTTACTTTATTGTTAATATTGGTAGGGCAAGTGCATGCAGCAAACTGTTTTAAAGAAAAATGTGAATTCTCACCCACGGACTTAGCTACAGCGCAAGAGTTATCTCTGAAAATTTATGATGTAGAGTTTTTAAATGTAATGTTGTTTGATTATGACGATAAGATTCTTAAGGTAAGTTACAGTGTAAATGGTGTCGTAAAAGAAAAGTTATTGCATGTGACAGAGAGAAGAATTTGGGACCGAGAGCAGACTTTGAAAGGTGAGTTGCTTTTAGATAAAGTTGTATTTGAAGACGGTAGTGGATGCGATGCCTATGATGCTGTGTTGGCCACTCTTAGTTTTACCATAACAAAAGATGGCAGCAATATTGGTTTTGATGAACTCTCGTTAGAGGTAGAGCGTCATGAAAATTGGGATGTTTGTCATGGTAGTACTGATATAACTCCAATCTCTTATACAATTACTAAATAACATCAAATTATGGGTCATTTATTGGCCCATCTCTTCTTTTCTCTCTAGAATAGCTCGTAATTTAAATTCTTGGGAGAATCCAAAATGAAAGTTGTAATTATTGGTGCTAATAGAGGAATCGGCTTTGAATTAGCTAAGCAGTATCGAGAAAAAGGCTACGATGTTGTAGCGACGTGTCGAAAAACCAACGATGCTCTTAAGTCTTTGAAAGTTACTGTTGTAGAAGGAATCGATACTGCAGAGGATTCACTGATGGAAAGTTTGTCTGCAAAAATTCCTTTTGAGGCGATTGATATACTTATACATAGTGCTGGAATTTTACAGTCTGATAGGTTTCCTGAAATTGATTTAGATAGTATGCGTCAGTCATTCGAGGTAAACACTTTAGGTCCTCTTAGGACAGCGTTAGCGCTTAAAGATAAATTGAAGTCAGGCTCAAAATTTGGAATTATTACTTCTCGGGTCGGTTCGATTGACGATAATTCAAGTTCAAATAATTATGCTTATAGAACCTCTAAAACTGCGGTCAATATGGTCGGAAAATGTTTATCTCTTGATTTAAAAGATCAAGGGATTGCAGTCGCACTTCTTCACCCGGGGTATGTGAAGACAGACATGACGGGTCATAACGGTTTGATTGAACCTTCAGAGTCTGCAGAAGGTTTGATTCTTCGAATGGAAGAATTGTCTTTGGAAACTTCGGGTATATTCGTCCATACAAGTGGAGAAAAGTTAACGTGGTAAAAAATATTCTTGTTTTGGGGGTAATCCCGATATTTGTTTCTGCAGCAAAAACTTTTTGCTTTGAAGATGACCAAAGGGTTTCATCAAAAGAAGACGAAGTAGGGCGCATTTTGCCATCGAAAACGGGAAGAATAGGTCGCAGAAGAAATGCTACTGTATGTACGGCCACGTTAATCTCAAAAGCTTGTGCCTTAACTGCCGGTCATTGCGTAAAGCACTTGAAGTATGTGCAATTCAATGTCCCCTTATCTAATGCCAACCGAACGATAAATCATCCGGCTCCAAGTGACATATATCTTGTCGACAAAGACTCAATTGTCTACTCAGACGAAACTGTAGGTGATGATTGGGCCGTTTTCAAACTTCAGGCAAATAAAGAATCGGGTAAACTTCCGGGAGAAATACAAGGTTTTTTAGATATAAGCTTTGATGATTATATGCCACGGAAGTTAAAGGTTACTGGCCATGGTTTAGACTATTCTCCTGGAGAGTTAAATTATACTCAGCAAACTGATGAAGGTGATATTGTTCGCTTAGATGGTAGTACCATTCATCATTTGGTCGATACTCAAGGTGGTAATTCTGGCTCAACTATTAGAGACAGGGATACAAATAGAGTTATAGGTATCCACACACATGCAGGCTGTGGAGATTCACGATACTTATCTAACCGAGGGACAAGTATTGCAAGGAATACTAAACTCTCGCAAGCGATAAAAAAATGTTTAGGCTATTAGTATTTACATTCTTTTTAATTTCCTGTGGGAAATTAAATTATTCACCTTATACCGCTGAAGTTTCTGATCGAAAGTTGAATGAAAGAAATTTAAGCTATATTGCTGATCGAAGTTCAGTTTTTGGTAATGATTTTAAGGTCGCAGTTCTTTCTGATACCCATGATTATTATAAAAATTTAGAAAAACAGATCCAATATATAAATGACAATAAAGACGAAATCGCTTTTGTTATTCATACCGGTGATGCCACTAACCTGGGGTTGTTGCCTGAGTGGGAAATGTACTTAGATGAGATGGGGAAGTTAGAGATACCCTATGTGATGGTTATTGGTAATCATGACCTGCTTTCCAATGGAAAAAGCCTTTATAAAAAGCTGTTTGGCAACGATCTTAATATGACATTTGATTTTAAGCAAACCAGGTTCATTCTGTTTAATAATAATAATTGGGAGAGTAGTGGTACGGTTCCTAACACTAATTATGTCGAGGAACAGCTGAGCACTTCGGGCCAAACTCATAACCTTTTCTTTGCTCATGTTCAATATGATGATCCAGATCGTTATACTGAGAGTGAAATTAATGTCATGGAAAACTTAGTTTCAACCTATGGTGTGTCACATGTAATTAACGGACATAATCATAATTTTGGAGCTGGAAGCTTTTCTACTGCGACTCGTTTGACGGTAGGAAGTTCCCATAAAGGAAGAGTGTTAATCTTATCAATTTCAGATAGTGGAGTGAGTTATGAATTTAAAAAATTCTAGATTTGCTCTTTTTTGTGTTCTATTTTTTCTAGGCCAAAATACCTACGCTCGAAAATTCGATTATCTTAAGTTACAACACGCTGGAGAGATTGGTTATTACGCTATAGGTATCGGAAAGCAAGTTTCAAGAATTTATTCGATTGAGTTTTTCTGGGGATTAGTTCCAAAAGAAGTTGGCGGTCGGAATATTGAAACGACAGCAATGAAAAATTTTTGGAAACTAGGTGATATTGAGAGATGGAATATCTCAGGAGATTTTTATACTGGATTAAATATTTATTATGTCAGAGGGTCTCGTTACCAAACATCGAGAGATAATAGGTATCCTGAAGGGTATTACCGAATTGGTGCTTTGAGAGGCCAATTCTTTGTAGGGGGGGATTTCTCTCATATCCTATATGATAAGCACCACTTTTATATGGAATCTGGTATGAATGATATTGTGTTAATTAATACTATGAATAATGGAAATGCAGTTGAGTACCAAAATTATATTTCTCTTGCTTTGGGGTATAGATATGACTTCTAGGTTTTTAGTTTTAGCTTGCTTGTTTTTTTTCATTCCAAAGGGTTATAGTGCTGAGTGGGGGGTTAAGTTTAATCCTATTTACAGCCTACTTGGAATTTATGATCTAGGTTACGATAAATCATTTAAAGAAAACCAAAAATTATCAGTCGGTCTTTTGTATGCGGACTTAAATGCGTCAGATGTTCATATTAAAGGACAGGGGCTTGGATTGATGTATACTTTTCATTCGGATGGAGTATTTGAAGATGGTTGGCTTTGGGGCCCATTTATCGGTATTGCGAGCTTAAGTTATGAAGATATTGATAAAGAAGAGACCGGGGATATCGACTTCTTGGCCGGGGGCCTAGGTGGTGGTTATCAAGTTTGTTGGGAAGAATTTTTTGTAGAATTTATGGTTAAGCTTGCGCACCCTTTTAAATCGGAGAGCCAGATTAAAGATAATAAAACTGGCAATAGATTCTCTAAAGACTTAGTATATTCTACTGCAGTTTTCGATTTTAAAGTCGGCTTTCTTTTTTAAATTATCTTTTTACGCAATTGCGGCCTTGAGAATTAATTTGTATCGTTTGGTTTAGGCTATTTTGCCCAAATTGAATCGTGTTGTGAAATTCTGTTTCACTGACAGCAAGGATTTGCGTATCTAATCTAGCAGTGCCTTGATTTCTTGTTTCAACATTTAGCTCAATAACGCCATTAACTTTTTGAATTTCAATATCTTGTTTTAAATGGTTGTCATTCAATCTTAGTGTCTTTCGCATTCTCTTTTTAGACCTAAAGTCCTCTGGAGACACTTTTAGGTCTATACAAGTTGGGATATTAAGTTCGCGCTGAAGATTTCCTGCTTCGATTTCAATGTTAATATTTCTGATAACAGGTAAAGTACCATCTCCACCCCCGATATCAGCTAAAGTCGTTTGAGAGAGGGTAATGATTAATAGTAATATAAGTTTTTTCATAATAACCTCTTTAAGCACTGAGCTTATAGCCTCCGTTTGCTGCAACTACAAGTAGAGAAATGTCTGAAGAGACTTCTAGATGCTTTTTCAATCTCGCCACTAAATCATAAATTCTTGGATCGTGAGTCTTAGGAAGGTATTTTTGCTCAGGCCATAAGGCGGTAGATATTGCTTCCTTTGAAACATAATCTTTTTGATCGAATAAGAGTTTTGTTAGTTTAAATAGCTGCGGCCAACGAGCAAGACTTACTGTGTATTGGTCTTCGCATCCGATAGTTAAAGACATGCTTTCGCTTTCTATCGAAACAGCTTGAGTGGATTTAAAATTAATATTATTAAATTCATTATTAACCAAAGTTGCTAAGAAACGCCAGTCGAGTGTTTTTAAATTAAGGTCAAGGATTTTTAACATCCCTTTGGCCATATCAACATCTTGGTTCTTTATTAGTAACTTCGAAAGGTAGTATTGCGAGCGAAGTGAAAAATAACTCCAGCGTTTTCTAAGAGCTTCTGTGTATACGTATTCATATTTTTCTTGAGCAAGCTTTAGATTAGAATTTGAACCTGCAAGAATATTAGCTTCTAAAAGAATTAAGCTTAGTTTGTACTCAAAAGGAACATTATCGCTGTAATTTGCAAGTTCAGAAATAAGTGCTTGAGCTTTTGCCCATTCTTTTTGTGAATAATAGACGTTTCCAATTGATAAAAGTGATAAGAAACTCTTGTCTGGAGAAAGATTAAAATCTTGCATTTTCTCAAAGGATGCTAATGCCTTATCGAATTTTCCTTGAAAGTATTGAAGTGAGCCCAGGGCATATAATGAATCTTCGTTTTCTTTGAAATGAAAGAGGCTTTGTCCAATCTCTAATGTTTTCATGGCATCCTCTCTTTTGTTCAATTCAAATTCAATTTTTGCTTTTAAATTAATGAGTTGATGGAGGATGGAAAGTTGTGATTCTTGGCTTAAGGCACTCTCTATCTTCGTTAAAGCATCTTTAAACTGACAATCGTAGAAGAGTTCTTTGATTTCTTTAACGGTGAATGTCTGAGTATTTTGTTGTTCAACCTTCACATCCTCAATCTATATATTTTCTTATCTTTTTGCACTTTTTTTTTTCTAACAATTAATACAGGTTTTTTACATTTGAGCCGAAATTTTTAAGTTCATTTTGACCCCACTTACCGTAATATTCTAGAGTTAGGGATCACATTTCTTCGTGTAGTTCCTCGATTTGTTGTTTGGCGAGTTGTGCTTCTTCGAGGGCGACGTGTATTATTTACACGTGGTCTGCGAGTTGGGCGAGCTGGTTGCTTGTAGCAATCTTCAAATTCTACATGAAACTGAATTCCGCTATCAAGACTATCTATTGAGGCGTAGATATCCTCGTGATTCATATTAATAAAAAGCTTCGTATCAACATTTAAAGTTACATCTTCACCACAAGCCTCATCTGCCACAGTATCGTTCACATATTGCTCGAAGTAGAGGTCATCATCGAAACTTCCATTGATTACTTCTTGAGTTCTATAGCTTCTTCCTACTATTCCTAAGCTAGGAACCTGTAGGTAATGCCCAGACATGAATCTCAAAGATGAGTTATGAGGTAGGTAAGCATAGCCTCGGTAGTCAATTTTACTGATTGCAATTCTCTTATTATGAGGGACCGCAATCTCGACTTTCATATTACATGATTTTCTGATTACCGGACTGCGGCCTTCAGATGAAGAGTCGATAACAAAATTTTCAAACAACAACGAGAGTTTCTTTTGATCAGGACTTAGGATGGCCATTGAATCATCTTCAGAACATCCATTACCGATTACCGATACGTCCTTGATAAAAGCCTCATTTGCGCTTGCAGACGCGATTAGGAAAAGAGTTGCTAAAAATGTTGTTAAAGTCTTCATATCTGCCTCATTATTGGATTTAATGGTAAAAAGGGAGGGGGCATTTCACCCCCATAGTTTTTATTATTAGAACCAGTCGTCTCCCCAAAGATCGTCTTCTTGTTCTTCAACGACCTGGTTACATCTTTTGTATTGTAGTTTGTAGATAATTCCAGAGCTCATATCGATACTATCAACTGTACTCATTGCATCTTCATGACGGTCCATATTTCTTAATCGCATCGCTGTGGCAATTCTTAGGTTTACGTCCTCACCACATTTAGACCAAGTTTGTGCCACTACTGCTAGCTTATTAGAGAGAGTGTATTCTTGATCCATCGACCCATTAAATTGCTTCATGTAGCGTGGTCCTCTAATTCCAGCAAAGAAGTATTCGGCAGTAAATACTGCTTGAGCTCTTCTTGGAAGGTAGTTGTATCCTCGGTAGTCAACAGCAAGTAGCGAGACTGAGAAACCATTTGGTACATGTACTGGGATTGCCAATTGACAATTCTTCCTGTCCATTTTCTTTCCGACACCTGGTCCTGCTTCAACGAGGTAGTCATCAAAAAGAATACTTAGACTCTTTTTATCAGGACTCAGGGTTGCGGACACTGTTCCTATCGGGCAACCAGATCCAGCATGTCCTGGTTCGCCAAGAGATACGTCATTTAGATCTCCTGCTTGTACGTTTGCTACTGCCATTGAACTCAATAAAACCATAGTTGAAAGTATTTTCATCTTTTTCCTCCTCGTAAGACCGTCATCTGTCTTGTTTGATTGCAATTCACTAATTAAAAAATCGTGCCAAGTTTTTTTTAGGGGAGGCATTAATTTCTGGGGACATCTTAGGGAACTAAGATCGTGTGAGTTCTTGATCTAAGGTTCATCTTAGGCAACTAAGTTCAGATTGATACTGATTATGACTCGATAGGAAAATCGGATTAGAAATTGGCCGTGTTTTGGCTTAAGCTACCTTAATATGGAGGAATTATGATCTCACAAACAGCATTGATTGGAACTTTGATAGCTGGGTTTGCTACTGGAGCTGGAGCATTACCAATTTTCTTTAAAAAGAATTTTTCACAGAAATCTTTGGAACTCGGTTTATCATACAGTGCTGGAATAATGCTTATTGCTTCCTTCACTTCTCTTCTATTACCAGCTTTTGAAGAGTCTAAACAGATTTTCTCTAATAGCCTTGCCTTTCCTATCACCTCACTAGCTTTTATCGTGGGGTATTTATTTATAACAGGCGTTCACCATATTATGCCCCATGGGCATGTCTTAAAAAAAGAGAAGGCCAGGGAGGGTTTAAAACTCTCTAAAATGGCTTTAGTGGTGCTAGCGATTTGTCTGCACAATTTCCCTGAAGGACTGGCAGTCGGTGTTGGTTTTGGAGCTGGTAATGATACCGAAGGGATGAGTTTAGCCTTAGCGATCGCAATCCAGAACTTACCGGAAGGTCTGGTAGTGGCGATCGGTATCTTAAATGAAGGAGCTTCTAAGTATAAAGCGTTTGGATGGGCACTTTTATCTGGTCTTGTTGAACCCTTAGCTGCACTACTAGGATTCTTTAGTGTGGGGCTGAGTACCTATGGCCTATGCATAAGCCTCGCTTTTGCAGCAGGAGCGATGTTGTTTGTTATTTGTCAGGAGCTATTTCCAGTCATATTTCAAGAAGGGTATGAGAGTGGTTCCACCATAGGAGTTTTATTGGGAATATTAACTATGCTAGCAATAGACTTCTATCTATAGCTTTAAACTAATTAAAAGGGTCGATAAATCGAATTTACTCACGTTCTTCAATCATGCATTTTAGGGGAATGTTAGAAAGTTTCAATCCTACTTTAACTAAAAATTTCTTCGACCAGCTGGATGCATTTGCAGATAGAGGGTGGATGTGTATTGATAATTTTCTCGATAAGAAGTCCTGTTTAAACTTGCTAGAATGTTTTCAAGAAGACTTAGAAAAGAACCGTTTTTCAGCCGCAATGGTTGGTAAAGATTTGGATCAGAAGCTTCTCGAATCAGTAAGAGATAGTGAAATAGCATGGATTGAAGATTGGAATCGGAGTGCAGATCTTGTAAGCTTAAAATTAACTTTTGAACAATATATAAAGTTCTTCAATGAAAATTTCTTTTTAAGTTTAAAGCGATTTGAGTCACAGTTTGCTATCTATCAGCCGGGGGGATTTTATAAAAAGCATTTAGATCAACTTCGTGGTGGTAACCACAGGCAAATTACGCTGATTATCTACCTCAACGATTGCATGGATGGTGGAGAACTCGTCATTTACAAAAAAACTAACAAAAATAAGGTTGATCAGGTGATTTTCCCTGAATGTGGTAAAATGGTGATTTTCTTTTCATCTCAAATTTATCATGAAGTGAGACCTACTCAGCAATTGCGCTTAAGTTTAACTTCATGGTTTCGTGATGATTTGATGGCCTTTTAACTCAACTATTTGAATTTATTCCTTTTTTTAAATGATTTAAATTTATTTGTAATTTATCCTATTAGCACTTCACTCATGAATGTAGGTGATGTTTCACAAGGAGAATAGAAATGAAACAAAAATCAAAATTTCAAAACTTAACTAGAACAACTTTAATGGTTTCAGCATTAACTTTAGGGGCAAATATTGTTGCCAACGATATTACTCCTGGTTCATGGAATGCGTACGCCGATCATCATGAAGAGAAGAGTTCTGAGCATAAATGTGGTGAAGGTTCTTGCGGCGAGAAGAAGATGAAAAAAGCGGATAAAAAAGCTGGTGAACACAAATGCGGAGAAGGTGAGTGTGGAGCAGATAAAAAGTCTGCAGAAAAAGGAAGTGACGGGTCTTGTGGAGCGGAGACTTGTGGAGCTTAATTTAGGTTTTGGAATAGGTCTAAGAAGATCACATTATAATGAGATCCTCAAATCGTCAGAGTTACCTGATTGGTTTGAGGTTCTCTCTGAAAATGTAATTGATTATGGTGGAAAAACTAAATCTGTACTAGATTACCTGTTCGAAAAAAATATTCCAGTTATCAATCATGGGGTTGGACTTAATTTAGGGGGACCAGATGATTTTGATGAAGGGTACTTAGAATTACTTGAAGCTTGGATTAATAATTACAAACCTCTCTGGTTTAGTGATCATCTTTGTTTTAGCGCGCTAAAGGTACATCAATATCATGATCTTCTACCTATTATAAAAAATGAAAAATCCCTTGGTACAATTACTGACAAAATCAAAAAATTAGAAGATCGATTCCAAATTCCTTTTGCCTTTGAAAATATCTCATATTATGGAGAGTCGAAATATAGTCAATATAGTGAGCTGGAGTTTATTAATTCTATCCTAGATAAGACGGAATCTTTTTTACTTTTGGATATCAATAATATTTACGTGAATGAGAAAAACCTCAATCATAATGCCCAAGGGTTCATTGATGGAATAGACCTTCAAAGAGTGATACAGGTTCATTTGGCAGGACACTGGGATCGTGGAGATATTGTCATTGATACTCATGGTTCCGAAGTTAATGAAGATGTATTCGAGCTTTATAAGTATTTTCTCAAAAAAAGAAAAGCTCCTGTATCGACCTTGATTGAGTGGGATAATAATGTTCCAAGCCTAGCAGCTGTAATGGCACAGGCACAAAAAGCAAAAATTATTTCTAATGAGGTTTTCAAGTGAATGATTACTATGAATCTTGGTTCAATTTTTTAAAACCTAAACAGAATTTAGATATTAAACTTGCAACAGAACAAACTGGTTTACCGAAGGAAACGCTTGAACTCTACCATGGTTTTATACATAACCACTGGAAAGGGGCCCTAAAAAAAATGTTTCCAAGATTAAGAGATGTTTGTTCCATAAATTGGGATGAGATATATCAAGAATACTATCATCTTTATTCCCCTAGCTCTTGGGATATGAATGAAATGACTTTTTCGTTTCCTAAGTTTCTCGAACAGAAAAATTTCGATTCATATTTGGTTGAACTTGCAAAATATGAAGTTATAGAGTTTCAGGTCTATAAAAAGCCTGCGTTAAAGCCAGTTGATAGAGAAAATTTAAGAATAAACCCGACGGTAATTATTGAAATGTTTAATTTTAGAATTGCTGAATGGGTTAGGCTTATGGACCAAGATGAAAGTTACTATAATAGTTCTCCTGAGCCTGGTGAAAATATTCTCGCTATAGGTAGAGATTTCGAAACTCATATGTGTAAATTTACAGTTCTTGGTAATTTGGATTTAGCAATTTTAGAGATAATTAAGCAGGTTCCTATCTGTAGGAAAAATAAGGTTTCAGAAATTAAGGAAGGTTTAGAATACTTACAAATTAAAGCGGATTCAGAACATATAATTTCTACCCTAAATACCCTTGAGCGCCAGCATTTAATTTTTTAAAAATTCCAGATGGAGTAACGCGTAAAAAAATATTGGCACTGTTAAACATTGTTTATAAAATCAACTCGTTACATTATTGACGGGTATATTTTTTGAATTTCTATAAGAACTCATCACATAAATTAATTTCAAAAGTAGAAGAAGCGCGATTGAACCAACTTGCGATCAATCTTTATTTTTTCACTGGGCTTCTTGCTACAGCAGCTTTTGTTGCTCGATGGGCAATCGAGGGATTTCTCTACTCCAAATCTTTATATTTAAATTTTATCATTCTTCCTATTCTTATGTTTGGTTTTCCAATAATCATCAAGAAAACAGGTAAGAGGATCCCAGTTACTGCTCTTTTTGTTTTATTGGCCTTGGCTTTTTTATTCGTAAGGATAATTCATACAGGAGGAGCATTCTCACCAATGATGGCCTGGCTTATGCCTATTCCATTTTTAGGCTTTTTACTGGGAACTGCGCTCATCGGCGTTGTAAGTGTCTTACTCATCGTGATTCTGATCTTAGTCGTTTCGTTTCCTGAAGTGACAACAATTCCTATTACATATTTAGCTCAAGATCAAAGCGTGTATGCAGTTATTTTTACCACGGTAATGTTTATGATTTTCTATATTATCGTAGAATTCAACCGATTTCGAAGAGGGTATGAAAATAAGATAAAATTAATGAAGTCTGAAATTGAGTCCATGGAGAGAATGGATGCATTATCATTTCTAACTGCAGGCATTGCTCACGAGATCAATAATCCTTTGAGTATTATAAGTGGTCATGTGGGACGATTGAGACGAAATTTAGGCAAGAAAGATGAATCTTATATCTTAGATAGTTTAGAACGAATAGAAACTGCCACCAGTCGTGTTGCGAATATTGTTTATAATGTTCAGTCTTTTTCAGTTCCGAAAGTAAATGAATTTGAGGCAATAAATATCGGAACCCTTCTGTCTTCATGTGTAAGTGAATTCGAAAACGAGTTTCTAGGTCTTCGTATTAATTTAGTAAAACCTGTCGAGGATACTTATGTGCAGGGAAGTAGGAGTCAGCTTAGAAAATTAATTGCTAATATTGTACAAAACTCATTTGACAGTACAAAAGAATCTAAAATTCGCGAGTTAAATATCAACTGTTTTTGTAATGAAAATGAGATCGAAATTTATTTTACAGATTCGGGTGAGGGGATTGCTAAGAGTGAGTGGAATAAAATATTTCATCCTTTTTACACCACTAAAGATCCAGGAGAAGGAGTTGGCCTGGGGCTTACCATTAGCTTTAGCATTGCTCAGGTTCACCAGGGCAACCTTCAATATAAAGACAAAAGCTTTATTTTAAGACTTCCTATTGAATAATTTGCCAAATAATTTAATAGCACCGACTATGATAGAACCGGCCAAAAGCGCCAATAGAAGTTGTTGCAATAATTCAGGCATTATATGCTTAAAGTGAAAGGTATGATCTATGATGCCGCCTCCAACGAGGAGCATCGCAATGGTACCCACAACAGTTAATGACTTCATAATAAAGGGCATCGATTTTACTAAGTTTAATCCGATTTTTTTACGGCCCTTTTTTATTAAATAAAGGCCGAAATCATCGATTTTAACTAGTAATGCTACTAGTCCGTATATAATAATTGAAGCAGCCACTCCAACCAATGTAAGAGTTGAGATTTGCAGAAGTAGTGAGCCTGAGATTGATTGCTTTGCAATTAATATGATTTCTATTGATAAAATAAGATCGGTTCTAACCGCGCCTGCAATCTTCTGCTTTTCAGGGATATTTTTGGTTTTAACATTATCTTTTTTAGCATGAAACAGTTTATCTAAAACTTTGTGTACACCCTCAAAAGAGAGGAAGAGTCCTCCTAAAAATAAGATGATCTTCAAAATCGGAGGGTAAACTGCCATTAATATAAAGACGCCGAAAATGCAGTAAACTTTATTTAAAAGAGAGCCATAAAAGATTGCCTTTACAATAGGTAGCTCTCTATCAGCTGCGGTGCCTGTCACGACTCCAGCATTAACCGCTAGGTCATCAGACATGAGAACACTTGTTTTCTCAATTGCAACTTTAGTCATGACAGCTACGTCATCTAATGTTGAAGCAATATCGTCAAATAAACTTAATAAACTAAACACCTCTAAAGTTTATCCTAGAACCTTGCATTTTGTTAGCAGAAATTTAAAATTAGTTATGAATCATTCGCTATTTATGCCACATGGTCATTGTTATCTTTGGAAAGATGATTTAGTCATCCTTCATGTCCTATCAGATTTTGTAATTAGCCTTTCTTATTTTGTCATTCCTTTTATTATGCTAAGTTTTGCCCTTCGTAAAAAAGACGCTGGATTGAATAAATTTATCTGGCTCTATATTGCATTTATATTCTTATGTGGATTAACTCATGTAAACGAGATTATAAATCTCTGGAATAGCTATTACTATTATTCGGGTAGCATTAAGTTGATCACCGCTGTTGTCTCTGTGGCCACAGTAGTTGAATTAATAAAGAACAAAAGAAAAATTCTTTTAATACCATCTCCCGAACAGTTGATTAATCAAAATAGAAAACTTGAGACACTTAATGAAGAGCTAGATAAAATTGTAGAAAAGAAAACAAGAGACTTAAGAACATCCAATAAAATGTTGATGAACTATGCCTCATGGGTTTCACATGATTTAAAAGAACCCATAAGAAATATTTTAAATTATAGTAAACTTTTAGAACAAAAAATCGATGAGCAAAATCCTCAAGATCAAAAAAAGTTTTTAAAATATGTAGTCGATAATGGACACCGAATGGAGCGGATTGTTGGAAGTTTACTAGACCTAGCAAAAATTCAAAATACACCTATTTCACATCAAAAAATAGATTTAAAGCTTATGCTTGAGTCTTTAATTAATATACACGACGGTAAAAAGATTGAATACTCGATACATTTTGAAGATGATTTTGAAATAATGAGCGATGCTTCCTTATTTGAAAGGATCCTGTCGAATTTGCTATCTAATGCGATTAAGTATAGTTCAGATGTAGCCGTGATTGAAGTTCATGCTTGGTCGGAGGGAGCTTTAAAAAAAATAAGTATTAAAGACTACGGAAGAGGCATAAAGAAAACAGCGTTGGGGTTTATTTTTCATCCACGATTTACCAGCGGTGATGAAAATTCTTTTGGAATTGGTCTGGCAATAACAAAAGCCATTTGCGATAACCTTAATATTAAAATAAATGTAGAATCCGAATATGGTGTTGGGAGTACTTTTACCCTTACTCTAGATAATAAAATTCCAATGTAAAATTATATTTACAGTTTCTTGATTTGGTTGAAAGTCAATTTCGGTAGCATTATTCCTGATAAAAAGGGAGAATAGTATGAATGTATTTGTGAAATGGATCACATCAATTTGTTGTCTTGAACCTGTTATAAAGCTTGGAGGTATTAGTTATATACCTGCTATGCTCGATTTACCTCACTGGGATCGCCTTACCTACAGTAGTTATTTTGGTTTCTTCGATTTTTGGTTGTTGATTCCAAGTGTGACTCTTTTGGTTGCTTTCACTAGCTATATCTCACACAACAGTAATAGTATCATTTTAAAAGGCATATCACTCATGGGAGCTTCCATGTATTATTTATTTACGTTCGATAAAATTCAGCAGTACCAAGAATTAGAGCATTTACATTTTTTTACGCTTATATTGATGGCCTTGTTGGGCTCTGTTATCTTGGTAAATTTTGTAGGGCTTATCCTTATGATGGTCGCCGAGTTTAGTATGGAGGAATTAGAGGAGCCCTATATGGGTATTATAGACTTCACAAGGCAACCAGGGTTAAAACTCAAGACGAGCAATAGCGTTCTGGTGATTGACGATGATATGGACTACTTAATGGCTTTAAAAAGAAAGCTTGAAGAAGTAGGGTTAGAAGTTATATGTAGTTCATCGCCCACTGAAGGAATTTTTGCAGCTAGAAGGTCTATGCCATCACTTATATTAATGGATATGAATTTGCCCGAATTTAGTGGCGAGGTGGCAACCTCCAGACTTAAAAAAGACAGTATGACTTCACATATTCCGGTAATGGCCATGAGTTCTAATATTAATCATACAGATTTAAATAGAGATTTCTTCATTGGTGGTTATGAGAAACGCAGTGGTGTAAATGAATTGATATTTCAAATCATGCATAATTTAATGCCGGAAAAGCGCTTAGCGTAGTCACGGCTTAAATAATTTCTTTAAAAGTTCTTTTGAATCCTTTGTTGGTACACATTTAATTTCCCACGAAGTATTATCCAATTTTTGACACCCTAAGACGATTATTTGGATAAGATCTTTTGAATCATAATACTGACTAAGTCCAGAAACTTCGATTTCAAGTTTTGTCCCTGGATAAATATAGAGCTCTGATTGAAGAATAATATGCTCAATTCCTAGGTGTTTAAGAGTGACTTTAGTCTTTATTTTTATATCTTGAAAGTCACTTGGTACTTTCGTTAAATATTGCTCTGTCGCACCAAAATCAGAAGTTAAAAAATTTATTTTGTTTGAGATCGTGTAAGTGTCTATGGGTTTTATTAGGTAGTCATCTGCTCCAAATGATAAAACTTCGTTTATTTTTTGTTGGTCATTAAATCTTGATGTCGCCAAAATTGGAATCTCTTTATATTTCTGATGATCCTTGATAAACTGTATTAAATTGAGTCCTAAAAAACGATCTCTCAGGTACAGGTCCATAATAATCAAATCATACTGATCATTTTTTAGTGCATTTGTGAATTCTAACATGTTTGATGTCGGTTTAAATTTATAATCTAAATCTTTCATCGTCCGAGATAAAATGTTTAAAAAATCAAAATCATCATCAAGCGCTATAATATTCATGCTAAATTTCTCCAACTTTGTTTGAGGGATCTAATTCTTCTAGCCGAATGATCAGATAATCCTTTAAAAAAAATATCATTATAAAATGTTTTTTCTATTTTTGATGAAAGAGTGGCCCTGGTCTTTTTACATATAGAAGCTCCAAAAGTTATTTTATTCTTCTGAAAGACTTGTGAAACAATTTCGAATTTTGAATCTTCTTTAATAAAACATGGGGTGTTTAATACGCAAGACATTTCCCCAAGTTGTTTAATTTGAGCATCCATATAACAATCCATCTCAATATTAAGTGTTGGCAGATTGTGCTCTGTTTTTTTATTAATCAAGTCTTGTATTAATGGAAAAAATTCTTTTTTGTAAATTTCATTTTCAATTACCATGACATCGAAATATTCTAGCCTTTTTAGGTGATCGATAGCGCCCTGACACACAAGAATAATTTTAGAGCTTAATTTTTTTAAAGAGCTTAACTTTTCTAAATTTGACTGATTTAAGATTGAAGAGAAGGTAAAAATATAATCAGGAATTTCATGTTCACTCTCAAAAATTAAACTCTCAACAGAGTGTAGCAATTTAACTCTTAAATTTTGCTCTGAGAGATTACGTGCAAGTTTTAAAACCTCATTTTGTCGGTTTTCATAGCAGATATAAGCTAAATTTTTTTTAGGCATACGATGCTCCTTTACACGAATTATAAATCAACCGATAATAGGAAAGTTAAATTTTATGTAAAGAAAAATTGAAAGTTATGATTAATATTTTACTGATAGATGATGACCCAACCGTTCAGGATATCTTTAGAGCTGCGCTCAATCCTACAGTTCAATTAGATTATTGTAGCTCGATTTCTGAGGCTAAAAAGTATTTGTTGTCCAAGGATTATAAGTTAGTTGTTATTGACTTATTTTTTGATAAAGAAAAAAGTATTGATTTTTTACTTAATTTAAAACTTAAAAATCCTGAAATTCTGAGAAGAATTATTATGATAACGGGTAAAGGTGAAATTGATGACGAAATTGAAGCTCATCAATTCGGCCTATTGGACTATCTAAAGAAACCTTTAAATTTAAAGCTGTTAAAGGCAGTAGTCGAAAAACACTTAATTAATAATGAAAATCAAAGTTTCGATATTAGAACGATAGGTCCATTTAAAGTGGACTTGAACGAACAGTCGATATTTTTGGTAGACGACAGTAAAATTGAAAGGTCTCTCGATTTAACATTAAAGGAATACAAAATTCTCAAATTGTTTATCGATAATGCTGGGAGAGTATTAAGTCGTGAGAAGATAATGGAAATTGTATGGGAGGAATCTAGTGACTCTCTAACTCGAACTGTCGATATGCATATTAGTACACTCAGGAAAAAGATTAAGCCTCATTCAAAACTATTAGAAACAAAGCGTGGTGTTGGGTATATTTTAAATATTGGCTAGCTTTCTTTTGAGGTATTTTTCTGCCCAACTCAAGCAAAATTCAGCTTCTTCCATTTTGGATTCTTTAGTAAAACGTTCTAATTTTTCAATTGCGTAATGAAGTTCATTTAGACCATAGGTTCTTGCTGTTCCCAGTATTTTGTGAGTCATAGCTAGAATATCATCTGTTTTCTGTGCTTCAACGAATTGTCGTAATTTATTTAAGTCGTTTCTTCTGTTTTCGTAATACTGGGGCATATAGGCGATTAAATCTTGATCGATAAGATCTTTAATATTAGTTGGCATAAATTCTTTTTCGTTAAACATAATGTCCCTCTATTAAAGCTCAACATATTTTTTGATGACATTGATTAATTGTTTTTTGTGCATGGGTTTTCTTATGAATTCTTGGTATTGACCTTTTTTAAAAAGTATATTCTCTTCTTTTTCACCAGATAAAATAATCAGGGGAGTATTATGGTTTACGGATGTTTTTATCTTTGAAATTAGATCTTTATTCTCACCACCATCGATATGAAGATCCGAAAGAATAAGGTCATATTTTTTCTGGTTGAGAGCTTGTAGTATTAAGTCTCGTTGGTAAACATGGCTGATTTGGTATTCTTCAGTTCTTAATAATTGTTTGAAGATATTTGCAAAATCTTCACAGTCGTCTATTAAGAGAAGATTCTTTTGTGAATCATCTCTAAAGTAGAATTTATCGTTTGGGATTAAAATAGTAAAAGTACTGCCTTGATCAGGCCTTGTTTCTAGTTCAATTGATCCGTTAAAGAAATGATGAACAATTTCTTTTGAATAATAAAGTCCGTAGCCATTACTATTTCCCGAGGCATTTTTTGTCGAGATTTTCTTACCAAAATTAAATATCGATTTAACGTTTTCGGCAGAAATACCAGGGCCTGAGTCGGCAATAGAGATTTCTAAAAAGTCATCTTTAATATTCGTAGAGACTTTAATCTCACTTCCTGGACAATACTTAATCGCATTGTTTATTAGGTTGATCACTACCTGGCTTAGTTTGATGGAGTTAGGGATATATAAATCTTTTATACTTTTTATCGAATTTGAAAAGTGAAAACTGATTTCTCTTTTATGGGCACTCGATTCTGATAGTTCTAACGCTTGTGTTATTATAGCATCGAGATTCATACATTTGCTTTCTGATTCAAGGATGGAATTAAGTAGGTGCTGTAAGTAGGTACAAGAATTTTCTAAAACCTTCGTTAGTCTTTTTCTTTGCAGTTCGTCTTCAATATCTTTTAAAACTTCAATTGAACCAGACATTAGTGATAGGGGACCACGTATTTCGTGACTTAGATAGTCAATGATTTTTTTATCGACTTTATCTAGTTCATTTCTAGATCTTTCAGAAGGTGTTTCAGATATCTTTTTGGTAAGTTTTTTCGTTACATTTGATAATGTTCGATTTTGATTGTTTAGTCTGGAGTAGTAATGGCTTCTTGCAATTGAAAAACGAATAATCCTATTAACGGCATCGTAGGAAAGATTTCCCTTGATAGCATAATCGAGTACACCAAGTTCCATAATATCTCTAATTAGATCAAATTCGTCTCGACCGCTAAATACCACGATTGGTGTTTCAGCGAAATTATTCTTTATCGCATGTACAGTATCGATACCCCTCGAATCAGGTAAATCTAAATCTAATAATATAAGTTCTAGAGACTCATTTGAGGTCATTAGAGCAGCTTCCAAGTCACGACAGGTGATCAAATTAAATTCATCTTGGTGCTGCTTAAAATAAATTTCTTTGATGAATTCAGTATCACCTGTATTGTCTTCTACTAGTAGTATATTCCTTAGTGCTTGCATTTTTATTAATCCTTTGTCTAAGCAATTTAACACCGAATCAAGAAAATTATTAACTAAAGAAATCTGTAATATATGCAATGCTTAAATTTTTCTAAATAAAGAATTATAAATTTAATTTTACATTAATTTGATAAAGATATTTTTGTCTTAAATTAAACTAATTTCATCAAACAAATAGAGAGGTCACAATGAAAGCAAATCATCGTATTAAAGAAAAGAACATGTATATTTTGAATATGTTTGCTCAATTAGATTTTGAAGAGTTTAAGCATAAAAAAATTATGGTAATTGATGATTGTAGAGATGTGCTTATATATGCACAACATACGCTTAAAATTTTAGAAAATGTTTCAATACAAACTTATGAAGATGAATTTGAGGCGATGAAGCAATTTGTAGATATAAAACCTGACTTGGTTATTATGGATATGAAATTGAAAAACTTGGATGGATACAAAGTATCGAAGTTACTTAAGAGTCTCTCGATGTTTAAGGTACCGATTATTTACATATCGGCTGATAGGAAAGAAAAAAATAATATTGAAAACAAGGAATCAGAACCAGTATTGTTTTTGAAAAAGCCTCTAGAAAAAGAAAAGCTCGTCTCCACAGTAAGAAAGTGCTTAGCGGGATGAGCTTTTTTTCATTCGATCTGTAAAAGTTGTTTACCTGGTTTAAAAATCACTTAAAATACTACTAATTAGTGTTGTTAATTCAATTGAAAACAAACTTCGTGTAAAAGGATTTTATGAAGTTCCTTATAGTAAGTATTTTAACTGTATTTTTCTGTTCAGCTGTCAAAGCAGGAGATGAAGAAGCCCAGAGAAGAATGAAGAAGCTTGGAAAAACTCTAAGAAAAGAGTTAAAGGCAAAGCTTAAGGAGTCTCCTGAAAAGGCATTAGACTATTGCAATCTCAATGCATTAAAAATAACAGACGAATTTAATGATTCTCATTACAAATTTGGAAGAGTGAGTGACAAAAATAGGAATCCAAGTAACCGGCCACAAAAATGGATGAGGCAGTATATGGATCAAATCTATAAAAAAGAAACGACAGAGTCCTTTCATGTAGTTGATCTTGGTGGTGGTAAAAGAGGGTATTTAAAGCCTATTCCCACTGTACCTGATTGCCTCGTATGCCACGGAGAAAATATCAGTCCTGCTTTAAAAGCTGAAATTGATAAACGTTATCCAAATGATAAAGCGAAAAATCATATCATTGGGGATATAAGAGGCTTTTTTTGGGCTACCTATACTCCATAGGAAGGAAAATTCATGAAAATCAAAATCCTCCCCGAACTGCAGAACTCTGGTTGACAGCCAGTTTTAAATAGTTTTAAGGCTTTTGTGAAAACTCATTGAAAATACTAAAGGGAGAATTCTCAAAAGTTGAGCAGTTAAATATCAAACTTGCCTTGGATAATAGGCACTGGAAAGAGAAAACAAAGACTTTTGTGCTAGGACTTAGCCAGTCAATTGATTAGCATTTAGATATATGGGAGCTTAGCAAACCAGAGAAAGAAAATACCATTCCACTCCCTCCGGAGTAATTAATTAAAAGATAGTTATTTTTTTCCCAGCAGAAGAGTCTTGTATTTAAAAAAAAGATGATCTATGTTAGTCTTACTAATATGAGAATACTGCTGTTAATTTTAATATTTTCAATTTCAATTGCGGGCCTTGCCAAAAATCATTCTAAATTAATTGAGAATAGTGAGATTACATCTATAGTAGAGTCAGAAGTCAAAAAAGCTGATGACACTATTGATAGTGATTCTGAATTCAGCACACCAGAGCTTTTTGAATATGTTAGCTTTTATGTATTCAGTCAAAAATATTTAGAGAATATCAATCTCGTGGCCAAATCGATTGATCACGATGCTTATAGCTCTCCATATTTGCCTCACGCACCTCCTTTTATTTCTTAGTCCCATTTCCGTAAACACAATTTTAATTACTCGTTAGATCGACCGGAGAAGAATTCTCGGCGTTTAGCACTCAGGAGCAACTAGTTATGAAAAGAGGCATAGTTTTCTTACATATTATTTTAGGCACAATTTTTTTATCCGCATGTGATCATGGTTCACATCATTTATCAGAACACAAATATAAAGTGACAAATCCTTGGAGGGAAGATCTTTCCATAGATAAAGAGTACGTCGCGCAGATACATGCTTTTCAGCATATTGAATTGAGAGCATTCGAGCGTGGCTATTTACAAGATATTTTGGTCGATGAGGGACAAAAAGTTGAAAAAGATGCTCCTTTATTTCAATTAATGCCTCAGATTATGGAAGCAGAGTATGAGAAGGCTAAAGCAGAATATAATGTAACTAAAATAGAGTATGAAAATACAAAAAGCTTAGCAGCTAAACGAGTTGTCTCTAAGAATGAGTTGGCCCTTTCCAAAGCAAAATTGGCAAAAAGTAAAGCAGAACTCAATCTTGCCAAAGCTCACCTGGATTTCACCACGCTTAAAGCGCCCTTCGAAGGTATCCTAGGAAGGCAACACGTTAGGCTTGGTAGTTTAATTGAAGAAGGAGAGTTAGTTTCGACTCTCTCTGATATTAGTAAAATGTGGGTGTACTTCAACGTAACTGAAGCTGATTACCTCAATTATATTCAGCAACTTAAAGACCAAATTAAAGGCAAAGTAAAACTAAGAATGGCAAATGGTAACTTGTTCTCTGAGGAAGGTCAGATCGATACTATTGAAGCCGACTTTAATCATGAAACTGGTAACGTTGCATTTAGAGCAACTTTTAGTAATCCTGACGGACTTCTTAGGCATGGGGAGACAGGTAATATTGTCATTCGTGAAACTATAAAAAATGCTATGGTCATACCCCAGAAATGTACATTTGAAATTTTAGATAAAAAGTTTGTTTATACAGTAGATAAAGATCATATTGTGCACTCAAAGCAGATAACCATATCACATGAATTACCACATCTTTATATTGTTAGTGGTGGTATTGATGATGGAGAACAAGTCATTCTTGAGGGACTTGGAAAAGTTGAAGTTGGTAAAAAGATTGAGTTTGAGCATCAAAGTTCGGAACAAGTTTTGGCCAGCTTAACGTTACCTGTTCAATAGGAGTCTGCTATGTTTCAAAAATTTATCCATAGGCCAGTACTGGCCATTGTTGTCTCGCTTGTAATTGTGATGTTAGGGATTCTTTCTCTAAAAACATTACCCATTTCTCAGTTTCCAGACGTTGCTCCTCCAAGGGTAATGATTACGATCGCCTACCCAGGTGCGAGTGCAGACGTTTTAATCAAGTCAACTCTTATTCCCCTCGAGCAATCTATTAATGGGGTTGAAGGTATGAGGTATATTGTTTCCGATGCTACTAGTGCAGGGGAAGCGACTATTCAAATTTTATTTGAGTTAGGGACAGATCCAAACCGAGCTGTTGTAAACGTCAAAAATAGAGTGGATCAGGTTATGAACCGTCTTCCACAGCTAGTGCAATTGGAAGGGGTAGTTGTTCAGAGAGTTCAGCCTAGTATGTTGATGTACGTAAACTTGTTCAGTAAAGATAAAGCTGCTGATGAAAAATTTCTTTATAATTATGCCAATATTAATATCCTGCCTGAACTCAAGAGGGTAAAAGGAATTGCTAGAGCAATGATTCTGGGGTCTAGGCAATATGCTATGAGGATATGGTTAAATCCGGATAGAATGAGGGCCTATAATGTCTCAACTGAAGAAATCATGGAGTCGATCGATGAACAAAGTATTATTGGTAGACCTGGTCGGATTGGTAGAAGCTCTGGGAAAGAGGCTCAATCCCTAGAATATGTATTGGTTTACAAAGGTCGATATAATAAGCCAGAGGAATATGAAAACATTATCATTAGGGAAAACTCAAAAGGAGAGATACTCTATCTTAAGAACTTAGCGAAAGTTGAATTGGATAGTGAGTTCTATGATATCTATTCAAACGTAGATGGATTCCCTTCGGCAGCGATCACGCTAAAACAAACTTACGGAAGTAATGCCAATGAAGTTATCGATCAAGTAAAATCGAAGCTTAAAGAACTTGAAAAGTTCTTTCCATCAGGGATGGAGTACAAAATAAGTTATGATGTTTCAAACTTTCTTAATGCCTCAATTGATAAAGTTATTCACACTCTAGTTGAAGCCTTTGTCCTCGTGGCTTTAGTTGTTTTCGTGTTCCTCGGCGATTGGAGGTCTACACTTATTCCAACTCTCGCTGTTCCCGTTTCGCTTATTGGAGCCTTTGCTTTTATGCAGGCGTTTGGTTTAACGATTAACTTAATCACTTTATTTGCACTGGTACTCGCTATTGGAATTGTTGTTGATGATGCGATCGTCGTCGTTGAGGCTGTTCACGCCAAAATGCACGAAAAAGGTCTTGGTCCTTATCGGGCGGTACAAGAAGTCTTGGGTGAAATTAGTGGTGCCGTTATTGCGATTACACTCTTAATGACTGCTGTTTTTGTTCCGGTAACATTTATGGGAGGGCCTATTGGTGTCTTTTTTAGACAATTCTCACTTACAATGGCCACGTCAATTATCTTATCAGGAGTTGTCGCTCTTACTTTGACTCCTGTTTTGAGTGCAATGATATTGAAGAAGCATCCAAAAAGGTTACCTATTGTGAGTGATATGATCGATAGCTTCAATATTCAATTCGATAAACTTACTGACAAGTACGTGGGAGTATTACGCAAAATTGTAGAGAGAAAAGTTTTAACCGCTGGTGTGCTTTTGGGATTTTGTTTATTGATTGTTGGGGTATCTAAAATAGTACCAGGAGGATTCATTCCTAACGAAGACCAATCAATGATCTATGCAATCGTGCAAACTCCTCCTGGATCAACGCTCGAAACGACTAATGCTGCAGCAAGAGAGTTACAAAAAGTTGCCGAGAAAGTTGAAGGAATTGAATCTGTATCAAGTTTAGCAGGTTATGAAATTCTAACAGAAGGACGTGGTTCAAATGCTGGTACCTGCCTTATTAACTTGGATGATTGGAGTAAAAGATCGAAGTCAGTTCATGAAATTATTGAAGAACTGGAAGAGAAAACACACCATATAGGTGCGGTAATTGAGTACTTCGAACCACCAGCTGTTCCTGGCTACGGTGCCGCAGGTGGGATTGCTTTTAGGCTTATTAACAGAACTACAACTACGGACTACCAAAAGCTCGATAAGCTCACAAAAAAGTTCTTAGCAGCCCTGAAGGAAAGAAAAGAGTTAACAGGGATATTTACTTTTTATGCAGCTAATTTTCCTCAATACAAACTTGAGATAGACAATGCTCAAGCCATGCAAAAAGGGGTTTCGATTGGGAAAGCGATGGAGAACTTAAATATTCTCATCGGAAGTACCTACGAACAAGGTTTTATTCGTTTTGGTCAGTTTTTCAAAGTATATACACAAGCAGCTCCTGAATTTAGGAAACTTCCTTCTGATGTACTAAAGCTATATACGAAAAATGATAGAGATGAAATGGTGCCATACTCTTCATTCATGAAGATGATAAAAACTCAAGGTCCAAATGAAATTACTCGTTACAATCTGTACAACTCAGCAGCAATTAGAGCTGTTCCGGCGAAGGGATATACTACTGGAGATGCGATTTCAATCGTAAAAGACGTTGCAGCCAAAGTCTTGCCTCTTGGATATGATATTGCTTGGGAAGGTTTATCTTTTGATGAAGCGAAAAGAGGGAATGAGGCGCTAGTTATTTTCGCCATCGTTATACTCTTTGTTTACCTCGTACTGTCTGCCCAATATGAAAGTTTTATAATTCCATTTGCCGTACTAGCATCGCTACCGCCTGGTATTTTTGGGTCATTTTTGTTGATCAAAGCGATGGGTTTAGCAAACGATATTTACACCCAGGTTGGTTTAATTATGTTGGTTGGTTTACTTGGAAAGAATGCTGTTCTAATTGTCGAGTATGCAAGGTTGAAGCAGCAACAGGGGGCAACGATATTTGAAGCTGCCGTTGAAGGTGCCAAGGTAAGACTTCGTCCGATTCTGATGACTTCTTTTGCATTCATTGCAGGTTTGATTCCACTAGTTATTGCTACTGGACCTGGAGCTATTACTAACCGAACAATCGGTGCTTCAGCACTAGGTGGTATGCTTTTCGGTACGATCTTTGGAGTTTTAGTTGTTCCAGGACTTTACTATATTTTCGCTCATTTGGCAGAGGGGAAGGAGTTAATTCAAGATGAAGATGAGAGACCTTTATCAGAGGGAGAAAATCATGCGCACTAATATATTAAGTAGCATTGCTTTAATTTTTTTAGTCAGTTGTGCACCAACTTTTAAAGGAGAGGTTAAGGATAAGTCTGATCTAAAACTTCCAAAAGACTTTTTACTGCTCTCAAAAGATAAGGACGGTGTTACCTCCACTAAAAACTGGCATGAATACTTTAAAGACGAAAAACTCAGGTCACTAATCGAGTTAGGTTTAAAGAACAATCAAGAAATAAATATCTTAGCGCAAGAGATCTCCATCTCTCAAAATGAGGTGATGGCTAGGCAAGGTGAATATCTTCCGAATCTTAGTTTTCGTGCAGGTTATGAGTCTGAGAGAGTCGGTGAATTTACGAGTCAAGGAGTCAGTGATGCTACTCACACTTTAGAAGATGGGAAACCCATTCCTAAAACATTACACAACCACCGAGTTGGCTTAGCTGCGAGTTGGGAACTTGATGTTTGGGCAAAACTTAGAAATGCCTCCGAAGCAGCCTATTACCGAGCTCTGGCCAGTAAAGAAGCACAGAAGCTTGCGGTGACTCATTATGTGGCCGAAGTCGCGAACTCTTATTATGAGCTATTAGCACTGGATAGAGAAAAGGATTTAATTGATTCCTATATTGGTGTTTTAAAACAGGCAAAGGAATTGGTTGAAGCTCAGCAAAATGCAGCAAGGGTTACCTCCTTAGCGGTTAAAAGATTTCAAGCCGAAGTTCTAAAAAATGAAAGTAAAAAGTTTGAAATCAAGCAAAGAACCGTAATGTTGGAAAATAAAATTAATAGGCTTTTAGGGCGCTTCCCACAAGAAATTGAGCGAACCTCAATTCTATTAGAAGAAATCTCTCCGCAATCAGTTAAACTGGGCATACCAGCGGATCTCTTAGAAAACCGACCGGATATTAAAAAGGCAACCTATGAATTAGAGGCAGCAAAATTGGACGTAAAGTCTACTAAAGCGAGGTTCTATCCGTCGCTAAGTATAGAAGCAGAAGCGGGCTACGAAGCATTTAATCGAGAACATCTCTATGATAGGCCAGAGTCTATATTTACCAATCTTGCTGTTAACCTAACAGCACCTCTACTAAACAGGGCCGCTATCAAGGCTGACTATTTTTCAGCAAATAATATGCAGCTTCAGGCGATTTATGAGTATGAAAAGTCGTTGTTATATGCCTATGCAGAAGTTACCAATCAAATTTCCAAAATCAATAATCTTGAAACGATTTACGAGCTAAAAAAGGAACAAGTGAAGGTAATGGATGACTCTGTCGAGATCTCTGGGATTTTGTTTAAGGCGGCAAGGGTGGACTATGTTGAAGCACTTTTGACTCAGCGAGAGTCGCTAGAGTCTAAGCTTGAATTAGTAGAGGTAAAAAGAGATCAATTAATGTCTTATATTGACCTGTACAGGTCATTAGGTGGTGGCTGGCAATTAACCAGCCACCAACATTTAGTTTTCCGATAGAATATTAGTTAATGTGTTGCTCCTTAACTAATATTCGGGGTGGGTGATCTAAGGATCACCCATTTTTAATCACATTGTTCAATTTTTTTCTCTATTGTTCTATCTTTTTTCATAAAAAAAGTAATTTTATAATTCTTAGAAATTGGGTAAGGCTCTTGGGCTGGTTCTCTATTAAAGCAATCATAGTCGGCATTATTATATAGGTTAAAAATTTCATCTTCTAGATCAGGAGAAAGTTCTCTTCTGATTTCATCAATAGTCATGGTTCCCGCCATAACACCGGAATCCCTGTCACGCAGGCCAAGAACATGACCGACTTCATGTAAAAACACACTCGGAAGATCGAAGCCTCTATCATCCAATTCAGTTTTGAAAGTATGATCTTTGTAATTGAACACAATATCAGCATGCTTAATATGAAAAACTTTTTTGGCGTCTATATTGTGAGAGTATTCTACTTTTACCTGGCACGCTGCTAGGTGCTCAGGAAGAATCTCTAATACTGGATTGTCTGATTTATAAATTCCCATCTTTGAGTCCTTATAGTAGTAGTCACTCAAATTTAAAAAACCAGGATTTTCGATTGGTTTAAGTTCATTAAATAAGTCAGTTTGGGTGGCTTGCTCCCATTGATCGATGGCGTCTTCAAAAAATAGCTTTTCTTTGTCGCTGAAATTGGAGTCACATCCAAAATCAAGTGGAAGATCCTTCTTATCCCAAAGAAAGACATCCTCTTTAAAGTTTATTGTTAATGGTGCTTCCTCCTCGGGCAGGGCACAATTTGAAAGGAGGAAAATAATAAAAAGATATTTCATTTTGTAAGCTTAAAGTAAAAATTATATCTAGTTAGAGCTTCATTTAAGTGCTTGAAATTATTATTAATTTATTAAGTTATTTTTATCAAATTTAGTATCTTCGTTTGTAATGATGTTCGTTTGGCATGTTTTTTGGGCGATGTGTAAAAAATACTGTTCCTCTTGGTTCTTACACTAATTATGCTAGGAAAGCCCAACACACATAGGGGAAATATATGATTACTAGGGGAATGTTGAAGGGATTATGTCTCAATTTACTTTTAGTAGGGGGAGTATCAACTTATGCAGAAACTGTCGACAGATCACAGTGGACGGCAAATCAATTTTGGGAAGAAACACAGCTTAGTTTTTCTTCTCTTATTTATGGTGTGATCAACGACGCTAACTGTAAAAGTTCACATCAAAAAATTCTGGCCTGTATTGCTGTTATGAACGAGATGCATGACATGCAAAATCCAAAAAATGATGAAACGATAGTTATCGATCTTAAAGATGGGCTTGCATTTAAAAAAATTCCGACATCGGGAATTTCAACCAAAGACTATCTCATCAAACTTAAAAAAGAGCTCAGTGAAAGTGAAAATGATGAGTCAGGACTTGGAATGCTACGCGGTTCTTTTTCGGATAGCCTTACTCAGTTTGATCAAAATTTTTTAAACGAATCAAACGACTCTCTTACTGCTGCCAATTTATATAATGTTTTTTTAAGAGTGGCAGTGGACCCTCACTCTTATATAATGCCGAGCTATTTTAAGCAACAAAGATCTCAAGCTGTTTCGAATAAAAAAGGCTTAGGTCTTTCGTTTCAAGTCGTGGACATAGAAGGTAAAGAAAAATATGAGATTATCGACCTAGACGAAGGTGCACCTGGAGAAAAAGCCGGATTTAAGGTTGGGGATATTATTCTTCAAGTTAACGGTGTTGATACCTTAAGAGAAATGTTGTCTGAAATGAAGACTGTTGATGAGTTAGAAATAACTGTTTTGCGTGAGAGCGAAGTACTTAACTTTATGGTAACCCGTGCTGAATACGAGATTAGAAATGTAATTGCCAAATATTTTTCAGTTGATGGTGGCATAATTGGCTATATAAAGCTTAGGTCATTTAGTGATCCCACAGGTTGTAGCGCGATTAAAAAGACGATAGACTTTTTAAATTCTAAGTTTCCTTTAAAAGGTATGATTCTGGATTTAAGAAATAACGGAGGGGGACTCGTTTCCCAAGCGACGTGTATCATGGAAAATTACCTTGAGTTGGGTTCTATTAATTGGATGACAAAAACTTTGGGCGATAATGAACTTGTATATCAAAATTTCACTACAGATAATTTTGTACAAAGGCTTCAGAGAAAACATAATGTTGTTTTAGTTAATGGTTATTCAGCATCAGCCTCCGAAGCATTGTCTATGTACTTGCAAGATTATCAAAAAGCTTGGATTGTTGGAGAACGCACTTTTGGGAAAGGTAGTATGCAAGGAGTTGGAGGTTTTCTTCGGTCAGAATTCGGGGAGAACGCTCAAGCAATTTTAACTGCAGAAACGAAGGCACTTTATTATGGGCCAAAAGGTATTTCCCCTCAAGTGGATGGCGTTGAACCTGATATTAAGGCGTACCCAAAGATCGATCAAATTGAGGATACTGAATTTGTACGCGAGGAAGATCGGTATGCTTTTCCTATCCTGGATAGAGTCGTTAATAAAGAACTTTTAGTGGATCCTGAGCGAGAGCTAGAAAAAGCCAAAATTCAAGCTTGTGTAAATGAACAACGACATGTGCGGTCAAAATTTGATAAACTTTCTACGGTAGATCAAAAATCATTTGATAATCAACTTGAGGTTGCAATTGAAACTGTCCTTTGTGCCAGTGAACATGCAAAAGTAAAAGCTCGGGTAGAACTGAACCAAACTAATGATATTGAAATGATTTCCATCGGAGAAAAGAGAAGAAGAATTTTTCGCGAACAGAATAGAAATTTTCGCCCAGAACCAGTAAAACCAGAGCCTATTCAGATTGAGCCATTCAAGCCTGTGCCAATCCAATTTGAATTGAAGCCTCAGGTTAAACCTCAACAGGAAGAAAAACCTGAAAATGATGGAGACGATACGCAAGATAAGGAGTAGAATTTCCTTATGAATGAATTGCTTAATTTAATTAATGACCAATCTATATCAAAGAGCCTCATCTTTTCGGTGGGGCTTTTTGTTTTATTCTCTATTGTAAGAGTACTTATTTTTCGAACAATTAATCGCTCCCAGGCTAATGTACAAGAAAAAGCGCAGGCCAAGAGACGAGTTTCCCAAACTCTATTTCTGATGTTCCTTCTTTCTATCCTTATTCTGTGGTTTGCTAAGATTCAAGGAGTGTTAGTTTCCATTTTTGCTGTGGCTGCAGCTATCGTACTTGCATTTAAAGAGATGATCATGTGTTTCACTGGAGGATTATTAATTAATATCTCTAGTATTTTTAAGGTTGGTCAACGTATTGAAGTTGATAGTATCAGAGGGTTTGTTATTGAAAAGGGAATGCTTTCTACAAAAATTTTGGAAATAGGTCCTGAAAAACATTCCCAACAAACAACAGGGGACGTAATTTCTATTCCTAATAGTTTGATGCTATCAAAAACTTTAAAAAACGAATCCTATTTTCGCGGTTATTCCATCAAGTCGTTTATATTCAAAATGTCAGATGAAACGAAGGTCGAAGAATTTGAACAAGCTTTAGGGGAGGTGGCTTCTAAAATTTGTGAAAGTTATTTAGATCAGGCCACGAAATCAATTTATTCATTCTGTGAAAAAGAGGGGCTGAATGTTCCAAATATTTCTCCTAGAACAAAAGTTCTCATTGAGGATGGCAAAGAGTTTTCAGTATTAATAAAGCTTCCAGTAAAAAATGATCAAATTGCCGATGTGGAACAAGAACTCAATCGCTTTTATCTTCAGTGGAGAATCATGAGTCGTTAGATGTAACTATTTTTCCTAGCAGATTTTCGTAAAGCTGAAAACAATGAAGAATTACATTTACTGCAAACTTCTAACTTTACATTTTATTGTCTCTCCCATCTCGGCGTGGACTTTCTTTTCAAATTGGTTTTCATCCTTTAGCATTGAAGTATGAAACATAAAATTTGTATTCTCGGCACCCGTTCAAGTTTTCTAAAAACCGTCAATTCTTCAGGGATTCCATATGTTTACCTGGGACCTACTAAAAAGCTCAACTTTGAGGTGAAAGGAGAATTTGTCGAGTACAATGGGAGCTTCCCACAGTCGGAGAAAGAAGCCAGTAGTTTTGTTGCAAAATTTAAACGAGAGTTAGAAGGAGTTTCATTAGTTATTGCTAGTGGCGAAGGAACTGTGGTCTCAGCTAATTTATTACGCGTGGCCCTGGGACTTCCAGCCTATCAAGAACAGGTCATTAATGCTTGTTCGAATAAGTTGTTTATGAAACGGCTTTTGACTGAAGCTTCAATCCCTATGACTAAGTTTCTTGGAAGTGATGAGGTATCTCACATGAGTGAGGTATATAAGGTTTTAGGTGGAAAGGTAGTTGCAAAAGAACTGAATAATTCAGGGGGGAAAGGTCAAACAGTACTTATTGCCCCAGCCGAATGGGAGATGAGATCAGATATTCTTTTCGAAGGTTTTATCATTGGCAAAGAAATGAGTGTAGAGAGCTTTGTTCAAAACGGTGAAATAAAGTTTCAGTCTACCACTCAGTATTTTGAAAAAGGCGTAGTAAATATAGTTCCAAGTCATTACGAATCAGAATTAGTATCTCAGGCCATTGATTTAAATAAAAAAGTTTTGGATGCAATTGGTATTAAGAACGGACTAACTCATTTGGAAGTTTATTTAACTGATAATGGAATCTTATTCGGGGAGATCGCTCTTCGACCTCCCGGTGGGTATATTATGGATTTAATAGAGTTATCCTTTGGAGTAGATCCATGGCAAATGTATTTAGACATCCACTTGGGAAAGGAGCTGAATATTGAGAAAGAAAAAAGAGAATTCTCAGCAGCTATGATTTTACATCCCGGAGCGGGAAAGTGTATGGAGATTGAGGGGCAAGCGTATCTAGAAACTGTCCCAACAATCAAACTTCAAAGAATAAAGGGAAAAGTAGGACAGACGTTTTCAGTTCGTGATGGAGTTAGTCAGGAAAAGGCCCATTTTATTTTTCATTCGAGTAACTACGGAGACTTAGAAAAAGATATTGTCGGTGTTCGTGAAAATTTCAAATTTATCATGGAAAAATGATTTTAAATTTTATGCGTGTCTTATTTTTATTGGTAAGTTTTTATAAAATATGTGCTAATATCTGGCTTAGGGAGTGACTCTTATGTCTAATACTCTGGGTAGTTTACGCGTTTATAGAATCTATGACTTAGGTTATGAAATTAACTTGAAAGATGCTTATGAAAAATTAAGTGTCGTAGGTCCCACTAATCCATTTAATTTAAAAAAGCAGACAAAAAACTTTTTATTTTCAGATCCACCGCTAGTAATCAATTTGGGTGAAATAATAGTTAATGAAACTAAAATTCTTTTGATGGGAAAGCTTTGGAATTATGGTGCTGCTTCACTCGAGTTTAGAATCGATACCCCTGCTCAAATTGAAAAATCAGAACTAGTACAATGGATGAAAGAATGGAGTTTAGAGCCAGCTTTGGATGAGTTGGGTAAATTACGTGTTGCTCAACTCATAAAATTACTCGGAAAAGGAATTGTTAAGCCTGAACTTTGGGATCAGTATGAGGATTATAGTATATTCGTTGCCAATACTGAAAATCAGAAATTAGATTTTTGGACTGGTGAAAATTTTGTTTTCCACTTTATTGGTTTTGAAAGTCAGATGGTACTAAGTGAAGCCATGATCGAACCTGTAAAAGCCTCAGCTCTTAGTTATTCCACTAACGATTTAGTCGTGGTTGATTGGGATAGTGGATTTGTCTATGCCAAAGATGATGTCGATGATATTTGCGATGTTCTGGAACTTGCGAATGTTCAATTATTGGAGCTACGTTATTATGATACTCTGCTGGATTCTAAGCTGTCAGGGCTCTACCGACAGGTCATAACGAAGAAGCCTTCTATTTTTAACCGGAGAGTAGAAGTCCTCTCTAAAGATGCAAGTTCGCTTTATATTGAAACGAGTGAAGTCGTTGAAAGAATAGAAAATTCTCTAAAAATTATTGGTGATGTTTATTTTGCAAGATTGTATCGTATCGCTTTAAAGCGTTTACAGGTTCCTCAATGGCAAATTTTAGTAGATCAAAAGCTTAGGAATTTATTTGATATATCACAAATGTATATGGGGGAGCTACACACAAAACGCAGTCATTATATGGAGATCGTTATCATCATTTTGATTGCGATTGAAGTTATTCCTTTTTTATATCCGTATGTCACAAAACTACTTATTAGCTTTAATTTGCTCAACCTTTAGAGTTTTATAGCCAAAACGATCCATGAAATAGATTCCAATATCTTTAGCATCTTTATCAAGGCCAACGACATCTATTTCCATATCGAAGATATCGCGACTAGCTTCAAGCTTAATCTTTCCGTTTTTAAATTCCCATGTTCCAAAGCCATCATCTAAGTTAGGCAAGTCATAGTACCAAGTACCATCTTCAAAAAGGGCAATCTCAATTGGGTAGTCTCGGTTTAGAATCGTTTTGACTTGGGCCAGGTCAGGTTTTTGAGGCGCTCTAGAGTTATTGATAATTGGAGCAAAGTCCGACTTCTTGAGCGAGTAAAACTCTAACGATTGTTTTTGACCGCAGCCAATTAAGGAAAGTAAAAAAAGTAGAGGTAGAATTTTCATATGGATATCTTAATAAAAATTAAAAAAAAAGACCAGCTTCGAAAAACTGGCCTTAGGTTGAAGGAAAATATTGTTACCACCTAGGAGCGAGAACAATATAGTTAATGGCATTTAATACTTGATTCGATCCATTGGTTTTCTTTAGAGCAGATCGCTTTAGCAAGTAGGGTTTGAGCATGTTCTATAAAATATGCTTCATTGATATTAATTTCAGCTGTGCCGACTCTTTTAAGTTCAGCCAGCATATTTTCTTGAAAATAGGGTGAATGTTTAGCAATGAAGTCACCGTCCACTTCCTTGAGGTTTACCTTCTTTCTGGAAAATGGAATTGTAATAGCAAGGTATTCAGGATCATATTCTCCATCGAAGTATTTAATTTTTTGATCAAGTTCTGCCTCATTTAAATAAAGTTTGGCGAACAGAAAATTAGTAAGTTTGAATTCTTTCAAAGGAAATAACTTTCCTCTTATAAATTTAGCCTTACCCGGAAGAATATCGTGCATGGCCCTAAATACTGCTTGTTCCGTATTGGTCACGGGGAAGTTAATGGCCAGCTTTGGTATTCGGACTCCAGTTAATCGGAAATAACTTTCAAATACCATTTTGTGAAAATATTTAACTGTAAATTTTCTGGCCGATTTCTCATCCATTATTTTTAATTGGTCTGCATATAAGTCCACTAGTCTTTTTGTGATAGACCATACAGGTGCATTTTCAGCATTTTTTGGATTACCACCTTTTTGCCAACGACTTCCACCTTCATAGTCAAAAATAGTACTAAGGTCTAAGCGTCCATTTTCTAGGTTAACTTCAGAATGCTTGTCCCAAGTAAATAGATCATGTGACATTAGGCCAATGACTCCGATATCGCGAAGTTTAACTTCTGCGAAGGAATAACTGCTCATTAAAAATAGGAGAGTAAGAAGTTTCATTTATGTTCCTTTGATTTGTTTTTATGATAGTACAGAAGTTTGGTATGTCAAACAGAAAAATGAAAGGTGTAAAAAATCTAGTTTGGGCCTAAAATAGAGTTAAGGAGCTATTTTTGAATTCAGTATTTATCCAAGGAAATATTCAACTGGAATGTAAGTTCGTTGAGTCTGAAGTTTTTAATAATGATTTTAGTTTGGTCAGTGATGATTCCAAATTGGCATTTATAGAACACTACTTGAGGGAGCTACAAAACGGACAAGTTCCGATCGTGATAAATCCTGCTATACCGGCTGCGATAAAGGTTCAATTATTAAACTCAATAGAAAAAAGTATAAAATTAGATTCCTTAGGTCATATATTATGCACAAGTGGCACTAGTTCTCCTACGCAGACTCCAAAGTCTTATTATTTTCATATAAATAAATTTATAGGAAATGCGCGCGCTCATAATCAATCGTTAGAACTGAATGATGGGGCCAAGGTTTTATTTCCTCTTCCTGTTTATCATAGTTTTGGAGTCGTTGTAGGGATCTGGTCGAGCTTACTATTGAAAGGAGAAACTTACCTCACTAGAGATCAGCTCTCGGTACAAGAAATTTTTGATCTTTTAAGTGAGGCTGAATTTGATATTATGTACCTCACACCAAGTCTAGTTGAAAATATTTGTAAGTTTAGAAGGCGTTATAAAAAGAATATAATTTCCCCTAAGAAAATCAGTATTGGCTCTTCTTTGTTAACTTATGAATCAGCTCAAAAATTGCGTGATATTTTTCCTGCAGCAGAACTTTATTACACCTATGGCCTGACAGAGATGGGCCCTAGAGTAAGCACGCAAAAAATTAATTTTACAGAAACGAGCGGCGCTATACCTATTGGAAAAACATTGGATAATGTTGAATTTAACTTAGGGAAAAATTTAGAAGTAAAGTCACTCTACGCTGCAGAAAACTTGGCTGAAAAATTTTTTGATACCAAAGATGCTTATGAGAAGTCAGAATTTGGAATAAAGATCAAAGGTCGTTCAGATGATACCATTATCTTTCAGGGAAGAAATATATTTCCCTCGGAGATTGAGCAAGTGATTAAAGAAATAGATGCGCAATGTGAAGTCGCTATGGTTGGGTTGCCTTCAACAGTTTTTGGTCAGGTACCCGTTTTAGTCTATATTGGTCAGATGACTGAAAGTGAAGTTTTAAAATATTTAGCTGAAAAAGTACCTGAGAGTCACATGCCCAGAAAATTTTATAAATGGGATTCTCTTCCTAAAAACCATATGGGAAAAATTGAGAGAGCTAAAATTATTTCCATTCTTGAGCAAGATTCTTAATCTGCTCATCTATTTTTTCCCAAATACCTGAACCAAAGCCGGCCACATGATTCGTGATTTTTATATTGCTTAGACCTCTTAAGGCTCCATCTTTTGGATAGGGTTCTGGGACAGTGACATCTGTATGGTAAAATGCCTTGGAATTGGTTTTAAAGAAATGAAGCAAATCCTGTTCTTCAAAAAGCTCTCCTCGCGCAGTATTTATAATGAGCACATCTTCTTTCAAAAATTTGAAAAAATGGTTATTTTCAAAAAGACCTTTTGTATCAGGGGTTAAGGATACACAGGGGATAATCACATCTGCCTTAGAAACCTCAAGTTGAAAATCTTTGTAGTCGGTTTCGAGTTCATCAGTTGGAGTTCTCGTTATCACTCTAAGGTTATCTTTGGGTAGTTTACTTTTTAGCAGTTTTCCAATGGCTCCCTGACCTATAATGAGAGTATTTTTATAAGTATGATTTGAGAGTACCTCAAGTATATAAGAGACAACATACTCCGCGTTTAGGCCCGTGATGTTTCGAATTTTAAATGGCATTTTAGTATAGCTGTCGGGAATCTGTGATGAAAAAAGAAAAATAGATTTAAGTTTTTGTGCTTTTTTTAAAAATACGGATGGTGCAGCCCATCCCAGTAGGTAGTCAGCATCGACTATCGCTTTTCTCAAATTATTTGGAGATTGAACAATGACTATCTCTGCCAGAGGGAAGATGTCAGAAAGCGAATTTTTCAAAGAATCAGGAATTTTTGTTTCAGGATTTTGATTCAGGTCACTGAGAACAATTTTCATAACTGCTCGATAAATTTCGTCACATCAGAAATCGTATTCCAAGAAGCTGCTATCTCTTCGTCAACTTCGACTTCAAAGTGGTCAGTTATTTCGTAAAAAATAGTAATTCGAGTAAGTGAATCAATTCCAAGGTCAGTAATCAGATTCATACTAGGTTGAATCTCTTCGATTGGAGACCTCAAATATAGGTCATCAGTATTTTTTAAAATTTCTTTCAATCTTTCTAAACTATTCATGAACTAATTTTAGCATGAATAGTGGTGCGTGCAATCAAAAAGGGGAGACAAGCTCCCCTTGATTTTCAGTTCTATATTCCTAAGTCTTTGGCCTTAAAAAGAGCTAGTGCTCCAACAGCAGCTTCTTCTAGTGAACAGCTTTCACTATAGCTAACTTCTCTTGTTGATTTAGCATTTTTTTCTCCAACAAATTTACCTAGCATTTTAGATTCAACTTCTTGGTACACTTTCTTATCACTATTAGAGATACGCATATCAGAAACCCTTGCCAGGCTATCTACAATTGTTTCATCAAAAATAACTTGAGCATCTTTCATTTTTCCTATTTTTGTCCTGGAGTTAAATAAACCACTAGCACTTATGTAGATGTCTTTGTTTTTGTCGATAGAAGATTGTACATATCGGCAACCAAACATGATGAAGGTACAGGATGCCCAAGACTCTTCGAATTTGGCCACATTACCTTTAAATGTAAGTTCGCGATCAAACATATCCAATTTGTCTTTTAATTTAACGCGACAAGCATTTTTTGGTGCAGGTTTGTTGGCGCAAGATGTTAATGCGAATAAAGTTAAAATTCCAATTAGTGTTAAGTTTTTCATTTGTCCTCCTAAGGTCTTTAAATTCTGTGATGAATAAAGCTTATTAGGTCGAGAACTATGTTTGGATGAATTTAGAGTGTAACTTTTGAATCAGAATTATACTTTTCATATAATTAAATTTTTGCAATTTCTGTGGCCCATGCTATACCCGCCTGCGAGGGAAAATATGAGAGAAATAATAATAACGCTAATAGCTGTTTTGCAGATTAATAGTGCCTGTTTAGCTGCAGTAATATTTGATGATTCAGGTGTACTAGATGACTTTGCTAGTTTGATCGAGCATCCTGATTTTAAGTCAGCCCACCCGTGTAGTCTCTCGAGTTCCTATCAGCAATCAGTGGAAAATTTCGAAGTGTATTGTGAAGATGATGGTAGTTTTTGTTCTTCTATTCTAATGACAACTGAAGAGGTTACAAATAAATCCATTTTTAAATGTGAAAAAAAATATATCCAAATTCAAACTTCCACAGGAGATGTTGAAACTTATACTGAGTCAGACTTTTTAATGAATAATAAAAGCTATCTATTGCAGTTTTTAGAAGAGATAGACTTAAGACTTGGATATCGAGTTAAAGTCTTTGTGAAGCGAATGCACAAAGGGAAAATGACCATAGGTCATTTGAATGGAAATAGAAGAAAAATAGAAGTTCAAAATATCTATGGGGAAATTGAATTTATAGGTATCAACTACCGAGCCGAATTTATTTTGTCAGCTTCGCCATTTTTACCTGCACCAATTCAGATTCAAAGATTTCGTTTGAATGATGATAATTTTTTAAGATTAACAGACTATAAATTGTAGAAATTAAATAAAGAGAGAGAAGATATGAAGAAAATGGCATGTTTAATACTACTCATCACTTTTGCAGCTAAGGCCGGCGATGGCTGGGTTGGCTCTGGAGGAGAACTTTTCAAAGATGCGCATAACCCATGGTTTGTAAAAAATACTGCTAAGGTTAGTTACTGTGTAGAGATTGATCAACCAACAGTTTCGGCGGATGAAGCAACAATCCTTTCAGAGATTGAATTTGCGATTAAGTACTGGAAAAAAGAATTTCAAAAAGCAAATGCAACAAACGGACCTGGAGCATTTTCAATAGGTACTCAAGATTTCATAAAGACCAATTGTACTGCCCATACTCCTCTTCGATTTAAAGTTGGTTATGGAACCTTAGATCAGGCAGAAAAAGACTTTCTTAAGGTTCCTGAGAAGTTTATTGGTATCTCGGTTAGAACAGAATATGATCAAAAAAATCTTATCGGAAAAGGTTTTATTTATATATCCTCTGATATAGGGCCACATGCCTATGAAAACAATGGACAATTGCTACCTAAAGCTTGGACTAGAAAAAAACTTCTTCGTTATGCATTTTTGCATGAAGTTGGTCATGTTATGGGGATCCCTCATATGGGCAATGGTCTTATGTCACAGAATTTTCTAAATCAACTTTTGAATAAGTATTTAGTTAATAGCTTTGAAAGTCTACCTCTTGAATCTTTTGTAAGGCCGGATGATAGTTTCCAAGCATGTGAAATAGATAGAAAAATAAAAACATTTGTTTTTGGGCTTACTTCCAAAGAGAACTGTTTGCAAATTAACTATTCCTCAATCAACAATTCTTATGAATTGAACGCAGTTGATGAGCATGGTCAGCTTAGAAAAATAGGTGAGGTGAATAACCTTAGTCTAGAAATTTCAGATATTAAAAGCCTACCTGTAAGTACACTTCACCTTACAAAAAAACAGGTAGTTTTTGGTACAGATCAAACGCTATTTAGAGATTTTATGTTTGGACCAATGATGCAGGATCAGGGATACCGAGGTGTTCTTGTATTAGATGAAGATCCAATGCCTAAAAAAGTATACCTAAGAGTGATGCCAAACTCATTCTCTATGTTGGGTACCTTCAATAAAGGAACAGTTCCTTTTGTGATAAAGCAGTCCCCATTAAGTTTAATTTTAATGAAAGATCCAACACCATAAGGAGTTTTTAGTGAAAGTTATTTTATTAGTATTGATTAGTTCTTTAGTGCTTTCCGCCTGTAATGGAGGTGGAAGTGGCAAAAAAAATAAAAATGACGACGGCGATAGAGATGGTATGCGCTGTGAAAGGCAAGGACGTTCAGAGGTATGTACTGAAAATAGCACAAATACGCCGCCTGTTATAATTGTCGACCGAGTGGGAGAGGAGTATTTCAATCAATTTCTCTTTAAAGAAGAAGACGTGAGCGATGATCCTGATTTTCCTGAGGTTCAATACAGATTTTTGATGTCTGGGCTTCACAGAGAATTCGTGAGCCAAGAAGGTGAAAAAAGAGGCTTAGTGCTGCAAATTGGTCTATTTGAAGATAAAAGTTTTAAGGCGCTTTATAAAGAAATCAAGTTTATTAACGACAATGGCAATTTTTTTCCAGCAGGCTGTAAAGAAATCTCTGGAAATTGGTTTGTTGAAAATAACAAGCTTGTATTAGTTGATAATGGAATAGTCGTTTTTTCAGGTGAAAAGTTCTTCTCAGACGATAAGCATGCAGTCCTATTTAATCAACATATGGACTATATTTCAGTGTTACCCAAAGCTGTAAAGAAAGTAGATTTAACTTTAGGATACACAAATATAGGCTATCCAGAAAACATGCTATTTAAGTGCGGATTTGGTTTCTAACTAATGATTTTTGAACACTTAGATTATAAAGAAGCCTTAAGAGTTAAGATCAAAGATCTTCAAAAGAAGAAAAAGGACTTAACTCTTAAAAAGCTTGCAAATCAACTAGGTGTTCAATCAACTTATTTTTCTAAATTTTTTAATAGTGAGAATACGCATTTAAATGATGACCATTTATTTCTACTGACAAGAATTCTAGAACTAGACATCGTAGAAACAGATTATATTCTTTTGCTTAAAGCCTATACGCAGGCTCAGTCGATAGAGCGACAAGACTACCTAAGGGCCAAAATAGAAAAATTTCAAAAAGAAAGTCCTACCGCAGTTCCTCAAGCTCAAACTCCTATGGATAAATTTGAATCAGAGATGAGCTACCTTTTGGACCCTTTATGTTTATTGGTAAATCTTGGACTCTTTATTGAAGAATTTCGTCAATTTCCATTTAGACTTGCAGAGAAATTAAATATTTCTAATCAAAAATTTGAAGGAATTCTAAGAACTTTGGCCAGTAATGATTTGATTACTTTAGACGATGAGTTTCAAGTCAAAGAGGTGAGGACAAACCGTATACATTATGGGAAAGACCATCCTTTAATGCGTGTCCATCAATCGCTAATGAAGTCCAAAATTAATTCTGATCTTCTTCGCATTGATGAAAATGATAAGCATTCAATTTTGATCAGCTTCACTGCAGATGAAAATTCTTTTCAGCGGATTAAAGAGGCGCATAACCGCTTTATGAAAGAAGCTGAATTAATTGCTAAGGATGCAAAAAACCAAGGCGTCTATCAGATAAGTTTTGATCTTTTTAAGTGGTTATAGATAGGGGAAGCGGAGACTTCCCCTAAAAACGATTTAGTCGCAGACCTTAAGAGTAATTTCTCCCCCTAAATAGGTGGAGTTATCAAAGCTAGCTTTTATTTTTATCTTAGCAGTCTCATCACCCATCTCTAGTAGATCATAATACCCCTCAGTGGTGATCAAATTGATCGTATGCTCGTAATCGTAGATAGTAATATTGTCTTGCATACTTAAATAGGTCGCACCGGTACTACCATCAAACGTGAAAAAGACTTGATTTTCTTGCGGCATAAAAACGTCACATGGATCTTCATGAGCAGATTCAAAAATGCTCACTCGATATTCATCAAACGATTTTTTAATGCTTCCAGATTTAGCCTCAAATGAAGCCCCGCCCACCTTTCCTTTAAGTGGACCATCTGTGTTGATTCTTGGTTTGTCATCTGTTGTAACATCAGACTCAACTGTTGCTTCACAACTTACAAGAATTGAAACTACCGCTAATACCATTAATAGATTTTTCATACATTACTCCTTCGTGAAATTGATCTACAAAAAGAGTTTCGCCTGAAGGCTAATAAATGAAGATGAATAACGAATATAAAAACTTAAGGATAGATATACTCTAAGTATAATTATCTCTTGCGCAAAGCAAGAATTAAGGCGACTGAAATGATCAGCCCCCCAAGAATATTTCCCAAAGTAACGGGAATAAGATTATACAGAAACAGCTCATAAGTATTACCAATAGGAGTTGGGGTTAAATAAAGACCTGCTGGAATAAAAAACATATTTGCAATACTATGCTCAAATCCAAAATAAACAAATGTTGTTATTGGTAGAAGTAAGCCGAATAACTTAAAAAGAATCTTCTCTGAAACGATTGCTAAAAAAATTCCTAGGCAAACAAGAATATTACAAAGAATACCTCTTATTAAAAGTTCAGATACAGGGTAACTGGTCTTTGTTACGGCAATGGCACTGAGGCGGGAAGAAAAATCTGGAAAGTTCTCAGCTACTATACTTATACAGGCTACGCAAATAATCGCACCAAAAAAATTTCCAAAATAAACGATAGTCCAATTTCTTAAGAGAGATTTTATTTTTTTGCCGTTAATAAAAAGATTTGAAAACATTAAGTGGTTACCTGTGAAAAGTTGAGCTTTTCTTAAAACAACCAAAATTAGACCCGTCGTAAAAACCATAGAGCCTAAAAGCTTATAACTCGCGGATTGAGAATCAAGTGTTGTAATAACCGTGTATAAAAATGCACCAAAGGATATAAAGATTCCTGCGATAATACCGAGAATAAAAGTTTTTTTAGTACTATCACTAAGCTTACTTTCAAGAACAGGTAGCAGTTTATTATATAACATTATTTTATCTCTTGCTTTTCTATTTTCCCACTATGCTATCGTGAATTTGAATTCTGTCCTAGCAAGTGGTAAAACTTACATATGTCCAAGGTTATAGGTTACATTATAGGCGTCTTTTTTGTTTTGGCCGTTCTTGTTGCTCCTGGGCTTAGTTTGTACTTAGTTTCTAAAGATTCTTTAGCAGCTTTGAATTATCAGATAGTTAAAAAGGGAATCATTGAGAAATGTCATTCGCCTTTAGTTCCTGGCTCAAGTTCTAGAAGAAGGTATAATGTTCCAAAAGTGAAACTAGAAGACGGTGGTTTTGTAATGGGAACTGTAAGTTATCCTAAGTTTATTTTTACTTGTAAAAAAGCAATTGGAAAAAAGGTAGAGGTGCTGATTGATTCTAACAATAATAAAAAGATAAACACCTTTATTGAAATGTGGTTTCTACCCTCTGTTTTATTTTTAATCTGTTTTATTTGGTATCCAATTTGTATTTTGGGCTATGCTAAAAAACTGAAATAATTTTTTTTAAAGAACAAGTGCCCTCTCAACTTGAGACGCATCTATTCGGTATATGATCTCTTCAGGATTTTTGGTCTCAACGATATCGACTTTTATATTGTATTTTCTAAAAAGGCGTTGATATAGCTTCATATGTACACCAGACGTATAAACGTAAAAGTCACTCACATTACTACCGGCTGTAGATAATGCTGAAATCTGCTTCAATAGCTCTTCCATATGGCTTACCTTTGGCTCAGTAGAAACAAGTCTAGTAATTTCAACAATCGTACGACCCTCTGTTCGTGGTAAAATAATTCCAGTAGATCTTTCAAGAGGCAGAGGTTGAAACGAATTTCTTGATTCTACCGCAGCTACACCTCCGACTATGTTCTCTGCATCTGGGTTATTTTCTGTTGGAGCTTTCTTTTTTATAACAATCAACTTTGTTCTATCTTTATATTCTTTAGAGGTTCGAATAAAAGATTGAATCTTGTCTTCAGGTAAAAGTTTTAATTTATTGACGTAAATATTTCCAACATAATCTAAATAGTTATCAGAGATTATAGAAATATTATTAACGGTATCATCAGTTAGTTTGCCTAAATTTCCGTATATATAGGTATAATCTCCTTGACGGATATTAAACGCGTTAACTCCTCCTAAATTAAAATGTCTTGCATGGTGCTCAACAATAGCTTCGGTCCTGGTCGCTGTTTGGGAAATATAAGATGGCCCAAGTCCTGGTTTTACCATGTCCCCAATTGTTTTGAATGCTTTTGGAAGCCACGAAAAAAGTTCCAATGGTAGTGCACTGATGAAAGTGGCAGTTTCTAAAAAATCAGTTTTCTTATTACAAGCCTTCCAAGCTTTATAAGATTCTGAAGTTAAAGAATCTAAGAAAGCGGCATTTTGAGCGGCACATTCAGCTTTATTCTCTAGGGTTTCAGTTGCAAGAGATCCGACTAAACCGATTCTTCCAAACATCGACATTACTTGAGAAGATGAGAGAAGAGATTTTGGTGCCCGTAGAAGAGGAATAAAACTCATTGCTGTGAATGTTACTTCTCCACCAGTTCTGATATTGGATTTAATATCTTCAATATTAGTTCTGCTGGCAATATAATCGCAAAGAATTTTTTTTTCTATTTCAGAGCGACCTTCCCAAGATCTTAAACTCATATTCAAAGCAAAGTCGATTGCCTGATTATTGATAAATAGGTTCTCCCTTGAAGTCAGAGAAAAGCCATTAGGGGACGAAACGTCCAGTGTTTCTTTTTGAATACTAGCTAGTACGTCTTGTAAACCACGGGCCAATTCATCATCTCTTTGGAAGCCTTGCGCGAGAGTATTTTTTAAGTAGAGGCTCGGGGATCTTGATTCAGCTGGAATATCAAGGAATTCCTCTAGTCCTTCAGAAACCCAAAGAGGATTATCAGCTAATTGTTTATGATAATGTTTTTCTAGAACTTTGACTCTGTCTTCGAGTTCAAGTTGCCAAGTAATGCTACATCTATGTAAGTAACAATAGTCTAGCTTTGCTTTAAAAGCCTTATGGGCATCATAGGCTTCTTGGATTAATTCGAGCTCACCCAGCATAGCTTGAAAGAGTTTTTGATATTCCTCAATTTCTTTGTGAGGTATTTCTGTTCCCTCTAAATATCTTTTGAAATTGCCCCAAATTTTCCTGCGAGATGTGAGTTCATTGTTAGCAGTTTCGAGTTCTTTGTATAGAATTAACTCACGAATATAGCCTGGCGACTGCTCTTTCCCGGATAGGGTCTCTATTTTAAGTGGTAGTATGGCCTGGATAGACTTGAAACATTCTACCGCTTGAAACTTTATATCTTTATAGTCATTGCACCGATTTTCATAGAGTGACTCAGCGAATACTGATTTGATGAATAAGATAAGTAAAACTATAAGCTTCATTCTTTTATTGTAAGTTTTAACGCAAAATTTTAAAATATTTGGTATCTAACTTGTTGAAAATACTTGTATTGGTCAAGAAACGAGCCAAAAATAGTTGGCGAAAATCGAGTGTCCTAAACCTATTAAATTTTACAACGAGCTTGTCTAGAAGTTTATGGCCCGCTAAGAGAAAGGTAATGAGAGTACTAATTATCCTTTTAATATTTTTTGCATCTAACCTCTGGGCATCTTTGGTTCCCAAAGAATGGGTAAAAGCAGAGCATACTCAGATTAAAACCTCGGACAGTTCTCGGTATAGTTATCCTCTTGTTCGGTTAAAGAATGAAGGAGCAACTCCCATTGTTTTATTTCATGGAATTGGCGCTAATGCACACAATTGGATGGATATAGCACCTGTCTTGTATCGAGCGGGATTTGATGTTTGGGCCTTTGGTTGGCTAGCAAATGAGGAGCGAAACCTCGATGATATTCCTAAAACTATCGAAGAATTAACAGACTATGTTTACTCAAAAACAGGAAAGAAAATGTTTGTGGCGGGGCATTCTCTTGGTGGTCTCGCGATTAAATTATATATTCAGGGATTATTTGAGACTGAAGAGCAAGGTTTTATAATAAGTGATTATCAAAAAAGAAAAGCTTCGAGTCGAATATTAGGAGCGATTCCTATAGCTGCCCCTAATGGTTATTTTACAGAGGGAGGAAAATGGTTCTTGCCATTTTTTGCCCAACTTCCTACAAAACCTTTGTTTTTCACAACTGACCTATCGAGAGTTATAAATTCTGGACGATTAGGGCTAGACGAGTTCTTGGTAAGGGCTTTTGAAATTAACTCCTTGTCTCTGAGGCTTCCTCTTTTTACTGATTTTATGGAAGCGGCATTTAATCCAAAATATCAACGATTTTCAAAGTATAGTTATGGGCGATTTTTTCGTTATGGGATCGGAACTACTCCTCGATCCATCTTGGATCAACTCAGTGAACGAGGGGAAATACTATCCACTTCAGATGGTCAAGTCAGCTTTGAAGAAATTTTTTTTACTTCTCAAAGCTTAGTACCGCAAAGTTTTATTGCGGGGTCAAATGACTCGATTGCGTGGGGGGAATATGTACAGCGGGAAGCAATTTCGCAAAATGCCACGATATTAATTTTGCCAGAAGCCGGTCATATGGATCCGATTCTAGGGGATCTCGCACCATATAGTGCTCGCCATATAATTCAATTTATTGAGACTATCCAAAATCCATAATTAGAGTAGAATAGAATCTATGGAAAAGAATGTTCTAGGGACTGATTTAAAGATTTGTAGTTGTGAGCCCATGACTGGCTGGTTTAGAGATGGTTACTGTAAAACTGATTATGATGATCAAGGCATACATACTGTTTGCGCAGTAATGAGTGATGAATTTCTCGCATTTTCGAAATCCAGAGGAAATGATTTAAGTACTCCAACTAGTTTTTTTCCGGGACTAAAAGCTGGCGATCATTGGTGCCTTTGTGTGGGACGGTGGGTGGAAGCCTACAATGCCGGCATGGCCTGTCCAATAGTATTGGAGTCAACTCATGAAGAGACCCTGGCCATCGTTTCTATCAATGTGTTGAAAGAATTTGCATTTAAGGAATAGTAGATAGTGGAAGTAAATATAAAAGAAGTTCTAGAAGAAATTTATGCAGAAATCGCTCCAAGTTTAGAGGTGGGCAAAGTTGCATCCTATATCCCTGAACTGGCTCGAGTCACTCCAGGACAATTTGGCATGGCCGTTTGTACCAACTCCGGTGACGAGTATATTATCGGGTCAGCTGAAAAATATATTTCTATTCAAAGTGTATCTAAAGTTTTTACGTTTGCACTGGCCTACGAAGAACTAGGTGAGAAATTATGGAAAAGGGTTGGTAAAGAGCCTTCGGGGTCAAAATTCAATTCTTTGATCTTACTAGAAAATGAGAAAGGAATACCTCGTAATCCTTTTATCAATGCTGGAGCACTTGTCATTGCTGATATATTAATGTCTCTATATGGAGATCCTCTTGAGGTTATTCTTGAGTCTATTCGAGAGTGGAGTGGGAATCCTAATATCGAAGTTAACCATAAAGTTATGGAGTCTGAGCTTGCTACGGCCAATGTAAATTATGCTCTTTCTTATTTTATGAAGTCGTTTGGTAATATAGACTCTGAGGTTCAAGAACTCGTTAAATTATACACCGCCCATTGTTCTATCGATATGTCTTGTGTGGATTTGGCAAGGTCTTTCAGACTTTTCAGTCAAGCAGGTAAAAATCCCTGGACAGGAAATAAAATTCTCACCCAATCACAAACCAAACATATAAATGCCATAATGATGACTTCTGGTCTGTATAACAGTGTCGGTGATTTTGCATACCGAGTAGGATTACCTGCAAAAAGTGGTGTCGGGGGAGCTGTCGTTGGAGTGATTCCTGGTAAGATGTCGATTGCTGTTTGGTCCCCATGTCTTGATGACAATGGCAATTCATTTGCGGGGATTAAAGCTTTGGAATTATTTACAAACAAAACGGGATTATCCATTTATTAGGGTAGGGAAAATTGAAATTATTATTACTTCTTTTTGTATTTGTAAGTTGTTTTAAATTTGGTGCTAGCGAAAAACCAGCTCATGCCCTTTGTGAAAATAAAGACGAGATTAGAAGTTGTCCCAAACCTGAAGCTAGACTATTTCTTCCCAGAACTTATCCTGCACGCTCTCTTTATATTGGTTATTCTTCGGACGAAGTTCATACAGAGTTTTTAAAGCTTATTATTGATCAGGTACAATCTTTAGAATTTAAACCTATGATTAATATTTTGGTGCCGAGAACAGAAGATGTAGAGGCACACAAAGCTTTGCAAAAATACTTTGATCATAAAAACTTTGATTTCATCAACTTGATTCCAACCACTTCAAATGAAACCGTTTGGGCACAAGACTATATGGAAATCCTTTTCGACACGAAAACGGGCTTTTCTAAAATTGTTGATCTTCCTTATGCAGGTAGAGAGGGAGAGTCCATTCCTGTCTCGGTTGCACTTTCTTGTCAAAAACAAATTATTGAGCAAAGAGATTACACACAAGAGGATATGCCCGGTAATGGTGATTACGGTGGAAATATCGAAGCCATCTCAGAGAAGATTGTTCTCGTCGGCAATAACCTCTCAAATGAATCCTTTGACATCATTCAGAATATAACCTCTCAGGAGTTAGTAGAGGTAGATGTGAACTGGTTGGAGACTGGTCATGTCGATGAGCTCTTTACAACTCTTCCAAATAAAAAGGAGGCAAAGGCTTGTGAGCAAACATTATTGGTTGCGTCTCCTGGAAGAGCCTATGAAATTCTAGATGCTCTACCGAAAGATCTTAAAGAAGAAAAAAGTCGCTTTGAAGGCTACTACGATGACTACAATGTTTGGCCGGTTAGGCATCAATGTCTGTATCCTAAAAACTTTAAGACCAAAGAATGTATAGAGTTAAGAAATGCAAATAATGTGTATCAAATGAACATAGAAGGAAGTATTCAAAAAATAGAAGCTGCGTTTGAAAAGCTCCACGGTTGTAAATTGTCTATAGAAAGATTTCCACAGCTTTTTATCCCCGTAAATACTTTTTCCGTTTATGGAACCTACAACGATAGAGCAGTTGCATTGAATCCAAACAGCGTAAATAATATTTTCTTTTATCCTAAGCTGATCTTAGCGAAACAAGAATTTTTACCTTTTCAGAAGTCGATAGAAGCTGTTTTGAAGAATTTCTCTTATGAAGTTATTTATGCGGACGGTAAGTTTGTTCATGAGTTAAACGGAGGAATTCACTGTGCCACTAATATTTCTTATGGTTGCAGCCCCTGAGTAAATTTTACTAAGTACTTACTTTACGTGATTTATATGCTAAAAAGTGCCGAATTTATCAATTTGGGGGCCATTATGAAAATTCAAATTCTTTTTGTCGCATTATTTTCAGTTTTATCTTTCCAAGCTTTTTCTTGTACTCAAAATGAAGCGCAAGTTGCTATGGTAGTGACAAGTGTAGAAACAGATTCTATGCACTACTGTAAAGCTTTTGTTTCTGAGGAGTCTATTTCTCACTTTAGTGAACATATCCGTTGTCCTTTAACTCAATCTGAAGTTATTGCTAAGGGTATAGATTTTCCACTTGTTAATGGTCACGACTGTAATGTTGAAGTTGGTGATGTGATCAGTGGCTACCTAATCACTTCAGGAAATAAAATCGTAATCGATTAATTATATTTAGGACCTCATAACATCAAGTATGGGGTCCTTTGAAACCATATTAATATTCTCGGGAATTCTCTCGAAAACTTAAGTTCAATTAGAAAATCCACGATAAGTTTTGTATGATATCTCATATGCCAAAATTTATAATTTTATCCGTTAGTTTGTTCTCGTTCGCAGTTAATGCGTATATCCCTCTTAAAAAACCAAGCTTCACTAAACAGCAACAAAGAGTTGTTATGGGGGAGGTAAAAGCAGGGCAAGGTCTTTTCCAAGCTTTGAAATCAGTCTCAATTGAAAATGAACTAGCACTGCAAATCATAAATGCACTCAGAGATGAAGTTGAATTTTCTAAATTAAAAGTAGGCGATAAGCTGAAGGCTTCTTTTAACGCTCAAGGCGAGCTTCTTAAATTTGTTTTTTCAAAAAATCCAGCAGAAAAACATGTGGTAAACTTGGTAAATGGTTCTTGGGAATATCAATTTGTAGAAGAACCAACGACTTGGTTTAGTCGGACTGTAAGTGGCAGTCTAGGCGCTGGCTCGACTCTACAAGGAGCATTACTAGCTCAAGGATTTTCAGCGGAGACAGTTAATCAAATTGTTAGTGGATTAATGTGTAAGGTAAATTTTCGAATGAATGCAAGGGTTGGAGATGAATACCAAGCACTAATTCAAGAGCGAAAATACGGAGACGAAATTATTGAAACCAAAGTTCTTTATACTGCCTACTCCGGAGTTAGGGCCGGAAAGCATGAGACTTTTTTGTATGAAGATTCTGAAAAAGCTTCCACATATAATGCTCACTATACTGCTGATGGTCAGGCATTGATTAGGTCTGGTCTTCGCTATCCACTATCACATCTACATATTCGATCTGGTTATGGCGTTAGAAGACATCCAGTAACAGGAAAGCGTACTATGCACAGAGGAGTAGATCTTAGAGGTCGTATAGGAAAGCCTGTACATGCCGTGGCCGCAGGTAAGGTGGTAGAATCTTCCTATAATCAGTTTGCGGGGAATAAAATTGCTATAAGACATAGAGATGGTTCAACTTCTTATTATATGCACCTCAATAGAAGAAGTGTTAAAAGAGGAGACTGGGTTCGATCATATCAAGTCATAGGTACTGTCGGAAAGACAGGGCGAGTGACTGGGCCACACCTACATTTTGGCTTTAGAAAGCCTAGCGGACAATGGATGAATCCATTAAATAAGAGGATGATTGCGACTCCCAGATTAAGTGGAGAGAAATTTGAAGCCTTACAACTACAGATTGCTAGCACTAGAGCTCTTATGCAAGATCTTGAGTTAAGCCAGAAAACGAAATATTTGTTGGCAAAAATTCCCAACCTAGATTATACCGTTAGTTGGAATAGATTTGTTCAAGAAACTAGGCTATTTTAAGCGGCATTTTTAAGATAAAGACTGACAAGGGTGCCACCTCCAAAATTTTCGATTAGCATTCGCCCTCCAAAAAGTTCAATATAATTTTTAACGAGAATAATTCCATTGCCAGTTCCTGGTTCTCCCTCTGTTCCAGGACTTGAGTGAATTGAGCCTAGCATTTGAAATTCATTGATCTTGTCTTGAGAAATGCCAACTCCAAAATCTCTGATTTCCAGTTTGACCCAATCACCTTCAACAAATGCGTTAATTTCAATTTTACCTTGTCGATGAGAAAATTTAATAGCATTAGTTAGGATATTAGTGATGACATTATTTAATAAGAGAGTTTCGTCCGCCATGACTTTGAAATCGTCGGAGAAAATATCCAAAGTTAACTCTTTTTCATCAAGTTTGGTTTCAAGTATGGCCGTACTTTTTAATATAATCTTTTTGAGAGAAACGGAATTCCATTGTTTTGCCAATTCTTTTTGATCTTTTACTTCCTGCTGTTTTATAGAATGGATAATGTTTTCAATCATTTCGGCTGCAAAAACAATTTTTTCAGCGTGAACTTTTAATTTGTTATCAGTGTTTGGTTCTTTGGCCAACTTCTTAAAGAGTCGTGAGGCATATCCACTTATGATAGTAAGAGGATTGGCAATATCATGCATGACAACTCTTAATAGCATGTGGAATTTTTCCTTTTCCCTTGCTTGTGCCAGTGCATCTTTTTTCTGTTGATCTAAGACAACAATTCTAAAGGCAAGCCCAAGTGAGAGGATAAGCATTTCTAAGAGGTTTCCCCAGAGAAGAGCATATTTGGTGAAATGAGTTTGTGGGAGAATTTTGAAAGTCATAGCAAACCAGCATAATGCCCCAATTAACAAAATTCCCCAACTTAAAACATAAAATTTAGCAAAAAGGACATTTTTTCTTAATGAGGCAATTCCTTGTCCAAACATAAAAATAACCCCCATAACGATTGTAAGATCAATGGAGTGCCCCAGATTTGCAATGTTATCCGGACCAAGAAAGGGAAATATTATAAAATGGGCAGCACCCACAAGCATTAATCCGTTTTGATAGGGAATAAATTTTGGAAAATACTTATCAGTGGACAGATACCTTCTTGTAAATGCTATTCCAAAAACTATAGAGCCGGAGGAAAAAATGAGTAGGTAATTAGAAGGAGAAGCTAAATTAGAAAAATAAAAGTCTAAGCCTCCTGAAATAATATGAACGACACCACCCATGAAAAAGATAAAGCCAGCGTAAATATAATAGGATTTACTCTTAGTGAAAAAAGCGACAAAAAGATTATAAAGTAACATCGCCAGAAAAGCTCCTGTGTAAAAAACAAGGATCAGCTTTTTATCCATTTCAAGTTTTTGAAAAGTATCAGGATCTACTATAAACGCTCTTCCATCGAGACGGTGTCGCCCTTTTCTTTTTAAGTAAAAATCGTGGGTTGTATTAGGGGCGAGTTCAATCGAAAATGCAGTAACGGTTGCAGGTACTGAACGGTCGTTATATGCGATAGTACTTCCAGATAAACCTAGGCTAATTAAATCATTTGAAACTTTCTCAAATAATTCGACCCTGCCGGCAAGTGAAGTGTCTAAATAAAAAATTAATTTTTGGGCTTCTGGAGTAGAATTAACTATCTTTGCTTTTATCCAAATATAATCGTTGGTATAGCCAAGGTTTATGCTTTCAAATTTATTTTCTTTGAAGTCTAAATTAAATGGAGAGTTTGCTTTATTAGGAGATTGCGCGATTTGGAGGTATGGACTGATAAGAATTCTTGAGTAAACAGGGGAGTTCAATTCAAACGCAAAAGATGAACTCATACTCAGAAAAACAAGCCAACACCATAAGAATATTCTCATGGTGCTATCTTATACTCAAAATTCTAATTGAACTATTATTTTCTAGTGTGCCCTGCACCGACTACAATATAGCGTGAAGTTGTCATCTGCTCAGCCCCCATAGGGCCATAGGCATGAAACTTTGTCGTGGAAATACCTAGTTCGGCTCCTAGACCTAATTGACCTCCATCATTAAATCTTGTTGATGCATTAATTGTAATACAACTCGCGTCTACTGAGGACATGAATAGATCCTGAGCGCTTTTGTTTTCAGATACTATACACTCAGTATGGTAGCTCCCAAAATGATCAATATGCTCGATGGCGGCTTCAATTGTTGGCACTGTTTTTATCGAAAGAATATTTTCTAAATACTCAGTGGCCCAATCTTCTTCTGTGGCAAGGCTTAAATTTTCTCCTGAAGCTGCTTTAAAGGCTTCATCAACTCTTAGTTCGGTTTCTTTTTCTTTTAATTTTCTAGTAAGCTCTGGTGCGATTTGTGTAAGCACATGTTCGTGAACAAGCAATGTCTCAATGGCATTACAAACTCCGGTTCTCTGAGTCTTAGCATTTAGGACTAAATCTATGGCCTTATTTATATCTGCGTCTTTATCGATATACATATGACATAAACCTCTGAAGTGGGCGATAACAGGCATTTTAGCGTTCTTATAAACATGCTCAATAAGTTTCTCTCCTCCTCTTGGAATTACCACATCTATGTATTGATCTAGCGACAAAAGAGAATTAACTTCATCTCGACTATCGGATGCTAGCACTTGTACACATTCTTTAGGGATGTACTCTGCGATTGTTTCTTGTACTATTCGTCCTAGTATTTCGTTTGAGTGTTTAGCCTCTTTACCACCTTTGAGAATAATAGCGTTGGATGACTTGATAGCTAAAGCGGCGCAATCAATAACGACATTAGGGCGAGATTCAAAAATCATAAGGATGACGCCCAGAGGAACTCTTTGGCGTTTAATTGTTAAACCTTTATCATCCGTAAACTCTTGATAGGTTGAGCCAACAACTTCTGGTTGGGCTGAAATTTCCCTCACTCCTTGTGCCATTGCTTTCACTCTGTCTGCCGTTAATAGGAGTCGGTCCTTGAGCGCTGAGTTGAGCCCAGATTTCTCGGCTTCAATCATGTCTTTTTTATTTTCCGTGGTGATTTCTTCAACTCTTTTTTCAAGTTGGTCAGCTAGATTATTTAAAATTGCCTTTCTATTTTCATGATTAAGTGAACGCAGCTTTTTTGAAGCTTTTTTTGAGAGTTTTGCAAGTTCTAGCATACCTATCCTTTATCTATTTTTTTAATCTTCAGTCGTAACTAAATTGTCTGTATGTATGACGACACTAGACATTTTATAGCCCAATGTTTTTTCAATCTCATTGCTATGAAGCTTTCTGATTTTTAGAACATCTTTTTTATCATATTCGGTAACACCCAATGCAAAAACCTTCCCATTAAAAGAAATATCGATGCAATCGCCTTGATAAAAGTCACCCGTACAGTCTAGTATTCCTTTAGGTAGAAGAGAGTGACCTGCTTTAATTGCTTTGTAAGCTCCTTCATCAACTTCAATTTTACAGTTTAATTTTTTAGTAGAAATAAGCCATGCTTTTTTCAGCTCAGGGTCGAAGTTAGACTCAGGCCCGAAGTATGTACCAGTCTCTTTGGTCAAAGCATCCATGACAATGCGAAAGTTATCTTTTGAACTAATTATTGCTTTTATCCCTAGGGGAATAACTTTATTCACGGCCTCAATCTTGGATTGCATTCCGCCGCGTCCATTACCTGTTTTGGTATGCATTTCCACGTGCTCTAGTGTTTGACCATACTTCACTTCCTTAATAAGCTTAGCATCTTTTTTACTAGGGTCTTTATCAAAGAGTCCCTGTGCACTAGTGATAATGATAAGTGCATCCGCGTTTATCATCTGTGCAGCTGAAGCAGCCAAGTGATCATTATCACCAACTGTAATTTCAGTATAAGAAATAGAGTCATTCTCATTTAAAATAGGGATGATCTTATTTCGTAATAAAACATCAACTGTTTGTTTCGCGTTCAGAAAGCGTGTTCTATTTCTAAAATCGTCATGGGTGAGAAGAATCTGGGAGCACACATGTTCATGTTCTTCAAAGAGTTGTGAGTATTGGTTGATCAATTTAGGCTGACCAATTGCACTGGCAGACTGTTGGAGATCAACTCGGCCAGCCTTGGGTAGCATTTCTTTTAAAAAGGCTTTGCCCACACTCACAGCTCCAGAACTCACCAAGACAACTTCATAGCCATGGTCTATCAACTCACCAATATCTTCGACAATGATTCGCATATTCCGAATGTCGCATTTACCGTTTTCTTTGGTGACTACGTTGCTTCCAACCTTAACTACAAATCGTTTGCAACCTTCTAATTCTTTTCTTAATTTCATGATTTAAACCATTATAGACACATATGTTTCAGCGTCAAAACTAAGTTAACCGATTCGGTATTACCTAATTATTTTGTCCCTAAATCTATTTCAATCCAAGGGTTATTTATTCTAATTGAAGGACTTTCTAGGACCTTTAGCTCATTAAACATTCGCGACTTAACGTTGAGAATTCCATACTTCGCTTTTGTAATATGAATTTTCACCATATTATTTTCAAAAAATGTCTCACCTGTGCCTTTAATTGTGTAGCCAGCAGCTTTTATTCTGAAACTCATTTGGTTATTAATTGTATTCATTGAAAAGAATTTGAATTGGCTTTTACCGGTTTGAATTAACTCTTCTATATAAATTTCACCGGCCTCATTTAGACATTGATCAAGGAGATCCTGCATCAGATCTCCAGAGTCTCTCTGGTTGAAACATTTTATGCTTAGGTTTTTTACCGCCATATTATCTAATGTGGTTCGCGTGAAAAAATAACCTAAGCTAAAGGTAATCTCATTGGCGATTGTATCAAGGTTTACGTCTTGAACTTCCAAGTCTTCAACTTGAGTTACAAAGTCTGGTAGTCCATCAAGCTGAATACTTTGGTCAGGAGCTTCTAAAAATAGTTTTCCCCCTTGAAGTTCTACAGAATAGGCGGTCGCACTTGGATAGCTGATGTCTCTAAACTCAAAAGCTTCTGAGTTCGCAGTTCCACTAGGAGCCTTATAATTAATATTAAAATTGTTAATTTGAGCAGATAGTCCTTGGGCGACACTATTAAAGGAAAGGGCAATTAAACCCAGTGCGAGTATTTTCATCAGGAATCCTTTGATTAAAGTTAGTAGTATCAATATCGGGGAGTGTGCTAACGGTATTCAGTTTAGGTACAAAGGGGGAATTAATTGCTAATTTAAAAAAATTCCTTAATGTTTCTAAATTGGACTGAAATTTAAACATACTGACTATTTTTTAGACATTTTTTACTTTGGATTTGGGTATTTCGAAGGCAATTTTTGGTACGGCATTTGCTTATAGGTAGGTATGTTGAAGTTAACCTCTTTTTTGATTCTATTATCCCTTACTCTGTCCCTGGCCCTGGCCAATGACGGCGGAGGTGTTTCTGTTGATGGAATAGATGGGGACGGTGGAGATGGTGCTGATGCCAATTCAAGACAGGGGAATAATACTCGGGCCAACAATCTTAGATATGTTCCGGTAGGAATTCAACAATTTTCCAGAGCTTACCCAAAAACTCATTTTCGCTTTATTTCAGGAGATATCCTAAGTTCTACATTTTTTGAAATGACGGGACTATTTGGCTTCGCTGCCGGAATGGATCCTTTAGAAAAATCCCTCGATAGAACCTCTACAGCTGGAAGACATGCAGGACTGATCACATTCGTCTCTACCGCAACTGTAGGTGGTAAGCTTATCGATGCAGCTGAAAAGAAAGTGAACAAAAAATTAGGCATAACTGAGTCATCTAAAAAAATAAGTGCTTTAAAAAGGCTTTCAGGCCTCAATATTCTAGCGGGAGTCTATTCATATGTTGTGGCCTCTTCACTAATCGATGGAAAGTCTGAAGAAGAGATCATGAAAGTCATCGGTTCTAGAGATATGTTTGTGTCTGCAATTAGTATGCATCTTGCATTCTTAGGAGCAGATATGACAAATGATACCCGTAAACAAGTTCAAGAAATAAATAAACTCAAAAAACTTGCGGGTTCATCAAGGGCGATGCAAGTCATGGCCGAATCAGGACTTAAAAGTGGATTAGGTTTGTATAAAGACTTAATCACTGATGCCAAAAAAATGGACGAGTATCGCCGTAAAATGAGTAAAGGAAAAGTAGCACTAGGACTAGCACAACCAGAAACAATACCTGCTCTTGTTGCCGGTACTGCCGTTGAGTGGACTGCTTATTATGTATTCGCAAAAGTTTGGGATAAGATTATTCACGATAAAATCGTAGCAGGGTTATATATATATGATAAACATTGCGCTTCAAGTAACGGCTATGAATCATTTGAATATGGGATGAATCAAAAAGGTCTCGTCTATGATAGTGTTCTCATTGATTCTGCAGAAAATATTACGAAAAACTTTAGCGCGCTCGCTCAACTTTTATATTCAAAACAAATTGAAGAACAAGTCATTTTAGCCCAAAAAACTGAGCAACTATCTTATATTCTTTCCTTATTTGATTCTTACCTGAATATGCCAACAGAGGAATTAAAAAAAGAGTTTTTAATTGGTGTGCTAGACCCTAAATCAGAAATGCGAGAACTCAATGAGATCTTTATCAATTATTTATTAGAAGATTTTGAGAATAATACAGACAAGGATTTAGATATTGATAGGCTTCGAATGGCGCACGGTGAAATTCATTTGGTGGAAAATCCAAGTCTCTATCCTGCTCCAATTGATCGAACAGGTCTTGGTACAGCTGAGTTAAGTCGAATTGTTAAAAAAGGAAGGTTAGAGAAGAATAAAAGAATTCGTGATGAGATTCTCTCAAAGCTAGTTTCCCATATTTCAACCGATGAAGATAAACTCTTATCAGCTTTCGACCAAGAAGTTGAAAAACTATCTGAGGAGCAAAATGAATGGAGCGAAAAAACAGCGAAAATAAGTGGAATGGATTTACAAGCAATAGAAGATTCCTATCAAAAATATAACCTAGATCCTAATATTCCCTTGGAAGAATCCGAAATTGTTGTAAGTGATGAGTTGGAGGCTCCTGAGACTATATTTGAGATAGTTCTAGTTCAAAATCTTTACCTCAATCAACTGAGAGACCTGGCGTATTTTCCTGCAAGTAAAACTGCCATTCAACAACAAGCTGCGAAATCGGACGCAGCACTAATGCTACAAGCGAAGAGCCTAGAACTCGTTTCTCCTTGACAGTTTTTGGACGAAAACCTCTAATTGATGCATCCATTTAGCATAAGAGGTAAGAGTGAAAAGAACGATTGCGGTAAGCGTCATCCTAGTTGTTAGTGTTATTTTTTCCCTAGTCGAAGCAAAGGCTCAAAGTATTCAGTTTCCCCATTGGGTATTATTGTTAGAATCCTGGCTTCATCCATTGTTATTTCTTCCTCTCCTAAGTATCTTCTCGAAAAATCTAAAAATCTGGTTTAAGAACAACAAAAAACAGATCATTGCACCACTTATCTTATCTGTATTCTCAGTATTCGTTTTGATTATTCAAGTTCGAAATCAATATAGCTTCATATCAACTTTTGAAAATAAGATTTTGATCTGTTCCAACCGAATTGTTCTGCTCTTAATCCTAGTTAATATAAAAGTATTTATTTTTAACTTGCTGGGCGCATGGGATAAAATTGCGAAAATACAAAAAGCAGTGTTGGGAGAATATAAGGCACCTCGATGGGTATCCGTTTTTCCTCAATCTTTTAAATATCTGAATAGAAACAGAAAGATGACTCTTTCTGCTTTAGCCGTTTATCTTGTACTGTTTGGACTTGGATACGGCCTAGTTCATTGGCAACCTCGCACAAAAGTTATTAGTGATGCATCTCAGAGGTCTGATAGGCTGGAACGAGGACAAAAACCAGCGAAAACAAAATATATAGAAGCATACTACTATTATCCTAAAACACCATATTTCAAACTTGTGGATAACAAACCGTTTGCTGAGAAACAAAGCTTCACTGTAACCTTTGAAGAAAATCCCTACGATCTAAGTAAAGATGAAAATATTGAAAAGAATTTCACCTTTATTCCTGCCATAGAAGGTAGTTGGAAAAAAGAGTCAGAAAGAGCTTACAGCTTTACTCCCAAACAACATTGGCCGGCCGGAGAATCATATCAATTCTTAATTGATGAGAAAAATTTCAGAAAAAATATTTCTGTTATGAATTTAAATCATAAATTCAAAATACCAAAAGCAGATATCTGGATTAGTAGTGAAAAATTCTACGTGAATCCGAAAGATAGTGACGAGAAAAAAGCCGTGATTGCGTTGGGATCAAATTATCCTCTCTCCTTAGACTCGGTGAAAGAAAATATTGATATTGAATTACTTGATCGCAAAGGAAGAATTCTTTCCTCGATGCGTTTTGATGTTTTTCATGATGAGTATTTAAAGATGTTCTATATTCACAGTGAGAATATCAAACTCACGAGCAATCCACAAAAGGTGAGAATAAAGGTAGAGAAAGGTATTTTAACTGATTTTTCAGCGAAACCTGTTGATAAGGCAGTAACCAAAACTCTTCAGATTCCCTCTAAATACTCCTTTTTAAATATTGATATCAGTGAAATGAAAGTGAGAAAAAATGAGGATGATGAATATTACCACTCAATAAAGGTGGACGCGAACACAAGACTTTCTGAAGAACAGTTAAAAAAATATTTTAAAATTTCAAAGATCAAAGTTTATTACACTCAAGCTGAATATAACGAAATTATTGGAATATTTGGAGAGTATGCTAGTCGTTGTTTCAATACTTACTCAAAAAAAGGAATGTTAACGTTAGACCTTAATTGTAGTCTAACAGAGAACGGTAATTGGACATACGATGATAGAATGGTGCTGGAGGAAGTCGTACCTTATAGATTTAGAGAAGGTAAAATTATCGATCAAACTCGTCATGAAATGATTGTTGAACCTGAAGTTGGAGCGAGCTATCGTATAGTATTAAAGAAAGGGTTTAAATCAATTGATGGATTCGAGCTTGAATTTGATAAGGTGGTGTATTCCGTCCCAAGTGGGTACCCAAAAATTTTGAAGTTTGCCAACGAAGGGTCTATTTTAAGCCTTAATGGAAGCAAGAAAATAAGTATATATGCTCGTGGAGAAAAAAGAGCAAAAGTTAAAATTAAACAAATTAAAGCCCATCAATTACAACATTTCTTATCCATGTCATCTGCTGGCAAGAAGCAACCGTATTTTAATAATTATTATTTTAAAGAAGATAAAATTACGGATGAGTACGAGGATGTGATTTATTTTAGTGAAAATCAAAAAAAGGGCGACTACTCAGAGTTTGATTTTTCTAAATTTCTTAATAATCGAACTGAGGGAAAACTTGATTATGGTATTTTCTTTGTTGAATTAGAAGATTCAAGCGGGTCCGAAAAGGACTCTCAACTTTTCATTCTTTCTGATATGGCCTACTTGACAAAAATTTCCGCTGCGGGAGAAAAACAATTCTTTGTTGTCTCACAAAGCAGAAGATCTCCGCTTAGTGGTGTGCTAGTAAAACAGATGAGTATGAATGGGAATACTAAGACTTTAGGGCGAACCGACGATGAAGGACGATTTGATGTTCCAGAAATTGATTTAAAAGATAAAGTTGTTGGTTATATATTAGAGAATGGTCAAGATACTATGTATATCACTCCTAATAATAATGATCAAAGAGTCGATTATTCGAGGTTTGAAATTGCCGGTGAATATGGAATTGAAAAGAAACTGCGTGTAAGTATATTTTCAGATAGAAAGCTTTACAGACCAGGAGAAACGGGACATTTAGCGTTTATATTCAAAGACCCTAATTGGAGTCAAATTCACGAGGGGGAGCTGGTAAATATTGAAGTCCGAGATGCAAGGGGTAAACTTTTTATCACGATGGATCAAAAAATCGGTAATTTTGGTTTGAACACTTTAGATTTCAATCTACCTTACTCAGCAGCAACCGGTAGCTATGAAGTAACAGTCTACTCATACCATACGAATAAAACTTTAAAAGGTGAATCTACCTATAAAAAACGTCTTGGGTCGCACTCTATAAAAGTTCAAGAATTCACTCCAGATAAAATGAAAATAGCGGCAAGTTTTAATAAAGGTAATCAAAAATTATGGATTCAACCTAAAGAATTGAAAGCATATGTGAGTCTTAGAAATTTGTTTGGAACACCTGCCGTTGGTAATGAGGTGAGAGCAAATTTAATTTTAAATCCAAGCTCTATAAATCTTTATAAATTTCCAAGCTATCGTTTTGTAGATGAAAAGGTTTTGGATAAGTCTGTTTCTGAAGACCTTGAAAGCCTTGAAACTAATGAACAAGGTAAAATTGAATACGATATAGATTTAAATAAATATAGTGAAAATAGTTTCAGGTTAACATTTAGAGCTGAAGGCTTTATGAAGGCTGGAGGTAGAAGCGTTGTTACAGAAAAATCAATTATGGTTTCCCCTCATGATTACCTCATAGGTTTTAAGGCGAAAGGGAACCTGAGATATGTTTCAGCCAAGTCTAATTCGGTTGTAAATCTAATTGCTGTAGGTCCTGACCATGAGACAAAAGAAGCTGAAGTAGAATTGGTAATTTTCGAGAAAAAATATCAGAACTCTTTGGTGAAACAAGCCGATCATACTTATGCCTATCAAGATATAAAAGAGCCAATCGTTTATAAAAGAGAAAAAATCAAAATCTCGAACTCAGGACTTAATTATGTTTTAGATAATAAAAGAGTGGGAGAGTTTATCGTTAAAATTCAGAACTCTGCTGGAGAAGTTCTTAACTCTTTTGAATATAATGTAGTGGGTGATGCTGATCTTGCTAGGTCTTTATACCGCAGTAATGAATTAAAGCTAACCCTAAATAATGATGACTATGCAGCAGGCGATACAATTAAAGTGGCAATTAAAGCTCCTTATACTGGTGTGGGGGTGATTACTATTGAAAAAGATAGGGTATATGCCGCCAAATGGTTCAAGTTGGACCGTGAGACTGGAGAAGTAAGTATTAAAGTGCCGAAAGATCTTGCTGGAAATGGATACGTAAATGTATCGCTTCTGAGGTCTCTTGATTCTAAGAAAGTCTTCACTTCACCTTTTAGTTATGCGGTAGTTCCTTTCACGTTAGATAAGTCAAAGATGGTGCATGAAATAGAAGTGACTAGCGAAAAACTGGTGAAACCGGGAGAAGATGTTCATGTTAAGTTTAGAGCAAAGAGAGCGGGGAAGATCATAGTTTATGCTGTTGATAAAGGAATTCACCAATTAGCAAACTACGTGACACCAAGGCCACTGGATGAATTTTATAAAAAACAAGCTCTTAGTGTTTTAACTTATCAGATTTTCTCACTTATTATACCCGATATTGAAACTCTTAAGGATGTATTTGCCCCTGGTGGTGGTGAATCAGATATGATGAGTAAAAATTTGAATCCATTCAAACGAAAATTCACAAAAGCAGTGGCATTTTGGTCTGGGGTTTTAGATGCAGACACCAAGTGGAAAGAGTTCTCATTCAAAGTTCCCTATCACTTTAACGGAGAGCTCGTGCTACATTCAGTATTTGTAGATAAACAGTCTGTGGGTGTGATTAAATCGAATGTTATTTCCAGAGATGACCTTATTATCTCTCCAACAGTACCAAGTTTTGTTGCTCCGGGAGATGAGTTTCTGCTCTCTGTTGCTGTTTCAAATAATATTGATGAACAAGACGGTAAAAAGTCCGATAGTGTCGAAATTGAGTTGAAACCAAATAAAAGTTTCAAAGTTATAGGGGATTCTAAGAAATCTATATCTATAAATAGAGCTCAGGATGAAATTGTGACTTTCAAGTTGAAGGCACAAAACATCTTAGGTAACGCTGACTTGGCCATTTTGGCAAGTAGTGGTTCTATTAGTTCTCGGTATGAACAAGGTGTTAGCATAAGACCTCTATTTCCTCGGATCAATAGAAGTTGGCAGACAATGGTCCTCGATGGGAATTATCAAGTTAAGGTAGGTGATGTCGAGCTTTACCCTGAACACTTAAAATTTGACGTTGGACTGTATCCAAGCCTATTTGGTTTAATTCAAGGTAGTTTGAATTATCTTGCGGAATACCCTTATGGATGTTCTGAGCAAGTGACTTCGAAGGCCATCGCTTATGCCATTTTACCTGGAAATATTCTCGGTAAGTCTGAAGACAAGCGGGATAGATTCTTGAAGCAAACGAATAGCATTCTATTGCAAAGACAAATTAGAGATGGTGCAATCGCTCTCTACGATGGTTATGATCATCCTGCTAGTGACTATATCAATCTTTATATCGCTCATTTTCTAACCTTATCTCGTAAGAATGGTTATTATTATAATACGTCACTTTATGAGCGTTTGATGAAGTATGTACAATCTCTTACTGAAAATGGTGCTTATGGAATTCAAGCTTACGCTTTATACTTATTAGCTTTAAACGAACAACAAATAGGTGCTCAGGTAAAGCTTCTCGAGGGTAAGCTTGAAAAGTCTGATGATACTTACGCGAAGCTCTACCTAGCTGCAATTTATCATATTTTGAAGAATGATAAAAAAGCTTTAAATTATATAGAGCAGGTAGAGAAAGATCGAAGTAAAAATAAATTCAATGGTTACAATTATCAACTGCGTTCTTCTTTTGACAGAGTCTATTTGGGAATATTGACGAGCTACTTTCCAGAGAAGTTAGGTGAACTGTCAGGTAAGGTTTTCAAAACTATTCTTGATACAAGTCGAGTATATGGGATGAACTCATTTTATGCTGGGTTAACTCTTTTGTCGTTTGGTGATCAATCTAGTTCACAAGTAACCGATGCCAAAATCAAATTGGATATGGGAAAAGACCAGAAAGAGTTGAAAATCAGCCAAGTCACAAAACTAGATACTAAAGAGATACAAAAGATCAAAATGCTTGAATTAGATACAGAAAAGAGAATGTCAGCTTTTCTTATCATAAATCAGTCAGGTTTTCCTAAAAAGATGAAGCATTACTCCAATGGCCTACAAATCAAGAAACAATATCAAGATGGTAATGGGAATAAAGTCACCCAGGTTAAAAATGGTGAAGAGGTATGGGTAGAGCTATCGGTTCAGTCAGATGAAGATATAGACGACCTTGTAATTGTAGACTTAATTCCTGGTGGTTTTGATCTTGTTTGGAAAAATGATAGTGCCGATGGAATTAGTTTGGATACTAAATACATAGATCAACGAGAAGATAGAGTCGTTATATATGCTAGTTCTAAAACGAGTGTAGAAAAATTTAAATATAAAATAAAGGCCATCTCACCAGGGAAGTTCCAAACACCTCCAAGTTATGGGGAAAATATGTATAAGACGATTGAGAGTACCTTATCTAAAACTGATGAAATTGAAATTATACAGTAGTCTGATTCTCATTTTTATCTTAGCAGGGGTATCACTTGATATCCCTGTCAAAGTCGCATCATCTCGAGTTGTATTTGATGATGAAAATAGACTTATTTCAATTGAACTAGCGGACGATGATCGTTTTCGCTATTTTCATAAATTATCAGATTTCGATCCTTTATTTGTTGAGCAGATTCGTAATAAAGAAGATCGTTTCTTTGATTGGCACTTTGGTGTTAACCCCATTTCATTTGTTCGTGCTAGTGCCTATTATTTTTTGGGAAAGAAAAATCGAGGAGGTGCGTCCACCATAACAATGCAACTGGCAAGACTTTATTTTGGATTAGATACTAGGACTCCGATTGGGAAACTAAATCAAGTATTTCACGCTCTTTGGCTAGAGTTTACCATGAGTAAGGATTCAATTCTAGAAGCTTACCTTAATTTAATTCCGATGGGGCGAAACATAGAAGGGTATGAGACTGGTGCTTTATATTATTTTCGAAAAGAGGGAAGATATCTCAATCAGCATCAAAGGAATTTCTTAAGTCTTCTTCCTCAGAAACCTTACCTGTTAGAAGAGTTTCAGAAGAAAAACTTCAAGGCATGGGAGAATTCGTGGTCGATTCTTTATCCTAGCTTAAATTCAAACGAAGCTTTGGAGTTGTTAAAAAAGATAAGAATTCATGATACAAGGCCTTTCCAGGCACCACATTATAGTTATCAATTACAAAAACGCAGTTCAAATAAAAGATTAAATGGGACGATTAATTCAGTACTTCAAAATAAAGTTGAGGAAATTGTCTCTAGATATATTAGTTCAATGAAGTCTAAGGGAATTGAAAATGCTTCTGTTTTGATTCTTGATAGTCAAACAAAAGAGATTAAAACTTATATAGGTTCAGCCGATTTTTACAACTCTCAGATACAGGGGCAGGTGGACGGAATAATGTCTGAACGCTCACCAGGATCTACTCTAAAACCTTTTATTTACGCAAAAGCTTTTGAAACAGGTTTAGTCATCCCTAAAAGTATCGTCTATGATAGCCCTCTGCCATATAGGACACCTGAAAATTATGATCGTTACTTTAAAGGCCCTATGACGGTAGAAGAAGCGTTAATTACTTCTCGAAATGTTCCAGCCGTTTGGATCAACAATGAGTTACAAGCACGGAAAGAGGGACTATATGGGCTAATTAACCCCATTTATCCTGTTTCTAACGAAAGAGGTTATTACGGCTCCTCCATTGCTTTAGGAGCGTTGGAGTTGAACTCTTTACAGTTAGGAGAGCTTTACATGGCACTCGCAAATAATGGTGAGTTTTCTAAAGCACGTTGGTATAAAGAAGAGAACTCGCCAACAATTAATATCCTATCGGAGGAAGCGTCAGTATTAGTCAAAGATATCCTTCGCAGAAATCCTAGACCTCAATTCGAAAAGTCTCAGGCATTCTCAGATCAAATAGGAGAAGTATATTGGAAGACTGGTACCTCATTTGGTTTTAGAGATGCTTGGGCGGTAGGTATATGGAATAAGTACGTCATCGTCACTTGGCTAGGGGATTTTAAGTCCCTCTCGAATCCGTACCTTGTGGGTTCGATAAGTGCAGGTCCCTTGTTTTTTAAAGTCATTGATTTTTTAAGAAGTGAACAGGATTCCTTAAAGGATTTCGACCTTAATCATTTGTATCATAAGAATGTATCTGAAGTCGATGTGTGTCCAGTGAGTGGGAAACTACCTAACGTAGATTGTCCGGCCACAATCAAGTCATTGTATATTTCTGGAGTGTCATCTATTGAGAAATGTAAATTGCACCAGAAAATTCAATTATCAAAAGAAAACCAGTTGCGAGTATGTCCTGCTTATCATGGAGAGACGATTGAAAAAGTCTTTGAAATTTTTTCTAGCGCCAAAGCTGAAGTATATGAACAATATGGAATAAAATTAAAACGGCCTCCTGAATTTGAACAAATCTGTAAGGACAAAGTTGTATTCACCAAAGAGCATCGAAAACCGATTATTATTTCACCTAAATTAGGTATGATTTATATAAGCGAGCGAGACGAAGGGGCCATTGTTCCTTTAGAGGGCCGCATAGATTCTGTGGCAGTAGGGCTAAGTTGGTACCTAAATGAACGTTTGATTGCTCAAACAAAATTGGGAGAAACCAAAACTGTATTGTTAAGAAAAGGACATCATTCTCTAAAAGTCGTTGATAGTCTTGGTCGCGTCAGTGTGCGTTCTGTTCAAGTAAAGTAATTGTAATTTAATAAGTGTAGTTTTTGAGAAAAAAATTAATGGTTTGATTTTTTATTTTTACTAAATCGATATCTTCTTTTTTCAAAAAACCCAATAATACTGGCCAGTAGATCTGGCCTTTCAAAAAAGAGTGAAATTGTGAGGCGATATCATTGGCCGAAATCTCTTGAGTTACTTTTCCGTCTTTTTGAGCCTCTTTAAGCCATTTAATAAACATAGATTCAGATTGGTAAAACCTTTCAAGTTGACTTGCTGTTGGAGTTCTTTTTTTGAGCAGTTCCCCCGTCACAATCTTTGAAATTTTCAAAAAATCATCATCTAAAGTTAGTTTCATTTTTGCTTTAATTATTTCTTCAATTTGATCTGAAATTTTAATTGCGGAATCATATTTTAAAGGAAGCATATTAGACACTCGGTCAAGAATCTCATCAACAAGACCATTGTAGAGGTCGTCTTTAGTAGGATAATACTTATAAAGTGTACGCTTAGAAACTTCTGCAAGCACGGAAATATTTTGCATAGATGCAGCGTCAAGGCCTTTTGATAGAAATTCTTGAGTCGCAGCTTTGATAATTTGGGCATTCTTTTCAGGTTTTTTCATGATACCTCTTTATTAACCAGTATACACTATCGTTTACTTTATAGATTTTTTGGGAGAAAATCAAGATCATGCGAAAAAGGAAGGGCTATGTGGCAAAAAGTCCCCGTTAATATAGTTTTAAAACTTATGCGCTTTTGGCCTCCATATCTAGGAGCTGGAGTCGTAGTAGAAAAATGTAATAAGGATCTCACTGAGATTATTGTTCGTATGAAGCAAACTCCACTGAATACAAATTATGTCGGTGTTCATTTCGGTGGTTCACTATATAGCATGTGTGATCCGTTTTATATGTTTATGCTTATACAGCAGTTGAGAGATGAACATATTGTCTGGGATAAAGCCGCCTTTATTGATTTCATACGTCCTGGCAAAGGCACGGTTAGGGCGCATTTTAAATTGGATCTCGAAGAGGTTGAAGACATCAAAAAGCAGGCGCTGGAGAATTTTAGTGTTCAACCAAAGTTTGAGTGTGAAATTACTGATGAAAAAGGTGATGTCGTGGCAAGATTAGAAAAGCATCTCTACGTAAGACGCAAAGATGCTAAAAAACGTTTTTCTAAGTCATAACAACGGCCCATAAAATAAAAAATGTTATGGTAACCGATTCTTTCGTTATCAATGCTGAATAATTAAAGATAGTTTCACCTTACACTTCGGCGACGAGATTAATTTTTTCTAACTCAGTTACTATCTCCTTAGATACACTATCTAATTCTGGAGAAATGTTTTTCTCTCTCGATGCTTCATCTGGCTCGAGAATTTTTTTTATTTGAGTTGTGATGGTATCTAAACTTGTTTCCCCATCTAGTTTGTCCCAAACGAATGCAACAATCGGCGTTACCTTGTAGACTTTACCGTCTTGAGACTTTAGGTGAGGAGTTTCTTTACCTTCACCTGTTTCGAAATAACTTCCTAATTTTTTATACATAGAACCTCCGTTGAACTAATCATGCCACTAATATACTTGAGATCAAAAATCCATGCCCGATGGTTCGGTTAAAGCGAATTCAGTCTTGCCGTACTAGATCGGTCTGGTCATTTAAGGTACTGTGAAGGAGGAGGCATCATGGAAAAGAAAATTAAAGAAGAAGAACTCAGAGAAATCAGTGACTTAGATGCGCTGGAGCGTTTCAATGAAACAATGGTCGAGCCGTTTATGCACGTTAGAAAGTGTTTAGACGAAGAAGAAGTACTTTCTGTACTGTAGAAGTTTAACCATTCGGCATTTACTAAGTTTAGAGGATTTCATAGGGTTAAGTTATGAAACGTTTAAAAGACATTAATTGGAATCATCTCTACTATTTTTATGAAGTGGCCAAAGTTCAGTCCCTACGCGAAGTGGCCCAGGAATTGAATTTAGCTTCTTCTACTCTCAGTGAAAAAATCAAGAGGCTCGAGAATAATTTAGAGAAAAAACTCTTCAAAAGAGGTTCTAAAGGCCTAAGTCTTACTCCTGAAGGACAGTTGCTGTTTGATCGGTGTAAGCACATCTTTGAAGAAGGTTACAAGATCTTGGAAGAGTTTTCGGGAAATGCACTTGGTGGTTATCCGGTCAAAATAGGAATTACTGACACAATTTCTTACGATCTTGCTAATGAGTTTTCTTCACAGTACTGGGATTATTATACTCAGTTTGGGACAGTTAATACTTATCGCCAAATAGACCATGAAGTCCTTATCGATAATCTTTCGAAAGGACATATCGACTGGGGAATTTCGATTGAAAAACCGAAACTGCGTTCGTTGAACTATGCTGAAATTGGTTCTTTTGAATTAGTATTTTGCTGTTCAGAAGAACTCTTCGGTAGATTCAAGGACCCTGAAGACATTCTACATAATATTCCTTTTGGTGAAAGTTCTGCTGATCAGATCATTGGGCAAAAAGTCTCTAGGTATCTTCGCTCTAAGAATATTGCACCTAAGGAGAAGATCTTTTCTGATCATACTGGTTTTTTATGGAAGCTATGTGAGAGAGGAAGATGTGTCATGTGTGTCGTGGAAAATCCTCTGCAAGAATATCCAAAAATGAGAAAATTCAAACTGTCTCAACCACTAGATGTTACCTTGTATGCAATTTGGAAAAAATCAGACGAAGGCTTAATCTCTATTATGAAGCTTAAAGAGCTTATTAATTCGAAGTTGGCGCATCTGCCTCATAGGTATTCAGATGTTGGTCTGCAAATTGAGGTTTCTGAGGTGGCTGAGGAGTTGCTTAAATAAATGACTCTTTAATTAATTTGATAATACTTTTGCTGACAATATTTTGATGTTTTTCATTTCGATAAACAAGGCAAAGCCTGTCTACAAAATAGGGGGCATCTTTAATTGCCTTGAGCTTCGGAAAGTTTACTGCGACCTTGCCTGGTAGGAGGCCAACCCCTAAGCCTTTTGAGGCGAGTTGAGCGACTACTTCTAAACTTTCAGAATGAATATAGTTTTCTCTTAGGTTTGAGGGTAATTTTCCAATTATATGGGTCGATTGAGAAAGTTTCGGATCATATATTAAACGGCCATCTTTCACGCCGGTACTGAATAGGGTGACTTTATCATTGGCAATTTCATGTATTACTAGGTCTGGATGAGCTATAGGATTGATGACAATTCCAAAATCGACTTCCCAACTAATAACTTTCTCTGTGATTTCCCTCGATAAGGCATGTTCGAATTTAAAATCTAGACGAGGAAAATTTTCGTATATTTTTGAAAGAATTTTAGTGCATGAATACAAGGCAACTGATGGATGTGCGCCTATTGAGAATTCACCTCTAGTTTCTTCTCCTTCAGTCGTGAGCATTTTTTGTGACTCTTCCCAAAGTATGATCAACTTGCGGGCCTTTGAGAGAAATGCTTGTCCAAATTTCGTTAGAACAACTCCATTTTTAAGCCTTACGATAAGTTCATGGCCTAATTCATTTTCAAGCCTTTTGATTGAGTAGCTTAACGCAGGTTGAGTTAGTCCCAGGCTCTCGGAAGCTCGAGTAATATTCTTAGTTTCAGAAACTTTTATGAAATTTTTAATATCGTCTAAGGCCAATGACATAAATTTCTATTATTACAAAAATAGTTTTCTGTCATATATTTTATATTATAGGTTTGATGCATGTCGTTATTTTGTTGACACAAACCTGACTTTAAATTGATACAAGTGAATTAAGCAATTGCTAAATTTGTATGTGTGAAGGAGTTGAATTTAACAGCCTTTGGAGTGTAGTTTAAAATTTTTTCTCTCTTAGACAAAAACAGCTCCAACATACTCTTCCGAAATTGTGTTCTTCCGATTCCAAAGGTTGTCATTATTAAGCTAGGTGGCCAAAAAGCTGCCTAGCTTATTTTTTCTAATTCACCGTCTTTGGTATCAAAATATTGAGCTAATTCTTCAAAGGCACCAATATTAACAGTGTTAAAGCCTGCTGCCTTTAAAAAACTAGCCGTTTGACCTGAGCGATTTCCTGAACGACAGTAAACGAGTATCTCTTTGTCAGCGTGTTTTTCTTTAAGGACTGAAACATAGGATTCTGGATCTGCGGACAACTCGCTCAGTGCCATCCATTTTGCACTAGCTAAATGACCTCCTTCGACTTCATGATCCTCTCTAACATCCAAAACTAAGCTGTTGTTACTATTAATTTTTTCGGTGAGATCTTTAAGATCAATATTATTTTCTGCCAAAAAGTTAAACATGCAATGTCTCCTCAATTGAAATGATTACATAGTCTAAAGACAGTATCTGAAAAGATAGCTATTTAATAGTGCTAGGGAGAAAATTATGAAAATCTTTATCGCGATTTTAATGCTTATAACTTTTAATGCTTTTGGCCAAACCTGTGAAGAAAAGGTTAGGGAAGCGGTTGTTGCAGAACTTGCAACTCAAGAATTAGTTTTTGATAACAGAATGGATGACTCAGTCACTTATATGGGAGATGGCTTTTTTGAGGTAGAAGCCTCAGTTGTACCATCAGATAGTCCTGAACAGTGGCCATGGCATATGACATGGGAAGTGATCATCGATGCTAGTTGTAAGGTAACAGATATAACACTTGTTGATTCATATATCTAAAACAACTAAGCAATTTATCCTCTACGAATAATTTTCGCCAGTGAACTGTCATTACTAAAGTCTTTATGAGTAATGGCCCATAAAGATGATTTTAATACAGGCAGTTCACCAAGGTTAATTAGATCCTTACTCTTTAATTCTTTTTCAACTGAACTTTTTGGAAGAAAGCTTATCCACTTCCCTCTAAGTAAGAACGCTTTAAGAAGATCCAAGTCCTCAAACTGTGAATTCCGAATAACACTTAAACTATGTTTATTAATGTATTGATCAATTTTATCTGAAAAAAACGATTTTTGAGTTAAATTGAGAAGTTTAGTATTGTTAAGGCTTTTTGGAAATTTACCCTTAGCTTTTATAAGTTTTGCTTGGTTTGCGCTTGCCACACAAACTATAGGCTCTAAATTTAAACGATGACTTTGCAAGGCCTTAGTTCTGCCAGAGAATGGACTGTCTCCTAAGATAATATCTATATCCTTGGAGATTAAATCCTTGAGCATTTTCTCTAAATCATATTGAACAAATTCGATTTGAATATGGGGCTGTGAAATAAGTGGCTTAACGATTTTAAAAACTAATTGTTTAGATATCCATGGGAGTATACCTATTTTCACAATTTTTATATAGTCAGAGTGATCAGACTTTAACGACTGAATCATTTCCTCAGAAAAGCGAAATATTTTATTAGCGTATTCCCTAACTGATATACCGTGCTCGTTTAAAACAAGTTTTCTGCCTTTTCGATCGAAAAGCTTCTTACCAAAATCTTCTTCTAATAATTTTAATTGATGGCTTAAAGCGGGCTGAGTTATATGAAGTTTTTTTGCCGCTTTGACGATAGAACCTTCGTTGGCAATGGTTAAAAAGTAATAGAGGTGGTTGAAGTTTATTTTATACATATATAAATTTTATATTATGTATATCTAATAGTATATGTAATTTTATTTATATACGGATATGGCATAATGATTGTAGGTATTTTTAGTTTGTGAGGGACATGAACCATCCCTTGACTAATAAATGTCAAACAGAACTTGAACTTTACTTACACGAGGAGACAAATTATGAGGAAAGAATTTAATAGAGAGAAGACAAAAGACGTTGCGATTGGGCTATCTAGTATATTAGCCGACTCGTATACTTTGTATCTAATGACTCAGAATTTCCATTGGAATGTGACGGGGCCAAGATTTCATCAACTTCATACGATGTTTGAAGAGCAATACCAAGAATTAGCAGAAGCTGTAGACGATATCGCAGAAAGAATTAGGGCCATCGGACACAGAGCTCCTGGGTCATTCAAAGAATTTATGGAAATTTCATCTATCGATGGAAGTGAAAAAACTGAGAAAACTCATGATATGCTAGAGAGACTTGCTGAATCGCATGAATTGATTTCTAGTAAAGCCTATGAAGTTATTGAGATGGCAGATTCTATTAAAGATGAAGTTACCAAAGACCTTTTAACTGGAAGAATGAATATTCATGAGAAATCAGCATGGATGCTCAGAAGCCAGCTAGACTGAAAAGTCCCTTACTAAAACAAGGGGGCAATCATGGATAAGAAAGTATCAATCGTTTCACCAAACGGTGAAGAAATCTATAATTCTGAGGACACTCAGAGAACAATAGAGAGACGAAAAGAAAATAGAAAATACACTCCGGTCATCATTAAGAGAAATGATGAGTCTGTAAGACACCCGGATGATATTTTAGAAAAAGCAATCGAAGAGGGACTTAGACAACATAAGAGGTCAAAGCTCTCCCTTCTATTATCTTCTATTTCAGCAGGTCTTATTTTAGGATTTGCAGCGATGAGTGTAGGAGTAATGGCGCAGTTGACTATGGGGGAGCACTTAATGGTGCAAAGGTTAGCTGCTGCGTTTGTTTATCCACTTGGCTTTGTGGTCTGTATTATGTCAGGCACTCAATTATTTACTGAACAGACAGCACAAGCACTATATCCGGTCCTTGATCTCAAGATCAAATTTCCGTCCTTGTTTAAGTTATGGGGAATTGTTTTGACCGGTAATATGATAGGAACATTTTTAGCATCGATTCTTCTGTTTTATGGAAAGTCCGTTATTGGCGCAACAGATGGTATGGTTCAAGTTGCTCACCACTTGATGGATTTTGAAACAGGAGAAATCCTCGTGAGTTCTGTTTTGGCGGGATGGCTTATGGCCCAAGGTGGGTGGTTAGTAATGGCCACTCCTCCCGCTAGCAGTCAGGTGCTTTGTATTTATATCGTAACTTTTATTATTGGTCTTGGCGGGCTTCACCATTCGATTGCTGGATCAGCTGAGATCTTTAATGGGTTGCTGGTAGATGATCATGCTAATTGGCTTCACGGTATTAAATGTATTGCACTAATGGTTTTAGGTAATGTCCTGGGAGGTAGTTTAATCGTTGCCATCCTCAATTACGGGCATATTAAGAAAACTCAGTAAAAAAAGGATTTATCATGAAAACAGCCGTTGTAGAAAATAAAGAAAAGAAGAAAATTAAAAAGAAGATTGAGCCAGAATTGGCAAAAGTACTGGATCTCCAATCGCACTCAAGACCAAATATTATCGTTGTTGGTAAAAGAGATGTTATACATGAGATTGGAGCTATGGATAAAAATTTGAATCTAAATTTTATTTTTGCTAATAAAAACAATCTTGAAGCATTATTAAATAAGAAAACTATCTCGGTTATGATTGATGAAAAAGAGGTAAGTTCTGATATACACTTTATTTCAGAAGTTGTTCAGCAGTTTCAATTGCTACCTATCTTTCTGCTAGCACGAAATAAACATCCAGATGAATTTTATCAAAATTTGTATGCACAGGGATTACAAGGTGTATTTGATTGGCCTGCAGAAGCTGAAAATGTAACAGAGCTCTTAATTGAAGCTTTAAAAACTCACAAAAATACTGTAGGGAAAACTAGGGCTGACAAGCGTCTAGCAGAAATGGTTAAGTCTCATCTTCTAATGAGAAACCCATTGCGAGGTATTAAAGTTAAAGTCATTGAGGGGTTTGTATTCCTCGAGGGGAAAGTAAAATCTCTGTACGAAAAAGAAGCTTCACTGAAAGAAGCCAACAAGGTGTTGGGGGTTGAAAAAACTATTACGACTGATATTAAAATTATAAATATCACACATACTACTGAGCAGGAAATTGAAAGAAAAATTCGGGTTTTTGTGAAAAACTTAATGCCTGAAATGAACCGAACAATAAAAGCACAAGTCGTAGATGATAAAGCAATTTTAAAAGGTAGTATTTCAAGTAAAAGAATTTTGAGAAAGATTTTAAATTTTGTTTCCAAACAACCTGGTATCATGGAAGTTGAGAATCAGGTCAGAATTTCGAAAAAAATAGTGAAAAGAAACTTGGCAAAAGTAAAAAAGGTTGAAGAAAAAGTTAGGAATATTTTTGAAGGAGTTAAGTCCATTAGCATCAGAATGTATGGAGAAAGCGCTGAGGTAACTGGTATCGTTTCAAAAAATACTCAAAAATATTTGGTCGAAAAGTATGTATTACAGATGCTGCCAGTGAAAAAAGTTCTCAATAAACTAAGTGTTATCAGTTAGTCATTGGCTAATTTTCTCCACATCAGCGAGAACTTCTTGGCCCCACATAATGGTGCTTCCTGAAGAGATATACTTTCCAACAAATTGAGCGAGGTCACTTTGGCCTTCGTTTAACCAATACATGATACAATCTTCATTTTTGGTGTGATGGCCGTGCTCTTGATCTTGATGGTCGCTGGCCAATGGTACTCCATTGTTAACTAGGCCCAGGGCGTGTCCCATTTCGTGAACGATAGTGCTTTGTTCAACGTATTTTTGGACTACCGAGCCACCTGAGTTTCTAATGACATCTTTAAAAATGGCAATAATAGGTGTGCCGTTGATACTAAATCCAATTATAGATTCTCCGTCCTCAGCATTACCTTTCAGAAAATAGATATAAAAATGTGATTCACCTTTTTGAATCGAAGGTACTTGAGTTTGATCATGAAGCTTGAGTACATCATTTGCACTCCAAGTTTTTTTGTCTTGTTTTGCTAGGGAATTCATTTCATCAAGCTCTTTTGGTATAACAAGATTTGGTGGTGATGATCGGTATTGGAAAATAGTGCGCAGATTACTCTCTAGGATATTCCAATATTTTAGTCCTCCTAAAGTTTGACCTGTGAAAGGTTTAGCATCTTCTTCATAATAAACATTAATTTGAATGGTTTGAGTCGATTTAAAATAGTCCTCTGATGCAGCGGCTTGGATCTCTTTGACTTGAAGGGAATCTTCTTCAACAGGAGGTTTGCCGCAGGCAATAAGAATTATTAAAAAAAGCCAGTAGTATCTCATCAATATACATATCGGAAATTATAGCTGACTATTTAGCGGTATTTGAGTGTTTGAGTCCATTTTAATGTTCGTATTTTGCATCTGAAATTTAATCTTTGCCTCGCTAAAATTTTTAATTAAATTCTTGCGGGTTTTAGAGCGTAGCGCCCAAGCCTCAGCGGGGCCAGCGACCCAGCCAGCGACCCAGCACTCGATAGAGTCTTGATTCATTGCTATAACCCAAAATGAAGGAGCCTCTTCTTCTTCCTTTAAGTACTTACAATCACGCATGGATTGCTTGGCCAGCTTTTTTACCAATTCAAGGTCAGAGTCCGGTGCGACAAAAAAATTAATATGGGCCCATTCCATCTCCTCGCCGTGACTGAGGTTTTCAAATTCTTTTTGTAAAAGTTTGTTATTTGGGATGATGTATCTACGCCAATTCCAAATTTTAATCGTTGTATAGAGAAGGTTGATTTTCTCAACAGTACCATAACGGCCATCAATGATAACTGTATCATTAATCCTAATAGGTTGAGAGAAGGTCAGTACCATTCCTGAAATAATATTTTCAACTAATGGCTTTCCTGCGATACCTACAAGCACGGCGAGTACACCTGCAAATAGGGTAACATAGCTGGCTGAAATCGTAGGAAGCAGCGGGATTGCTATTAGGAAAATGGAGAGGATGATAATCGCTGGAATATAAACTTTTTGAATAAAATCAAAACGACTAACGATAGAGCGAAGAGCAGCTCTTCGCATTAGACTCTCAGAGTCCTCGTCGCCCGCGTCGGTTTCTACTGCCTCTGAGACATCTTGCGATTTAGCGTTTTTTAAACGTTCATTCTTCGCTTTTTTAATTTGAAAAACACCATAAACAAGAAAAAATCCACTAAGTGAAATAACTGTTATGATGTAGAGAGTTAAGGGAGTGATATGTTCTAAATATTCATTCATAATGGCATTTTAACGAGTTTGAAAAGAAAATGTAAGGATTAAACTCTTTAAGATTTCTTTCTTTTTGGCAAAAATATAGTATGTACTTAACCAGAAGGAAGCGATTGTGAAATATATTATTTTATTCATTTCTTTGGGAATGGTCTCTCAAGTATATGCGAGCTGTTCGCTAGAAAATGGACGCGAATTCTGGAAAAGTTTTGCTCTTAGAGAATTGAATGCATCTTTAAATTCCTTATCAATCAAATCTAGAGATGAGGCGGTACTTAATAGTGTGATCACTCAAAAGTATTATGAGTTAAATGACGGCACAAATGCCCTCAATAGGTTAAATTTAATCAGCTATATTTATTCCCATGCTTCTTTTCATCTTGGACGAATTCCTCGTTATCGCTTTTGGAAAAAAGGCGATAAGTATGGAATCGAAGACATGAAGCTGATTAAAGGCAAAGGTTTGCGAAGGCTTTTAAGATTAAATTCTACATTAGCTTCTCGTAATTTAATGAAGTACTCCAAGGATCTTTTCCTACAATTAACTTGGTCTCTCTACGCCTTTAAGGAATGTGGTATTCATTACACTCGTTCAATAGTTGATGACAAGAACTTGCGCGAATTCTATCAAGAAAATGATTTAAAGCTGATGATGAATGCTTTTATTCGTTATGAGCAAACTTATTTGCAAGGGACTTTATACTCAAACTTTTACTTACGTCCAATGATTAAGACAGGGCTTATTGATGAAATGCGCTGGATCCCTTTTGCCGGAGAAGAGTGGCAGAGCTTTCGACATTGGTGCCATGAAATGCATTGTGGAAGTAGTTCCTACCATTTAGGTAATAGGATAAAATTTGATCAAACAAGTATTGGCCATGAAATTGATTTACTTGAGCAATATGGTCTCGCTGACCGCTGGGATGAATCTTATATATTGTTTTTTAATAATTACTTTTTGAGCACGAGAATCTGATCATTTCACATCTTTTTTTTATAAATTCATAACTTTAGCCGATAGGCTTAGACATCGTTTCTTACTCTGTGACTCCCAATATAGACACGCATGAAATCCTGAAGGAATTTGCTGATAGGTATAAAATAAACCATTCAAATTGGCATCTGGTGCGGGGAAAAAGAAAGGTCATTTATGATCTAGCGAGAGAACAACTTCAGGCAGATCTGGAGATAGACCCAAATAAAAATACGGATCAATTTGTACATTCAGAGAGTGTTTATTTGGTGGATCAAAATTTAAAATTACGTGGGATTTATAATAGTGCCAGCGCTCGTGCCATGAATGAACTGAGCGCTGATATTAAAAAGCTTCTTAAAGACACTGACGAATAATATTAATGGCCTCATGTCTTTCATCATATTGAAACGATGGAAGATTGTTTTTAGCAAAATTAATACAACTCGTAGTGTTTTGACTTGCCCTCGAACAAGCATTTACAACCTGAAGATACTCCATAGCATCATCCATTTCAAAAGTTCTTAATCCTCTTTGCGCAGCTTGAAGACAAGAAAAGCCAAACATTGTCGAATTATTAATGGACCTAATAAATGGAATAAATTCACTTCTCTCGTCTAATTCAAAAGTACGCAAAGTGGCTTTCGCATGCATTAAGTTTTTTTGAGTCGAAGGGTGTGAGTTTGCACATACATTGATGATATCGATTACTTCGATTCTTTCGTCAACTTCCATCTGGCGTACATTTTTGATCGTATAATCGATACAAGCTGGTGCATCTACTAAGGTCATTTTACAGGCATTAACCAGTTCAAAAATTTCGTTTTGATCGTCATGTTGAGTTGGTCTTAGTCTTTGGGTAGAAACTTGGTAACAAAGGTTCGGTTGATTGTTTACACTTTGACACAAATTTTGAGACAGAATATCTCTCGTTGAGACATTTTGATAGCGACCGTCGAAACATTCAACTTCCCAGCGATTTCTTCCCACTTGGTATAAGTTCTTTGCATCCTCAAGAGCAGCATGACCTTGGGGCATAATGCTAAGTAAAAAAAGAATTCCACTCATTAATTTCATTTTGATCCTTTTTGCGAGACGTACATATTTATATAGGCACGAAAAACAATTTGTTCTGAATTATCACAAACTTTAACTTCGATTTTGTTATCACCTTCAACAATGTCTTGAGGTGAGACTTGGCAAGAGCCGATTAAACTTGTTTCTGCTTTTTTAAGGTATTCCACGCTCATACCTTTGGGTATCCAACGTAGGTGTTTTGGAAGAGTAGAATCGATGGCAAGCCCAGCACAAAGTTCTGCTAGATTACACATTGCTATCGCATGAATTGTTCCAATGTGATTGAATACACTGCGCCTTTTTTTTAATTTGATTTTGATAATACCTTCACTAAATTCTAAGAGCTCTGGATGTATGGTTGAAAAGTAGGGAGCTTTGAGGCAGACAGCTTTCATAAAAAGACTTTTGCCTAGTGGAAGCTTGTTAAACTTATTATAAAGTTCAATTATTTGCATAGGTAAACGCTAACAAAAAGTTAACCGCTTGCAAATACTTAAAACCATAATGGATGAGCATCGGTATGAATTATTGATGAATCAGTTATGAGTTCTTGAAATTTACCAGGAGAGAGTTCATCAAAAAAAGAATTTGTCTTTTTGAGTCGGGTATTGCTTCCAACCAACACGATACTGTACATTGAAGTCGTTTGAAGAGTTGACGCAAAACTTTTTTGAAAAGTATTCAACAAGGTATCAATACGAGATAACTTAGGTAATTTGGGGATATTAGCGATGACAATTCCGTTATCTTCTAGTGAACTCTGGACAAGCTCAAAATATTCTTTGGTAAATAAGTGGGGGGCCGGCGCAATGCCGTGATAGCTATCAAGCAAAATCACATCATATTTCTTGGTATTCTCTTTTAAAAAAACTCTCGCTTCTTCAATGATAAAATTCGCTTTAGGATTGGCATAAAATTCCTTTAGAGCAATTTCTTTTATAACTGGATCGATCTCAACAGCATCAATACTAACATGAGGAAATTTTTCTAAAATTGCACTTCCAAATGTATTGGCTCCAGCTCCGAGAACCAATACATTTTTTAGAGAATGAGAATATTGAACCGCCTTCAAAGAATCGAGGGTGTACCTAGCAATAGGTTTTCTGGGAGTTTTTAAATTAATCTTGTTGTGAGCTCCTATTCCTGTCCACAATAGTAAGAAGTCACCTTTGGTTTCAAGTCGTAGTGGTTGATAGATTGATTTGTAGGGTGGAGACTTTTGATTCAACAAAATAATTGAAAAGATAATGGCCACTCCAGATATGATAGATTTTTTGATGGGAATTAAGAACAAGCTCAAAATAAGTAAGACCCAAATAATTTGAGAGTTGGCCAAATATTGAAAAAACACCGTTCCTGTAAAAGTAGCACCAATGACACTACCCATTGTTCCAAAAAGTGAAATTAGTCCGCTTGCTTTTCTAGCGCTCATATTGATAGAGGAAACATAAAAAGGAAATAGATAAGATAGCAGTATGGCACTTGGGGCAAAAAATAATGAAGAAACTATCAAATTAAAAATGCGACTTGAAGTGAGGCTACTCGTTACAGTAAAGATTGAAGGGTGAATTAGCAATAAACAGAGAAATATAATATTGATCACCGTAATAGTTTTTATTTTGTATTGAGTAAATGCTGAGAGTGAGTAGCCAATACTGATTGCAGTGAGGAAGACACAAATTAATGTTGTCCATGTGAGGTGAGAAACTCCGAAGTAGGGAGCCAATAACCGTGGGGCCAAAATTTCCAAAGATAAAGTCACAAAGCCTGCAATAAACGCGCGAAATAAAATTATATTCATTTAATGAGGCTAACAAATATGTTAAAAAAAGCCTACGCTCGAGCGTGAAGTTTGTGAGAAGGAGTCATGGTGAAAGCGATTTATAAAGAATTAATAGCAGCTGGATTAGAGTTTTATGAAGCTGCAGAGCGGCAGGAGCCTAGCAGTCTTTTACATCCCAATGAGCTGAGAGAAAGAATTAATTTAGAACTCCAAGAAAATAGTGTCTCTTCGCTCGAAATTAAAAATTTTGTATCTGATTATTTTAAATATTCTACGAATACTATTCATAAAAAATATATGAATCAGCTTTGGTCAAAAGTTGAGCTTTCAAGCATCGTTGGCGAGTTTTTAACCACCGTTTCAAATACCTCCATGTTTACCTATGAGGTGGCTCCTGTGTTAACTCTAATGGAGCAACAGATGATCGAACGAATTTCAAAATTTGTATGGAATGAAGATGTGAAGGCCGATGGAGTTATGACTAGTGGAGGATCAGCTTCTAATTTGCAAGCGATGATGGTAGCCAGAAATACCCGTTTTCCGAAAGTAAAAGAAGAGGGGTATCTTGGATACGGAGAGTTGAAACCTATTATTCTTTGTGCTGATAATGCTCATTACTCAGTTAAACGTGCTGCTAATATTTTAGGGCTTGGACACAGAAATTTAGTCGAAGTGAAAACTAATTCAAAAGGGATCATGCAGGCAGATACGGTGCTTGAGACCTTGGATGAACTTCAAAGTCAGGGGCATAAGCCTTTTATGCTTATTTCTACTGCGGGAACCACTGTTGAAGGGGCGTTTGATGATCTAGATAAATTAGGTGCAATTTGTCAGAAGCATAATCTATGGTTTCATATCGATGGTGCTTATGGTGCTAGTGTTCTCTTAAGCGAAAAATATCGTTATAAAGTTCAAGGTATTTCCCATTGTGATTCGATTTCTTGGGACTTTCATAAAATTCTTGGAATGAATTTAACATGTGCGTTTTTGTTGATTAAAAACAGAGGGCTTCTAAAATCAACTCTGACTTCTGGTAATGATAGTTATCTTTTTCATGAAGAGGATAATGAAATCGATCAAGGACCTAAGTCACTCCAATGTGGGCGAAGACCTGATATTATGAAACTCTGGTTAAGTTGGATGATGGAAGGAAGGCTAGGGTTAGAGGCAAGAGTTAATGCCATGATTGAAAGTGCTCAGGAGTTTAGCCGATTGGTAACGACTTTTAATGAATTGGAACTTATGTTTGAGCCGCAATTTGTAAATATCTGCTTTCGATTGAAAAACAAGGATATGAAAACTGTCCGGGAAAAAATGTTAGAGCGAGGTCTAGGTTTTATTAACTTTTCAGAGGATGAAAAAGGCACTTACTTTAGGATGGTTGTGAGCCGTCCAGACTTAAGTTCAGCTGATCATCAAAAAATTTTAGATACGATTGTAAGCTTAGCAAACGAGGCGTGAAGTATGAAAACCAACCAAGTTACTTTGAGAAAATATAGAGCAGGTGATGACAAATATTTGAGAGATTTAGATAGTGACCCTGAAGTTATGAAATACTTAACAAATGGCACACCTAGTGATGACAAAGAAATTGCTCGAGCTAATGGAGTTATGCTGGAGTGGAATAATAAATTTGAATCCAAATATGGCTATTGGTTAGCATTTGAAAATGAATCAAACGATTTTGTGGGATGGTTTCATTTAAGACCATTAAAGGATCATCCTGATGATATTGAAAACTTAGAACTCGGTTACAGGTTGAAAAAGTTGTACTGGGGAAGAGGAATCGCATCAGAAGTGTCTCATAATTTTATTGATCTTGCTCGTAGTTATAGTGATTGTCGAAATATTTGGGCCTGTGCAATGGCAGTCAATACTGGCTCAAGAAAAGTGATGGAGAAAGTTGGACTCAAGTTTGATAGAGATGATACATATCAGCCTTACCCAACCGAAGATAAGCATTGTGTTTGGTATAAATTGGCTTTAAAATAGTTTTATGGAAATGCGCTTTAAACCAGACTCACATATAGTGTACGACGCAGATAAGGCGGAGTTAATATTTTTTAATATTACCGGTGACAAAGTAATTATACTTACAGGTGCAATAGCAGAGTTCTTCTCTAGAGTAGAGCAAGCTGAGCAATTTAAATTTGATCGACTTCTTGACGATTTTCAAGCTGCATATGATGACTATGATTCATCTGAAGTGAAATCAAGATTCCAAGAAATTGAATCAAGCTTAAGGGACTTGGATTTAGTAGATATTATCGGTTAATTGTTTTAATTAACAACAAGATGTTGAGCTTCCGCAAGAAGTAGAACAGCCGGAAGTTGTCCCATATGTTACACCGTATGCTTCATATGATTTACTAGTTAACATCGAATCGTCAGCGATGACTTTAGCACCCAATTCCTCAATCATATCGTCAATATTTTTTATTTTGACTTCGCCTAGGGGTAGTTTCTTCTTCTTTTCCATGAGAAAATTATAACATATCTTCATAGTTTGCCCATATACGATGTGCCGGAAATGGACAACTGTGGTCTGGAGGTGAATATTTGTCCAAGAAATTAAGAAAATCTCAATATTTAGGGGTTCATTGGTCAATCTTCTCAGATACTGAGTGCCAAAGACTAGTGGCACTTGCTCCAGAATTAAGTGTGCTGTCTGATCGGCAATTAAGTTTGATGGGCACGCCTGCTTTCGCGCGAGAGTTTTGGAGCTATGGGTATGGAGTATTATCTGAAGATTTTTTTGATATTCAAAAAATAGAGTTTATCGCTACCAAATGCTTAGATCGCATCGAGGAGTTTAGCCAGATTAATCAAGAGCTCCCATTACCAAAAATTAAATTGGAAGATCAAAAGTTAGAAGAAATCTATAATGAATTGAATTCAAGTTTTAATATATGCATGATTCCATTTCAACTTTTTTCTGGCGAAATTCGTTTTTGGAATTATGGAATCTATGCTGGACCTCCTTCAAGATTCTGCAAAGAAAACCTTTCTCAAAATCAGTATTACCCTTCAGATAGTGGAAATAAGGAAGTTGATAGGTTTATTAAAGCAATTGGTGGAAATGGCACAAGTCTGGTGAAAAAAGAACCGGTAATATTCAACAGCCACAATAGGGCGGTCTTAAAAAATAGACAATTTAGTCATGTATACAGTGCATATTTGGATAAGGACAATGCTGATTTGCGATCCATTTCTGTCGGCGATAGTTCCGATCTAGAAGAATTTTCTTCAATTAGTATAAAATTAGAAGAAGTACCTCAAACACTTCTAAATGATGATTGGTGGGAGAGGCAAGACTTTAATATTTTATTGTTTGAGTATTTTGGCGGTATTTTTTATTTTATGAGGTCAGATAAAAAAAGTATTCTTGTCGATATAATGAAAATTAAGGAAAACCCCTATAAGGTTATTGACCGTTTAGTCCTTAGAGTTCCTTGTTACAACTTCGAGAAACTATTAGGGGGGAAACTATTCTTAGGAGTTGAAGCTGAATAAATTAAAGATAAATTGCGCATTTATTAGGTTGCCCCGATTTGAGCGCAAACTGTATCATGATTTAGCACATTCTTCTCATTTTGAAGCCTGTTTTTGGTCGACTCCTTATACAAGCTTTAGAAAACTACTTGCTCAAGAAAATAAACTATTATTTGAGGAATTAGCTGGTGAAGAAAGCTTTTCGTTGAAGCAAAAAATATCTGTTTTGAATTATCTAATGCGTGCAACATCTAGGTGTAGCCCATATAAGAATTTTTCTGGGGATGCTTCACTGGTACTAGGAGAGAACAATAATTATAAATCTTCGAGTATCAAATTAGTTGATGAAGAGCCGACTGAGGACATTGCAAGCTTGAGAAGAGTGAGAGATCCAATCTTGACAGAGTTTGAGGGAGGATATTTATATGCAAATTCTTATCAGTGTGGATTTTCAAAGCAAAAAACTTTTGTTCAAGAGAATTGTTCAAGCTTAGTTTCTGATATCAACCCTTATGACAATACTTTAAAAAAGTCTCAATTGAGTTTTCATCTTAGCGAGCCTGAAGTTTCCGAGAAAGAGTTAAGTGATATTGCAACGACGTTGTTTCAGCTTAGATTTTTAAATGGAAACCATGTCAATAGATCGATTTATTGGATTGAAAATATTAGAAAAGAACTTTTTGATTTAGTGGATGCCAGGCCAATTGAACTACGTAAAGCTTTATTGGGACTTCGGTCCCCATGCAGACTTCAAAACAAGAGCTTGTATCAGAGGTAGACAAAAGAATATTACCAATAAGAGAAAAATTTATGGAAATTGCATGCTCAACTTCTAAGGAGGTGGAGCTTTCAAAGGAAGACATTGATTTTTTTATTGAACATAAAAAGTCTACTCCGACCAATCTATCTCAAGATTATAGTGTGGTGATGACTCCCACTTCAGACAAATTTTTTGTTGAATTTTTTAGGTCATCATTTAAAGGTTTTCGAGTTATCGCGGAAACACTTGCAAAAGACGATACATGGAAGCCGCCACTGGAGTCCGGTAGTAAAGTTCTTTATTTTGACTTAATCTCTTCTGGGAAAAAAGATGTCTTACAGTCAAGGCCTAAAGTAACAAAGTATGCTCTAAGCGTTGACGGCACTACCGTGCCTGATGGTTGTACAGAGATTCATTTAGACGATTTATATATTTATGCTTCCCATTCAGAAATAGTCCTATTTTCCAAAAATCTAAACAAACGTGTTTTACCTGTACTGACTACGAATTATTTAGCAGAGAATGATTCTAATATAATATGGAAGTTTCTTGCGTCGCTCAGTAAGACCTATTTTAACGATGGATTATTTATTGACCTCGCCTGGCTGAAAACGCCTCATATCCCGCGCATCAGCTATCGTGGTCTTATTCTTTTTCCTGAAACGTGGAATATTAAAAAAGGTGAAATCTCTACAGCGTTAAACTATCTTCCCAGTCAATTTCGAGTCATAGAGGGAGACCGAAAATTATTAGTTCATAGAGATTCAAAATATTCATTAGCACAGATATTGAAAGTCAAAGATGATATTATTACCATTACAGAAGAAGTAACAGATGATTGTCTTGATAGGCACCATGAAATAAGCTTCCATTTTTCTACAGATTCCAAAGTCGATGATTTGAATTTTTATCCGTTTAAAGATGAAGTTAATATTAAATTCAACAAAGAAATCAAAATCAATGAATTGAGGATCAGCGGTCCTTATAACCTCATGGAAAGTTTCGCTATTTCCCAATTGAGAAGAGAGGTCATTGACCTTCCTTTTTATTTTATTTCTTATCATTTTCCAAAGCCTGAATTAAGATTACGAGTCTTTGGAGATAGAAATAAGTTTTTGGAAATTAAAGAAAAAATTATAAAGCACGAATTCTTCAAAAATATTTTTACAGTTTCTGAAACTGACTATAGATCCGAGCCTGATAAATATATCAATGAAGAAGGTGAGAAACTATATATTGATTCCAATATAAAAATGAGCAGTAATTATCAAGAGATAAAAAGATTGGTTATGAGTCTTACAACTCATCGATATCCACTTTTTGGTTCACCAGGTGAGATCGTCTATCTCGCTTTTTTAGCTTATTTTCTTTTGGATGAGAATTTAATCGATTTAAAAGTGGGACATTATACTCAAAAATCTACACATACTTTGGAAAAGCAGGTTTATGAATTTATTCGTGGTAATAACGCTAACCCTCTAATGAAGATTCTAGAGGGGAGAGCAAAAACGATGGCCTCAGAGTTAGAGAAAAATATAAGTTTATTTGAAAAGCTGGTGGTAAATAATAACCTGAAAAAACCGGATTGCTATTTGGCTTTACGACTAATTCATATCGAAGTCTTCAGGCTTTGTTTGTTTCCCCCTGCTGATTATAATAACCTAGTTTTAAATATTGCAAGGAGAATTCAAAGGAGTATTAGATCGAAAAGAAAGTGATTAGCTCCCGAAGTATTCTACGGTTGGAGAAAGATTTACAGAGCGTCTTTAAAGAAAAATGGGGTCTAACTCCTGTGATATTTTGTGACCAGTGTAATCTTTTGTGGCCACGTGGAAACCACGTAGATATCGTGTTTTTGGGTAATTTACTAAGTGATTTTTCGTATATCCATTACCTTCCCAAAAATCAAAAATATAGGATATGGACGCTTTCTCAGTCTTTTGCCAGAAGGCTATCAAATATTTATGGGCTTAATCTTAATGATATAAATGTGGTAGATCGTTATAGTCTGTATTCGCGAATCGAGGCAGTGCCCTTAGATATAAAAAAAGCTAAGCGTTTTATCTATTCAGGACGTGCCAGTACTTTAAAGAATTTTAAGTTAATTGTCAGTTTTTTAAACTACCTTGGAAGCATTAGAAAGGAAAAGCTAACCCTTGAAATATGCGCTCCATTGTTCAAGAAAACAGATTTTAAGGTTGATAAGAGTGTTCAGTGGCTTAATTTTGTTTATCATGGTGATTTGGGTGAGAACTGGGTAAATTCTGTGGATCCAACAGGGGCCTTTCTGGTAAATTTTAGTTTTGATCCATTTGATGATTTCAATCTTTCCCTTGCACAGTGGCAAAATGCAGGAGGAGCGACGTTGACTCACTCATCGGCATTTTGTTCTGATATTAGTGGAGAGAATTGTTTCAAAATTAATAGTAGCGATCTAATTGAATTCTTCCTGTCTCCGACTTTAGCTAGAGCACAAATTATGTGGGAAGGATGTTATCTTGATCGAGAGGAGAAAAATTTTAATAATGTAGAAAAATATTACTCTCGTGATCAGTTGGTTGAACATTCCAAAAGTATTAGCACTCATTTTAAAACTGCAATCGAATCTCTAAATACTTATGAATTTTCAGAATCTATAAAGGAACTATTGTTAAATGATAGCCTCTCGTAACCCCTTGGTAGTTTCTCAATTTATTTTACATGTGTATTCGTTTAAAATACTTATTTATAATGACATGTTTTTTTTAGAGGACGAAATTGCAAGAGTTTGGAGTTTTGTTGATGGAACTCGTTCTGTTGAAGAGATTTCTAAAGATTGTGAGCTAACAGGTTTAGTTGTTCTCGCTGCACTTAAGACGTTAGAGAAAAAAGGATTAATTTTTTGGAAAGACAAATTCTAAATTATCAAACAAGTTTGACTCCATACTTGTCAAAAGAAGTTCAGGCCTATACTCAACGTGAAAATGTGGAGCTTTTGAGCGGGCAGGGAGGATTAGCGCTATACTTTCTATCGCAGTGGGTGAAAACTGGTCAAAGTAAAAAATTACTACAGACCCAATTGTGTTTGAAAAAGGCGCTACTGGGAATAAATAGTTTGTACGAGGAAACCTCATTCCATGCAGGCCCTTTAGGTATACTTTGGATAAATTATTTATTTGAGGAGCAAACAAACTCAAAAATTATTGACGATGAACTTGTTCTAAAAATTTTACACAAATATTTTTGTATTCAGAAAGAAAAAACAATATATGAAAATCATGTCTTAGATTTTTTGTATGGCGTAACAGGTTGGTTTGTAATTTATCCTTATCTACCAATTGACTTGAAAAAAACTGTTAAAGAGCATTTTGTTGAAAAGGTTCAAAAAAAGGGAGAATCTTTTTTAGCTGAACGTGGATATTTAGGATTTTCTCACGGTCTTGCGAGTATTCTTTATATGATAAAAGAATATGAAATCGACGAACTAAGAGGTTTTTATCAACAACTTTTTCCTGTGTTGTTAGATACTTCCCTCGAGGGTAAATTACCTCGAATCTATCAAGGAGATGACTTTCTGAGGCAAGATTGGTGTCATGGAGCGATAGGGGCTGCGTTGTTAGAAAAGGAAAATACTAAATTTTTAAAAACATTTTTTGATCAAAAATTAGATTCTCAGTCTCATGGAGTTTGTCATGGAGTAGGCAGCCGAATTTTAGTCTCGAAACTTTTAAGTAGAGTCTTTTCGTCTGATTATGTACCAAACCTTGTCGTGAATTCTGAAATTGTTTCGAAAGAGGAAGTGAAATTTTATTTTCTTGAGTCATTCATGGTTGCTCAAATGGCAATTGATATGACAGAAGATTTTGATTTTAAATGGTGGCGGATGGTTTATCCGGTAAATATTGAATGAGATTTATACCTGTATTCGTGATTTTTTATACTTTAGTGGTATTCAGTTATCCCGTTTTTCAAACGAACATTTTTTCGGATGAACTTAAATTTATAGGTGAAAGGCTATTTCTTCCTCAAGTTAATCTGTTTACCTTTTTTGAGGATAGGTTTTGGGTATTAAATAAAATTGAAATTATCGGTGTTAAAGATAATGGTGAGAAGGTCATGCTATATGAACCGCCAAATGCGTATATAGTAGGTCTTAGTCGTGATCTGGCTTTGTTTTCAGTTTTTAATAATTTAGCCCGTCGACAAAACATCCCCAGTGCGAATGAGATTAAAGAATACCTCGAGGGAAAGTCTGTACTTGAAAATATCGCAGCTAAAACAAGATTGAAAAAAACAGTGTTCGATATTAGATATACTCAGCAAAATGAATTGCTAGATTTTGTTAAACAACTTTGTGCAAATGAAAATTTAAAGATTTTTATAGATTTAGATTACCTCAATAAATCTGGTGTTAAAGTAAATAGGAATATTCCGATTGGGGAGAACGTTTGTGAGTAAAATAATATTTTTCTATCGAGATTATGGGACATTTGTCCCTTATATTTATCTTCTTGTTATTTCCATCCTTCAATGGTTAGTCCCGACATCTTTTAAATTTATTGGTGGCGCAAATATCGGTTTATTCCCATTCATGATTTTGTTTGGGATTCATTTATACAAGGAGATTTCGAATTGGCTTTACCTTGTCGCATATTTCGTTTTTCAGTTCTATCTAAATCTAGGTGCTGAATTTGGATTTTATCCTTTCGCCTGTTATCTTCTTCTAATCACTTATTTTTCAAAGATTGATCGGTTGGATATCTACCAAGTTTTAAGAAATTTAATGTTCTTCTATCTGTATGGTTATATCGTGCTTGAAAGGTTAGGTGACGAAGCATGGCAAGCAGGTTATGGTCTCTGGTATTTTGTAAATTCCGCATTTTTTCAAGGAGTATTTAGGCTCCCTGCAAGTGAAGCACTAAATTATATTTCGCTCTTTTTTGAAGGAGGACTTTGTTTACTTTTTTTACTTCAACGATTTAATCTGGCCTGTGTTGTTGGGGTTTGTTTACACATGATTCTATTGTTAACAACCAATATTACGTGGTGGCAGCTGTTTCTTGTGGCGTTTTATTTAGGGGGGATAATTTATAAAGAGGAAAATCTCGCCTATACAAAAATGAAAAAAATAATAAAGTCATTCCAAGCCAAAACGTCGAAAGCCCAAAACTAAAAAGTATTATTGTATGAGTTACTAATCCTATCGCAATATATACAACATTGACTCTGGGGAGAAAAAGGGTAAAAACAAAACTTAGTTGAAAGAAGAGCACAAACCAATTTGTAAGACTTAAAATAGAGTCTGGGATTAGGTATGATATGTCAGCGATATTAGAATATTCAGGGTTAGATAAAGCCAACTTAAGCGCGTCGCCTGAAAGCCACGTAGTTCCTTTTAATTTGTGAAGTGAGCTCATCGTGTATATTACTACTAATTGGTAACGTGCCATTGGTAGTAGGAAGGAATCTCGGTTAAACTTATTTGATAGTTTTTCTAATAAGTAAGCGAGAATAAGATAAACCCAAATATTCTTTAAAATGGTCCACCCTGAATTAGATGAAGCGAAAATATACATTTCTATATTGAGAAATAAAAACGCCATCAGGATAAGTAGTGAGATATTGAACGGTCTAAATAAATGATATACGGCAATAGCGATCGTAAGAAAAAGCGCAATGACTTCCATGAAGTTAGAGTCGTTTTGTATGAGAAAAAATGAGATAGAATAAGGGTGAAAGAGAAAATGCTCTTTTATAACAATTTTATTTGTGCCAAAAATTCCTTCGAAATTGAAACATAAAGGTAAGGTGATAAAAAGCACCCAAAGGGACTGAGCTTTCAATAATAAGTTAAAGTAAGATTTATTTCTGAGATAAGAAATTAATTTGTTCATAATGAATCTCAATGTCTTCAAGGGAAGAGTCAGGGCATAGGTGTTTAAGTTCACTCCGAATTAATTCTTCAGCTCTAGTTAATAGAAAAAAATCATTGGGTCTATTTGGTTTATTTTTAAGTTTTTCCCTTTTTATAGCTGCTAATTGCACGACTTTTAGTAGTTGAGCCTTTCTTTTACCTGTGCCGTTCTGTTTCTCCCAAAAACTTTGATAGATCTCTTGTTTTTGAAATTTCATCGCCTTTCCACAGCGATATGATAGTGCTACCGAATTAGATGGTGGATCCGGCGAGAACATAACCCATGGCTGAGAAAGGATATAGCGTGGATAAAAGAATAGGCTATAGTTTAAGTCGTTAAAGTTGACTACCGTCGATATTGCGTACAATGCAATTAAAAGGGTATGAATTTTCAAGAAATACTTTTCAATCATTGAATGAAGCCGCTCTTTTTGCGTGAAGTTTTTTATAGCTCTCTATCAGCTTTTGGTGCTTTAAGTTATTTTTGAAATTCATATCAGTTTTATCTAGTCCATAAAAGGAGAGTTCTCCTGAGACTAAATCACAACATATTTGACTCAAGCTCTCACCATACATTTGCTTGAAGGCGGGTAATAGCTCTTCAAGGCTTGTGCTTTCGCTGTCTATCGCACTAAGAGTAAAGACCATGGCCTGGTAGAATTTTTTACGTTCAATTGTGCCATCAAAAAACGCATTGAGTTCTTCAAACTGCATTCGAGCTTCTTCATATTGTTTTAATTTCAAAAAACAGAAAGCTTTGATTTCAGCGATAACAGACTGGCCCCAAGGTGAAGTTTCTTCAAAAATAACACCAATAAGCTCTGTTATGGGCATATGATTATCAATACCACTTTCATCGAGATCGGTGACCAGTTCTTCTAATTCTGAGTCGTTCAAGCTGTGAATGTTTAGAATTCTTGATCTAAAATAAAGTGCTTTGTTGTTATTATCCCATAGAAGATCATCTTTTTGATAAATCTCAGAAAAATTTGGAACCAATATTCGGCAAGCGTTTGCACCAAGATCTTTATAATCAGCTATATAGCATTCAAGTTTATCTTGGTTTAAGATTTTTATGAGAAATTCAAATTCCTCTTCCGTACTGCCTTCAAAATTCCAATCAGCGAATTCAAAATCAGTAGTTTTTTGAAAAAATCTCCAAGAAATAATACCGCTTGAATCAACAAAATGTTCTACGATATTATTATGCTCTTGTAATTGGAAAGGGTTTAAAGTGGGAGGGGGGAAGTCATTTAATCCTTCAAAACTTCTTCCTTGGAGTAATTCTGTAAGGCATCTTTCAAGACTTACTTCAAAACTGGGATGAGCTCCAAATGAGGAGAATACACCTCCTGTTTTAGGATTCATGAGAGTTATGTTAAGTACCGGATACTTGCCCCCAAGTGAAGCATCTTTAACAAAAATAGGATAACCCTTTTCTCTTAGTGAATTTATTCCAGCTAAGATATTCGGAAATCTGTTTAATACATCATCGGGAACATCAGGTAGGGCAATCTCTTCAAGGATAATCTTGTTTTTAATAGCTCTTTCAAAAATTTCAGAAAGAGCTTGAACTCTTGCTTCCATTTGTGAGTTTCCTGCACTCATTCCATTGCTGACAAATAGGTTTCCTATAATATTAGTTGGAATCAGAATCTCTTTCAGATCAGACTGTCGGATGTAGGGGAGTGCACAAATTGCATCTGTCCTTCCCGAGTTCGTATCAAGCAGATGAGTCGCAGTTAATTCCCCGTCTAAATAATATACTTCTCGCAAGTAATCATCCATCAGTTGTGGGGGAATAAGATCATCTTCTTCTATCGCTACCCAAACTTCATTTGGGTAATGGACAAAGCTCTCTTTATTGATACCTTCGCCTAGAAAATAATCTGCATAGAAATAATTACAGGACAGTCTTTCAATATATTCACCAAGTGCTGAGCACAGCGCTGCCTCTTTTGTTGTTCCTTTACCGTTGGTATAACACATTGGGGAGTCAGCATCTCTAATATGCACAGACCATACATGGGGAATAGGGTTTCTCCATGAGGATATTTCAAGTTCTATTCCTAGGTCAGCTATAATTTGGAAAAGATTTTTAAGACTTTCCTCTAAAGGTTTTTCTTTTCCTTTGATAAAAGATTTTTGCTCAGAGGACATGAAGTCGTCAAAAGCACTCGTTTGTTTTTTTAAAGTTGTTTTTGCTTCAAGTATAAAATCGGGATTGTTTTGAACAACTCTTTTGACGGTACAGCGATCTATAGATGCGATCATGCCATCACGGTCTTTTTGGGATATACTTTCAGGTATCTCAAGAGTGATGACAATCTTTTGTTTGTACCTGTTTTCAGGATCAATGATATTATTTTGCGAGATAGAAATATCTTCGGTTGGTATATTTCTCGCTTTACAGTAAACAAGTACAAAATAGGCGGCACACATAGCACTTGAAGCTAAGAAATAGTCAAATGGCCCCGGTGCAGTCCCATCTCCTTTGTATCTAACAGGTTGGTCAGAGATGACTCTATAGTCATCAAATAGGGCTTCAAGTTTTAGATTCTCTAGGTATTTTACTTGTACTTGCATAATGATTTAGTTTTTAAAGTTTTGTGCGTCTAAAATTGATCGTTCACTTTCTAGATCTCGGTTTTCAGCTTTTTCTTCACTGAACTTTTCACCGTATCTCGCCTTTAGTTTCTGGATGTTTCGCTCCATGACGGATTCAAACTCAATTCCAAGTTCATCGGCAACAATGGCCATATACCAAAAAAGGTCACCTAGCTCTTCTGCAAGGTTTACTCTATCAAGCTCTTTACCGTAGAAGATATGTTTCTTAAGGGCATCAAGGAATTCACCGGATTCCGTGGATAGTCCAATGCCAGCGTGGAGGAGTCTTTTTAGACCATTTTCTTTAAGTCTTGAGTCCATAGCTGTAAAATCATTGGACTCAGTTTTGATTGCATCGTTAATATAATTTGCTGAATTCATTATTTCATATCCTTTTTTCGAATTATTTTTATTTCTGGTTGAATGGTTACGGTTTTTCCTGTGTCGAAATGCAATTCGATATTAATCTTATCACCGGCCTTAAATGATTTAGACTTAAAGCCGTTTAACAAAACATTGTTTCCCCTAGGAACAAATTCGATTTTCTCTTTTGGACCAATTTCGAAGCTCTTTACTATACGGGTATAGGTTTTAGATCCTAATGGACGGAAATCAAAACGAATTTCATTCGCGGCATTTGTTTTTGCTGATAGAAGTTTAATTTTTTTATCGGTGTTATTCTCAATTACCATATAGGCAGAGTGAGCACGCTTTTTCCAAGGCAAAGCATTCACAACTGCATCAGACACTATTTGTGCGTGAGCTGATACAGTGAACGTTAATAGAGTTAAGACTAAAACTTTCATTTTATTCCCTAATTAAGATAGTCTTGTTTGCTGACTTTTTTCACTTCAGGATGGATAGTTATTTTTTTTCCATTATCGAACTCTAATTCAATACCAATCTTTTCACCTTCTTTTAGAGGTGATTTTAAACCCATGAGCATGATATGGTGGCCTCCAGGCATAAAAATTTTCTCATCTCCCGCCTTTACTAAGACCTCTTTTACTTCTCGCATCTTCATCACACCATTCTCTTTCAAGTGAGTGTGTACTTCAGTTGCTTTGGCGGAGTGAGAATGAGCCTTTATGAGTTTAAAATCTTTCTTCGTATCATTCTCAAGAATAAAGAATGCACCAGTTGCTTTTGAAGTTGGAGGCAATAAACGTACTGCCTCCTTTGTAATTTTTTGCCCGTAAGCTGTAGATGCAATAAGTAGTGATAATAAGATTAACTTCATTTAATTTCCTCTTTTAGATATTTTTCAATTCTTTTTTTAGCTATAGGAGTGGACTCACCATCTGCGATTGCATCTTGTAGTAGCCCCTCTTTATTAATAATTAAGGTCATAGCAGAATGATCGACAAGATAAAAGTCAGGTTGATCAGGTTTTGGAGGAAGGATTTCGTAACGTATACCAAATTGGTCAGCTAGCTTTTTAAGATTTTCTTGATTATCAGTACCGGCGATAAAGTCTTTGTGAAAAAATGCCACGTATTCAGCTAAACTTTTAAGTGTGTCTCTTTTTTGATCGACACTAATAAATAGAATTTTGAGGTTCTTAGGTTCTCCCAGGTCTTTGTAGATATTTGCTAGTTGAGAAAGTGTAGTAGGGCAAACATCAGGGCAAAATCTATAGCCAAAATAGATAAGGACCACTGAATCCCTATAATCTTTGAGGTTAAACTCACCCTGAGTACTGGGAATAGTAAAATCGCCACCTAAAAGAGGAGGATATTTCGCCGAAAAATACTTTATAGAATAAAGACTCGCTATGAAAAGCGCACTTATAACAATAAGAATTTTAACAGGTTTCATGGGAGTCTTTTTAATTGAAAAACTACTTTTTGACACTTTATATTTTGAAAAAATTACAAGATAATAAGGGGTTAGCTATTTATTTATATTAATTAAGAAAATCTTAACATATCATGATATGATAACAATGTTATATCTTAATTAAGAGTAAACGAGTCATTTAAAATGAAAAACTTATTAATCGTCGATGACGATCCTATATTGCGAGAATTACTAGTAAAAGAACTTGAACGAGTTCGTTATTCTTGTATCGAAGCAGGTCATGCGGTTGAGGCTTGGGAGAAGATATGTTCTAATTCTGTTGATTGCGTGATCTCCGATTTAGCTATGACCGAAGGCTCAGGTTTTGATCTCATCAAGCGTATTAAGAGTAATGAGGCTACAGAAGATATCCCTATTATTATCATAAGTGGTGTTTTAGATTTCTCCATAGATAAGGCTCGTGAAATGGGCGCTGATCATCTTTTAATTAAGCCATTTCTTATTGACGATCTCACTCGAGTAATAACTGGCTTAGAGTAATTATTATATATAGTCCTTGTGCTTAAGAGGTATTTAAGATACTTAGGGGGGCAATTAACCAAGGATAAATATAATGGCCTTTCAATTTGAGCAATTAGCGCCGGCACTTTCTAAGGCCATCGTTTCTATGGGGTTTTCTGAGCCCACTGAGATTCAATCTCAAGCAATTCCACTATTAATAAACAATGATATCGACTTTGTTGGACAAGCACAGACAGGGACTGGAAAAACAGCAGCTTTCCTAATTCCTCTCTTATCTCGTATCGATGATAGTAAAAAACATATTCAAGCATTGATCTTAACTCCAACTCGAGAGTTAGCGAATCAAATCGGAAAGGAAATTGATAAGCTTTCTTCTCATATGAACGTACAAACTGCACTTGTATATGGTGGTGTTGGTTATCGTCAGCAAATAGATCAATTAAGAAGAGCTCATATTGTTGTAGCAACTCCGGGGAGAGCGATTGATTTATTAAATCAAAAAAAGATTGATCTCTCTCAAACTGAAGTTGTCATTCTCGATGAAGCAGATGAAATGTTAAAGATGGGTTTTATCGATGATGTTGACACTTTGTTAGATGAAGTTCCAAACAACAGTCTACATTGGCTTTTTTCAGCTACTTTATCAAAGCCTATTCAAAATCTTATTTCAAAAAAACTTCAAGAGCCTGAATATATCAAGGTTCAAAAGAAAACTGAGTCCTCAGAGCTTACTGAGCAGTTTTTCTATAAGACAGATCGTTCAAATCATTTAAAGGTTTTAAAATTAATACTTTTAAATGAGCCAGATTTTTACGGAATTGTTTTCTGTGAAACAAAAGATGCTTGTCGCCGTCTAAGTGAAAAAATGGCATTTTTTGGAATCAAGTCTGGTGCACTTCATGGTGACCTATCACAAGGTCAAAGAGATCAGGCGGTAGAGCTTTTTAAAGCGAAAAAGACCACTCTTCTTGTTTGCACTGATGTAGCTGCTAGAGGGATCGATATTCCGGACCTAACTCATGTTATCAATATGGGGCTTCCTCAAAAGAGAGAATCTTATGTTCACCGTGTAGGTCGAACTGGAAGAGCCGGTAAATCAGGTAAAGCCATTACTCTTGTTTCTCCTGGTGAAATGAGAAGTCTAAAGTATTTGGAAAGAGATATTAAAACTCAACTTAAGCCTTTTAAAATTGATCAAGAGGAAGTGAAAAAGCAAATCGTTGCTGGACACCTTGATCAGTACAGCAATATTCGTGATGCCATAGTTGAAAAACAGGAAGAATTCCAAGTAGATGAGCAATTTGAAGCCTTCGATAATTTTTTCGAAGGACTTAGCCGTGAGCAGTTATTAAAGCTTATGTTTGTTCATGGAGTTCAAAAAAGTCTTCGAGCGGCTGATGAAGTTGCTAATTCAATGGTTAAGACAATTTCTTACAGCGAAGATCGTCCTGTGAGAAGCGATAGAAGACGTAGTCGTCGCCGCGATGGTGGTCGCCGCGATGGTGGTCGTCGTGAGATGAGTGGAAATCGTGACCGTTCAGATAGAAGATCTAGTGGGCGTTCCGGTGGTAGATCAAGTGGGCGTAGTGGGCAAAGATCTGGTGCAAGATCTAGTTCAGACTCAGGTTCATACACTAGGCACTAATGAAGCAAGTTCTTCTTTTAGTTCTACTGATGTCATGTGCCTCAGAAATGAGTGAAAGGACTAATAAGATGAAAGAAGAATATATGCGTCTTTGGGATTATTCCAATCCCGAAAAAACAAGAAAAGCTTTTTTAAATTATAAAGACACTAGCTCCTCGGATGAGGAGCTGGCGTTGAAAACTCAAATAGCAAGAACCTATAGTTTACAGTCACGATTTAGAGAAGCTCATCAAATTCTAGATGAGATTCAACACCAACTCGCTAATACAAATAGTACTGTGAAAACTCGTTACCACTTAGAACGTGGAAGAACTTTTAATTCAGCAGGTGAAAAAGAAAAGGCAGCTTTAGAGTTTGAAAAAGCGTTTAAAGAAGGAGCAGCGGCAGGACTTGATGTTCTGACCATTGATGCTATTCATATGTTGGCGATAGCTGCTTCGAAGCTCGAAAAGAAATTGGAGTGGACCCAAGTAGGAATTGAGACTGCAAAAAACTCAGAGGTCGAAGAGGCAAGAAAGTGGATAGGGGTCTTTCATAATAATAAAGGCTGGGATCTGTTTGAAGCTCAAAATTACCCAGAGGCCTTGGTCGAATTTGAGGCCTATGCGGATTTCTATCAAGATATTGGAGCGAAAGAGCGCCATGATATAGCTCTTTGGAGTAAGGCTAAAACCTTACGAATGCTAGGAAAAATTGATGAATCTTTTGCCATTCAAAATAAACTTCTTAAAGAAAATAACGGTGAAGATCCATCTGGTTATACTTTTGAAGAACTAGGGGAGCTTTACGCCCTCAAACAAGACAAAGATCAGGCACGCTATTTCTTTAAAAAAGCCTATGCTATACTAAGCCAAGATACATGGCTTTTAAGGAATGAACCAAAGCGTTTGGAACGGCTGAAAAATTTCTAAAAGCAGATAAGGAGTTTTATGCTCAATTATTATGCTCTACTTAATCAAAATTTTTTAAATTTAATACCCTATGTCCTTGAGTTTAATGCTTTAAACTTTTATTCAACTCTTGCAGGGCACCCACTGCGTGATCAGAAAAAACATAAACGCCTTAAAAAACAAATGATCGCCTATATTGAAGATCATTTAAAAGAGGATGCTCAATTGATGAGCTCTCTAGGAATTAAACACAGATTCCTAAGGCCTAAAGATATTTTAAAACATTACAAAACTCTCTTGAAAATCTTTGTGAACTATAGAGACGTGATTAAATTACGTAATGCTAATGATCTTTCTACTAAAAGTGAAAGAGAGTATCCAAAATATTTTAATCGCAATTTTCATTTTCAAACGGATGGTTATACCAGTGTCGAATCCGCAAGCATCTATGAACACCAAGTTGAATTATTATTTGCAGGGATGGCGGCACCGATGCGAAGACTGCTTCTAAATGAAGTTTCAGCATTTAAAAATGGAAAACTTATAGAGCTTGCATGTGGTACAGGAGCTGCCACTAAGATTGTGTCTGAATTTCTTCCAGAGGCTCAAATTAAGGCCACGGATATCAGTCATGAGTATCTTGAGTTTGCAAAAGAAAATATAGCTGCTTCAAATATTGAGTTTTCAGTGCTCGATGCTACCGAGCTAGATCAAAAAGCAGATTGTGTTTACCATGTTTTTCTCTTACATGAGCTTCCTAGTAAAGAGCGCAAAAAAGTGCTAGAAAAACAATTAAAAGCCTTAAGGCCTGGTGGACGTGCTGTCATTGTGGATAGTATTCAAGTAGGAGATGTTCCTTTTTTAGATGAAGTTCTCTATGATTTTCCACTTTATTTTCATGAGCCTTTCTATAAGCACTATATTGAGCATCCTATTGAAGATGAATTGAGAGAATTGGGAGCAACAAAAATCAAAACCACTATTCGCCTTTTTAGCAAATGTGTAAGCTTTAGCGCCTAGTTGTAATTATGATTAGCGGTAGTGAACCTTATCTGCTTTAAATTTCTGTTTTGAATTTTTTTGAATCGGTCTTCTTCCTTGCATTGATTTAACGTTTTCAAGTACGGCCAGGTGAACTGTTTTCACTAGTATCGAGTGAGAATCTTGATTCTTTTGTAGTATTCCACTTACGCAATGAATTTTTTGTCCTTCCAGAAATTGATGAAACTTGCGATAGACTTGAGGAGTGAAAACAAGATTTAGAAAGCCGGTCTCGTCTTCTAATGTGTAGAAGACCATACCCTTTGCTGTTGGTGGAGCTTGTTTAGATATAAGCATGCCAAAGACTGAAACAACGTGGGTATTGGGTGTTTCTTGGAGTTGGATGGATGTTTTAATTGATTCTTTCTTGATACTATAACTCCAGTTCTCTTTAAGGATTTGAATCGGGTGTTCTGAAGTTGTGGTTCCAAAGGAATGAAAGTCTTGTGCGACTTCATCCATTTTAGACTTTTTCTGCCATTTAATTTCTTTATCCTCAAAATCAATAAGCTCTTTGTAGGGGACAGCTGAGCATTTCCAAATAGCATCGTCTCTAGAGAGCTGAAGAGTAGATAAGGCATTGGTTGAAGCAATTTTGATATAATCATCTTTAAACAGTTTGGTTCTTTGAATGAAATTATCAAAGTTTTTAAAAATGCCATTTTGATTGCGCTCGAAACACAGGCTTTCTATTCCCTGTTCTCGTAAACCACTTACTAGTCTAAAGCCTAGTCGAATTGCAAATACACTTGGCCTTCCAGGTTTTTGTTGGATCTCTTCGAGCTTATGATCCCAAGTAGAGGAATTAATACATAAAGGAAGGATCGTGACATGGTTTCTCTTCGCTGCCTCTAAAAGTGCGTGTGGAGAGTAAAAACCCATTGGTTGAGAGTTAAGGACAGACGCATAGAATGCAGCAGGGTAGTGACATTTTAAATAAGAAGATGCGTAAGCAATAAAGGCAAATGAAATGGCGTGAGATTCTGGAAAGCCATAATGAGCAAATCCCTTCATTTGATGCATGAGCTGCATCGCGAACTCTTTTTTTAATCCTCTTTTCTTAAGGCCATCAAAAAGCTTTTTCATAAATGGGTGAAGATTACGGTTGAAGGCTTTTGAATTCCAGGCCCCAATATTTTTTCTCAATTCATTGGCCTCACCAGCAGTAAAGTCACCTAAGGCGACAGCTATACGCATCAGCTGCTCTTGGAATACGAGGACACCCATTGTACGGGAAAGAATTTCTTCCACTTCTTTGCAAGGATATGTCACCGGCTCTAACCCATTACGCCTGCGGATAAGTGGGTTTTTTGCATCACCCTCGAGAGGACCTGGACGAATGGTTGCAATCTGAATAACAAGATCATAAAGATCTTTTGGCTTAAAGCGAGGGGCCATCTCTTGTTGTGCTCGGGACTCAATTTGAAAAACTCCAACGGTATCAGCTTTTTGAATCATTTGGTAAGTCGGTTTATCATCTTGCGGAATATCGTAGAGGTTAAATTTTTTTCCGTAATGTTCCTCAATCAGGTCAAAGCATTTTCGAACAGCACTCAGCATTCCTAGTGAGAGGCAATCTATTTTGAAGAAACCGAGTTCTTCAATATCATCTTTACTCCACTGAATAACAGTTCGCCCTTCCATCGTGGCAGGCTCTTGTGGTACTAATTGGTCGATCTCATGTTGGGAAATAATAAATCCACCTGAGTGCACTCCCATATGCCTTGGAAAATCGAGAAGTTTTTTAGAGAAATGTCGCCAAAACTTCCAAGGAAGATTCGCCTCTTTTTCTTGCTCTAAAAGCTCTAAAACTTTTTCCACTCCTTCACTGCGATAGATAACAGTGCTTAAAGCTTCGCTTGCGGCACTGAGATGTTCTTCGGCTATGCCTAAAGCTTTACCGGTTGCACGAACAGCTCCTTTACTGCGGAAAGTGATGACATTGGCCACCATCGCAGCACGCTTTCTACCATAGCGAGAATAGATATATTGCAGAACTTCTTCTCGTCTTTCATGCTCGAAGTCCACATCGATATCTGGTGGATCACCACGTTCTTTACTTATGAAGCGCTCAAATAACAGGTCAAATACAGCAGGATCACACGAAGTTATTCCAAGGACAAAACACACAGCAGAGTTTGCAGCTGAGCCGCGGCCTTGACATAGAATTCCTTGAGATCTTGCCCAGGCAACAATATCCCAAACAGTAAGAAAGTAATCAGCAAAGTTGAGCTCTTCAATAAGGTCGAGCTCTCTAGTTAAACTGTGAACGACTTTAGCAGGGATATGTCCGTTATAGCGCTCTTTTGCTGCTTTAAAACTTAAGTCTTCCAAATAAGATTGAGGAGTGTAACCATCGGGAATCATCTCTTTAGGGTACTGGTACTTTAATGAAGAGAGACAGAAGTTTGCCTGTTGATTGAGCTCAAACATATGTTGAAAGTTCTCTTGAGCCTTAGGGAAACTTTTAAAAATATGCCAAAATTGCTCTTTGGTATGAAAGGATCTCTCTCCATTGGGAAAAAATGCCGTAAGATTTTCAGAGAGAGTATTATTATTTTTTATAGTGAGAAGTACGTCATGAAAACTCTTATCAGAGCGATGGAGCATAAAACAGTCTTGAGAGAATATGATGGGAAGATCAAATCTCTTTGCTAGCTTATAAGCTTTAGGAATAAGAGCATCACTTATTTGATGAAAATTTTTTGTTACCGCTAAATAAGTAGGGAGCTTACTCTTAAGTGCTTCTAACTTCTCTGAGTGAAAGATGAAGTATTCAAGACCTCCTCGCATTGGGATGACACAAAAGAGACCTGAGAGATCAAAACTCATAAGCTCGTCTAAAGAGATATATGCTTCGGTCTTAGATTCTCTATGAGTATAAGAGATAAGCTTGCAAAGGTTTTGATAGCCTTTAGTATTAAGTACATTAAAGACAATTGTTTTTTGTTGTAGAAGTGGATCAGAATGATCTTTTTGGAGATGAACTTCTGCTCCGTAGTTAAGTTTTAACTCACTCTGTTCTTGTGTGCGTATATAATTCAAATCGTTGTGTGCCCTGGCAATTCCATAAACACCATCAAAATCATTAATGCAAAGAGATTGATAGCCGAGCCTCGTTGCTGTTTGAACGAGGTCAAAAGGTGTTATGGTTGAACTTAAAAAACTAAAATAAGTTTTGCAAAGCCACTCATTAAGCGGCAAGTTTTTAGGAGAAAATTCCATGCTGATACCATTTGCCTTGATAGTCGCGGTAGGCGTAAATAATTTGTCCTTCTCTTTCACACATATAATAATCTCGGTAAGAGGATTGTTCATCTCCCTCTTGCCACCAGTTTGAGCTAGTTCGTTCGATAAAACGTTTGAATTCGATCGAGTCTAAACTAATCTCTTTTGGTGTGGCCAAGAGGTGAAAGGGTTGTACTCTCAGTATTGTGCTAAGGTTTTGTTCCTGCTCATTTTGATAAAGCTGGAAGTTTAGGCTAGGAATATGAATATTGAGAACTTCAAAACGCTGGAGAGGATTTTTTAGCTTGTTTTGAAAATCTCGAAATTTGACTTGTCCATTTTGCCAATCATCAAATAAGTCGTTATTGGATGAGGTGGGATAAATTATTTGGCTGGCCTCAAGCTCCCAGCCAATAATATAAGCGCAATTTACATGATCAGTTTCTTCGTATTTTTCTTTTAATTTCTCATTGAGCTCCTGGAAAGCAAACTCAAATTGAATCAGGAGTGTTGAAAAATCGTTTTCTTTTTCTTTTTCCATATCAAGAGGAAATTTAAAATGTATCGGAAGTTTACATACCTCAAGGTCATAAAGTGTTAAGATCCAAATAAACTCCATTACGCGATAAGGTGAACGTAGCTCTTTTTGTCGTGAGATTTTAATCAGAGAATCTTCGAGTTCAGGTTTGACGTGATTCCAGTCGGTGAGTGGAAATTCAAGGTGAGTCTTAACCTTTGGGTTTTCATTTATTTTAAATTGTACCCAAGGAAAGTTTAGAATCGCGACATCAAGTGCAAAATTTAAGAGGGGAGCATCTTCATTGCTCTTAAATTTATCGGGAAAACTCCAGCGCCATAAATGACCTATAAAAACCGAAAAACGGCGTTGCAAATCTTCAAAGTCGACTTGCTCCATTCCTCCAATGGATGAGATTCCTAAGCTTGTCATAAGCTTTTCTAGGCGGGCAATTTCGCTATAAGCAGACTTTCTTTCTTTAGTAAGTAGATTTTGTTTTTCGAAAGCCTGATTGATCAAGTGAGCACAATTGGCCCAATGACTCCAGCTAAGTGCACGGTAGAGATTTTTTGAGATTTTAGTCTCAGAATAAAAAATACCTGTTGTCTTTTTTTGGTCAAAGTATTGAAACAACAGTAGTCCCTGAAAAGGGTGCTCGCAAATGACGATGAGATTTTCGCCACCATAAGTCTCTCTTAGGACTTCCTCGATAAGCTCACTTAGGTCCACTTTCTTTTGGATTGCAATTTGTTGCCAGTACTTTTGAGAGGAGTTTAGGTCTAGCAGGTAGAGGTCTTCTTTCAAATTCATCACTCTTGGTGTCAGTCGATAGAGCTCTGGACATTCTTGAGCACGAACTAGTATAAAATGTGGAATTTTATCTTCTGCATTTTGGAAAAAAGAGAGGATCTTAGCCATGAAGAACCTCTTGCATATTAAAGGATAACGGTTGCTGATGGCCTTTTACTGTTGAGATTTGAATTTGATTCCTACGAAGAGAGTAAGAACAGTTAAAACGGTGCTTAGAAAATGGGTTACCATTTTTTGGGCTTAAAAAGTACTTTCGAATCAATAAGCAAGTGACCTTTTCCTCCCGCGAGTACTTGGCGAGAAAATTCATATTAGCGGGAGTAATAAAGCGCTCTATATCAAGAACGAGAATTTTAAACTCAGAACTTTTGAAGGCCTGCCTAAGATTTTTAAGAGGATCATCATCATAGAGAAAAAAAACTTGTTTAAGATCAAGGCCTAAATCACGCCAAAAACTAGGGTAGACTTCGTAGTTTCTATTGTCACGAATCCATAAACAAGGACTAGCTAGTTGCTTAATAAGTAAAGCTGGAATCAACCGGCCTAATTGCCCCAGTGGGGCCCCCCACTCACTAAGGCTACCCTGAACAGGGTTTTGCTTAAAGAATTCCAATAGTTTAGCATTTTGTAAGTCCATATTTTTTCAGTATAACAAATCCGTAACTTTTCCGTAAGAGGGAAAGTAAAAATTTTATCTAAATTCTATGTAATTTTAAAGGTCTAGCTTATTTCCGACGATAAGACTCTGTGTTTCGAATTTTAACTTTAATTCTTTTTTTGCCAGTTTTCTGTTTAGCTGATGAAACTCCAAACTTCTTTGCTGCTTGCTCAGGACATTTTGTTGAGGATAAAGATAGTATGATTCTTTGTCAGAGAATCCCAAGCGAGGAGCAAAATGATGAGCTAACTAAAGATACCTACAAAGTCCTAAGGCAACTAGATTTACCTAAAGGCGACAATATCCCTGGCGAGCTTAAAGAACATATAACTAAAAGATTAGAAGATCAGTTTGCGTTCTATAAAAGACTCTCAGAGTGCCAAGATCAGACTCATGATATTGACTGCAAAAATAATTTTCAAAATATAAGAGGAATAGCAAAAGAGCATATGCAAGGACTCAAGTTTTCCATGGCCTTAGCATTTAATGAGCCTCCCATAATTTATAAAGACGCACTTTTACGAAGACCAAGCTTGATAGGAGGGGATTTTCCACTTCGTGGAGAAGCGATAGAACATCCTATCAATGATCTAGCTGACTTTGCAGCTGATGAAAATATAAATGAAATGGTCAATGAGGTGATCCTGATTCAGCTACAACAGAACGCTCCTTATTTATCGGCTAAAGCTTTAGAGAGAACTGATAAAGAACTGAGTACGAGAGAAAAAATCGAATTGATTCAGCTGAAGATGCAGGCCAGTGAATCCATTGTGGATAATAAAGAAATGCATGAGAGGGATAAATACATAAATGCTTTAAAAATTTCTCAGAAAAAAGCAAAAAATGTTTATGTGGATATTCTTACTACATTTCCCGTGCTTGGTTATTTAAATAAAGAAGATCCGAGTGATGATGAGCTAAGAGATGCTTTATTGAAACTCAGTGAAAACTTAGAAATAATTATCGATGATCTTAAAAAACAAAAAGATTTCAATATCAATTTTTTGCACTACAAAGATATCGTAGAAGAGTTTTTAAGTGATCGTCCTGAGTTTTGTTACAGCGTTAATAACTCATTTGATAGACTAAATTTAAAAAAAGAAATGCTTGATCTATCTATAGAAGGCGCAATGATTGCTGCAAATATTGCGTGTCCTATTTTATTTCGCGGTATAGGCTCTCGCTTTGGCTGTGGAGGATTTGGTGTTATATCTTCTCAAATGTCAGTGAATGATGCATATAATGTTAAAACGAAGCTTTATCATAATTCTTTTATGGATATTTCTGCAGAAAATACGACTGATAAGTTTTCAAAACTACTTCAAAAAGAAGACGAGTATAATCTTGTGCTTTGGAGTGCTGCAGTTTCTGTTGCCCCTGCTGTTAAGGCCGGACTATCAGAAGTTTTATTTAAGTATGATTTTATAAAAAGCGGCGCCATTGTGGCAGGTAAGGGAAGTGGTTTTGCCAACTCTGAGGCTTTTGACAGGTTTTATCAATTGGCCTTAAAGAATTTTAAGCCGAGCCTTGCCGGAAAAAACTTATTAGAGGCCACTAAAAATCTTTCAGATAAAGCAAAAAATAAATTTTTAAAAATAAGGCAAAAATACTCAGAACCAAAAAATCAACTTGAGGCACCTAATTTATCTCTAGTCACTAATACTTCAAATGCAGCTGAAGGTGAAACCGTAAAATCTTTATTGGTTCAATTTCCAAGAATGCAAAAACCAATCATAGCAGCACATAAAAAACTTAGTGATACGAAGGCATGGGTTGACTATTTTGAAACAACTCTAGGGAAAGTTTTTGAAAAAATGATTAAGACTGGTAATGCTACTCTTATTGCGAAAGCAGAGGCGGGCATTATTGACGAGAAGATATTACTTGAATACCTAGAAGAGAGCTTTAAGAAAAGAGGACTTTCGATTTCTGAAATTAAGAAAGGGGAAAATGTTTTACCAGCTTATGAATTTACAAAAAGAATTCAAGCTGGACCTATTCTTGATAACGCTCTTGGTGAGGGAGATCATGGAGCGTTTCCTCACTTACTGCAACTCGATTTTGTAATGGATGATATGATGAAAGCAGGAAATATAGAGCGTGCTCAAGAATTTTTTGATTTTTTCGCCACTAAGCCAGGGCTTAAAGTTTGGGATCAAACCTTTGATCTTGTCTATGAAAATAAAACTTTAAAAAGTCCTGAAACCGTTACTGAATTATTTCTTAGCCCATTTTTAGCTAAAACTAACTAAGATGATCCCAAGTAACGTACTAACTCCTAAAATTTTAAAAATTCCTGCTTTCAATTTAAACTGCATAAAACAGGCAAGCGCACAAATAAATCCAGCTTTGTAATCAAAGGCTGATTCTTTAAACAATGATTGCAGGACAAACCAAACTGAGAGATTAAATATGACTCCTACAACTGCTGCGGTGATCGACTTAAGCGCATAACTGAAATGCTTTTGGTTTTGAATATATTCTACGAATGGAGCGAAACTGAAAATAAAAAGAAAACAAGGTGCGAAGGTCATCCATGTTGTGAGAACTGATCCAACAAATCCTCCCCATAATGGATTCATCGGATCACTAAAGCGGTAGGCTCCCATAAAACCTACGAATTGAACTACTTGAATCAGAGGGCCTGGAGTCGTCTCTGCTAGAGCAAGACCATCCAGCATTTCACCTGGAGCGAGCCAATGATAAATTTCTACCGCTTGTTGGGCCACATAACTTAACGCTGCATAGGCACCACCAAAGGTCACAAGGGACATTTTACTAAAAAATAAATTTAAAGTGTGATAATTGGAGTTAGCGCCCCAGATTAAATAGATCAATATTATGGGTAGCATCCAAATAAATATCCATACGGACATTGTTTTGAATAGTTGTTTGAATGAAGGCCGTGCAATTTCTATAATTGAATTATCATTAATTTTTCTTATCCCATGTAGAGCACCTAGAATACCAGCACTAATCACGACTAAAGGAAAAGGAAGGTTAAAAAAGAATAGGGCAATAAAGGATGCTCCAGCGATTACCCAATAAAAATTAGAATTTAAAGCCTTTTGGGAGATGCGGTAAAGAGCTGCTAACACAATTGCAATTATTGCTGGCTTAAGTCCGTAAAAAAGACCTTGTACAATCGAGAGGTCACTATATAAAACGTATAGGTAAGAGAGTGCAAGAATTGATAGAAAACCAGGTAAGATAAAAAGCCCACCGGCAACTAAACCACCAAACCAACCACGCATTAGCCAACCCATATAAGTGGCCAGTTGCTGCGCTTCAGGCCCCGGTAGAAGCATACAGAAGTTAAGTGCACGAAGAAACTTTTCCTCGTTTATAATCTTTTTTTCTTCCACTACAAGCTTGTGAATAACGGCAATTTGTCCCGCAGGACCTCCAAAACTTTGGGCCGCAACCTTTGACCATACTTTGATTAACTCTTTATTGGTGATTTTATTCATTAGAAATCCGTCATGAGGTAGGTACTAAATATTTCATTGTTATTATCGATGGCAGTGCCAGTTTCTATTTTTTTTAAATTAGCACCCAAATGCATTTTCTCATTTTCTAAATAATAATTGATTCCCACTAGGTGAGTGATAGACCTATTTTCATTTTTAAAATCACTTTTATTGAAAATTTCATAACCTAAGTAAGGAGCTATCTTTCCGATAACATATTCAGCTTGAATATAATAGGCCTGCGAGTTTTTGAAAACTTTATTTTCTATATCAATTAGATCATTATTAAACTGAAAGAACTCAGATAAAAAGCGAACTGATTTGTAAGCATAGGAGAGTTCTATATTGGTTAAATTTCTACTGGTTAGATTTTCTTGATTATCATAATTATATTTTATTCTATCATTAGCAAAATAACCGATTCCAAGCGAAAGAGTATTACCTTCGCCGTAAAAGGTATCTTGAATAGAGTTCTTTTCTTTTGAGCCAACTAGGAAGTAACGAATTTTTCCTCCGTAACTAAAGTTTTGTGAGGTAATATCTTGAGCTGAATTACCTTGAATATCTTCTAGATCTCCGGACTGTATTCCATCTGAGATAACAAATTGATAAAATAATTTTTGGTAATTACTGTTGATTTGGATATTAGTGGCCCGTCTATTATGAACAATAAAATTGGATGCATAATCGGTAGAGCTTTGCCTGTTTGGTTCAAGTAAATGTTTTGAACTCGATGTGGCGGAGTAAGAAACATCAACTTTTGCCCGGAAAACTCTTATCTTGTAATTCAATTTTTTGAACTGCCAGTAGGCATCTCCAATGGCAAAATTACCATCCCCCTCGTCTTGTTTGTTTGCATTATCATTTCTTAGGTCAAAGGAAACTTTTTGATTGGGGGCAGGTCGGTAAAGAATATTTACTCTTGTTCTTCTTAAAAATAAATCCTGAGTCTTTATGTCGGTATTAGTTTCTGCAATACCTTGAAGGCGACCTCCAATTTCTACGTTTTTGGCATAGATAGTTGCTGTTTGGAGAAAACAGGAAATTACAGTTAAAATTATCTTAAAAAAACAGGCCATACTCATAGGTAACACCTTGAAAGCAGATTTGCTAGCTAGATAAGAGCTCAATTTAGCAAGATTATGTTAAATTATAAGCTGCAATAAGACGAAAAATAATTATGAATAAGATTAGGGGGAATTCATTATTTTGTTCTTTAGATCAAGAGCAAATTGACCAAATTGGAGTTGTGATTGATTCTCATTCGATCATTACTAAAACCGACTTAGAAGGCCGAATCACCTATGTGAACGATAAGTTTTGCGAAATCTCTGGTTTTTCCTATGAGGAAGTCTTAGGAAAAGATCATCGTATTATCAACTCGGGACATCATCCAAAATCATTTTTTAAAGCAATGTGGGATACTCTTTTTGAAGGAAATATCTGGAAGGGAGAAATAAAAAATAGATCCAAAGAAGGTGATTTCTATTGGGTCGACTCTACGATTGCTCCTATTAAAGATAGTTCAGGAAAAATATCAGAGTTTATTGCTGTTCGTACCGATATTACTCCTTTAAAAAACTCTGTCGAACTTTCAAATGAAATTCAGGAAATGGGGAATATTGGTGGATGGACCCTCGATGTAAAGTCGAACACAGTTAAGTGGACGGAACAAACGTTTCGAATTCATGAAATCCCAGAAACAGAATGTATACCCACCCAGGAGGCAATAAACTTTTATGCCCCACATGAAAGAGAGAGAATATCTTCGTTAGTTACCGAATGTATTAAAACAGGTATTCCTTACTCCGGAGAGTTTGAGTTTAGAACCGCAAAGGGACGAGATATTTGGGTTCGGGCCATGGGACAGGGAATAAAAGATAAAAATGGCGAGGTCATTAAATTGGTAGGTACTTTTCAAGATATTACCGAGCAAAAAATCCACCAATTACAATTACAAGAATCTGTTCATCGAACAGAAATACTTAATAAACTTTTGCAAATTAATTCAGAGCCGAAAGAAGATTTAAATGCTCTTTTAAGAAAGGGCCTTGAGATAATCGTAGGAATACCTTGGTTGAGCTTAACCAATAAAGGAGGAGTCTTTTTAACGGAAGGGAATACACTTAAGCTAAATGTCTCTCATAATCTAGGGGAGAAGATAGAGCGGCTTTGTGCAAAAGTCGAATGCGGCAGTTGCCTTTGCGGACGCGCCCTAGCTCAGAAGAAAACCATCCATGCAAGTTGTGTGGATGAAAACCATGAAGTTACTTTTGAGGGGATCTCTCCCCACGGTCATTATAACGTTCCAATTAAAAATGGAGACGAAGTCATAGGGGTTATCGTTTTATACCTTGCTCATGGACATCGTAGGTCACAAACTGAAGTCGAATTTTTAGAAAATTGTGCACAGATTTTCTCCCTCATTATAACTGGGTATAGAAGTGAATTAGAGCTGATTCGTTCTCGAGCAGAAGCTTTAAGTGCAGAAAAGGCAAAAAGTGAGTTTCTGGCCAATATGTCTCATGAAATTCGGTCCCCACTAAATGGGATGTTAGGTATGGCACAATTGCTGAAAGCTCCAAACCTCACTGAAGATCAGTTGGAGATGCTAAAAACAATTCTTAACAGTGGAGAAAGTTTACTCACTATTGTCAATGATATTCTTGATTTTGCTAAAATTGAATCAGGGAAGCTAACGTTTGAAGATATTGATTTTAATTTAGAAGAAATTTTAGAAGAATCCGTCTCTCTTTTTAAATTTGATACACAGAAGAAAGATATTGAGATCACTCAGGTGTATGATTTGGGAGACAAATTATTGATTGGAGACGCTACTCGTATTCGGCAAATCATAGTTAATTTAATATCAAATGCGGTAAAATTTACTTTTAAGGGGCAAATAAAAATAAAAGCTAAACTCTACGAAAACAGTGTTATTATTTCAGTCGCTGATACTGGGGTTGGGATAAGTGCCTTAGCGCAAAAAAACCTCTTTAAAGCATTTTCACAAGCTGATAATACTGTGACTCGTAAATTCGGAGGTTCAGGTCTAGGTCTTGCAATTACAAAGCGTTTAGTCGAATTGATGGGGGGAGAAATTCATCTTAAATCTAAACTCAATATTGGAACGACATTTACGATAGAGCTTCCCGTCAAAGTTTCAGCTTCAAAAATACTAGCAAAAAAACGAAGTGATGTTTCTGATTTTGAACTTATGGCAGAAGATTTTCCGCACAAAATTCTTTTGGTTGAAGACAATTTAGTGAATCAAAAAATTGCACAAAAGATGCTAGAGAAAAAAGGGTATAAAATAGACATTGCTAATAACGGCTTAGATGCAGTTAACATGGTGGAAAATCAAAAGGATTACACTCTAATTTTTATGGATATGCAGATGCCAATTATGGATGGTGTCACTTCGACCAAAAAAATTCTCAATCTCAAATTAGACAATAAGCCAGCTATAGTCGCAATGACTGCCAACGTATTTGCAGAAGATAAAGCCAAATGTGCGGATGCCGGAATGGTAGACTTTATACCCAAACCAATCAAAAGAGAGGAACTGCGGAGAGTGTTGGCCAAATATTCTAAGGCTTCAAATCAAAAAGCCTCATAGTGACTCAAACTATGGTCATTAGTGGGAATTATCGTGAAATTAACTGCTTAAGAAAATTAACTAACCTACTCTAACGCATCAAAATTGCATTGATCTCCCTTACATTTTTTTCTTCGTGAGATACTGCCTTCTCAACAAAAGAAAAGGAAAGAAAATGATTTGGAAAGTGCTAGTTGTATTATTTTTCACAGTTGTTGGTGGTGGAGTATATGGATTGTTTTTTACCACAGCACCAGTTGATATTGCTTTCTCAATTCTTCCAAAAGAGACGTTTCAAATATCAAGTGTGGACGGTTCGCTTCTTAGTGGTTTTAAGCTGCATGATTTAAAAGTTAATAGTGAAATTATTAAACTTGAACTTAAAGAATTAGGTTATTTAAATGATTTTTCTAATGGTTTTAATTCAAAAAACAAAATAGAGCTAAATTCTTTTTTTGCCAAAGATGGGTTTATTCAAATCGAACCGAATAAAAAGAAGAAAGTCTCTAGTAACTCCATGCAGACAGATGAGACTGAAAAATCAATAAAAGATCAAAAAGATTCTGCCAAACAAAAGACCATAAAATTTCTCCTACATATAGTGAAGATAGATATTGAAAATATAAAACTTATCTTACCTCCAGATGAGGGAATGCTTGCAATGGGACCACGAAGCTATCATTTAAAGAGGTTTAAACTGGATGATTTTCTTTTGGATGTAAATTCCGGTGATAAATATTTTGATCTTAAGGTTGGACATCATTCTTTAGAAACAGAAAAATTTGGTTATCAATTTAACAATATTCATATCGGACGAAGACAGGCAGAATGGGAGCAAGCAAAGCTTGTTTTATCTAAAGATCTCTCTAAGTCACTTAAACAAGACTTCAGTGTTGAGCTGCAAGGAAAGCTCAATTACGACTTTCAAGTCAAAGAGAACTTTATGCAAACGTTAAGACCAGATATAAAGTTATCTGCTTTTAATGACAAATTAAAAATTAGCTTGAATGAAGAACTCCAGCTAAATCTCACAGCGATAAATCTTTCTCCGGGTGATTTCATTGCAACAGATGCCCCCATTCAAAATATAAGTTTTAATGCCCAAGGCAATCACTTTACGGATGTCATGACCGGAAGACTAAATTTTACTGATGTTAAGTTTTCTATTGGTGAAGTTGAGTTTAGAGAAGAGGCATTGCAAGAGGGAAGATCAATCGCTTCAGTAGAGAGTAATATAAAGTTTGCAGGCTACCTCGACGAACAAAAAATAGAAGTTATTTTGACTCCAAGTTGGTATGCACAGGTTTTTAAGCCACAGTCAAAACTTAAAATTCAGTATCAATCTAGTTTGGATATGGATGAATTTATGAGTTCGCAGGGAGTACCTAGTAATTACTTCGCTACTAATTAATGTCTAAGAGTGAGCTCTTTTGTTATTCTTTAAATATCGTATCTTAATGAATATGAAAAAAAATTGGAAAGAGATTTCACCTGAGCTCGCTAAAAAAATAGTAGAACTGGCCATGCAGGATAGGATTAGCTTTGATACGATAGAAAAAGATTATGGATTTAATCACGGAGAAGTCGTTAAAATTATGCGCAGGAACTTAAAGCCGGCAAGCTTTAGAAGATGGCGTGAACGATCAAAAAGACCAGGCCTAAGTAAGTTAAAGCATTTGTCGCGCAGAGAATTTTTCAAAGATAGGATCTGCCCAACTAGTTTTCTAAAAAAAGATCATTAATTATGATTTAAAATGTCAATCAAGATAATATGAAAATGATATTATTAATCAATTAAAAAATGTCGTATGCTACTCCTAGCTTAAATAGATAAACTTAAGGAGTTCATTGTGAAATTACATAGAAATGAGGACCGAGGAATTGCTGATCATGGCTGGTTGAAGAGCCGGCACAGCTTCAGCTTCGCAAACTATTACAATCCAAAAATGATGGGATTTGGAGCTTTGAGAGTTATAAATGATGACAGAGTGGATGCTTCTCAAGGTTTTGGGACCCATCCTCATCAAAATATGGAGATAATTTCTATTCCCCTTAAAGGTGCCTTAAAACATAAAGATACGATGGGAAATGAAACTATAATTCGTCATGGTGAAGTGCAGGCCATGAGTGCTGGTACTGGGGTCATGCATAGTGAGTTTAATCATTCTGGAGAAGAAGAAGTGAACTTTCTACAAATTTGGGTGTTGCCTAAAAAACAGAATATAAAACCTAATTATTCACAACGCTCCTTTGATCTTGCAGGTAGAGACAATCAATTACAGTTAATTGTGTCACCTGATGGTAGGAACGATTCGGTTCAAATAAATCAAGATGCCTATTTTCATTTACTTGACCTTAAAGCAGGAAAACATTTGAACTATCAACAAATAAAATCTCAGAATGGACTATATATTTTTCTGCTGGAAGGGGAGTTATCAGTTCAAGGTCAAAAAGTGAGTAAACGTGACGGACTAGCGATCGAAAAATTCGAAACAGTGGCGCTTAAAGCGACACAAGATGCGCAGGTTCTACTTATGGAAGTCCCGATGGATATAGCTTAATGCTAGTCGCTCTTTTAGGAATTATCGTTGGTTTATGCGCAAGTTTATTGGGTATAGGCGGAAACATATTTATTATTCCGCTTTTACCGCTTCTAGTGAGTGTGAGTTTAGTTGATGCGATTGCAATTGGTGTGGCATCGGTTTGTTTTATCACCGGAATTAACTCGTATTTTTTTTATAAAGCAAAATTATTAGATAAGAACTTAGTACTCCTCGCACTGCCTTTTAGTGCAATTACTGGTTTTGTGGCCGGTCATAGCAGAGGTGCTTTTGATGAAGTTCATATTAGGATAATACTCATAGGAGTTTTGGGGTTAATGCTTGCAAGGCTTATATTGTTTAGAAAAGTTTTGTTCAATTTAAGCGAAGTACAAGTGAAGGGGCTAATTGTCCTTTTGAGTATGGTCAGTGGTTTATTTGCAGGTCTAGTTGGGGTTGGAAATGGTGTATTGTTGGGGCCAGCGATTTTAAGTTTAAATCTAGTCGAACATGAAAAGATTAGCCCAACCATAAATGTACTTATGTTTATTAATTCATTTTTTGCTAGTGTAGCTTTGATGCTTAGTAGGCCTTTAATTGTTTTATCTAACTTAAACACGATCACCATTATTGTCATATTCGCGATTGGTGCAGCCTACTTTGGGCGTAGATTTAATAGTTTAATTTCCGTTAAGAATAGGAAGTTGCTCATTTCATGTGTATTGATTTTAACCATCGCTAGATTACTTACTAGTTAAACCAACCTGAATTTGTATCTTGATTCCAGATATTTTGTGGTCTTTTCTTCTTTGAAGCAATCTTTCGTCTATCAGATTTACTGCTTTTTTTATTAGGTGTTTGAGTCTTAGTCTTTTTCACCAGATCTATACCTGAAAGATTAGCTGAGCTTACAGATCCTATGCCTCCCATGGCCATGGAATTATGAGTCCAAATTAATACGATTAAGATAGCCAATTTTTTCATTTTAATTCCTCCTTGGAATTTACAAACATAGTATTTGCAGGTTTAAGGCCAAAATAAATTACATGATATTAGGCATTTATAGGTATTTCTTTGTTTGTGTGTGGTGTCATTTTGTTGTTTGGGATAAAATGTCTCCATGGATTTATATATATTTCACCAAAACCTATCATAAGCTTTTTTTAATTTCTTTGATGAGTAATTCAATAAGTGGTTTAGAATGTTGCTGTTTTAAATAAGCTAGGGATATATCATGAGAGGCAATTCCATTTTTTGGAAAGTTTTCAATATTAACTAATTTGAGTTTTTTATTTTTTACAAGCTTCTTGGCCACTTGTCCCGGGAGTAAGCCCAGGCCAAGTCCTTCTTGAGTAAGTTCCTTCACTGTTTCAAGGGATGACGTTTTAAATAAATGCCTTTTTTGTAGTTGAGAAAAAACCGCTACTTCATTATGTTCAAGATCTGAGAAAGCCTCTGGCATCAATATAAGAGGAGCCGTCTCAATTTTAAATTTTGAATCAGAGCTCTTGTATAGAAAAAACGAGTCTTCAAAAATCTTTTCAATGATTAAGTTAGGTGACTTTTTGGGAGCAACGATAAGGCTTATATCCAATTCATTTTGTTCAAGCTTAGATTGAATATGAGCACTTCTACCTGTCGTTAGTTCAATATTAAGTTTAGGGTATATCTCTGAGAAATGATGTAAGAATTTCGGCCAAAAATAGGCCGCTATTGATTCATAGGTCCCTACTCGTAAGTGACCAGCATTCGCATCAAGTGGGTTATGTAATTTTTCTTCCACATCAGATATTGAGTGAAAAAGCTCATGACAATAATCAAAAAGAATCTTTCCTTCATTGGTAAGCACGACCCCTCGAGGTTGTCTTATAAATAGCTCAACACCTAATGCCTGTTCTAATGTCTTTATACTTTTGGTCAAAGATGGCTGTGTTATATAAATGGCCTCAGCAGCCTTTTTCATTGAGCCGAGTTTTGCTACTTCGTAAAAATAGGGTAGTTTTTCAAGGTTTTCTTTAAGTCTCATATAGCTAAATGTTATATCTATAATAGGAATAATTCAATTTAGTTTTATCAAATATGGTGCTATTTATACATCATGTTAGAAAAATACGTAGCTCAAAAATTCCAATCCGAAACTTCCTTAGAAATAAGCCGAGATTTGCTATACACCCACAAAAAACGAAGAACGATCAGGCAATTCTCACAGGTTGCTCCTCCTAGAGAAGTCATTGAAAATGCTATTTCTGTTGCGGCAAGTGCTCCCAGTGGGGCAAATAGACAACCCTGGCATTTCAGTTTAATTCAGAACCCCGAAAGTAAAAAGACCATCAGAACTCTGGCCGAGAAAGAAGAACTTGATTTCTATAAGCTTAAACCAAATAAGCAATGGGTAGAAGATCTAAAACACTTACATACTAATGAGATCAAAAGCTTTATTACAGAAGCGCCATATCTTATTTCTATTTTTTACAGGCATATCGATAGGGAAGGCAACGGTTTTAAAAAGAATTACTACGCCAAAGAGTCTGTGGGGATCGCCACAGGTATGCTTATTTCGGCACTTCATCTAAGCGGTCTAAGTACCTTGACTTATACTCCTAAGCGTATGCAATTCTTGACTGAATTTTGTCAAAGACCAAATGATGAGCGTCCCTTTTTATTATTGGCGGTGGGACTTCCAAAGGAAGATGTAGAAGTTCCCCAAATTTCTAAAAAGTCGCTTTATGATATTTTGAGTATATGGGACTAAATATCTAAAAAATTAAATTCTTCGGTGTCCTCTTCCTGGCAATTAATCTTTTGATTGAGATTTCTAATAATCATGGAGAATCTTTTATTAAAGTTCCAAAGAATTTTAGCTCCTAATTGCGGATTGTTTTGAATTAATTTAAAAAATTGTTGATGAGTTATTTCTACTACTGAAGTTTTTTCTAGTGCGATGACATCGGCAGACCTTTTTTGCCCATCGATAACCGACATCTCTCCAAAATAGTCCCCAGCTTTAAGGATACTTAATGAAGCTTCCCCTTTTTTAATTTCTGCAGAACCTTTTAAGATGATAAAGAATGAGCGTCCCATATCGCCTTCATGGATGATGTATTCACCAGATTCAATTGTCGATTGCTTGGAAGCCTCGATAGTTTTAGTTATCTCTTTGTAGTTAAGCTTTTCGAAGAAAGGTAGGTTCTTTAGAAATCTAGTTTTGTCTTCAGAAGTGATATGAGAATCTTTTTTCAATTCGATGCTAATAGCAATCGCAGTGATATTGTCGCGCGCATTGCTCTCTAAAGCCAAGTTAATCAGTTCGTCAACATTGGACTGCTTTAATTCTTTATCAAGTGAAGTTGCTAATTTATCTTCGGGTAAATTATCGCTGACTCCATCACTGCAAAGGATAAATTTGTCAGAAGAATCCAGCTCAATCAATAGATGGTCAATAAGCACTCGTTTAGAGAATCCAATTGCCTGGGTTAGTGCTTGTGCTTTTGGAACCTCTTTCGTTATCCCTTTACTTTGAGCCAACTGCCCGTATGTATGGTCCAAAGTCAATTGATGAAGTTGATCAGCTCGTTTTAAATAGCAGCGACTATCTCCTACGTGTGCCAAGTAAGCTTTATTATGGTGAATCCACAAAAGAGTTAATGTTGATGCCATTCCTTTTAAACTAGGATCAGTTTTTATAAGAGAACGAATTTCAGTCGATGCTTCGTTTATAAGCTCATCGAATGTATCCTTTAACAGATCTTTTTTGGCCGGCTCATGACTTTTGATAAGGGGTTCAAGAAATTCCAGTTTCTCAATAATTTTTTTAGAAACTAACTCACAGGTCTTTTGACTCGCAAGAGTTCCCTTTATTGCGCCACCCATTCCGTCTGCCACAATATATAAACCTATTTTGTCATCAACAAATATTGAGTCTTCGTTTTCAGATTTTTTATGTCCTGGATTAGTACCAAAAAATGAGCTAAGTTTCATATTCAACCTGTTCGGCAACAATGCCCAACAGGTTAAGAATTAAAAAGCTCTTATGGCAGAGTGTTTTTCATCAAATGACCTGAAAAAGTCGACAAAAAAGCCATTGTAAAAATCTTCGCTGCGTTTAGCACGGTAGTCTTCAACAAAATTTTCTATTTCAGTATGATCATAGTTAAAAAGAAGTAAACTAGAGTAGATATGGTTACTTAAAAAACCAAAACGTTCAGCATCAGTAACAAAGAACATCAACGATTTTGCGTTTCTTTTTTTGTCTTTCAGCATACGTTTTTGCCATTTATCTAAACTCATAAGTCCAGTATAGGTGTCAATGGCATACCAACCTTTAGTCGTCTTCAAAATAGTGGCCACATGAAATTGCCATTGTTCCATATCACCTAAGACCCAAATCTTTTTAATTGCCGTGCGGTCAACTCCTCTTGCGAGAGCATGGAAATGTGCAATGATGGCCCTACCAAAGCATAGACCAAGTACTTCGTCTCGATCATAGTAGTGCTGTCTTCTCACAACTCTTTCTTTCTCTACTGCTCTAAAAACAGCTCTCGTTTGTGAAGAAGTTAAAATTCTAGTGTTATTTCCAACAAGGTCTTGTTCTAATTCTTCATTCAGGATTTGATTGAGATTTTTATTATTCTTTTCAATAAAATCTTCACTGGCATCGTTATAGATCGCATAGAAGTTTTCATTACCATAATAGTCTTTTAAATCTTCCAAGCTTCTAGCATTAGGGAGTTCTTCGATATTGGATTCATTGTCCCACACATAGGAATCCCACATTGGAGTGGTAAAATCTTGGTAGGTGGATACCCAAGAAGCATGAGCAGTGCTGATAACAAGTAATAGTAAAAAAACTAATTTAGTCATAGTGAAATCCTGTGGCGGCCTTATACCAGAATTTAGGATTTCTAGTGGCAGTTCTGAATATTTTATATATTAGATTTCAGGTAAATCTTGCTCAAACCATTGCTTCATGACTTCTAGCTGTTTTGCTTCTACCGGAGCTATATTTGACCAGGTAGGGGGCATAGGTTGTTCTGGATCTGTTATGACTTCAAATAAATAATCTACATCTATTGTTAGTGCCTTCATGGCCTCATAAGTACTTAGGTCTAAGAATGCTGCTTGTCCGGCAGGGTTATGGCATTGAGCACATTTTGGAAAAAATACTTTTTCTGAAAGCGACTTCCAATTGGGGGCCAAGGCAATTGGCTTAGGGATAACTTTACTAGGGGCGCCGAGTGAGATCCATTCTGCTAATAGTAGTTTTAAGTTTCCTTCTAATGCAGGGGCATCTTTGGGCATTCTATCTGTTTCGATTGAGCGCTGTATTGCTGCTAGGTCGGCTTTAACATTATTATAATTTGAATAGGCGGGATGACATTGAACACATTGAGGTTCTAAAATTTCTTGTTTGATGACTTCAAAGTCTATGGTTTCTAGGGGGGCCGCTATTTTAATTTCTTCAAATTCCAAGTTCCCCGTTGTAGGGGGAACTCGGCAGGCCGTAATAATAATTAATAAACTCGCTAGTCTTAACATTCTATAACCTCGGCTCTTCTCCAGTTAATTCCTTCCATGCTTTGTCAGCTTTAGCTTCATTCGCTACAACATCACGGTCGAAGAATCTTTTCGCTCGGGAATTTACAAAATAATGGGCCCTGTTTCCATTAATAGTGAACAGTTCAGGATCAATCCCAACTTTTTGACCAACAATCATCGCCCTTGCACACCAACCGCCGTATGTCGGCTCATATTTTGCTGGGTCACCCTCAAAAAGGTTTTTATTGGCAATATTGGCGAAAAGGTAGGTCACACCTTTAAAAACTGTACTTATTTCATTTTTTCCTGGTAAAGCTCTGGAACCACCCTCGGGAAAAACTGAAACCGGATCATATGCCTGTTGGCTCACATGATGGATAAGTCCAACCTGACCGGCGCCAAGGTTGTAATTTTCAAGACTTCTTGCTGCATAGGTTTTAATACTGAATAAAATTAATAAGATACTGAATAATTTCATACCTCCTCCTTCTCTAATATTGGTTATAATTCAGAGGTAAGTATAAATATAATGAAATGTTCTAATATTACATATAGCTTTAAGTTATACGTGCAAAGCTTTCTTAAGATTCGTATCTACTATTTATTTAGAGTTTTAATATTTTTCTAATAATTCACCTACAATTAAGTGCCAATCATAATTTATAATATCTGAAGTTCATTTTGTTTAAATATTATCGCTAATTTTCCGAATAGGTAAAAAAACGAGAATGTGATGGATGAATTTGAAATTGAATTAAAACAAGACTTTCTAACAGAATCGACTGATCTTCTAGAATCAGCAGAGATGTCTTTTCTAAACCTAGAGAATGATCGTGAGAATATGGATATCTTAAATGAGATATTTAGATTAGCACATAACCTCAAGGGGACCTCGCAGGCGGTAGGCTTCATGCAATTGTCGGCTTTAACCCATACTGCAGAAAACCTAATTCTAAAGTTAAAAGAAGGTGAGTTAAAGGTAACTGATGAGATCGTAACCACTCTTTTAGAATTTAAAGATAAGGTTTATGAAATCATTGAAGGTTTAAAAGAAGATTTTAATGCTAGTTTTGATTTTTCAGCGCTAGAGGATAAGCTTGTAAGGATTTGTGAACATGGATCTTTAAGTGGAGAAGATTCTGCTGAAAATGAAATGGTTGTTGAGCCTTCTATTGGTGAGATGCAAGAGCAGGTTGAAGTTCATTCGGAACATTTAGAACAGTTTGAAACTCCGAGTTTTGAACCAGCGCCAGTAGGCGAAGAAGAAGTCGAACCAGGTAATACACTTGAAGATGATCTTGCCCGTCTTGAGGTTGAGCTTAAACAAATTGCAGCTGAACCACCTAAAGAGAATCAATACAGTGATGCAGCTCTAGAATCTCTTAGAGAACTTGGTATGGATATCCCTAGTGATATGCTACAAGCAGAAGTTCCCGCAGCGGAAGTGGCTGTAGACCCAGTAGAGGTCGCTCCAACTATTAATCCGACACCAATAAGTCAAAATACAACGGCACCTAAGGCCAGCTCCGGAAATGGTGGTGACTCAGGTGATTCAGGGAATAAACCCTCTGATTCTGGTGCTCCTAAAAAAGCAAATGGACCTGAAGAAAGCATTAGAGTTAAGCTTTCACGTATTGATCAGATAAATAACGTTATTGGAGAGTTAGTCATTCTCCAAACTGTTGTTTCACAAAGAAGATTTGAATTTGTTCAAGATGAATTGATGAATAAATCGATCACTATGATGAGTAAACTTTTTAAAGAAGTTCAAGAGTTGGCGATGTCACTTCGAATGCTTCCCATCAAAAGTGTATTTCAAAAAATGAATAGGATTGTAAGAGACACGTCCTTAAAGTTAGAAAAAGATGTTAATCTAAATCTAGTTGGAGAAGATACAGAAGTTGATAAAACAGTAATCGAAAAAATTTCAGATCCTCTCGTACATATCGTCAGAAATGCTGTCGACCATGGTCTTGAAAGCCCAGAAGCAAGGATAGCGTCAGGTAAGGATAAAAAAGGTCAGATCGAGTTAATGGCCTTTCATGAAGGAAATAACCTTGTTATTCAAATTACAGATGATGGGAAGGGAATCAATCCTGATGTTATCCGCAAGAAAGCAATTGAAAAACGCATAATATCTGAGAATAGTAATCTCACAGATCAGCAAATAATCGATATGATTTTTCACCCAGGATTTTCAACAGCTGAAAAGGTAACGGATGTTTCCGGACGTGGTGTTGGAATGGACGTTGTAAAAACAAATATTGAAGCTCTAGGTGGACAGGTGAAGCTTAGAAGTAAAGTTGGGGTAGGTTCTTCATTCAAGATTATCCTTCCACTAACACTTGCTATCATCGAAGGTGTCGTCGTTTCTGCTGACAGTGAAAAATTTGTTATCCCTCTTTCTCAAATATCTGAAGTGGCACAAGTTCTACCAGAAGATATTGAGTCATTTTCTGGGGGCACAAAATTATTTAAATTAAGAGGCGAAGTTTTACCTCTTTTCTTTGTAAATCAAAAGATAGGAAAACCTATAGCGGAGCAGAAGAGGTACACGACTATCATCGTTAGGGGATTAGATTATCCTTTTGGTGTCGTTGTTGATGATATTCTTAATCAACAGCAAGTTGTTATTAAAAAACTAGGAGAGGATATTCTGAATAAAAAAGGAATGATGGGATCTGCTATTATGGCCGATGGATTACCTGCTTTGATTCTCGATGTTCTTGAACTTTACCGAGACGATTTAAAACGAAATAAATCATTTGAAAAACATAAAACTAGAAATATGGCCAAGGCCGCGTAAGGAGAGATGATGAGCGATCGTAACGATTCAGACTATCAAAAAGAAATTGAATCTTTAAGAGAAAGGTACTTACAGTTCAATTTAGGAAATGAAGTTTATGCAATTCCTCTTCTAAATGTGAAAGAGGTCATTCCTGTTCCTAATACGACACCTGTTCCCAATATTCCCGCCTATTATAAGGGGATAATGAATTTGAGGGGGCAGATAATTTCTATTTTGGATTTAAGAAAGAAGCTTAATATCAAGCCTAATGAAGATTTAGAGGAAGCTGTTGTTATCGTTGAACTGCAAGGACTTAATATCGGGGTTATCGTCGATTCTATCAATAGGGTATTACACTTACAAAAAGAAGAAGTTGGGGAGATTCCTGAAGTTTCTTCTCAGGTCAATACACGTTTCATCGAGGGTGTATATAAAGGTGCTGATGCTTTGACAATTTTGCTTGATCTAGACGGAATTTTAAATATTAAAGAAATTAAAAACATGCAAGCAAAAAGCGCTTAATTAACTATAAAGGTAGCACTCTATGAGTATTATTGATAAGTCGAACTTCGACGAGGTATACCAGTACGTAATCACCCATGTGGCCAGAGAATCAGGGAATGTCTTTTCTGACAAAAACAAGTCAATGGTTGAGTCTAGAATTTGTAAGAGGCTACTTACCTTAAATATATCCTCAATGAGTGAATATCTGACTTATATTAAAGCCAATCAAGAGTCAGAACTAAAACATTTAGTAGGGCTACTAACAACTCATCATACTTTCTTTTTTCGTGAGTATGTTCATTTTGAATTTATTGAAAAAAATCTAGAAACAATCATTGCCCAAGCAAAGGCTAAAGGGCGAAAGCGCATAAATGTTTGGAGTTCTGCTTGCTCCAAAGGTCATGAAGTTTATTCACTTGCATGTTTTTTAGATCACAGACTTAAACAGATGAAGTCTGATATGGATTTTCAGGTTTTTGGTTCTGATATTGATGAAGAGTCGATTGCCTATGCCAAAAAAGGTGTTTACCCCTATCAAGAAATTAAACAAGTACCGGCAAGCTTTTTAGAAGGCTACTGGCAACGCGGGAAAGGTGCTAAAGCGGACTTCGTTAAAATTAAACCTGAAATTCAAGAAAAGTGCCGCTTCTTTCCAGGAAATCTCTTGGCAGAAGAAAAAGACCTTACAGGGCAATGTGATGTTATCTTTTGTCGAAATGCACTCATCTATTTTGAGAATAACAATATTAAAAAAATCGTGCAATTTCTGTTGAAAGCTTTGACTGAAGACGGATTTCTATTTACAGGTGTTTCAGAACCTATTGGTGATATTTGTGTCACAGTTGAGAAAGTTGGACCTTGTGTTTACCAGAGGACTGGAGTACAGAAAACACTTCCTGTGGCAGATATTGAACCTGAAAAAGAAGAAAAAATTAGAATGGTGCTGGTTGATGACTCACCACCAGTTCTTAAAATTTTAGAAAAAATGTTCTCATTAAATGATCGTTTTGAAGTTGTGGGCAAGTGCAAAAATGGTCAAGAGGCAGTTGAGTTCTTTAAGAATAACCAAGCGGATGCCATGACACTAGATCTTCATATGCCAGTTCTTGATGGGGTTGGCTATTTAAAAGACCATTATAACGAAAACCATCCTCCAGTAATCGTTGTTTCGAGTGTTAATAAAGATAATGAATCCCTTGGTAAAAAAGCAGTAGAGTTTGGTGCTATTGACTACGTTGAGAAACCTACCATCCAAAATTTACATAAATCTGCGGAAGAAATTACCAATAAGATTATAGTTGCCGTAAAAGAGAGAAAAGAAAAGAAAGCGCAACCAGTGCAAGAAGTAAATGAAAGTTCAGTCGCAGTTGAAGTGAAAAAAGAAACTTCAATCCCGCTCAATCGAAAAAAGAGTTTATATCATAGAGATGATGTGGGCGTAAATAAGACGATCATTAAAATCGATCTATATGTCTTTGCTCACGAGTCTGATAAAAATGAGATGAAACGATTTCTACATGAGCTCTATGATTTAGGATACATGCCTAAGGCGATTATCACCAATAGAAACACCAATTGGGTAGAACAGAGTTTAACTGAGTTCGATTTCAAATATTCAAGGGCGAAAAAACGTCAGGATGATGAGATCCTAATGACAAATATAGATGATTTTATCATAAAGCATCTTAGTAATTTGAAGTTTCACAATCAAATCATGTGTATGTTTCCAAATAGTAAAATTCAAGAGGTTCTCAATAAGAAATATACTTTAAATAACTATATACTTGCGGCAGAAGCCGACGATCATGATTTAGGTAATTATCATGTGATGCCATCTCCATCATGGGCATTCCATGTAGAAGAAAAATATCAAGAATATCTACTACCTAGAAATAAGTATCTACCGCTAGAGTCATTGGCGAAATATGGTCACTTTGTTTACTCAAATGAAGTTTTAGTTGGAGTCTATAATAAAGACTCTGAAAAACTTCTAGGTATAGTCGTCACAAAAAGTTTCAATCAAAAAATAGATACGATCCTACCTAGCGGTCAAGATTACCAATTAAGACTTGTTGGAAGTCTCATGTTAACTAAAGGTTTGATGGCCTGGATTCCTAGTTCATTCGATGTTTCTAAGGTTGTACATCGAGATCAAATTTTTAGGTTTGGTGCTACGCCAACTAAGATAGTTGTTGGGAAGAGAAGTGTCTGTTTTAAATCTAAGGGACAACTTAATATTAAAGTTGAAGCTAAAGTTGAAGATAAAAGAAAAAAGATATTAGTTGTAGATGACTCTTTAGTCTTTGGAAAAATTCTTAGAAATATTATAGATAAATCACAGTTTGTTTGTTCAGAAATTGTAACAGATCCAACAACTCTTGAACAAGAGATTCTAAAGCATAGACCAGATGTAATTACTCTTGATGTAAATATGCCGGTAATGTCTGGAGTCGAAGTTTTTGATAAAGTAATCAAGAAACTTAAAATACCAACAGTCGTAATTTCATCATCGTTAGCAGAGAGTAAAGATGTTATGACACTTCTTTCTCTTGGTGCTGTTGATTACCTACACAAGCCCTCCCAGGCAGAAATCCAGTCAGGGAATTTTCCTTTAGTTGAAAAAATCGAGTTAGCTCTTTCTGCTAATATGAGTTTACTATCTAAGTCAGGGCAGCTTCAATCAAGAAGTTGGAACTCATGTAAAAATATCAAAAATACATTGATTCTTATCGGGGGGTCAACAGGTGGTACAAAAGCGGTTAATGAAGTACTAAAGACTTTTCCTGATCAATTCCCACCAACAGTAGTCGCGATTCATATCCCAGAGTTTTTTTCTAACTCATTTGCTGAGCATTTAAATGCAGATTTGCCATTTAAAGTAAAAGAGGCAAGTGATGGGGAGACCCTAGAGGATAATACCGTTTATATTGCAAAAGGCGGATCGAATTTAGAAGTACATCAAAGAAGCACTTCTCTTTATCTAAAAATAACTGCTCCTACAGCGAGGCATACATTTATACCAAACGTCGATGAACTTTTTTATTCTGGTTCTAGAATAAAAAAATACAACCTTGTGGCCATGTTACTTACAGGTATGGGAAAAGATGGAGCTGTGGGAATGGGACGTATCCAAGCTGCAGGCGGATATACCGTAGCACAGGATCAAAAAACCTGTGTTATCTATGGAATGCCTAAAGCTGCTGTAGAAGCAGGTCATGTTAATGCTGAACTTCCACTTTATGAGATGTCCAGGCACGTTTTTCAACACATAAATAATCTGGAGCAAGATCAAGACTCAGATGTCAAAAAAGTGGGATAAGGAGCTAAATTTAATTGCTCATATTGAAGGGTGGCTTAGTGATGAAGTTGCCGAGCTTTTGATGTCTATTGCCGCAAGAGTTTCTAAAGGTGTGATTGTAGAAGTTGGTTCTTGGAAAGGAAAATCCACTATTGCGATGGCGCTGGCAAATCCTAACTCTAAAATTTATGCTGTTGATCCTTTTACTGGATCTCAGGAACACGAACACCTGGCGGCTTCAAAAGTCGATACCTACTCTGAGTTTTTAGAAAATATTCAAAAATACCAAGTGAAAGAACAGATTACGCCACTTCGTATGACCAGTAGAGAAGCGTTATATGAAGTAAAAGAAGATATTAGTATGGTTTTTATCGATGGTAGTCATGAATATGATGATGTGAAATTGGATTTCGATATTTGGTTCCCACGTCTAATACCGGGCGGAGTCATTCTTTTTCATGACTCTAAATGGCAAGGTGTTAAACGTGTTCTTTGGGAAGACTTTTATTTACAAGAATTACTTGGTCCAATAGATAGAGTTGAGGATACAACCTTTGCAATGAAGCTCTCTCACCCTAAAAGTGAGTGTGTTGAACATAATAAAAATTTGCTGAAATTAGAATTTGATAAGCATCGATTGAAGCGTCTAAAGCGAAAGCTAAAGCGCTTCGGGTCTAGACTAGAACAGGATGATTCAATAGAATAGGCTTGATGAAAGTACTCTCAATTTTTTTCTTTCTTGTTTCCTGCGCAAGTTACAAATCTGATCAAAAATTCAATATTAAGAGTGATGTTAGCTATGGACCCCATGAAAGGCACGTGGGTGATTTTTATCAAAGCCATCGCGCAGATGCTCCATTAGTTGTGGTAGTTCATGGAGGTGGTTGGAGAGGGCGTGATAAAGGCGACACGAAACTTATCGCTGAATCATTAGCGAGTCATGGATTCAATGTTTTTAATATAAATTATCGACTTGCTCCTGAGTTCAAACACCCAGCTCCCATCGAGGATTTGGAACTTGCTATAGAATTTTCTAAAGAAAAGTTTCAGTTTTCTAAATTGGCGTTATGGGGCTATTCAGCAGGTGCACATATTTCCTTGATGTATGGATTAAGGCGTAATGATGTTGCTGCGATCGTTAGTGGAGGAGCCCCATATGACCTTTCATGGTATGAGCATTCACCGTATATCGTTCCTTATTTAGGGTATGATCGTAAAGGGAGAGTTAAAGACTACCTCGATGCATCTCCGGTTTCATATCTACATAAAGACGCTCCACCGATGTTCTTATATCACAGTATAGCTGATGACTTAGTTGAACACGCACAAATGCGAGTGTTTTATACCAAAGGTGAATTACTAGGTCTAAAGATAGAAACTTATGATGTGAAATTTTGGAGCCATATAAATACCTTTGTCTTTGCCAAGGGGCCAGTGGTCAAAGGTATTAAGTTTTTAAAATCTAAATTATAAATTATTGTTGCTCGATTTCCACATCTAAGGTGATGTCCCCGAGCTGCTTGAGTTTTGGTTTTCTTCGTTTTCTCGTTTTTAGTGGAACGAGATCTTTCATACTTTCAAGCTTCCCAAAACAAAGAAGTCTGTCTTCTGCTTCAAGAACTCTTTCTTTTTTAGGGTTAGGAATGACTTTTCCATTTCTGTGCAGAGTAAGTACGTTAATATCCTTTTCCCAGAGTCCTGAACTCACAATATCTTTACCAACAAACTGAGACTCTTTTGGAATGGTGATCTCAGTCACGCCATAACCCTTAGAAATATTCAGTCTTTGACGTACATCTATTTCAGGGAAATCAACTCTGGAAGCTATGTAATCAATAAAAGCTCCTGCGATATCAAGATTGGTGCATTTTTCTATCCCTTCAAGACCTGGGGATGAATTAATTTCCATAATTTGCGGTCCATCGTTTGATTCCAGCATATCAACACCGGCGATACCAAGTCCCATAATCTTTGCGGCCCTTATGGCTGTCTCTTTGTACTCATCAGAAAGCTCAACCAGCTCCGTTCTACCGCCACGGTGAACATTACTTCTAAATTCTTGTCCCTGTGCCACTCTTCTCATTGCAGCGATAACTTGATCACCAACCACGATCGCGCGGATATCACGGCCTTTACTTTCAGCGACAAATTTTTGAATCAATACGTTTTGTTTTTGTGATTGTAAAAGTTCAATAATTGAAGTCGCCGTATCAAGAGTATGGGCGAGGAGAACTCCAATTCCTTGTGTTCCTTCAAGGAGTTTGATTACTATGGGAGCACCACCAACTCGTTCAATAGCCGGCAGTATATCTGCTTTGTCTTTGACGTAAGCAGTTGCTGGTATTCCAATTTTGTGTCTTGAGAGAATTTGAAAACTTCTAAGTTTATCTCTAGAGTTTAGAATTGAGTCTGCATTATTGGCACAAAAAACATTCATCTGTTGAAATTGTCTGACAACTGCAGTACCAAAATATGTAATCGAAGCACCAATTCTCGGAAGAACTGCATCGTAATGACTTATTGGTTTTGTCTTGTAATGTAGGTCTGGATCACCTTGTTCTAGGTCCAAGGCAAATTTTAAAGTATTTAAAACTTTGACTTTATGTCCTCGTGCCTTAGCCGCCTCTACCAGTCTTCTGGTACTATAATTGTTTGGTTCTCTAGATAAAATTGCTAATTTCATTCATTTTTTCCTAAATATGATTTACTAACATCAACTAAAAATTTCTTTTTAAAACTTTGTCTTCCCAAGAGCATCCTGAATCCCATCTGATCTCTATTGGTAAGAGTCAGTTCAGTTTCCCACGACTCATTGTGAAGTGTGACGACAGTTTTAATGACTGGCCTTTTCTCGGTTTGACCGTTAGAACTTTTAACTCTTCTGTATTCAACAACCTCAGCCTTGCACCTTTTAACCTTACTGACACTTTTTTGGTCTGGATGAATTTTGAATTTTACAAATTCTTTTTTGCCTTCAAAATAAAACTCCATATCATAGGCATGGATCGCCGATGATCTTGCACCCGTATCAACTTTGCACTTAATTTTTTTTATTCCAAGCTCTGGCAGATCAAGCCATTCTCGCCAGCCAATGACTTTTAATGTTTTTTTATTTCTCATTGTTTCACCTATTCTAAAAACTATAATATATTTACGACCTTGATAAAAGAGTGAATAATGGAAAATAGATGAAAGATGATGTATTAGACTTAAGAATTGAAGACTTTCCTGTAGGAAGGGCCGTAGAAAAATCCGTTGAATTCCCTTCATTTTATGGACTACAACAAGTCCAAGCACCAATTTATGTTTATAGGGCAACAGAGGAGATATCGCCATGCGTTGTGGTGACGGCATGTATGCATGGAGACGAAATCAATGGAATGAGGGTTGCGCAAAGTTTAATGCGTAAAAAACTCAAGTTGATTAAAGGAACACTGATAGTCTTACCAGTTGTAAATATTTATGGATTTTTAAATAAACAAAGGTATTTACCAGATAGAAAAGATTTGAATCGTTGCTTCCCTGGGGCTGAAAAAGGAAGTTTTGGCTCACGTTTTGCCGATTTTATTTTCCAAAATATGACCAGGTATGGAGATGTATTTGTCGATCTTCATTCAGGGGTAACTGGCCGGTTCAATGTTCCTCAAATTAGATGCGATTTAACTCGACCAAAAATTCCTCAACTTATTGAAAAGCTCTGCATTCCTCTAGTTGTAAATAGCTCCCTGCGCGATGGTTCTTATCGTGAGGCGATCGATGATATTGGTAAACCTTGTTTAGTTTTTGAAGGTGGCGAAGGACTTAGGATTGATGAAGCTGTGACTAAGTATGGTACTAACTTTATACAAAGCCTTTTAGTTAACCTTGGAATGATTCAAAAGCGTAAAGCCTATAATTATGAGAAAAGAATCATCCGTAAAACAAAATGGTTACGGGCCAGAGAAGGTGGGATGTTCATTAATAAGGCTCAGCAGGGAAAGCTTGTAAAAAAAGGCGAGGTACTCGGTGAACTTCGCCAAATTACTGGAGAGCTTATCAACCGAATAAAAATGGAAGGAGACGGGGTTATACTAGGACTGACAAAGTCTTCTCTCATTATGAGTGGTGACGCTCTTTATAATATCGGTTATGTCGATCCTCAACAAGTCGATATTGTTGAGGAAGAATTCGATTATTTTGATCCTACTTTCTAGCATAAGAATAGAAAATAGGAATTAATACAAGTGTAACAATTGTTGAAAGTAGCAGGCCCCAGCCCATGACTAACATCATCTCGGCTAGCATGGAATCATACCCGGCCAAACCATAGGCGGTAGGTAAAACTCCAACCACTGTTGTTAGCGTAGTAATGACAATTGGACGAAGTCTCGATGCTGAAATTTTTGGTATATTCTCTTTTGGGGCAGTTTCTAGTTTATCCACCATAACGATAGCGTCATTGACCACGACACCAATCATTCCTAGTGCTCCAATAACAGCAAAAAATCCATAAATCTGCATGTCGTGTACTAATAAAATAACGACTACTCCCGCGAGCCCAAATGGAACGGAAGTTAAGATTACAAATGGTTTAAAAAGGGAGTCGAATAGCAGTACTAGGATAAGGTAGATTGAAATAACAACCATCACGACAGAATAGGCAAACTCACCCTGACTTTCTCTTGACTGCTCAATCTCACCTTTAAAGCTCAATATCGCAGTTGGAAATTCTTTTGAGATATCTTGAAAGATACTCTCTTCAAGTGATTCGGCTATTTCAAGTGGCGTTTTTTTGGTTTTTGGATCTAGATCCCCATAAACCTTTGTTGCTCTTTTGAAGTCTGTTCTTTGTATATTGATTGGCCGTCTCTGTTTTTCAAGAATCACTAATTTCTTGATATCAATTAGTTGATTAGATTTATTCTCGACTTTTAGTTCCAGTAGCTTATTGATGTCAGACTTGTCTTGGTCAGGAACAGTAACTCTGACATCGATTTCTTCGTCCCCTTTATTAATTGAATAGGCGATTGAACCTTCTACAAAAGTTCTAAGAGCTGTTGCAAGCCTTGTTGGGTCTATGTCAAAACGAACCAGCATATCTTGTTTGATTTTAAAAATATACTCATCTTTGATCATTGGATCTTCGATTTCAACTTCATTGATTCCAGCGACCTTTTCTAAATGCTCTTTTAATCTTAAAGCAATTTGATCTCTTTTTTTATCATTGTTTTCTTGGATTTGAATTTCAATTGCCGAACCTGAATCATTACCCCAACGACTTTTAAGGAATTTAACTTCTTTAAGTCCAGGTATCTTTACACTTTCTTCTTCCCATTTTTTAAGGAGTTCTTTCAAAGGTTTGGTTCTTTCATCTCTAGGATATAGTTCAATTAAGACGGATGCTTCATTTTCTTTAACGGTTCCACCACGGCGTGAAAGAGCAATGCTTGATCTGACGGCAACTACGTTTTCATTTTCTTTGAGTACCATATCTTCTATAGGCTCAATTAGTTTTGCCATTTTTTGGCGCTTTACTTCTTTAGGTGCTTCTATTTTTACTAAGACCTCAGTACTTTCTTCCCGTGGAAACATGACGTATTTCATTTGAGTTGAAAAGACCGCTCCAGCAGCTACTAGAAGCAGAATAAAAACGCCAAGGACAGAGTTTCTATTGGCCAATATTTTTGTCAAAAACGTTTCATATTTATTTTCAAATTTCGTAAACCAGTCGACGTTTTTTATCGGTTTAGAGAATCGGTCTAAAAAAGGAGTTCTATGGGCCAGGTGAGCGGGGAGTATTAAGAGAGACTCAACAAGTGAGGCTCCTAACATTAATATGATGATGAGTGGAATAAAGGCCACGAGCTTTCCGAAGAACCCTTCAAAATATAGTAGAGGAAGAAATGCCACACAAGTTGTTACAATAGATGCGATAATAGGTCTAAATACCTCATGTGCTCCATCTATGGCCGCTTTAAGTGGAGGTACACCCTCCCTCATTTTAACCGCAATATTTTCAGCAATAATAATAGCGTCATCAACGACAATCCCTAGAACGATAATAATTGCAGCAAGGGTCATATTATTAACGGTGTAACCAGCAAGGTGAGCGAGAAGTAATGTAATCGCCATGGAAAAAGGAATTCCCATTGCGACCCAGAATCCAGTTTTTAAATTGAGAAATAATAGAAGTACGACAACAATCAGAATAAAACCTACAAGACCGTTGTTACTAATAATTTTTAGTCGATTCACAACTGCATATGATTCGTCATCCATCATCGCGACTCCAAGTTCCGGAGAAACTTCTTTATAGCGCTTGATAAGTTTTTTCACTGCAGCTTGTGCCGTGAGAATATCTGTTGAAGAGCTTTTTCTAATATTGAGAAAAACTCCCTCATGACCATTGACTTTAAAAATAGAGGTGGATCTTTCAAAACCCTTTTTTACATTCGCGATTTCGCCTAACTTAATGGCGTCACCTTCATAATTTCCTCTGAGAACCAATTGGTCGAAAGCTTCTTTTGTTTCGTATTCATTAATAGCAGTAACTTTACTTTCTTCTTCATCCTGCATGGCACCTACAGGCATTCTAATATTATTATTTCTCAATTGATTGACGATTTCTGTTAGAGATATATCGAGCTTATTTTTTTTATTCGGATCGACAAGAATTTGTAGCTCCGGTTTAAGATAGTGATTGCGCTCAATAGAACTGACAGGTCTAAGTGAAAGCAGTTGGTTTTCAAAACCAAGTACATACTCTTGCAGCTTCTCTCTCGATTTTTGATCTAAAGTCTTTACGCCTTTAAGGTAGAGACCAACGTCTAAGATTGCTTTTTCAGAACTTTTAAATTGCCTAATGCTTGGAAGTTCTCTGATTTCACTTGGAAGTTTTACTCTTGAGACAGCATCTTTTATTTCGTTTAAAACTTCATCTTTATCGGGATAATAATCATCAATAACAATCCTAAAGCTACTACTGCCGATACTAGAGGTAGATGTAATTTCTTCAATTCCAACAACACCTTTTAATTCATCTTCGATTGGCTTTGTGACGAAAAGTTCAACATCTTCTGCCGGGGCTCCCGGATAGGAAGTATTGACTCTAATCCAATTACTAGCAAATTCAGGCATTTCTTCTTTGCCGACGATGCGCCAACTAAAAATTGCGAGAAAAATAATTCCCCAAAATAAAACGTTAGTAAAAAGATGACGGTTTGCGAAATATTGGATCAGTTTAATCATGGAGCGATTTTATAACAATATAGACCATCTGGCCTAGCGTTAATTTAATAAGTTTATTAAAATTGTCTGACACCTTTTAGGCTTGCCGGTCTAGCTCCAAAGTGGATTAGAGTGTAAGATTAACTTAGGAAAACGATTAAGGGGTAAGAATGAAATTTATTTTATTGGCTGCAGTAATGGTCTTAGGTTCTTGTGCAGTATCAAAAACGAAATTATCAAGCGATGGAAAAAAGGTGAAAGTCTTAGGACAAGCTAAAAATCCAGAATGTAATGTTATTGATAAAGTTGTTGGTGAAAATGAAAAAGGTCTAGATGCCCTAGCTCAAAACCATGCTAGAAATTTAGCTGCAGATATTGGCGGTGATTCCATATTTTTCGATGAGATGGTTTCTAACGGAAATATAGTCAAAGCACACGCCACCGTTTATCAATGTAATCCGGAAGATTAAATTTTTTGAAATGGATATATTTGACCCAGGTCCATGATCTGGGTTAATTCATCCAAGGCTCTCTGGCATTCAATCATTAGCTGAGGATCAGCCAAATCACTTGGCTTCAATTCTTCTCTGTAATGTTTATCAATCCAGCTATTCAAGTCATTAAAGAGAGATTCGGTTAGGATAGTTCTAGGGTTAACACCGCTAAGCTCATCTTCATTTAAAACAACTCTAAGTCTAAGGCATGCTGGTCCACCGCCATTTTTCATAGATTGCTTAACATCATATATTTTTACTTCCGCAATCGGATTATCAAGCGTAACCAATTCATCAAGATAGGCCTTAACATTTTTATTGTCTGCACATTCTTGTGGTACCACTATCGCCATTTTCCCTGGAGCAATATCTATTAATTGGCTGTTAAAGAGATAACTTTCAACTGCATCTTGCACACTAACTTTACTCTCTGGAACTTCCACAAAATAGAAATCATCGCCATGGTATTTCTCTTTTAGTTCTGCCAAAACTTGATTGGTATTTAGAAGTGCCTTTTCATGATAGAAGTAAACATTTCTATTTCCAACAGAGATGACATCATTATGAAAAACACCACTATCAATTGTATCTGGATTTTGTTGAGCAAAGACAACTTTGTTAGGATCTAATCCGTGAAGTCTGGCAATTGCCTCAGAGGCTTCAAGCGTTTGACGAGCAGGGAAAATCTTAGGCTCAGGCATACCAGCTCTAAATCCGTAGCGACCGAAAACAAAAAACTCTACGCCTTTATCTGCATATTGACTGCAAAACCTAGTGTGGTTTGCAGCGCCTTCATCTCCAAAATGATTTCCTTCTGGAAGGTGTAGGTGATGGGTAAAATATTTAGGATCTCTAAAGGTTTGCTTGAGAATCTCACCTGTCATAAAGGGTTCAATTGAACGGTGAAACTTATTATTTAAATTCGCAGGTGTAATATGCACCTTACCATCTATCGTATCTGCACTGGGTGAGATCGTCGCTGCGTTTGCAGTCCACATAGGAGAGCAGCTATAACAGGCAGCTAGGATTTCAGGATTTTTTTTGTAAGCTTTAGAAATAACCTCAGCATCTGTCCCACTGAAGCCTATTCTTCGTAATACGCTTAGATCTGGTCTTTGGTGAGGGGCCAAGATTCCTTGTACCAATCCTAACTTGGATAAACTTTTTGCTTTTTGAAGTCCTTGTTTGGCAGCTTCTTTTGGTCTGGCGCTTTCGCCAGCATTTTTTAAAGAAGCTACATTACCGACTGAAAGTCCTGCATAATTGTGAGTCGGACCAACGAGTCCATCAAAATTGGCTTCAAAAGTTTTCAAGCTTATCTCCTTATTCTTTTACGATCGTAATATCTCTTTGCGGAAATGGGAAACTAATATTGGCAGCATCAAAATCGGCTTTAATCTTCTCAAGAGTAGTATAGTAGAATCCCCAATAATCTGAACTTTTTGTCCAGGCCCTGGCATAGATATTGACAGAACTCTCAGCAAGTTCTCCTAAGACAATTAGATAACTAGGGTCTTTTAAAACTCTTTCATCTGAGTCGAAATGTTTTTGAATAATATCTTTAGCGGCCTTCAAGTCATCGCTATAGCCAATTCCAAATACCATATCAACACGTCGAGTGTCTTTGGTGCTATTATTTGTAATGGTTGAATTGGCCAGGCATCCATTGGGAACGATAATGGTTTTATTATCGCCAGTTGTTAGGGTCGTAGCAAAAGTAGAAATACTTTCAACGGTACCTGAAACACCTTGAGCAGTTATAAAATCTCCTACTTTGAATGGCTTTAAAATTAAAATCACTACACCTCCTGCAAAATTGGAGAGTGAACCCTGTAGAGCTAAACCAATAGCAAGACCGGCAGAACCGAGTATGGCCACAAATGATGTAACCTCAAAGCCTAAAGTTCTTACTGTAGTCAATACAACGGCGATTTTTAAAATCCACCCCGTAACAGAGGCTAAAAACCTTGAAAGAGAAACATCAATATTCTTATTTTGTAATAATGCTTCTACTTTTTTAGCAAAATAGGATGAAATTTTTAGTCCAATAATAAGGACGATTATGGCCAGAACCACTTTTAATGCATGAGAGAGAATGACCTCTCTATTGTTTTCAATGACCAGACTTAGTTGTTTTGAGAAATCCATTTATTACTCCGAAAACTTAGCAACAAATGCTGTGGTGGTTGTATGGTCTAAGTATTCTGTTACACCTGGGTTAAGTTGATTATCGTATTGAGCCTTATAAGCAACACGAAGAGAGAGAATATCTGTCATTTTAACTGTTAAAGATGGCTCAAAATTTATTTGATAATCTTCGCTTTCAGTGAAGTTCGGAAGGTACTGAGCAGACACCTTATAAGAGACCGATGTGTTTAGTTTTTGCTCAACTTTTAAAAGAATATTTCCCTTACTGAAGTAGAAAACTTCGCGACCTTCATCATCCGCAAGAACTCTTTTTTCAGTCGTATATCGGTAACCTACATCGATGGATGATTTTAGTTTGTCAGTGTTTACAAATTCATATTTTAAACCGGCATCAATATTTTCTCTTTGCTCGTAACCTGCGTATTCGTTACCTTCGTAGTTTAAACCAAGTACTCCGCCGAGCTTTTTCGCCAAGTCTTGAGTTAACTGAGTCCCAACTTGCCAGTTTCTGGCCGTTTCTTCAGAGTCAATTCCTTCTACCTCCGGATCATCGGCGTAACTCAATGTGTAGTTAGCATAGAATCTATATTCACGTGACCCAGGCTTGTATTCATTATCTGTCGCAAAGTTATAGGATTCAGAAACCGCGTTTCCTCCTGTTTTTACAGTGGAGAGTGAACTTTCATGTTTGAAAGTTTTGGGAGTATTATCTTCTTGAGCGAACGAATTAAATGTAAGAAATGTGAGAAATATAGCGGTTAGTAACTTCAAAAAAGGCTCCTTTTTGTTCTAGATTAAGGTGCTAACCTACAGAAACTTAGTGTTTCTGTCCAGAAAAAGGCAGGAGCCTTAGTGATATCTAGTTTTGCCAGTTTACTTCGTATGTTACCAGATTAAGTGATGGAAGTGTGTACACAGCCTCTGCTTTGAATTCTCCATACCAACAATAATCAATTGGTAAGTCGTAGATAAAAGTGCACTGAAGTTGGGCGCCTGCTTCTACGCATTCAGTAGACTTAACTTCACCTAAATCCTCTTCCGTCACTTGGCTTCTTAAAGACTCAGCAAGCCCTGTCGCATCTGGAGTTGTATTGATTCCCGCAGCAAGAGCAGAAAAAGAAATTAAAAATAAAACTACTAATTTAAGCATATGATCCCCTGGGTCAGATTATTTGACGCTCTAGTATCGCATTGTGGGATTTTTAGCTAGAGGTTTTGTAAATTTGATAGGATGTGGTTGAGGATTATGGCCTGACAGGTGGCAACGTTTAGCGAATTCTTTTGCCCTGCAAGGTTAATTTTAATTGTTTCGTCTGAATTACTTAAAGCCTCCCTTGAAAGTCCAAACTGCTCATGTCCAAATATTAAGGCAATGGGTTTATCCGGAATGTTCCAGTTTCTAAGGACTTGTGCGTCTTTAGTAGTTTCAACGGCGATAATCTTATAATTTTCTGCTCGAAGTCTTTCTATTATTGGACTCAAGTCTCTTGAGTACTCCCAGGGTACAAGAGTGTCACAACCCATGGCCGTTTTTTTTACCTGTGCATTTTCAGCAGGGGGAGTGAGTCCACAGAGGAATAGTTTTTGCGCCCCTAAGCACTCAGCATTTCTAAAAAAACTACCAACATTATGAGCAGAGCGCACGGAATCGAGGATACACACCACGGGAATAGTCGACCTTGTTTTCTGATTGTCATGGGTCTCAATTAAGAATTGGTATTCTTTGTGGGACTGTCCTAGAAAGCGCTCGAGTAACATTAAATAGATTTGAAATTGGTAATCTATTGCTTTGATTTTAGAGAACTCTTTCCCGAGTTTCTGCATATTATCTGAAGAGCTAACAGCCAAAAAAGTGTGATATTTTCTAAGTTTTTCAAAATGGTTTGACTGAATAGAATGCTGATGAATTTCTATTTCTCTTGCAAGGTCGTAGAGAACCTTGAATTGCTTTTCTACCGAAAAGTTTAAAAGAATTTCTTTAGGGAAGTCTTTTTTCATGTTTAGTTTTTAAATGAATTAAACACCGTTGACAATAATCAATTAGCGCCCATATTAGGCGGATGAGGTTAAAAACGAAGTTTATCCGAAATTTTCTCTCTAAAGAGCAATACAAATCTGGAAAAATCTACGCTATTTTTATTGTTTTTCTTTGTGTGTTTGCCTCGCATTTGTATTGGAATAGTGGCCTTAGAGATTTACTTTCTGCCAGTACTACAACTATTTTTAAAAATCATGAATATTGGCGTTTGATAACCAGTACTTTTATCCACGGAGATTTAGAACATCTTCTCTCTAATAGCCTTATGCTTTTTATTCTCTCTTATTTTGTAGCCGCTTTTTATGGTGCCAAGTTGTGTTTTTTTCTAAGTGTGATTAGTGGCATTTTGATCAATTTCAGTGTGCTAGGGATTAAGGGGGGAGAGATGAGCTTGGTTGGGGCATCCGGAGTCGTTTATTTTCTCTGGGGATTTTGGTTGTCGCTTTATTTAAAATTACAGACTCAATACAACCTTAAAGGTAGACTTTTGCGTGTTGGTGCTATCACGTTAATTCTTTTAGTTCCTACAAGCTACGCTCCGAATGTGAGTTATATGGCACATTTTTTAGGCTTAGTGTACGGTCTGTTTATGGGAGAGGTTTATTTTCAACTGAACAAAAAACACCTAACGAGCTTCGAGGATTGGGAAGTAAAAATCAATTTAGAAGAGCTTGTCCCTGATGAAAATCATAATGATTTTTCAAGAGTGGAGTGATCAGTCGAAGTCAATTGTTTGATCGAGTAGGGATTGTTCATTTAGAATATTATAATCTCTTCCGGCTTTTTCGATGAGACCTTCAGTTTCAAGTTTGGTCATAACTCTCGTAACGGTTTCGTAAGTGCTGCCAGAATACTCTGCAATTTCCTTTCTAGTCCAAGTGTGTTCAGGGTAGCGATACTTCAAATAAATCAATGCTTCTACAATCCTTGAGTGGGCAGACTTATCTTTGAAGCCCGCAAGTCTGAGCTCCGCTTGGCCGAGATCCCTTGCAAGAATTTGCATAAGAGTTCTTGAGATTTGCTTGGAGTGACAGCAGATACCTTCGAATTCTTCCTTAGAAAGTGAAAACATTTTAACCGCAGAAATAGCGATGGCACTCGCGTGGTAAACTTCTTCTGCTAAAAATGACCGATGACCCAAAATATATTCTTTACCAAAGACTCTAAGAAAAGTTTCTTTTCCAGCTTCATTAATATGAAAAAGTCCAACTAAGCCTTCTTTGATAATATAAAGCTCTTTAGGTGTATCACCTTCATGATAAATAATATCTCCGCGTTTGAATTCGTGAATATGTTCATTAGAGATAAAAGGTTTAATTAAATCATATAGCATGAAAAAATTATAACAGAGAAAACCTCTCTCCGGGACTTAAAATTTCTTTGCCTGAAAAAGTAAATAGACTTATAGGCACCTGTCCCATGGAGAATAGACTTCCACCTTCGAAAAGAAGACCTCCTTCTTCGGGTATTGCTATAATTGGGTTGGCTTTATCATAAACAAACTGAGTGAGGTCTTCATCCTCGGCAGGATCATAATGGGCATGAATACTCCATGGATTTAGAATATCTAGGCCATTATAATTTTGCAGTTGCAAAAAATCTTCATCAGGATCATCGCCTAAAAAAGCCGTTTCGATATTGGCACCTAGTAAAATGGCACCAGCACTATCGGCATAGATTTGTTTATTTAGACCGCTGTATTTTTTTAGAGAATTCAATAGTCCACTTTCTCGTGTGGTTTGTATTAACTGAAAAGTATTTCCACCTTCGATAAAAATAGCACTGTATTCATCTAGCTCTTCATCAGTGAGTGCGCGAGCCGTCGTTAGCAAGTCTATTTCGGTTAAATAAGGGCCTTTAAATGTCTCCTCAATTCGCTCCCTGATATCATCAAAATCTTCTTCATCCGCAGCAAAAGGAATGATTAGTGCTTTAGCCGGAGCAGGAACTTGTGAAATAAAATACTGGTCGAGTTCTCTAAAGTATTCTTGATCTCCTCCACCTGTTAAAAATATACCCAATTTATTTTTCCTTAGGTTAAAATCTTATTAGTTCATTATAATTTAAAAAGTAGGAATATGAAAAAATTAATATCAGCCTTTTGCCTTCTTTTGTCTCTTAATCTATGGGCGGCTCAAATTATTAAATTTCAAGGAGATGTTTTTTTTGATAACGAGAAAGTGTCAGACCTGATTATTTTAAATCAAGGGAAAGTGCTTCGAGTCTCTGGCAAGAAAAGCTTTGCGATTGTTCAGTTTGATGATGGTTCGAAATCAATTCTAAAAGATGGAGAAATGATCATTCAAGAATCTACATTCAAGAAAACGAAACTAAGCCTTTTAAACGGACTTCTTTCTTTAGTTATAAATCCCGAGCGAAAAACCAATTTTACGGTGACCACTAAAAATGCGACTCTGGGTGTTCGTGGGACAAAATTTATGGTGCAAGACTCTGCCCAAGAGACATACTTATGCGTATGTGAAGGCGAAGTTGAAGCTTCTAATCGTCTTGGTAGAGTCTCGGTAAAGCGCGGCGAGGACATACATTTAAACCAGAGCACTAAAGACTTTCAAGTTACTGAAGCAAGTAGTGCAATGTGGAAGATGTCAGTAGAACAGTTTTCCCTTATGGGAGTTAAAGTCCCACCAAGAAATTAAGTCCCACAGAATGTGGCTATGATCTTTTCGTCGTCAGTTGGAGGAATTAAAAATTCTTCTCGAGTCGTATCTTTTTGAAAAGGTGTTTGAATAGCTTCCCAAAGTGCCATAAATAATTCTAAGTTACCCTCGTTTGCTTCTGATAGGGCCTGTTCAACAATATGATTTCTAGGAATGACGATTGGGTTTGTTGTATTCATCTCAATTTGAATAAGATTTTTAGGGCGATCTTCTTTTGCAATTAAATCCTGCCAAGTAATATACCATTTATCAAAATCCTCATCTCGGATAAAATAAGAGTGCTTATCATTTACTAGCAAGGTTGCAAGTTCACGATGGGCAGTCGTAAAGTCGAGTTGATGCTTTTCGAGATATGTCCACCAATGATGAATGAATTCCAAGTCGATTGTATTGTTTTTTGATAACCCAAATTTAGGTGAGAATTCTAAACAGAGAGCCTTATTAAACTCTTCATCCCATTGATTTAGATACTCTTCTAATTTTTTGTGCTCACTAGCATCAATGACGAGAACAAAACAGCCAGCTAATACACTAAGATTCCAATGAGCGACGGAAGCTTGTTGGTTGTATGCATACCTAGCGTGTCTATCTATTGAACTATAGACTTGTTTTGAATGGAATTGATCCATAAAAGCACAAGGACCAAAGTCTATAGTCTGGCCTGCAAGGCTCATATTATCAGTGTTCATTACTCCATGAATAAATCCCACACTCATCCATTTTGCAATTAAGCTGGCCTGATTTTTTAAAATCTCAAAATATAGATGAGTAACAGATTCAATTTGAGGATAAAGTCTTTCTTTAAGTATCTGAATTAATTCTTTAATCTGTTCCGGTTGGTTTCGAGCTGCAAAATACTCAAAACTTCCCACTCGAATATGTGCTTTGGCCACCCTAGAAACAATCGCTCCAGAGAGTTCTTCCTGTCGGTATACTGTTTCTCCAGTCGCAACAACACTTAGAGAGCGAGTTGTTGGAATACCCAAGTAGTGTAGGGCTTCGCTAATAAGAAACTCTCTGAGCGCTGGACCAAGGGGTGACTTACCGTCTCCTCCTCTGGAATATGGAGTGCGACCAGAGCCTTTTAATTGAAGGTCAAAGTTTTCACCATTTTTACCATTTACTTCCCCTAAGAGATGGGCTCTACCGTCACCTAGTTGAGGAACGAAGTGCCCAAATTGATGTCCGGCATAGTTAAGGGCAATAGGTTTTTGTAGTAATTTTTGTCCACTCAATACTAATGCCCTGTCTTTTAGTTGATCGAGCTCTAATTGAAAGGCCAGTTTTTCATTGAATACCACTAATTCTGGTTGAGTTAGTAATTCCTCTGGTTTGGATTCTTTATAGAAGTCAGGGTGGTGTTCAAGGTATCTAGATGGTTTCAGCATGTCATGAAATTAGCATGTCGTTGCAAATATGCAAAGGCTTTGGGATAGTGGGGTTATGGCATTTTATAAAGACCCAATGTTTTTTCGAGATAGTAAACTGAGTAGTGAAGAGATCGATAATAAACTTGGTTTAAAAATTCAACATACAGAAAAGCTCTTAGTTGATGATTGCAGGAGTATCAACCAAGAGTTCGATTCAAGAACTTGGATTGGTCTGGATGGACAAGTGTTAAATACTCCCTATTCTGAGCTCTTTGAAATTGCTCAAGCATTGGCTCCCTATAATATAAGCTCAGCAATAGATTTAGGGGCAGGCTACGGCCGTTTAGGGGTGGTGCTTTCAGCTTTTTTTCCGAGGGTCCTTTTTGAAGGGCATGAATTAATTGAACAAAGAGTAAATGAAGGAAACCAGTTATTTAGAAATTTGAAATTGGAGAATTGTTGCCTTTACCAGTCGGACATTGTGAATGATTTTGAACTCAAGGATTTTGACTTATATTTTATTTATGATTTTAGCGATACCCAAGATTTGAAAATCATTCTTAAAAAATTAGAAGAAAAATTCTTAGAGAGAAACTTTTTTATTATTGCTAGAGGTAGAGCAATTCGCTCACTCATTGAGTATCATTTCCCCGTTTTTTGGGCACAGGAGAATGCATTTCACCAAGAGAATTGGTCTCTCTATAAGTCTCTCCTTTAAAATAAATCAAAACTTAGTTATTATATTTTCTATGTTTAAAACTCTTATCATTCTTATATTTAGTATCAATATTGCTCATGCCGATTTCGAGAAGTGGAAGGTTCAATATGCAAACCGTGCAGTTAAAAGAGGTCTAAAGAAAGACTTTGTATTGAAGGAGTTAAAATCAGTTAAGTTCGATCCAGAAGTTGTGAAAAAAGACAGAAATCAAATTATTTTAGATAATGAAAAAGATTATCAAGTCTTTATCAAAAGATGGCTAAAGGAAGATCCCACTCGAGTCGAAGTCGGCAAGCAGAAGCTAAAAGAGCATAGTAAATTACTTAAAAAAATAGAAAAGAAATACGGCGTGGACAAAGAAGTTATCGTGGCCCTTTGGGGTACCGAAACTTTTTACGGAAAAATTACTGGTGACTACGATATTGTATCCTCACTTGCCACTTTGTCTTATGACGGTCGTAGAAGTTCGTTTTTTGAAAAACAATTGAATGCGGCATTGAGGCTCATTCAACAGGGACATGTTCAGAGAAAGAATCTAAAAGGAAGTTGGGCAGGGGCCACTGGTCATTGCCAATTTATGCCATCAAATATTCCGGTTTATGCTCAGGATTTTAATGGTGATGGTAAAAAAGATATTTGGAACACTCATGCAGATATCTTTGCATCTATCGCAAATTACCTTAGTAAAAATGGGTGGAAAAAAGGAAAAAGTATTGGCAGCCTGGCTTTGAATACAAAAAATAAAAAACTTAGCTTTGACAGATATCGCTCGAAGGCTGAATATAATAAACTTGGTTTTAGACATATTAACGGAAAGAGGATTTCAGGAAATTGGTCGAGAAGAAAAATGGCTGAAATACCAATGAAAAACTCGCCGGTTATTTTAAGAGGGTCTAACTATACGCCGCTATTGAAGTGGAATCGTTCAAGTTTGTTTGCGGCTTTTAATATTTTGTTAGTTAATGGTTTTAGAGGAGAGTAGTAGGTGAGAAAATTGTTTCTAGTAGTCGTTGGTATTGTTGTTGTATTTATGCTGAAGCAAATGTTTTTACTATCTCCTTCTATAGGTGCAAATAATATTTGGATTTTAACTGGTGCGGTATTGCTGGCCATTATAACTATAGAAAATTATGTCTTGTCGCAAAGGGCCGGAGCAGTCCATGCAAGTGCGCAGGCTGAGACTATTGGAGACCGAGTACGTAGGGCCTCCGTCGCTGTGGGTGTTGATTTAAAATTAGAACTGATCTTGAGAACCGTACTAAAAAACGATGGGAAATTAGCTGCGATAAAAGCATTGCGAGAAGAGACTGGAATGGGTCTAAGGGATGCAAAAGATTTTATTGAAACTCTTGAGGCTTCTTAAAACTCAAGAGGACCAATGTCCCCTTGAGTATGTTTTTTATTCAATATTGTGATAAACAGTAACGACGTCTTCATCCGATTCTAATAAATCTATCAACCTTTCAAGTTGAGTTAAAGTTTCATCATCATCAACTGCTTTTAAATTATTTGGAATTCTTTGGAGACCAGCCTCCTCAGGTTTAGTTCCCAATTCTTCTAGTTTGTTTTGAATTGTTCCAAAAGATTCCATTGGGCCGGTAACTTCAAACATATCGTCTTCTGTTTCGATATCTTCAGCTCCAGCATCAATCATCTCTAATGTGAATTCATCCTCGTCGATATTTTCTTTTGGTACAGTAAAAACCGCTTTTCTATCAAATATAAATTGAAGCGATCCATCTTTTCCAAGTGATCCACCAGTTTTATTGAAATATGATCTTACATTTGCAACCGTTCTAGTGACATTATTCGTTGAAGTTTCAACAAATACAGCTACTCCGCCCGGGCCATAACCTTCATAGGTAACATCTGTATAACCTTCGCCATCTCCACCTAGACCTCTTTTAATCGCGCGATCAATATTGTCTTTTGGGACGTTAAATTTTCTACATCTATCAAGGGCGATTCTTAATAGAAAGTTTGTGTCAGGATCACCACCACCACTTTTAACTGCTGTTGCAACGTCGTGCAGTGCTTTTGTATATACTTGACTCTTTGCTTTATCTGCAGCACCTTTTTTGGCCGCAATTTTAGCAGATTTTCTTCCCATATTTACCTCCTCGGGTATTATAGGTGGCCAAATATGGGTCGTCTAGTGTCTATATTCTGTGTTTTAAGAATTATTGCGAAGAGCAATTTAACTAACTTCACTTTACATTAAGAAGCTGCCTAGATTTAATACCTTGATGGATACGGAATATTTTCTACATAAAATATCAAATAAATTGGCCTTGATGGATCTTGGAATTAATAGGCTTGAAAAAAAGATCGACGAAGAAAATAAACCTATTGTAGCCAAGCTAGCAAAAGCTAGTAGCGAGGCGCTAGAGCTCCTCGCCGAGTTTAAAGAAATTTATAAAAAAGAAAACAATCAGTAGGTGAAAGCAAAAGCTTTGCCAAAATATTTGTCACCTGGCGTTCTATATCCTCCACAGCCCATAATTTGATTATCCTCAAATATAAAATCACCTTTTAGCATAATGTATTGTTGATGATTTCCTTGTCTAAGTGGAATGGCCCTCCAAGTTGGTCTAACTGTCGAGCTGGTTTGTATTTGATTGATTGTGAGTTCATGAATCCAACCCATATTGTTTATAAAAACTTTTGCGTTGTTTATGTAAATTCTCGCGTCGGGAGAAACCACTCCGCTTCTTCTTTTGTGGTATTCGGCGAGGTTTTCTATACTTTGGGTTTTGGTATTAAAAACAGTAACTCCATTGAAACCTTTTTCACTCTGTCCGGTTATCGCTACATAGAGTAGATCTCCCTCTGAAGCTACTGATACGGCGCTGGATAGGTGTCCCGATTGATTAACAGTATTTAAAGCATAATTGGTGCCAAATGTTCTTGTGTTAAGTTCAAATCGAAGAATTCCTCTTTTTCCACGTGCTATATAAATTGAGTAGTCGGACTCGTGAAAACTGAGACCAAGAGATTTGTATTGATTGCTTTGTGGTAATGCGAATTTTTCTAGAAAATTTGCCTTGTGATCAAGCTCAATTAAAAATTCGTTAGTTAAAATGAAAATGCTCTCATTCACTACTGTGAAATCCTTGATTCTTCCAATCCAAGAAGCCAGTTGAATGGTTTTTTTAGGGGTGGTTAGTAGACTGATTCGATGATTTTCACTCATTCTACGTTGGATAAAGAAATCGCCATATTGGGACTTGGCATGGAGAAGTTCAAATGTGTAAAGATTAGGACCGCTTTGCTCAACTGTGTAAGGACAAAAGTTTTTGTCTAAGTCTTGTAGTGTGACATTCGCAAAAACTAAATTAGAAACTAATAGGGAAAAAATGACGGCTAATCCGTTTTTCATAGAAACTCCTTTGTGAGTGTTTATGCTAGCCCTCTGGAAATCATCCTTGGAGTCTTGGTGCGTTATAAATCCGGCTTGAAAGCGGTAATTTTATTGCTTAAAATTAGTTCACATGAATTTTAAGGAGTAATTATGACAAATAAAGTTTCTGCACAGCATATTTTAGTCGATCAAGAATTTGAAGCCAAAGATCTTTTAAAGAAAATCAATGATGGTGCCGATTTTGGAGCTCTAGCAAAAGATTTTTCAAAATGTGGATCAGCAGCCCAAGGTGGTGATTTAGGAGAATTTGGAAAAGGTATGATGGTAAAGCCGTTTGAAGAAGCTGCTTTTGGTTTAGAGGTGGGGCAAGTAAGTGATCCTATTCAAACTCAATTTGGTTATCACCTAATTAAAAGAAATGCTTAAGCAAAAAATTAAAGACAAACTTTTGACCAAGGCCCAAGCTGATCTAGCGGCTGCGCTTGATGTTAGTGAGGCTGCGAATGATTACAAAGTTGCCGATGATATGAAACAGGAAGGTAAGTATGATACTCGCGCAATCGAAGCCGGTTATCTTGCTGGGGCTCAGGCGAAACGAGTTGAAGAGCTCAAGCTTGAAGTTCAAATGATTGAAGAACTTCCTGTTCGCGATTTTGAATCGGGAGAAGCTGTGTCGGTAGGTGCTTTGGTAGAGCTCTCTTTCAATGAAACGAACCAATTATATTTTATCTCTTCTACTGCAGGCGGAACAATGTTCAATATTGATGGAAAACCAGTTCTTGTGATCTCTGTCTTTTCTCCTATCGGTGCTGCTGTTGTTAATTTGGAGGCAGGCGAGAGTTTTGAACTTGAAATGCCTAGCGGTAATCGAATTTATGAAGTTGTAGGAGTCAGCTAATTTGGGATCAAAAAAACTGATACAAATTTTAAAGTCAAATCATAAGCATTGGGTCGGTGATGGCTTTCACGTTCATACGATGTTTCATCCTCATATGATTGAATATCATTACACTTCACCTTTTATAATGATGGACTATGCACCTGCACAATTTTTTCCAAGTACTTCAGCAAAAAGAGGAGTCGGAGAACATCCTCACCGTGGTTTTGAAACGGTTACATTCGCGCTCAAGGGGGAAATAGAGCATAGAGATTCCTCCGGAGGTGGAGGCGTCATTGGAACTGGTGATGTTCAATGGATGAGTGCAGCCTCAGGACTGGTTCATGATGAGTTTCATTCGCGTGAGTTTGCAAAAACTGGTGGCGAATTTGAGATGGTTCAGTTGTGGGTGAATCTTCCAGCAAGTGAGAAGATGAATCCTCCAAAGTACCAAGGTATAAAGAACTCTGATTGCCCAAGAGTGGAATTAGAAAATGGAAAAGCAAAGATCTATGCCGGGGAATTCGAAGGAGTATCAGGTCCAGGAACAAGTTACACTCCGATCAACCTAATTGAATTCAATGTTCAAAAAGATTTTGAGCATAAATTTGAGCTAGACGAAGGAAGTAATACTTTAATTCTTTTGCTGGAAGGAGAGTTAAGTCTAGGTGATAAGTTTTTTGACGATCATTCGCTGGCAATTTTATCTCGTTCCGGTAGTACCTTTGAATTGAAGGCAAAAGAAGATTCTCGTTTTATCATATTTAATGGGCAACCTATAGATGAGCCGATTGTGGCCCATGGTCCTTTTGTCATGAACTCGAAGGAAGAAATCATTCAGGCAATTGAAGACTTTCAAAATGGAAAAATGGGAAGGTTAGTGTGAAATTTTTAATTCTTCTAGCATTGGTCTCGGGACCTATTCTTGCAAAAGACAAAAAGAAATCTGGAAAATCTGTCGAGAAACCTTTAACTAAAAAAGAAGTTAAAGAATTGAGAAAGAAAGCTAAGAAAGTTTGTGAGGCAAAAGAAAAAAAATGCGAGGAGGATTTTTTTAAAAAGAATTTAGGTCAGTGTAAAGAGCGGATGAAAAAATGCGAAAAAGCCTATCGCGCCAAGTATAAACTGCCCCAGTAACGTGGGCGATAAATTATTACATCGACGGTGAACTTACTGAATCTGCCTTCATCGTCCCGTCAAAAAAATCAATCACTTATTACTTTCCGATTTAATACCTTATTGCATTGATAGAGGCATGAAACGTAACTGCCCTAAAAAATCATGTGATTCAGATCAAATTATTAAAAACGGATTCTACTACCGAAAAAATGATGCTCGTAAAATCCAACGCTTTAAATGTTTAAAATGCGCTACTAAATTTAGCGCATCTACCGGAACTTTGGAGTTTGGGCAGAAAAAAAGAAGGGTTAACTACTTACTGCTAAAGCTTTTTTGCTCCAAAGTCTCACAAAGAAGAGCAGCAAAAATCGCTGGAGTTAATAAAAACACAGTGGCTCGTAAATTTGATTATTGGGCGAAAAAAGCTGCGCTAAAAAATCAAAAATTTAATGAGAAACTAGCAAAAAATCCCGCCCAACAGATTCAATTTGACGATCTAATCACGAAAGAAAAAACCAAACTAAAACCCCTCTCAGTTACAGTTGCAGTAGATGTTACAAGAAAGTACATACTTTGCGCAGAAGTGTCTCAAATAGCTGCATTCGGGCATTTAGCAAAAATCTCTCGCAAAAAATATGGCAAGAGAAAATCAAATCATCTCGA
>CAXRIU010000010.1:0-97287 GCA_964231135.1 Bacteriovoracaceae bacterium
ATTTCTTCGGTAATAATCTTTTCTCCTAGCTCACAACTTCCAAACTGCAAACGCACTCCTTTAGGAAGGTAGAAATCATCACCACAAAGATGAAGCATTAAATTTTTATTACCAATATCTTGATTAATCGATAGCCCATTAAAACAATAATCAGACTCAGGATTTATTGGGTCAACACAGCTTTTTTGAATAACTTTCTTATTTACACAGGATTTGGGCTCACCCACCTCAATACAATGCTCACAGCGGTTTTTTGGCTCCCAACTTGGCGTTAAGAAATCAGAGTCCGACGCTGCTAAGCTATCCACAACTTCATCAAACCTGAGTGAATCAGACTGAGAATAAGCAGATGCCATAAATATTTGAATGCTAAAAAGCACTAAAATTAATCCCTTCACATACATCCTTTCGGCTACTTGAGCGGACATCTTGATTATATCAGCAATCTTTACCTTGTTTAGGAGCTCCTCCCCTTTGGGTAAAATAAACATATGAAATTACTAATACTTCTGACATTTTTTACCTTCCCCCTTTTAGCTGCAGAGTTAAAAATCGAACCCGTCTATGGAGTGGAAAGAACCCAGAGACTCTTACCAGAACCAGCGAGGTATAAAACTGAAACCTTCGTCGGTGCCAGAGCCTTGTATGGCGTACCCTTATTTTCTCTTGAACTTGAGGTGAATACCTCTAGAGATACCGAAGAGTTTCCTGATGAAGATATGAAAATCACTTATAGTTCACAAAAGGCGCTACTTGGATTTAGGTCTTACCCTATTCACACTTCAATGCTAGGTATATTTTTAAGGTTTGGTGCTCGCGCTTCAAAATTAAAACGAGAAATCACAGAAGCAGGAGAAGACAGAACAGAAGAAGACCCAATTAATTTTGACCCGTATGCTGGAACGGGGCTGACATTTGTGCTTGGAAAAAACTTTGCCCTCAATGCAGGAGCAACCTTAGTTTATAACAAAAATGCGACTGAAGAATCCGAGAAGTATGACACTAGATACTCATTTAGCTTTACTATCAAAGCAGGAAGTAAGTAATGAAAAAACTTTTACTCTTCCCCCTAAGCTTTACTTTGTTTACATCAGCCGAAGCCGCTCAGACGAAGATTGAGCCGGTATATGGCTTTGAAAGAACACTACAAGTTGAACCAAAACCTTCACGCTATAGAACTGATATCATTTTAGGTATTCGGGGAACTTACGGTACTGATGTAATTGCTGGTGAACTAGAAATCAATCAATCAAACTCAGAAAACGAAGTTGATAGCTATAAAGTAAAAACTCAATCTCAAAATTTATTAGCTGGTCTAAGGTTAGTACCATTGGCCGGAAAATTCTACAGCCTCTATATGCGTGGAGGAATGAGGGCCAGGCAGACAACGACTGAGATTAGTCAAAATGGAGAGACCAACAAAACTTCTAGTGGTGCTCAACTCGACCCCTATGCAGGTACTGGGGTCACGATTAATTTAGCGAGTGTTTTTTCACTAAATGCGTCAGCAACCCTCATTTATAATCGAAATGCCGAATCTTCTGAGCAATACGATACTCAGTATGCCCTCGGTTTCTCAATTGGGTTTGGAAACCGCTAAACTTACCAAGAGCCTGTATTTTCCATAGAAGCCCAAGGCTCTTTGGGAGGAAGCGCATCACCTTTTTGAAGAAGCTCAATAGAAATATTATCCGGAGACTTAACAAAGGCCATATGCCCATCTCGTGGAGGTCGATTTATGGTAATACCCGCGCTTTGCAGTTTTTCACAAGTAGCGTAAATATCGTCAACTCTAAATGCAAGGTGTCCAAAATTACGCCCAAAACTATACTCTTCTTCTTGGTCCCAATTATAAGTGAGCTCTATTTCGGCTTCAGAATTTTCACCTCTTAAAAAGACCAAGGTAAAACGACCTGCTTCTATTTCTTTCCTGCGCACTTCTTTTAAACCTAAATGCGTACAAAAAAAGTCCAAGGCTCGATCTAAATCTTTAACACGTATCATCGTATGCAAAAACTCCATTGCTTTCTCCTTCTATAAATTTATGGGATAATACTATCCATATCTGATTAGGAGGACAACAAATGAGAGTTTGTATAATAAAAGGTAAACGTATCCCATTCATGCGATCAAGCACTAAATATATGGGAATTCCACTCAAAGATTTAATGAAACCAGCAATGGCTTCTCTCGTCTCTGAACTTAATTTAGAAGGTAAAGAAATTGGTGAAGTAATTCTTGGTGCCGTTAATAAGCATGCCTATGATTTTGCTCTTGCACGTGAAGTGGTTATGGATTCAAAACTTTCTCCTCATACTCCAGCTACAGATATTCAAAAAGCTTGTGGAACTTCACTAGAAGCAGCAGTTATGATTGCCAACAAGATTGCACTTGGACAAATTGAATGTGGTATCGCAGGTGGAATTGACACAAACTCTGATGTCCCTGTTGAATTTAAAAAATCATTCTCGGACAGATTACTTAGACTAGCTGCCGCGAGAACTCTTCCGGACAGACTTAAGGCACTTAAAGGTTTTACGCCAAAAGAATTAATGCCAAAACTTCCAGCGATTAAAGAGCCACGTACAGGCAAAAGTATGGGAGAAAGCTGTGAAGACATGGCCAAAACATGGAATATTTCTCGTGAAAGACAAGATGAACTGGCGTTTAAATCTCAAGCTAATGCAGAGAAAGCCTATAAAGAAGGTTGGTACGATGACCTTGTGGTGGAATTCAAAGGTACTAAAAAAGATGGAACAATTAGGGAAACGTCTCTAGATAAGTTGGCAAAACTAAAACCTGCATTTGATAGAACTTCAGGCAAAGGAACTCTGACGGCGGGAAATTCTTCACCACTTACAGATGGTGCGAGCTGTGTGTTTCTTTGTAGCGAAGAGTACGCCAAAGAAAATAATTTAGAAGTTATGGCCTACTTAACTTTTGCTCAATCTGCAGCTGTTAATTATGTGAATGATGAAGGTCTCCTAATGGCGCCTGCTTATGCTGTTCCTAGACTTCTTAAGCAAGCAGGAATTACATTACAAGATTTTGATTTTTACGAGATACACGAGGCATTTGCCGCTCAAGTTCTTTGTACACTTGATGCTTGGAAGTCTGAAGAATTTTGTAAATCTAAACTAGGACTTGATGCACCTCTTGGTGAAATCGATATGAGTAAATTAAATATCAAAGGTGGCTCCCTTGCTCTCGGGCACCCATTTGCAGCAACAGGATCAAGAATAGTAGCCTCTCTTGCAAAACTCATTCATGAAAATGGTGGTGGTAGAGGTCTCATTTCTATCTGTACTGCAGGTGGAATGGGCGTTACAGCAATAATTGAGAAATGAGAGTTCTAACCTTTAATATTCATAAAGGTTTTAACTGGTCGAATAAAAAACTTACGATTCAATATTTAAAAGACCAGCTCAGGGACGTGCACCCCGAGTTGGTTTTTCTGCAAGAAGTTGTTGGGGAAAATTTAGAGCTGGCCAAGACTCAAAAAGGTTGGGTCGAAAATCAATTCGAATACCTAGCAGATGAGTTATGGACAGAGTTTGCTTACGCTAAAAATGCAGTCTATGACAAACGTCACCATGGGAATGTTATCTTATCCAAATACCCCATTATTGAAACCGAGACAATTGATATTTCAACTAATAGTTTTGAACAACGAGGTGTCTTATTTTGTCGCCTCGAAGTCGAAAAAAAATTTCTCGACTGTTATTGTGTTCATCTTGACCTCACTCAAAAGGGTCGTGAAAAGCAATACGACTCACTTCAAGAAATTATTGCAAGAAAAAGTGATCATGATTCTAAAATTATTATTGCTGGAGATTTCAATGACTGGAACCAAAAAGCCTGCGATTACCTTATTCAAGAAGATAATTTCTTAGAAGCTCATAAATTCGTACATGGACAATACGCTAAAACTTTTCCGGCACAACTACCGATGCTTTGCTTAGATAGAATGTATACGAGAGGACTTAACATTAGAAATATTCAAGTTTTAAAAACCAAACCATGGAAATCGATCTCAGATCATCTTCCTCTACTAGCAGAGGTAGATTTATAAAGACAAAACCTTCTAAAAAAAATTCGATCGATCTTATCATCAATGGAAATTCTTTTATCGAAAGAAATCTCGAAGTTATTAATGGGGCCACGCATTTTATCATGCTTCATACTTATATTTTTGAAGATGATGAAGTTACCACTCCTGTAGTAAATGCCCTCGCTTGTGCTGCCGAAAGAGGCGTAAGTGTTTATGTTTTACTAGATGCTTTCGGTTCTCAAGAATTTAGTGACAAGGCTAGACGCAGTCTAATTGAGAGTGGTGTTAACTTTGCTTACTTCACACCGTTTTTTCATTTTTACCGACTAGCAAGAAGAATGCATCAGAAGGTACTCATCGCCGATAACACTCAATGCATAATCGGTGGTATTAACCTAGCAAAAAGATTTAACAGCCCTACAACGGAAAATCCTTGGCTTGATTACTCAGTATTTGTTCAGGGAGAAGAAGTCCATAATATTTACCTCAAGATCGTGAGGCATTATCTAAAATATTTTTCCCATAAAAAAGATGAACTTCAAAGTTTCAAAGCCTACTCTCACCAAGTATCTGATCAAGTTGTTATCAAGACAATTGAAAACGACTGGGGATTTCGCTACAGAGAAGTAACCAGAAGCTACTATAACGCCATCGATACAGCTCAAGATGAAATTGTTATCTTGGCCACTTATTTTCTTCCCGGAAAGAGGCTTCTTAACCTTTTACAAAAAGCTGCTAAACGGGGGGTTAAGGTTACCCTAATTTTTAGTGCAATGTCCGATCACGCTATTGTACATGCTTGTGAAGAGTATTTTTTCAAGTGGTACTTAAAAGCTGGTTTTGAAGTTTACCTCTGGGATCAGAGTATGGTTCATGGAAAGATCGCCTTAATCGATGATAACTGGACTACAGTTGGATCTTATAACCACAACTATCTTAGTAAATACGGAAATTGTGAGATAAATTGTGAAGTTATCAACAAAGCTTTTCGAAATACGGTGAAGGAAGAACTCAATCGTGTCATTTCGAATTCCAAAAAAATTAACATCGCAGATATCAACAAAACTTTTCGCTACTCTCAGTATCTGAGTTTTTTCCTTCTAAATTTCCTGACCTTGTTTTCACTGATTTTTCTCTATCGGCAATCTGATGAGGATAAAGAGAGTATCTTACGCTAGTTCATATAGACATCATCGTCGATGATCGCTCTGGCAAATAATGCGGTATAAATACCAAAAATAGCGACACCTATAAGCATCAAAAAAATTCCAATTATTTTGCCCTCTGCCGTCACAGGAGTGATGTCACCATAACCAACAGTTGAAGTCGTCGAAAAGCTCCACCATAACGCGTCTAAAAAACTTTCCATTCTTGGGTTTTGTCCCTTTTCAACTTGAAAAATTAAAAGAGCGAAAAGAAAAACTACGATATTTCCGAAAAAAGAAAGTGTAATAAAAGGAGCACTTATAAGTAGTCTGCCAATTAGCTTACAAAAATGCTTACTCTTGAACAAAAAAGTTTTCATACTCAAATTCTAATAAAGTGCTTCGCTATTGCAAAGTCTTGATTATAATAAATAATATGTCAGCTCAAATGCCTAAGGTCATTCTTATTACTGGTGCAAGTTCAGGTCTGGGCCTTATTCTGGCCAAGAAGCTCATGTCCCATAATTTTCATTTGGTCTTAACAGCTCGTGAAAGTTCTCTTCCACGCTTTAAAGAAGAAGGCATTGTTGAGTCAGATAATATTTGGCTTAGACCACTCGACATAACAAACGAAGATCAACGAAAAGACCTTATTTTAGAGGTTAATCAAAGACTCTCAGGTGTAGACATACTAATTAATAATGCTGGTTTCACATATCGTGCTGTTGTTGAACATGTATTGGCCGAAGAACGTATCAAGCAACTACATACAAATTTTATTGCAGCAATGGAGCTCTCAAGATTAGTTCTTCCATTTATGAGGGCAAAAAAACAAGGTAAGATTATTAATATTTCATCTGTTGGAGGTATGATGGCCATGCCGACAATGGCAATATATTCAGCCTCGAAATGGGCGCTAGAAGGCTACTCCGAGAGTCTATGGTACGAAGTAAAACCTTGGAATATTAACGTCACACTAATTCAGCCAGGATTTATTAATTCCGACTCATTTAAACTTGTTCGTCATACTGAAAAAAGTGCTGATTCAGCTCAAAGAGTTCGTGATCCTTATCATAACCACTATCATTTTATGTCGACCTTTATTGAGAGGCTCATGAAGCTATCTCCATCTAGGCCAGAGAATGTCGCAGATAAAGTGATTAAAGTGATCTACAGTAAAAATCCCCCTCTTAGGGTTGCTGGAACATTCGATGCGATAGTATTTAAACTTATTCGCACAATACTTCCACAAAGACTTTATCATTTTATTTTGTATAATACGCTTCCTGGGATCAGGAAGTGGGGACCTGGATCCAAATAAACTCACTTTCACAACTAGTTTTAACTTCAACGTTTTCTTCATCATCTATAGCTAGGCCATCACCAGCAACAAGTTTAAATTGACCTATAATCAATTCTCCTTGCAAACACTGAATCCAAATTTTCTTATTAACGCTTCGTTTTTTTAGAGTGCTGTCTTTCGCTATCGAACATATTTTCACATCTTCAACTTGGGCACAACTTCCCTTCAACCAGATTTGATAGATTTCTGCGACTTCATTCAACTCATTTGAAAGCGTGTAACAGGTTCCTGAGTTTTTATCGATTTTTACTAAGCGATTTTCCTCATTCACAGCGAACTTTTTATCCTTGTCTCGATATTCCACACATCCCCTTACTTGAATGAGGCAGAGGCAATAATCTGATTTAGCTTCTAAATTTAAAAATGAGCGGGGTGGAAAAACCTCAAAAGACAAAACCTTGAGTTGATGAAAACACATCCCCTCAAGGTCGATATAAGTTCCAAAAGAAAAAGTATGATGAGATAAAACCGCTCCATTCGAAATAATTCCTCTAGCTGAAGCGGCTTTAAATCTCATCACTGGGTAGTCTTATTTCTTTACAACAAATTTGTAATCAACTGTTACATCATTTTCAATAGCTTTATCACCTAAGTTTTTAATGAACGAGTCTGAACCATAAATCATTCCAAATTTTGTTCTATCGAAAACTAATTTACCTGAAAAAGTATTTCCTTCTTGCTTAATATCAAATTTAACTTCGTTAGTTTTACCCTTAATAGTCAAATCTGCTGTAGCCTTATTACCCTTTACGCTTTTGATTTTTAATTTTGCATCTGGATATTTTTTCATTTCGAAAAAGTCTTCACTTTTCATATGGGTTAAAAACTTCTGTGCCCACTCACCTTCAAGATCATCTACGGTAAAGTTTTTAAGGTCTGCTACAAATTCTCCACTTATTAGCTTTCCATCTTTCATCTCTACTGTTCCGGATTTCAAAGGAACTTTTCCATAATGCTTTCCAGTTACTTTTTTTCCAGTCCACTTAAATTCACTTTTCGATACATCAACCTCTGCCCCGAAAGAGCTAAAACTTACTAGTGCTAATGCTGCTGCTGTTAAAATTAGTTTTTTCATATATCCTCCTACAGATTTATTTCCTAATCACAGCTTGATTATCGGAGCAAAAAAGATAAAATGAAATTATTATTTTTTAATCAAAAATATAAAAAAAATTTATGTTATGACGTATGATCAAGTACTTACACTGGATACCATAGTTAAATATGGGAGTTTCAAAGCTGCTGCAGAAGTAATGCATAAGAGCCAACCTTCTTTAAGCATCGCGATAAAAAAACTAGAAGAAGAATTTGGATTTCAAATTTTTGATCGCTCAGAATACAGACCTAAACTGACCTCTCAAGGAAAAACCTTTCACCGGCAGGCACTCAACTTAATTGAGAATTTTCAGAGCCTGGAAACAATAGGAAAAGAACTAGGAGCTGGTTTCGAAACAGAAATTAACATCTGTGTTGAAGCCATCTTTCCCATAGAAACTATTTCCAATCTCCTTGAAAAATTCTTCGAGCCCCATATTACAACAAGTTTAAACTTAAATATTGATGTTCTAGAGGGCGTCTTTCAGAAATTAAAAAGTCATGAGGTAGATTTTGCCATCGCACCAGATTTTAACCAGCAAGAAAGTTTCGAAAAAATAAAAATAATGGAAACAAAAGTCATTCCAGTTATTGCTCCTAAACACTTAGGTTACACGAGTAAAACCCTCAAGGAGTTACCTCAAATAGTTGTTCAAAGTTCAGTTATTGAGAGGCGAGGTTTAGTATATGGAGCTTTCTCAAAGCAATTTTGGTACACATCAGACCTCTTTATGAAAGAGCAACTGATCAGTGCAGGACTGGGCTGGGGAAGTTTACCAGAACATCAAGTGCGTGAAAAATTAATGAATGGCTCTCTTATTAAAATAACAGACATAAAAGGTATACAAGAAAACTCAATCCCAATTTTTCTGATACGTGCACTTGATAAAATACTTGGGCCGAATACTAAAAATTTATGGAATCACTTGTCTCAAATGAATTTCAACCGCTAACTTCAAGATAAACACTTGAAAATTATCCGGTTCAATGAAAAAATTATTTCTCATGAAAAATTTAATTGAATCAGCAAAATCTGTTCTTAAAGAGAACGATCGTGGAAAAATGACAATTCCCTCAAGTAAACTCTACCCCCATATGTGGGCATGGGACTCCGTTTTCGCAGCAATGGGCTGGGCGCACATCGACATGAACCGAGCTGAAGCTGAACTAGCTTATCAGCTAGAAAGTGCCTGGGACAACGGAATGATTCCGCATATTGTTTTCGATAAAAATCACCTGAAAGATTATTTTCCAGGGCCGGATATTTGGGGGCATGGTTCAAGTACAACGATCACTCAACCTCCAGTTTGGGCGATAGGACTAGATTATCTTCTTGATAAAGGCCTTAAGTCAGACCGAATGATGGAGTACCTCACGCAACTTGAAAAGACTCATCTCTTTTTTTATAGGCATCGCGATCCTGAGCACCTCAACCTTGTGGCCATCTCTCATCCGTGGGAGAGCGGTATGGATAACTCTCCAGCGTGGGACCTGCCATTAAAGGCTGTTTCGACAGAGTCTAGATTTGAACTTAACCGAGTTGATGTAAAAAAAGTGGAAAATCCAGATGAAAGACCCAGTGATCTTGAGTACAAAAAATATCTTAGACTTGTGCAGGATTTAAGAACAAATGAATTCAGTCCAACTGAATTTTTGACTTATGATCCATTCATGTCCACTGTCCTTTACTTAAGTGAACTTGCATTAGATAAGATGGCCAAAAAATTTGGGTTCGAAACCAAAGCTCTTCAAAGGGCCAATGCAATTAAGTCATCGTTGATGAATTTTTTCGATCCCCAAACTGGAAGATTTCTATACCGCAACTCACTTAAAAAAGAGAACTATACCTCACCAACTCTAGCCTCTCTCTTTCCAGTTTTAATTGAGGAGTTAGATCCTCAAATTAGAGACAGAGCACTTCAAACTTTAAAAGAAGAACACCTTACAGAATTTGGTCTCACGACCTATAGTAAAGCAGACAAAAAATTTGACGATGTCTGCTACTGGCGTGGTCCTGTCTGGATCAACACCAATTTCTTTTTTTGGAATCTGTTTCCTGAAGAGCTTTACGCTTCAGTCAAAAACTTAATCACTCAGCAAGGCTTTAGGGAATACTATAGTCCCACTGATGGTTCGGGATTAGGAGCAACAAATTTTTCATGGACTGCAGCTCTATTTTTAGTCATGAATAAGGAGAGACTATGAGCTTACATATTATTGATTGGATTATCATTGCCGTCTACCTCATAGGCATGATCGGACTTTCTGTTTACCTCTCCCGCGGACAATCAAATGAAGAAGATTATTATTTAGGTGGAAACGATACGGGATTTTTTCCGATTGCTATCTCTACGATGGCCACTCAATGCTCAACTAATAGTATTCTAGGAGCTCCAGCCTTTGTGGCGTTCACTTTAGGAGGTGGTCTTGTCTGGCTGCAGTACGAGATAGCTCTTCCGCTGGCCATGATTGTCGTTATGGCGTTTATGCTCCCTTTCTTTCGCTCTCTTAAAATAATCTCTGTCTACAACTACCTTGAATTAAGATTTGGTCCTGAAACCAGAATGGTTCTCAGTGTTCTTTTTCAATTCTTACGTGCATTTGCCACGGGGGTTACAGTCTACGGAATTTCACTGGTAATATCCTATTGCACTGGCGTGAGCTTTTTTTGGTCCGTCGTGGGACTTGGAATTATCACGATTATTTATGATTCAATAGGTGGAATGAAAGCTGTTATCTATTCTGATGTGATCCAGATGGGAGTTTTATTTGTTTCAATTCTCCTTATTATTTATATGGCCATCAGTCTTTTAGGTGGTCCGGCTGACATAATGAATTTTGTAAGCGCTGATAGAGTTAATGCCATTGATTTCAGTCATACAGGCCTAGGAGATGGACAGAATTTTTCATTTTGGCCCATGCTGTTTGGAGGATTCTTCCTATACGCCTCTTATTATGGGTGTGATCAAACTCAAGTTCAAAGAGAGCTTTCAACTAAATCGATTGATGATACTAATAAAAGTTTATTTGTGAATGGAATACTAAGATTTCCACTCGTACTTACCTATTGTTTTCTTGGAATCTGTATTGCAGCATACGTTGCAAAGTTTCCGGAATTCATCGACCTACTTCCCAAAACAGATAAAGGAACTCCTAATTACAATATGTCTGTTCCTATTTTTGTTTTAAAAGAATTCCCAGTGGGAATCATTGGCATTTTTATGGTGGGGCTCTTCTCTGCAGCGATGTCATCATTAGACTCTACGATCAATTCACTTTCTGCGACTACAATAGAAGACATCATCAAAAAGTTTACAACAATTGATAAGAAAAAAGAGCTACTCTACTCAAAGCTCCTCACCGTCTTTTGGGGAATTCTCTGTGTGTTTTTTGCTTTCTATGTCGAAAATATTGCGGAATCAATCATTGAGGCCATCAATAAAATAGGTTCTCTTATTAATGGTCCAATCCTTGGTGTATTTTTATTAGGTCTATTAACTAAAAGGTGTAACCAATTAGGCGCACTCTTAGGCTTTGGTTCTGGATTTATCCTCAATGCGATTTTATGGATAAAAGCTCCCGAGATTTCTTGGTTGTGGTGGAATGCAATTGGTTTTGCCATAACTTTTGGAGTGGGCTTTCTAGTGTCCTTTAAAAATACTGATTATCCAAGTGAGCATTTAGTTTGGTCACGAGGGGCCCTCGCTAAGCTTGGGTCGGAAGTAGACTGGAAGAAATACTACCTCATTCTTGCAGCCTACTCAGTGTTAATAACCTTGATTCTTCTTTGGATATCTTAGGTTTCAATATTAAATTTTTTAAATTTTCTTAGGGCCAAATCTTTGGCCTTTTTTCTTACCTCTTCCAGTTTTTCTTCTTTTTTAGTTCCGATTACTTGAATAGGCTCTTCGACATATTTGTTTTTCCAAACATTCATCACTCTTATCTTTGAGTATGGTGTCTTTCTTCCTTCTTTATATCCGAATTCCTCGAACGCTACATATTGCCCTCTTGGAGAAGCCCCAATAGCGTTTATCCTAACCAGAGTTTTTGCTGATACGCCTTGAGATACGAATAGAGCTGTTAAAAGCACATAAAGTTTTTTCATTTAATTACCCCTTTACACTCTTAAGTTGCAAGGTTGATGCCGGAAGCTTAAACGTATTTTCAGATGGTTACATCTCGTGGAGCGTTATTTTCCTGATAGCCGCATAATAACTTAACAGATCTTAAAATGAGCCGATAAGAAGGGTATGAAGTTAATGATTATACTGACATTCATTTCTTTAAGTATCTTTGCGGACGATGCAGTCCTAGAGCAGCCTGAGCTTTATCAAGAAGTTCTCAAGCGCCATGTCCAACAGGGTCATATTAGTAAGGAAGATGTTGAAAAGCAGAAATTTCTTTATGAAAAAGACAAAGAGTGGCGATCAAACCATGGGAAGCAATTAAGAGGTGTCGCAAGCTCTCTTAAAGTCCCTCGTGATATTATTGAACTTGATAATCCGGCCATTGAAATACCTGTAAATTAGTTTTATCTTGATTGCAAAAACAAAAGGATAAAACAATGACTCAAGAGGAATACGAAAAGTTAATCCATAATGTAGCTGACTTTCCAAAGCCAGGTGTCGTCTTTAAGGATATCTCTCCCCTCCTATCTGAAAACTTAGAAACCGTTATCACTGATATGGGTGCGGAAATCAATTGGGATGAAGTTGATCTTGTCCTTGGAGTTGAATCTAGAGGGTTTATCTTGGGTGCACCGATGGCGCTACAAAAAGGTAAGGGTTTTCTTCCGATCAGGAAAAAAGGGAAATTACCTCCACCAGTGATTGGTGAAGAATACGCTCTCGAGTATGGAACTGATAAATTAGAGATGCGCGTAAATGATACTCCTAAAAGAGTTGTGCTAGTAGATGATGTACTGGCCACTGGAGGAACACTCCAAGCTTGTATCAATCTTTGTGAGAGAAATAATTACGAGATCAAAGCAATAGCTGTCTTAATTGATCTACAATTTCTCAACTCTATGGCATCAAACGACAAGCGCATTCATTCCGTTTTAAAATATAACTAGTCAAGATTTTCCCTTTCAAGAGAGATTTGAGCATATCCATTAAAATAATAATATGCTCAAGTCTCTGATATTATTTTTATTATTTTCCATCCAACAAGTTTTTGCACTTGAATCAACTGACGTGATGGATACTCAGATTCTAAAAGCCTATGATTATAATGTGCTCGTTCTCAACCGTGGCCTTGAAGACGGAATCCATAGAAATGACCATATAAAGCTCACTAACGACAACGGTTTTATCGCTAGAGGAATCTGTATTAAAACCTCTTTGCTAGTCAGTCATTACAGAGTTTATAGAGTCTCTAGACCTGAACTCGTTAGTAAGGATGCTATCTATCAGCTTCGCTCGATCAACCAAAGTAAAATACCAAGGGATATAGCGAAACTAAAACGAGTGGACTTCAGTCCCTATTTTAATACCTACAATGATGAAAAAATGTTAAAGCAAGTAAAGCTTCAAGATAATCGAATTGTAAAATACGACCTCCCTACAGAAGTAAGAAGATCAGAAATTTTTGAACAAAGGAAGCAAACGAAGTTTGATGAATTTATCAGTGAAAATTTTGATGATGAAGAGCTAAAGCGCGATTTATCTAACACTTATTTCGAAGTCTTCTTTTCGCCCTACACTCTTGAGAGCTTGTATGATCAAAAGCAGAGTAACTACGGTGCTAGAATCTATAATTTCGGACAAAAATATCGCTACAGTTTACAGGCGATTGAACGTCAACGAAAAATTGTTGACCCACTCAATGAGTCCAATAAATATGAAACCAAATCTACCGGCTATCAACTAGATTTTCAAATTAATCGAGTCACTGAAAACATCAGTTTGGTTTCAAGTGCTAGGTATGACCGCGAGAAGTTTGGAAGAATTTATTACCCTCATAAATGGCTTCGAATTGCACCCATTGGTTTTCGATATCATTTCTGGGAAGAAGATCCAAAAGATAATTTCTTTGATATAAGCTACGCCCCGACTGTAGATATAATGGAGTACAATGACCTGTCCAACCCATATACTGATTCTCTATTTGAGCGTCAGGGATATCGCCACACTTTTATCATGAGACTTCACAGTGATGTGACTGAAAATCTTTCAACAAAATTTAACTTATACTATGCACCTTTTTCAGAGAATCCTTATGGCTCGACTGACTGGGGAGACAATATGTTCGATATGTCTAATACCTTCAGCTATAAAATGGACGGTGGTTTTTTTATGGATTTTACTTTCCAATATATGACAGATGAGCTTAGGGCCAAAACCTATGACATAAAGGAAGTTAATTCGATTAACTCCCTTCGTCTTCGATATGAAGTTGCTTTGTAGATTTGTTAACATTACAGAGATAATAAGTTCATTATCTTATCCCCCCAAGTCGGTCTGTTAGCGATTTGATCTGACAAACTTCTTACAAAATCTAATACTTTATAATCAGGAATTTTAGTTGTTTCAACTTTATACGAATAACCTACACAACCACTACCATGGCAATTAAAATTTTGGGAGATTGGCAAAGATAAAATATCTTCCAAAGTACTTACATATTCACCATATTCAACATCTTCTAAATTGATTAAATATCTCTCCATAGCATCCTGATCAAATTTTTTATTTCCTATGTATAGCTCTTTAAATCGTTCAATAGTCCCCTGGAGATGAACGTCATATGCTTCTTTAGAATCAAACTTTACATAATATTTCCCGTAATGCGACGACTTTGAATAATATACTAGCACTCCCTCAGAACCAGATAGATCACTAACTAATTGGTTGTTTCTAAGAGCATGAGAATTGAAAGAGAAACACATTAAGCCCAAGCAAATTAAAAATAGATTTTTCATTTTTTCTCCTAATATTACTTTTTCATAGTTATTATTATGATCAGTGTATTTCCAGGATAAGTTTTAGACCACTTTCAATGTAAAATTTATTGATAGTGTAAAGTTTATGGACAATTATCACACAATCATTTGGAGTGAATCATCGATAATCTAGTGGGTTAAGAGACATCGAAATTGGTATTATATTTGCTTCCGAGATCAAAAGTTGTGATCCCAGTAAAAGCAAAATGAAATCCGTGTTTTTAGATGACGTACCAGTCACGATTTCAACGAATGCAAATGAAATTAGTGAATGGATGGAATTTGATGATGGCACCTATCTCTACATAGAACCATCTTCAAACCGGTCCAAAATGCAACGTCCCTACAGGATTGATGCATTTACTTTTGTTGATGCACCAGGCTTTTATGATGTTAAGGGAGATGGTGAATTTGAAATAAACGCTCTTAAAGATGACCTGGATAAAATAATGAGAGGACCCTTCTATAATGCTCAATGTACTGTTCATCTTATGGAGCTTTATAAATCAGAAAGTGATGGAATTGAACTAGTGATTCCTGTTAGTTTTCATCAGTCTCTTCTTGCTCAAGCACCAATAAAAAAAGAAGATGATAATTCAACGAATACCTTCACCTTAAGCCAAAAAGACAAAGAGAGACTTAAAAGCTGTGTAAAAGAAGTTCTCAAAAAAGCAGAATTATTAGGAAAAATTGATCTCAATCTAAAAGCGGAAGTTGTGCAAAGATCACAAGAGCATAAAATTTCTGACGAATTTATCTCTGAACCAAAAGCACAAGTAAGTGTCGAATAAAGCTATAGTGACAGGTGAACAAGGTATTCAGTATTACCTTTTTTACCTTGAATTGGTGAATCACAAGTATCAATAACTTTAAGCCCTTTCTCCGAGAGGGCCTTTAAAACTTCATCTTTTATTTGTTGATGATGTTTGGGATCAACTAAACCGTTTTTACCAATACGAGCTTTACCAGCTTCAAATTGAGGTTTTAAGAGCACCACCATAAAGCCATTATTTTTTAAAAAAGACTTCATGGTATCAATGACTAAAGTAAGCGATATAAATGAAAGGTCAGCAACACAGGCATCAACTTTTTCTGAAAGCTCATAGCTATGTTTAAGGTTAACCCCTTCAATATTCTCTACTTTTTCGTGTTTTTTCAAAGGCTCAGCCAGCTGATCATGCCCTACATCAAGAGCAAAAACTTTTTCGGCTCCGTTTTCTAGTAGCACTTGGGTAAATCCTCCCGTACTCGCTCCACAGTCAGCGACCTTTAGGCCTTTAAAATCTATTTTAAAATTTTCAATCGCAGCTTTTAATTTATAAGCACCTCGACTGACATAAAGCTGATCTGCTTTAATTTCGATCTGAGTCTCAGGGCCAACCTTCTGGCCTGGCTTGAGCGTCACCACACCATCACAGCTCACATCACCTTGTTTGATGAGCATACGCGCTTGCGAGCGAGTCGATACAAGCTTTCGCTCTATCATTTCTTGGTCGAGACGATTACTCATCGACCTCACCAATAAAGACAAGCTTCACTCGACCTTGAAAGTACAGATCTTTATCTTCAACGATTGCCTGCAGGGTTCCCCCCTTAGCAAAGACAGTAATCTCACCTTTCCAGTTAAAAAACCTTGAACAAGCAACTGCTGTGGCCATAACTCCCGTTCCGCAGCAGAGAGTTTCATCTTCCACTCCCCGCTCGTAAACTCGCAGTTTAATGGTCTTTTGTTGTAAATCAACGACCTCAAAAAAATCAACATTCGTTCCCTTAGGAAAACGCACGTCATTTCTTATCGCTGATCCGACAGCGCATACATTGACGTCTTCAACGGAGCTAACTTGAATAACAGCATGTGGCACACCGGTGTTTAGGTAGAGGGCATTTTTACCAGAGAGATCATCGATATTGATTGAGCCTTCATCATAGAGCTCAGTCATTTTAATACGAACGAGGGTGTCATCCACTGCCTCTCCCTCATATAGCCCATTCATGGTTTCTATAGTGTATTTAGGTTCTTCTTTTAGTTTTAGTACCTCATGCGCGAAGTGGACTGCACAACGGGTGGCATTACCGCACATTTCGGCTTCCGATCCGTCTGAATTGAATATTCGAAGACTCAGGTCCGCTTTTTGGGAGCTACTTATGAGGACTACCCCATCAGCACCAATCCCTTCTCGCCTCGAACACCATTTTTGAACTAAAGTAGGTGTAATTCGAGCTGAACCATCTCTATGATCAATAAAAACGAAGTCGTTACCACTGCCTGAATACTTATAGAATCTCATGGGCGCATATTACATCCAGTCGCTCCAGCTGTCTAAGATTTTTGCGCCACACAAAGGCATTTCACCTATTTTCAAACTGTTTCGAGTTCTGTAAGATAATCTCTCGACTGAAGGAGCATTAGCTCAGTTGGTTAGAGCCCCCGGCTCATAACCGGGTGGTCGCAAGTTCAAGTCTTGCATGCTCCACCATTACTAAAAAGCCCACTCTAGAGTGGGCTTTTTTAGTAATATGGATCATTGCCGCTACTTTAAAATTCCGACATTCGCCTAAAAGCCTGCCACTGGCAGCCTTTCTTAACGGCTCTTGAGTCTTGCATGCTCTTCAACTAAAAAGACCTGTTGAATGAACAGGTCTTTTCTATATTAGAATTTACTTACAACTAACAGCAACGGAATTTTTATTGTGAAAAAGGCTCGGCGCACTTCCTGATGTTAAAAATTCTGAAGCATATACCCCATCAGCACTTGCACTACCAACATTAATCGTTAGGCCATCATTATCCTCACTAACCTCAACGGTATACTGATAATTATCTTTTTCCAACAAAGTGACTATTTTAAAACCTAACTCATCATATTCCATCGTTGAAAAATCAACAGATTTTTCAACTGGAGACTCGCCAAGGATTACAGTTGTACAAGTCGCCTCATCAGCGGCAAAAGATGACATCGATACTAAGAGCATTAATCCTACGAACATTTTTTTCATGTGATCTCCTTCCTTACTTATTTAAATTAATTTATTACTACCTGATTAGTTTTAATTTCTTTGTTATATCGTACTGGAAATTTTAATTGAAAAGGATTCCTATTGCCACATTTACATTGGGTGTTGATTTTTTCGACAATTTCGAGGGGGCGTTATTTATCATTTTCTAACTCAATACAACTATCAATATCATCACTATGCATTCCATGATTTCCGTCATCAATACAGACTTTCCTCACAAGAACTTTTGCTTCTAGTTCTGTAGGTTCAGGTGTTCTGTATCTACTTGAATATCTACATTCGTATTCACACCTGCAAAAGATGACATTAAAGTCAGAAAAATTTACATTTTAAGTAGCTACAAATCCAGTTTACTAGTAGAAAGCAAAAAATAACTTTGGTAACCAAGTGGTCAGGAGAAAAGTATGAAAAAGGTATTTTCAATAATTGCATTAGCTTCAGCTCTCAACTCCTACGCTTACGACTGTCAGCGTGAATTAGAGAAAAGTATTGAATTAGAAAAAAATATTGAATCACTAACAGGCATCACAGAAGTTGAAAAGTCATTGATGTATGAAATAAATGACAACTCAAGAAAAAGTATCGAACTCGCTTGTGGCTTAAGGATGCCTACCCAAGTGAATCGTCTAGATGAGATTGAGCAAGCAAGACAAGATATCCTAGATATGAATGATATTACTGAAGAGCAAAGAAACTTAATGCTTCAAATAAATGATAACGCTAAAGAAGCTTTTTTAACCAGCTATTGAAGAAATTGTATAGTTTCTATACAACTCGAAGAATTCTACTCCTCAGGTTCGCAGTTACTGGCACTTAGCACTAGTATTTTCTCTGAACTTGGCACAAGGTATGCAGCTCTAAATAAGACAAGGAGCTGCATATGAAACATTTCTTACTGTCGTTTTTAATGGTGAGCACATTAGCGAATGCTGAAGTTTTATTTCAACAAAAGCACCACCCCCCTCAAATCAACAATCAAGAGAAAAATGGTAGCTTCCCAAGATATACTCAATATTTAAATACCATACCATTCGAAACCAATTCATCTACGATCTACCTCTCCAACGAAGCACTTATAGAAGAAGGGTTTATCATAAAAAGTAATATTATTCTTGCAAATGAAAGTGAGGATAATAGAAAAGAAGTTAAAGACGATGCGATATTGAAAATAATTGAAACATCCCTTACGTTTGCAACTAACAATAATGGTAAAGCTCTTGTTAACAACAAAAATGGACTGTTTCTACTTTCAATAAATGAGAATCAGTTCCATGTTAAACTTGAGGAGGAGATTGAATTAAGTTTTAAAAAAGAGGAACAAATTGTCGATAGCTTTGACATCGACAATGAGGGAAATATCGTTATTTCTTTGGTTGATATGGATACAAAGAGTACTCAACTGTGGCGAAGAGATATTGACGCCAATTGGACTATGCTATTTACTAGTAGATCAATAACTCCTTTTAATATAGCAATTGACGGCAAAGATGTAGTTTTCAAAATGCAGTATCGTGATTGTGAAGGAGTCTATTCAAACTCTGAACTGGCAACGATTAACAGTCTGAGTAATGATATTAGCAATACAGTGACACTAGTCCCAATAAGCCCTGAACATAAAGAAGAACAAATAATGAAAGTCCTGGGTGTAAGTGATAAGGTCGTAACTGTTCATATGGCAAGAAAAGGAAAACATTTTGTAAGAAAGTATAATCTAGAGACCCGTGAATCTAATGACTATAAATTGCCAAAAAAGTTTGATAACGTACTTCGTTTAATAGTGGATCATATTTCAAATAATACTATTCACATTCTAAATGAAACAACCGGATCTAGAGAAGTTCTTCATTTAAATTAATATCAGTCAGAGATTTTTTTAAAAATAATAAGATAAGTCTTTTATCCTCAGAACTAAGTCTGATTTGCTTACCTTTGATTAATGGATGAGCATCTTCTTTTTTACGAAATAGCCTATATTCCCCTGTCTCAACAAATAATTCTCTCAAATAGTGAGCACCGTATTTTTGAAAAATAGAACTAGGGTTATATTGATCTAAAGACTGAGTTCCACCTGTATAATGCTCAATCACATCTTCAAGGCTAGCATAAACTCCACTATGAAAATAAGGTGCTGTTAAGGCGACGTTTCTCAAGCTTGGAACTTTAAAGCGGTAAAGATCCTCTCGCTTTTTCGTAACGTAAAAACGTCCTTCATCGTTTTTATGGATATCAAACCCCTCACCCATTTGAGGAGCTGCTAGATTTTGAAAGCTATGATTGGTAAATAAAGGACCATTATGACAAGTCACGCACTTTCCCTTCTCTACAAAAGCGACTAGGCCACGTTTTTCATCTCTACTTAAAGCTGCTTTATCTCCAGCGAGATACTTATCCCAAGAAGACTTATTGCTAATAAATTTATGGGTTTCATATTCAGCGATAGCATTTGCCAAATGAGCAATTGTAATGGAACTTAAATCAGTTTTTGGAAAAGCACTCGTTACTAACTTAGCAAACTCTCTATTATTCAAAACTCGCTGAGCGATCGCGTTCCATTTTTCCTGATCAGACTTTAGATTTGAGATTTCATTATTTGTGCCCATCATTTCTTTTGCATCAAGTAGCGGAAAAAGTGCTTGTGCGGACAGGGCTCCCTCTAGGACTTCTGTTATCTCCCACGCCTCGGGGTACTCTCCGTTTAGCACTTCACTTGGTGTCTCATATTCAAAAAAGCGCTTATGAAACCTAACTCTTCCATCCCAAAAGAAAAACTCCATTTGATTAGAAACGTTAAATAGTGCTGGCGTATGACGTGAGATCAGTTGAGTGGATTTTGTTTGCTTGCGCTCTTGACTGCCCTCACCTAAAGCTAGCGGGAGACCGTCTGCGGATGCATATTCAGGAGCGTGACAACTAAGACAGCTGATATTTTTATTCCCGCTTAGAAGTGGTGATTCAAATAATGCCTTTCCTAGATTATATAAATCTTCTCTTTTGGCTTTTGTTGGCTTGGGGGTACCGAAATTGAAAGCTTTGATGTATTGACGAAGCTTTTGATCAAGCGCGTCTGCACTTACAGCAGCGCTTGCAAAGAGAAGTACTAAGATCGTGGGTATCGTAATAAAGTATTTCATTATTTAGAAATACAATAAATTGATGGGCTAAGTCTAATTTTTAGATATTGTCCCAAAACTGTAGTTCGCTCTTAACATACTCCCTCAAAACTTAATCTGATATTTCCACTCAATTTCATTTTATTATCCCAGTAAGCTTCCCAAGATTTTGGATCAGTTATTACTTTTAATATTATTCGAGTCATTTTTGCACAACCTTTTTCGCTCCAGTTAAAAGCAAATTTCTTAATCCTTCGACCAATCTCTCTCATTAGTCTTTCAAGCTTAGATGTTACTTTTGGAGTTACGACTCCTGTCTTCATCCAGTACTTTAAATAGGTGAATAAATTTGATCTTGCATTAGCAACATAAGTTGAAGCTTTGCTGTAGCCCTTGTGCTTAAGGTATTCAGCTAATAACTTCATTTGAAGTTCACAAGCTTTTATCTTCTCATTGAGTTCAACTTTTTCTTCAGTTGTTACTGCTTCAAAGTCATTTTCAGGTATTTCTAGCTGGAATATTGAATGAACTTGATCAAGAGTGTATTTGACATCCTTATCTTCTGCCTTTTCTTGATACTTCATAACGGGCTTTAACTCATGTGGTAGGTGCCAAAGGCATCTTTGCTGATGATGAGCAAGAACTCCTAAACCATTATTTAAACCAATTTCACCATCCGCCACAAGAATATTTGCAACTTTTGTTGGAGCAATCTTTTTATTAGGGTTATTAACTTTATCAATTGATTTTCCAATAACTTTCCAGGACTCACTTGTCCAAGTTCCTAGTGTAACGATAGAGTTGTCATCTCTAATACCCATAACTATTCTAACTTCACCTCGATTGGTCTTCTCAACGGGCCTTTGACCAGTCTTTTCTCTGATCTTATTCGTTCACTCAAGCTTTGCTTGGGAGACAAACCTCTTAAAGCCTGTTCTATCGCCAAGAACGACATTTAGATCATCATGCCTTACAGAGATATTGTCAGAATCCGTGGCCATAAACCATCTGTGAAGACTTCGATGGTTAAGGTTAATATTTTCATTGGTCTTAATAATTCCAACAGTTGATCTTCTAAAGGAGTTTTCAGCAACTGCCTCCATGCAGATCTTTTCAAATTCATTTGAATGCTTTTGATTTTTATCAATTCCTAGAAACTCTTTTAGAGGGTTATGGGTAACTCCGCAGTTTTTACATTTTAGAAGAGTCTATTCAAATATAATGTTTCCAAGGCTTGTAATGATAGTTTTTGAACGTGTACCAGATCTATTTAAATGAGGAGAACAACAGCATTTTGCCTCATCAGAGGCTTTCCAGTGCTCAACCACTATATTATCAATGAAAGAGATTAGAAGTTTTAAAAAGCCTGGAATTCCCTCACTCTCGAAAAGAATTTTAGTTTCTAAGATCAGTTCGTCAAAAGAAAATGATAATCCAGATAGACAAGTCTTGATATTTAAAGCAATGTTTTTGATGATCATGGGCCTTCCTTGGTATTGTTTGTATAAGTGGTATTATATAAATTTAACCAGTTAGGCCTAGGTCTTTCAAAAAAATCGTATTCTTTTTCGACACTTTCAAAAAATACATGGAAAGATTTCAATGGATCTGTCGCGCAATCACTTTATCCCATAAGATTTATGTAATTAAATATTAACCAAGTTTCAAACTCAGGCGATGATTTACACTACAGTTTTGGGACAATATCTCAAAAGGAGAAAATATGAAAAAATCATTTCTACTATTACCTGTACTATTTATGTTTGCAAGTATTAATTCTCATGGCTTTGGAGTAACCCCATCTGCCAAGAAGAAAGGACAAAGAGTATCTTGCAATGGATTTAAGGGAGTCGTTCTAAAAGATGCAACAAACAGAGGATCCAATAAACACCTTTTAGACATTATGTGGATTAGCTCTTCGAAAATCGATTATGGCTTTTATGGCCCTCATTGTGATGAAGTACTGGTTGAACCTATTAGGAAAGGAATGGATAACACACATGTAGGAGATCGTGTTTCTTGTGATAATCAATCTCAGCTTGGTACGGTTTCTGACATTCTAACAAATAAGGCTGTCTTTGTACGCTTTGACGATGCTCCAAATCAAGAAAAACTTGCGTTCTTAGATGAGTGTGACAATCAAAGTAGAGCTGAAAGAATAAAGAGATTCAAAATAGGTGACATAGTAACATGTGGAAGAGGTAACTATGGAGAAGTTCTTAGGTACACAGCAGATAATATCATGGAACTCAAAAATTTAGACGAATCACAACCATGGAGTCTCAGTTTCGAGATATATGAAGATTATTGTGAACTTAAAACTGAAGAATAATATTTAAAAAGTAGCGCAAATAGATAGTCCAAATGCTTTGTAACTAGGATTTTGACCTAGTGTCAGTCATATAGACAATAAAATTTTAATGATATCAAAAGGGCCAAACATGGCCCTTTTATGTTTCTAGTATCTTACTACCGGAATTGACTCTGGAGGGAGTTCAACTTCTTCAGGTTCTTTTTTGGGATTTTTTTATCTTCAAGTTCCACTTTGATTTCCTCAGAAATCAAAATCGAAAAAAGAGAAAAAGAAAAATATAGAAATAGATGAAGAAATTGAATTGGATGTTGATAAAGACATACTTCCAAAAGATGCAAATTTTGTTGGGAACTCTAAGAACATACTTTGTACTTATATTAACACCCATTTCTTGGGTTTCTGGATTAAAAAAGACTGGCTGAGGATTATAATCAAAAGGATTTGAATGGAGCTCAAAAAAATCTTTTCCTGATTCGAAATCCAAATAACTAAGTTCAACTCCATCGGCACTTGCTCTTGTTCTATCTCGGTTAAATTTTAATGAATGAAAACTTATGCCAGACTGATACTCATCTTTAGATTGGAAATACTTTTCAAAAGCAACTCCAGTGGAGGTTTCAAAAGCTATCGTCGGATAGGGATGAGTATTATTGACGTTTAAAAGCCCTAGCGTCCAGCCAGCGGATGTTCTGATAAGTAAGCCTGAAAATTCGGCTTCATTTTTATGATTTAGAGTTTCGAGCCGTAAAATAGCTTTGTATTCTGGTTTCCATATTTGCCATACAAAAGAGCGCTCAAGAAAGCTTATACGAACTTTCAGTAGCGATTATTAACAGCTAAACTATAGATTCCGCCAACGGCCTCACAAGAATTAGGAGTTCCATAGACCTCCATATTCATTTCTTGAAAGTATTTATCAATAGCAATCTTCTTCTGGTCGTAATCAATTGTTTCAGGTGCACTATAGGTATTTGAGCACAAGACGGTAACAAATAAAAATAGGATTTTTTGATAAATCTTAATAAGCTATCACCGTATGACAGTATTCCAGCATCACATCAATCATCTCTTTTTCTTCTTCATGGTATTTGGTTAGATCAGCTAGAGTCGCGTTTACGATTGGTCTATTAGGCGCTTTATACGTGTTCTCTTGCGGCCACACAGGCTCATTAAAAATGACCTCGCCAGCAGAGTTCTTTTCAATGATATCAATAGCATCTGGAAGATCAGAGATGACCTGTACCATATCCTCACAAGCTTGTAAGTCATCTGCACAATTAAGACTAATTTCCTTATGAAGTCCACTATCAGAGGATACACATTCCACAGAACTAAAAACAGGTAGACAAACGAGGGCTACAATAACAAAAAATAATGACTTCAACAAAAGCTCCTTCAATATAAAATTTAGTTAATTTTACCTTGAAAGGAGCCTCCTTTTAATTCGACTTGAATAAAATCTATACCATGTCTATTTTTTAAACATAGCTAAAAATCTAATAACTAATCCCCGCAATCGCGGCACAAGGGCTTTTCGCCTTTTTAGTTTCAAAAGTCGACTTATCATTTTCTGCTGCTGTCTTTTGATTGGTTAGATTAGTTATAGTAATAGGGTTTGTAGCGGCACTAATTTGCGCCTGCAAAAACGCAATCAATGTCTGTTTTTGATTAATCAAGGTGGTATATAAGCTCTTATAATTTATACTAGACTTAACAGCAGAGGGTTTGCTATTTGCACCGCTATAGTGGACCTTATCTTTATTATCTATGTACTCTTGGCAATAATTATCAAGCTTACTTAGACTAGAAGTACTTATACTCATAGAATTGACATCACTGATTAAATCGTTCCAAACACTGACTTCTTTGTTATTAACTTTTGATTTCAGAGCTAGTATTTGATTATTAATATCAGCCTCAACTGTTGTTTCATTACTCGGATCTCCATTGAGGTCCATTTGATAAAATTCTTCAAAACCAAACTCATTTTTTGCTGAATCAAAAATATCAGCGTGAAGTGCATAAAAGTCTGTTAGGTTTTGAACACCTCCATAAGTAATCGGGTGAGTTAACGGATCAGTGGTACCATTATGGAGTGGGTTTGATTCATCCTCAGGAATTTCAACTTGAACCGTCACAGTGTTACCATCTAACCTTTGATCGATTGAATCAAGAATCTGTTGTATTTCAGCTGCAGCCTCTGATCCATCATCAGTGTATACCGGCTGCGCTAAAGCAATATTTGCGGTTAAAACTCCGTCAGAAATTGATTTTGCTATCTCTTCAATTGAAGTAGCAGTAAAAGTTTCCTCATGTCTCCACTTACAGCCACAACTAAAGCTTTTACATTTGAATTTCTTTTTTTCCATTCTAATCTCTTCTAACTCTTTAACCCCGTTAACACAGGAATACTTCGGAGTAAGTTTTCTCTTGTCGTCGCATTTAAGAATTGTAGAAAAAACAATGGCAACACCGACAGCTATTAAGGGGGCATACGGTCCGAAAGGAGCTGCCTGAACCATAACGTTTCCCATATGACCTGCGACTTGTATAGTACCCGTAATAGTAGGAAATGCCGCTGAAGATAATAAAGGCCCCAAGGTCATAGCTGTAGTATATGAAGCTGCAGCGTAACCTGCTGTTGCTCCAGCACCAGCCGCCAGAAGATTAGCAGCACCAGGAGGGCCGGCCAAGATAGGCATACTAGATTGGCCAGAGACACTGATTGATCCTCCAGCCGCAGCAGCAGGTAGTGCATTCGCAGTTACATCCATGACTTGGATCGCCCTAGCAAATCTCGCTGCATTTCCAGCTGCCAGCTCTTTTGTAACATAGTCCTCAATCTTATTTGGCTTAAGTTTAATTGTGGGATCAGTCCAGGTTTCATTTGGTGGTTGCCCAATTCGGCAGCCATTCCAAACTGGACTTGGACAGAACTTACTACTAACTCCCATATTATTATTATTTAAAAATCCATTATTAATTTGTTTTTGCTTGTCCACATTTCTTTCAACCTCACACAAAACGTCTTGTAGGTTATGATTCGATGTTATGTCTACTGTATTAGTGCTAGCATTATAAGTCTTTCTCTCCAATCTACAGTCACCTAAGCTATTATAAATTCCTCCCATAGCCTCGCAGGCAACTTGACTTGTGTAGGCTGTAGTATCTTTGCTATAACATGAGTAAAATTTCATTTGCCCGGCACTATTTCGAGCAAATTCAAACACTATAGGTATGGCAAGAGGATTATCATCTGGTGTGGAAAGACCTGCTACTTCAGAATTGGACCTACCGTTTACTTTATATTCCAAGCTAGTCATTGTCCGAGTAATGTTTTCTGTTGGGGATGAGCTAAGGCCACTTACCGATTTTAACTCTTTTACCTCTAACTCTACTTTTGGGTAAACTAGTTTTTCGCCTGTCTGAAGAGATGAAGCTAAACTTGAGACCGAAAAATTCACCACCCCTCCAGAGTATGTTGCTGTGTTGAAATACTTTTCACAGTTTTGTCTTGATGAGAAAAATGTATTTAAGTCTCTGGCAAGATGATCTCTATTTGTTTTAAAAATTTCTCTTTGTCCTTGCTCCCCCAAAAGTATACTCTTCTTATTCAAGGTTACACCTGCGATAGACATAACGACGATCAACCCCATAACGTAAGTGAGAGCACTTCCTCGTTCATTTAAAAATACGCTCTTATTTTTCATGATTTTCCCCTGGGTAATCACTCTATAAATTGTTTATAATAAAAGAACTCACTCCACCAGGTTTAACACCTTGCGGAATATTACAATATTTTGTAATTCCGTAAATTGGATCACGTCCCTTTGCCAAAGGGAGGTCAATTCCTGTATTTGGATCGGCAATACCTTCAATCCCTTTTGCTTCAATAGCGACAACTGATTTTTCAACATCACACAATACCTCTTGAAGTGTCGCATATTTTACAGAACTATCGTTGATTCGTTTATTGACTGAATAAAAGGAATTTGGATTACTAGCTGTTCCTGTAAATATAGGGAATAAGCATTTCCCACCTTTTAGAACGCCACCCATTTCGTTGCACATATAAGTGGCCATTGCAATTTGCTTAGAGCTTCGTAAGTAACAACTTTTAACGGCTTTATCATTTCCAATAGAAATCATTAAGGAAAGCGGAACAGAGCTTGGTATTACTTGAACCTCTTTATCTCTAAAAACATTTTTCTTTTCAGCGTTGGGTTTTCTTTCAATAGTTCCATAAATATCTGCTCTTAGTTCATAAACCTCATTGCTATTCATAGAAGTCATATCAAAGCTAGTATCGTAGTCTGTTGACGTTATTCTCAGTGTTAAATTTTTTAGAAAAAAATCTCGATTTTTACTAGGAAACAAAGCCTCAAGGGGAAGGTTAGATCCAGCTTGGCTTTGAGTAAAAACTGACTCTGTATCTTTTAAGCTGTCCCAACTGATTCCTCCAATCAAATCCATGCATAAGTTTTCTCTAGAAAGTTTTTGTTGGATCCTGTTTCTGTATTTTATGATTTCAATTGATTCATTAATTGTGTTGATTTGACTTTGACTTAATCCGGACATTTTCATAAATCCCACAATTCCGACACCCAAAACGAGTGATCCTATTAGCACTTCAACCAAACTCACACCTTTTTGATTTTTTAATAAACTCATTAACATATTTTATAACCTTTTAATTGGTACAGTAATTCTTCCCTGGTACAGATCCTCTTAAAACGAGGTCACACATTACATCCTGTAATTTCATACTCCCGACAGGAGCAACCTCAGCTGGCTGATTCGCCAGATATTTTGATCGAGCTGTATTAATAAGAGTGTCTTTACAAGCATCGGTGGTACAGTTAGTATAAACTGGGACTAGACAATCTCCTGTAGCGGGATCAATTTGAAAATCTTCACCAAGCATTCTCTTACATATATCCGTACTGTATCCTTGTTCGGATGCAGAAAATAAAACGGGAGCACAACTTACGAGATTTCCATCATCAACGCTTAATAAAATTTCAAATGAGCCAGCTCTCACTGATTCATTTCCTTTTTTTAATTTAACTACTATTTTTCCCTCGTACGTTACTTTATTACCTTGCGCCCCAACTTCTTCCAGACCAGAATCAGTTCCATACAGAAGAATTTTATCAACCTCGTAACTTGAATAATAATACTTTCCGTCCTTGGGACTGACCCCTCCAATAAGATTCATCACGGTCGCAACATCTAATTCCATAGCTTTTTCATTCACATTTGAACTATCTTCATCCGTAATAGTTGCCAGATTGGTTGCTGAAAATGACCCTGCAGTTTCCAGAATTTCTTTACAAGCTTGCCTCTCAGTTGCTTCGCCCTCATCTCTAATACGCGATAGTTTCTTTTGAAAAGTGAACATAAACTGGGAAAATTCAGCTTTATTTTCCAATCTTTGTGTAACCACACCTTGGTTTTTTAAAAAAGTTAAGCTTGCCATCGTTATACCAACAAGTATCGCCCCACTTGCGATGACTTCAATTAAACTGAATCCTTGATCATTTGAATGATTAATACTTTTTTTCACTGCCAATATCCTTTTGTACTAAAATTATAGCACTAACAATTTTTGTAAAACTAAGAGGGGTAATAAATAACAGTGACTTAGATAGCATTTTTGGCTTTCTGTACTAGAATTATCAGTTTTAGCGCCAAATTCGCACAAATTTAGCGCCAATCAAAAGACACAAATATGAACTTTATTGCTGTAAAAGAGAGATTCCGTTTGCGATAAAGCCAAAATCTCCCCATGAATAGCCATGAGAAGCTTCCCATTTTGCAATCTCTCTCAAATAGATTTCGTCGTACTCTGCCTTCAAAATTGCGGTGGCCTTAACCAAACTAGACCAAGAACCAACAGAATGGGCCTTACAAAATACTACTGGAGTCTCCCTGACCAATAAATCCCAAATTTCAGTTGAGGCATATTTTAGAAATTCAGCCCTATCCTCTTGGCTCTGTTCACCCAGCGCAAGAATTTTTCTGAATTGATTACATTTTTGATAATCCCATTCTGTATAGTGACGGATAATTTTAATGATATCTTCTTGATAGATAATGACTCCATAATTTGGTTTAAGATACTCATTTAGCTCATGTGATAAACACTTATAAGAGAAGCCTTCTTTTTTAGCAATTGGGTAGCGATCGATATACTCTCGCATGAATGGCTTAGTCTCTAGGTTATCAGGCCTAAAAATTGCTTCTATATTTTGTAGATCTTTAAAGTCGCGGATATCTTGAGAAGTTAAATATTCTTTAAAAGCGGGAAGCAACTTACCCTCTCTAATAAAAGGATCATAGTATTTTCCGACTAAGGTATTAGGCGGAATATCAAAAGAAAAAATGTTTTCAATATCTCCCTTGCGGAAAAGATCGAGAATCAAAGGATCATTATCATCATATGACTGATAATCTATTGAGTAACCAATAGTCTTATGAACATTTTCAATGATATCTAAGATAGGAATTTTGAAAGCTTCGATTCGCCCAATTGGTAAATCCATCGAGACAAACTTACAAAAATCAACAAACTTCTGTCCGTTTTCAAACTCCACATCAATATGAATATGGTAATTTGCAACTTCAAGCCGTTCAGGTACAAGCTCGGCTTCTCTTGGATCAAAGTCTCCCCAACCTAAAGCGTAGAGAGATAGAGATGCCGGCGCAACTCCACGAGCGGGACCTAATCGGATATTATTAGCCTTAGCGAACTCTAAGCATTTCTTAACGCCTTCAAGAAATTTTCTTTTTTCAGGAGTATTCATTAAATACTCTTCTCTTTCAAGGTAAGCCAAGTCCACTTCACTTACCTTTCTTTTTGAATTTAAATTTTCAATAATCTCTTTTTTAATAGTTTCCATTACGATCCTCCTTTGATCCTCGTCTAAACTTTTTCCTTCTAAAAATTTATCCGTGGTAAGAATCTGGTTCTGGATTTTCTCTTTTGTTTTCTTCAACTCGTCCAACTCAGTTGTAACATCGTGAAGCTTAGCTTTGAGGCGGCGATTCAACTCACCTTTGAGATCTTCCTGCTCAAACTCCAAAAGAGATTTGATTTCATCAAGACTAAATTTCAATTCTTTGAAATTCTGAATGCGCTTTAGAAGCTTAAGCACATCATCTGGATAGCTACGATAGCCATTAGCATCTCGACTTATTTTGCCCAATAGTCCCTTTTCCTCATAATGACGAAGAGTCCGACTTGTAAGCTTGGATAATTTGGCCACATCGCTAATAGAATACATTTACTTGCTCACTCCCTTACCACCTAATTGATCATAAGGGTTTACGTAGCGTCAAAGTCAAGAAAGTTGTTTTATTTTCTTACAAAAATATATTTCGGCTGCCTATTGGCATATACGGAAGGTGCGACAGTGCGCAGCTCGAATCCATTACTCTCCATTCGATTGATAAAAGTAACGGGGGAAGCCTGTTCTCCTCTCATATCAAGTTTATCAGAGACTTCGCTTTTAGTTCTAGGTGAGCCTTCACATTCTAATGAACTCAAAGCCCCAAGCTTACTAATCTCTAAAATACAAGTTTCTGTCGCACTCGCTGAAAAGATTGTGATAGTCGCAATTATAAAAATTATTTTTTTCATTAATTAAGCTCCACTGAAAGATTTAAGCCTGTCACTCGAACTAAGTCTGAAAGATATTTTTCATTTTGATACATTTCATGAAGTACATTTACGGCCACGTTTTCTAAGAATTGTGCATCATAATTATCAATAGCTCCGTATTTTCTTCCAAACTCTTCAAAGCCACTAGAATCAGAAAAATAAATAAGATCGATATTACTCACTCTATTTCCATCTAATTCAAGTAGCATCACACCAGAAGTATTCATTGTCGCCATTGGAATAATCCCACTTTTGTAAGACACACTCGTAACAAAAGGAATGGAGACTCCTTCCTCACTATAAGTTATACCTGATTTATCTAAATATAGATCCCTCACTTGTAGAATATCTAGCTCTCCTAGATCAATTAAGTGAGAGATCTTATCTGCGTATGTTTTATACTTTTCTTTAATCTCACCATCATAGACAATTTCAATTTTTTTCTTACCTAAAACAGAATGCCATCTATTACTATCTGCTTTGCGTTCACTCTGTTGAATGACTGCATTTTCAGAATCAAGTGGTGCATAAATCACTTCTGCTAGCGCAATTGATTGCATAAGAATAAGTGTAAAAAAACTGATAATTATCTTTTTCATAGTGATCCTTAGTTACAATTTAAATTTTCCATAGCTGACATTAATTTTTTTCTAGCTGGCTTTATTAAACGAGCAGTGCAAGTAACTCCCGCTTTTTTAAACTCAACATTTGCCTCATAACGAACTCCAAACAAAGAACATCCGGCGACACATGAAGCTTCACTTCCTTCTGCAACTTCTTGATAGATACTGTTAATGAAAGTTCCAGCAACCAACAAGGTAATATCCTCTTCAAGGTCTGTCATAACGATATCGTCTGGTGAAATTTGCTGCCATTCGGCAAGATTATCTATAAGTTGTTTTTCTGGCGATACACAAGAACATGCGAAGGCACTAATTGAACTTAATAAGGTTAGAGCTAGGATAAGCTTCTTCATAAATTGCTCCTCTTGGTTTTCATTTATCTTAAAACGAAAAACTGAGCCAATTCATGTGAAAATTAAATTTTATAGGGGGGTGTATAAAATTTGGACAATTAATATTTTTTAAAAATTTGCCGACGAGAGTCCTATGATTTATATACTTTTAGTCGTAGGATTCACCCTTCTTGGTTATTTCATTTATACGTATAACCAATTCATAAAATGTCAGAACCTAATTGAAACTTCTTGGGCTGATATCGATGTCTACCTTACCAAACGCCATGAACTTATACCCAATCTTGTAAATATCGTTAAAGGATATCTCAAGCATGAAAAGGAAACTTTAGAAGCAGTTGTTCATGCAAGATCAGAAGCTATCAAATCAGTCGAACCTAACACTCAAATCCCTTATGAAAATGAGATCTCATCTTTTTTAGGTAGAGTATTTGTAATAGCCGAAGACTACCCGGACCTCAAAGCGAACGAATCTTTTCATAAGCTTCATATTGAAATTACAAATGTTGAAAATGAAATTGCAAATGCCAGACGTTATTATAACGCTGTTGTAAGAGATAATAATAATCTTCGCGAAAGTTTCCCTTCAATGATCGTAGGTTCATTATTTAACTTTAAAACAGAGAAGTTTTTTGAAGCTCCCATAAATGCGCAAAAAACAGTGGATCTCAAGCTCGATGATTAAGTACTTATTCATTTTTTTAGTATTTCTCTCTCTAAGCGGATTCACCCAAGACGAACAGATCAATGACTTCAAGGTTAGCATAATTCCCTACCCCACTTATTTTGAAGTCATCGAGTCAATTGACTATCAATTTCCTAGAGCACATAGGCGAGGAATTTTTAGAGAAATCATAACTCATGAAACTCGCCAGTTTAAAGAACTCGGGGGAAAGGAGGTTTCTCATAAGATCGATATAGAGGTGATTTCCGTCACTGATAACTATGGGCAACCTTATAAATGGGTCAGAAACTCACTTGATAAGGGTATCCAAATTAAAATTGGAGATGCTAACAAGCCATTTGTTGGGGGCTCTAAAATTTATAATATTCGCTACAAGGTTTATGGCGCTATTCGCTTTTTTGAAGATCATGATGAGATTTATTGGAATGCTACAGGAAACTTTTGGAGGATACCGATAATTAAGTCTAGCTTTGAGCTCTCTGTACCAGATGAAGCCAAATTGCTTCCAGAACAAAATTCAGCTTATATTGGTTCATACGGACAAAGCAATCAAATCGAGTTAACCACTAAAGATAATATTGTATCAACGAGGCTAGATCAACAGCTAAATCCTAGAGAAGGTCTTACCGTAGCTATTCTTTTTGAGAAGGGCTTTTTTAAGGAATCTACAAAATCAGAACAATTGATGCGTTTAATAAGACTAAACTGGGGACTGGTCTTAATATTAATGGCTCCAGTCTTCACGTTAATTTTTATGTTCTTTCATCATCTTAGGCATGGCAAAGAAAAAGACTTCACGAGCTCAATTGTTGTTAAATATGATGCTCCAGAAGGTTTAACCCCTGCGGAGGTTGGAACACTTATAGATGATGTCGCTCATACTAGTGATGTGACTTCTATTATCCTAGACTTAGCAGTAAGAGGCTTCTTCAGAATCAGCGAAGTTGAGAAGACTAAACTTTTTATTTTTTCAGGCGAAGATCATCAAATTGAAATCCTCCCAAAACCGACTACAGAACTGAAGCCTTTTGAGAAAGCTCTCTACGTTAAATTTAAAGTTCTTGCTAAAAACAAAAATGAAGAAGGAAATCGATACCTACACCTCTCTGATTTACATAATAAATTTTATAAAACCACAGAAGACATTAAGCGCCAGCTCTACGCTTCAATGGTTAAAAAGAGTAAATTCTATGATTCAAATCCAACGAGAATAAGGCAAAAATATAATAGTGGAGGGGCTGCTGTATTTTTATTTATTCTAGTATTAATCGTTTATGGTAGATCTTTTGGCTTTGTTATAGAGGACTCTGATGCCATTATCGCTGGAATCAGTGGAGTCATCTGCGCAATTATCGTACACCTTTATGGTAAATACATGCCTAGAAAAACCCGGGCGGGCCTAAAAGCCTACGCCCATATTTTAGGTTACAAGGAATTTATCGAACGAGTTGAAGTTCAAACCTTAGAAAGGTTAAATCGCCAAGACCCTCACCTATTTGAAAGAACTCTCCCCTATGCAGTGGCGATGGGCTTATCTACCCAGTGGGCGAAGAAATTTAAAGATATTCATATAAAGCCACCGACCTGGTATGTTGGTCAGTCGCATTTTCGTCATGGACGCTTTTCAACCTTGCACTTTATGCGGTCTTTTGGCTCCACTGTCTCAACAATGGAGAGCACTATAACATCTGCCCCTAGAAGCTCAGGTAGCTCCTCAGGAGGTGGTGGAGGTGGCTTCTCCGGAGGTGGCTCTGGCGGCGGGGGCGGAGGTTCTTGGTAGGCTCATTTTACTTTTTGTCCGAATTGTTCTAAATCTGGGGCCATGAGAAAACTGGCCCTGATAATTTTAATACCGAATATTTGCTTTGCCCTCAACTTTCAAGAATTTGTGGAAGTTAAAGAAGCTGTCAAAAAAGCTTTTAAAGAACTGAGACCAAACGCTCAGCATAGCTTAATTGTAAATCAGCCGGTCGGAGATAATCCCTATTATTGGTGGGAATCAGATATGGTCCATGCCTCTTACTCAGGTTATGAGCAAGATGGAGCTTATTTTCACCATATTTTTCTTTTTGGTGGGTTCGTACGGCAACTAGGCATGACAAAAGATGGGCTGGCCATCACAGCATGTCATGAAATTGGCCACGGAATTGGTGGAGCTCCTAAAAAGTCGTCTGGTAGTTCAATGGAAGGACAGTCTGACTACTACGCCACAAAAACATGTCTCCCAATAGTTTTTAAATACCTGAAAAAAACTGAGCAACCAGAACTACCTTACCTGCTCGATCTATGTGCTAAATATAATAAAAATGATAAATACTGCTCAAGAAGCCTGCATGCCCTACTAGCTGACCAGGAATTTTTTAAGAATCATCAAGGAGCAATCGTTGATTTTAATCAAGCCTCACTCGTGATTGCCAATGAGCTTAATGACTCGCCAAGTTTTTATCCTGAACCACAATGCCGCTTCGATACCAGTATTCACGGTGCTCTACAATTAGAAAGACCTAGATGTTGGTACCCGCAAGGAATTGATAGAAAGCTTTAATTTATTTTATAAATTTTGCATGCAACTCAAGGGTTCGCTTCAATGCTTCTTCCATAGTCTGTGCGAAGATTAATACACCGTCCTCATGACCACTCATAACAATCTCGGAGGCTCCTCGACTCTTTATAAGCCCTTCAACTTCCAGCGCCATATCTTTAGTCCCATAGGATGTGTTTTTAGCTGTCGCCGGATAGCCTTCACACAGCATCTCATTCCATATAATCCTATTGTGAATATGAATAACGGCATTTATCTTTGAATCACATAAATAGATTGCAGCGTGAGTCAGCGACTCACTCGAAGCCTTCACCGGCCCTTGGCACCAGACTGATTGGTTATCTAGGTTAAAATCAAGCACTCTAGTGTAGTCCTGCCCATCGAGCCTTGCTTTAGCGCCAGTTTGGGTACCGCTGATGATGAATTGTGGGTTATTAGTCTCTTTAAGGAAGCTGTAGTCTTTTTTTAGTGAGATATTTCCGAAGCCTATTTTCTCAGGAAGGTATTCGCCAATAAGATTGAGGTCAAATAAAGCTGACCTAGCTTTATCAACATCCTCTATTTCCTGTGGACCAAGTGGCGCAATCTCCTCGAACTGTGCAAAATTAAACTTAATTACCCCTTCATCCAACATATCTATCTCCCTTATAAACATATAAATAGTTCAAACTGTTTAAAACTTAAACAATTAAATCTTTTTATACATCCTAGAAACCTAATCTCTCGCTAAGTCGGCGAAAAATGTTTAATTGATCTGGCATTTGAATTGCTCTATAAATAACACAAGGGAGAAGTATATGAAACATTACGTACTGGGATTATCCGTTCTATTAGCTCTACCAATTCACGCGGGAGATGTATTTGATGACCCTGATACTCAAAACCTCGTAGACGTTATGAGCTGTGCATCTGAAGTTGATTACGCAATTGAACGACAGATCACTCTAGTACAACCTGCCGCAAGATTATTTCAAAAGAATTTAACAAGAGAAGGCATACACGCCGGTCTAACGAATATCACTCAAGAATTGTATGGTGATTACGGCCTAGACTTTAGGTTTGCTCATTCAGGAGCACCTCAAAGTATACTCGATGAGCATGATTTAAGAGGGCCGGGCAGAAAAAGCGCTGAGAAAAATCTACAAAGAAGAGAACAACAACTTTCACGCATGTCTGACACGCTATTTGCAACAATGTACCGTGGTGCTGACGAGCTAGGCAATTCCATTATCACTAAAGACCAAGTAGAAGTAGAATTTCCTCACTACACTCAAGAAAAAGACGTAAGGGTTAGTTTTCCAACGAGCAAAAGGGGAATGTTTAAAATCAGCAGTAGTGTCGGTTTCGATACGGAAAAAGATGAGCTACTGACCCCTGATAAATTTTTATTGCAATTATATAAAACAAGTAAAAATGAAAACTCTGAACTTGAAGTTGTTTTTGATAAACTAGGAAATTACCAAATAAAAGTTTATCGCTCTGGAGCTAATGCCCCAATTTCAACGAATAATATCGTAGAAGCCTGCCAATTAGTAGTCACTGGCAATGATATGGCCGCCTTAGCCTCAGAAATCGAATACGATATCCCAACTGTGTATGCCGAGGATTATCCAAACCATCAAGAAACAGCTGCTTCTAGAGAATAAATTAATTCAAGGCAGTTTGAATGGTAAAATGTTCAGACTGCCTAAATATTAGACAAAATCAAAACTCAGACAGTTTTTCAACTATAACACACTGAATTTTCATACTCTATATTGGCCTGCCCCTTGCTTCTATATAAGGCATAGAGGGAGAGACTATGAAACACTTATTAATTGCTACAGCTTTAATCCTTACAACTCAAACCCACGCAGCATCACTTGAAATGGATGTCTTCCTAGATAGCGATCTTGATAACCTAGAGAAGGTTATGAGCTGCACAGATGATGTGAGAACTGCTGTATTTAGACAAAAAGCAGTAGTTCACCCTACAGTATCAATGTTCCAACAAAATTTAAAAGACTACGGCGTAAGTGACTATATTAAAACACTTAGCGAAGTGTACTTTATGGATCATGACATAGAGCTTGTTTTTACTAAAGACGGGTATAAAGAGGGAATTGAAAGTGATCAATTTAAAGATAAAACAAAGCAGGTCACAAATAATCTTTTTAGAACGCTCTACACCGGTGCTAATTTATTACATCCTGAAACCGTAGTCCCTCCATACGAAGTTGAAATCCAATTTCCAGCTTGGACAGATAAAGACGATGTGAGAGTTTCTTTTCCTACTGATGAACTAAAATATTTTAGCGTTCAAAGTGACGTAGAGTTTGCAAGAAAGCGTAGTACTCCAATATCACCTGCTGATTACACTTTGGTTTTACGACCAAAATCTAATGATAGGCCAGATATCGTTTCGGGCCTGGAAATCAATATTGTTTTTAATTACAATGGTGATGCAGAATATGAAATATTTTTACCTAGCGAAGGCGACTTTATCAGCGTGGAAGATCCATATGTAGCTTGCCAAACATACTTCGAGGCTAAAAAAGAAGCGGTGGTTGTTGCTGATAATGAAACAGATGAGCATGTCAATGAACCGACTGCCTCAACTGCTACTGAAACTTCACATGCAGGTGTCATTCAATAAGAGGTGAATTTCTTGATCAGAATAAACTTTTAAACCTAATGATCGAAGCTTTTCTGAAATGAGTCCTGAACCATCAATTTTGACTCCAGAGAAGCTACCATCATAAACGTTATGAACACCACAAGAAGGCGAGTTCTCTTTCATAATCGCCATTTCTATTTTGTTGTCTGCAATCATTTTTTCTATGGTCTTAATAGCGGGTATAAAACTCGAAGTAATCTTCAAGCCAGACTTAGTAATAATCTCATCACCCACTCGCTCTATGGGTTCCCTTGGTACCCCCAGCCCTGCAAGTAACTCTGGACAGACAGGAACAAGATCATACTTTTCTTTGAGCTCATTCAATTGAGTAACAAGACAGTTTCCACCGTCATAGCGAACGTTTTCTCCAATTAAACATTGAGAGATTAAAACCTTTTTCATTTAATTTTGTACATATTGGTAGAATCTGAGTATTCAATTTCTTCCATTTTTGTCTCAGTGATATTTTCGATTTTTTTCACAATTTGGGTGATTCTATCAAGCGCTTTTAATGCCTTATCAATTCTAACCACATCCGGTTTATGCTTGCAAATGCTTAAGTTTCCAATCGCGATCGCAAGTGGGTTATTGATTTCATGGTTAAGCGTTGTCACCATCGTATTAATGGTACTGACCTGTTTCGATTTAAGAGACAAGCTAATCAAATCCTTAACTTGTAACTGAGTTCTTATTCTTGCCAGTGCGACTTCAAGGTTTAACGGTTTGGTAATATAATCGTTGGCTCCTGCTTTTAGAGCCTCCACAATTCCTTCAGACTCTTCTTTGGAGGTAACCATGATAACTGGTAACTCTAAGTTGTTTTTATGTTTTCGAATCTCAACCAACACGTCAAAACCGGAAATATCAGGCATCATTACGTCTAAAAGGATAATGTCAAAATTGACTGGTTTGTTTTGTTTTAGCTCATCTAAAAAAGGCAATGCCGAATTTAGCACATCGACTTCATAGCCACTTTTACAAAGCTTCTTTTCAGTAATCTTGGCACTGAGCTGGTCGTCATCTATAATAAGTAGTCGCTTAAGCGCACTTACATCTTTATCCACAGAAGCTCCTTAACTCAGCTATTAGCTTCGGCAATTTTTCATCTAGTACGGCCAAATGACTTTCATATCCTGAAATTTCAGAATTATGGCCCATTTTTTCAATATCATAAGCAGCTGCTCTAAGTTCCTCTGCAAAAAAATTTGCAATCATCCCTTTTAGAGTATGGGCATGCAGTTCGATTTTCTTGAAATCTTCTTCTTTTAGCGAATCCTTAAGTGCCGTCAGCGACTCTTTATAAGAGTCATCAAACACTTCAATCAACTCGGTGATCATTTCCTTATCGCCATCGAAATGGCTCATCAATTTCGATTCATCAAACATCATAATGACATATCGGAAAAAAATTCGATTAACTAAAGAGAGAAAAAAAGTTTGAAAAAGACTTATTAACTGCTTGATATTGTGGAACTTCTCCACCACCTAATTGCTTTTTGATCAGAGCAAATAACATCACAATTCTATGGTCGATGGGAAGACTTGGTAACTGATCAATATCTTTAATTTCAGAGACTTGAGTCAGTAAATGATCGATTTTATCATTGTAATGAAATTGTTGTGAAAAAAGCTCAAATAAAAAGAGGACTTCTTTTAGCCGATCACTTTCCTTGTCCTTTAGAAATTTTAAATTTTTAAAACTGAATTTAACTCCAGAGAACATCGCCAAATAGGCCAGTGTAGGAAATAAATCAAGACACCTAGAAACATCAACCTCCACCGGCTTATCAAACTTACTTTTCGGAATATGCAACCCTGATTGGTCTAAGCGCCAAGCAATCCCCTGTTTTGTTAGAATTTGAAACAAATAGGAGTCAGCTTGATTTTCATCAATGGCCTTTACGTTTTCAATAAGAATATCCTGATTTAATACAGACCAAGCAGCAATATAGCTGAGAGAACTAAAATCCACTGGAACATAATAATCTGATGAAAATTCACGACAAAGTTTTTTCGTCATCTCTAAATATGCATTCGAAAATTGAATATTATTTAATTCTAATTTCATGGGATAGAATTTTTGAATTAAAAGCATTGAAGTAGCAAATTGAGTTGTGTCTGAGCAATCTATAATGATTTTTTCATCTTTTGAAAATGTCAGCGGACCTTGAATTTCTACTCGATCCTCAAATCTTTCAATTTTCGCCCCTAATTGAGTGAGAATTTTTATTTGCTCTTCCAGAGGTCTAAGCTTCATTCTATTTTCTAATGGCAATATATACTTCCTCTTGCCTAAACATAAAAGCGTCAGCAAGAAACGAATAGTGGTCCCTCCCTCAGATCCGGGAAGAAGCAGTTCATCAGAATTAACTTCACAGTCTGGAAAGGAATTAGTTATCGTGACTTTGTTGTGCTCTCTTAAAAAACCTATCCCCACAAGAGTTAAGTTTTCAATCAGATCATCTACATCTTTAGATGGCGGAAGGTCTAAAATAGTAGAGTCAGCGGGATTGAGGCAGCCTAAAATGATGGCACGATTGGCATAGGATTTTGAAGTTGGAGCCTGAACGCTTGAAGGAAGTTTATTTGAAGTTACTTTCATATAACTCACTTTGCTTCAATTTATTTAACAGTTCTTCAAACGTTACCAATTGAATCTGACTCTCTCCAATACTAACTGGGACAATAATTTCAAGTTCAGTATCATTTACTTTCTTCTTATCTTTTTTTACAAACTCACTAAATTTATCAAAATCGAGAGAGAGAGTTTCATCAATATTTACCAGTAAAACTTTTGCCATTTTTTCATAAGAAGGAATCAAATGAGGAGAAAAAATATGCATCATCCACTTTATTCCAATGGCAACACACTGACCGTGTGAGAATTCAGTCATCTTTTCAATAGCGTGTCCAAATGTATGACCAAGATTAAGAAGTTTACGTGGACCCAATTCTTTAAAGTCTTCTTCCACCAACTTCATTTTATAATTAGCACAAGCTTCAATTAAATTATTTTCTAGCTTTTCACCAAAGGCTTCATAAACTTCGTCTGCCAAATAAAGATATTTTAAAACTTCACCAGCACCAGATGACAGTTCAGCTGTAGTCAAAGTCTCTAAGAATTTAGAGCAAATATAAGTCTCGCAAGGCAGATGAAAAGCCCCTATTAAGTTCTTCCCTTGATCAGTATTTACCCCTGTCTTCCCGCCAATTGAAGCATCCACCATAGCAAGTAACGTAGTAGGCACTACAATCCAATGAATTCCTCGTAATAAAGTACTTGCAACAAATCCTCCAAGATCAGAACTTGCCCCGCCGCCGATGACGACGATTTTATCCCTTCTTGAAATCCCGTTTATGAGAAAAAATTCTGATATTTGAGAATAGGCTAAAATTGTTTTTTGCTTTTCAGGGGTATCGAGAGTCCAGACAACCTTTGGCCCTAAAAACTCTTTGAGTTCTGGATATAAGCTGATTACTTTGCCATCAACAATAAAGTACTTCTCATTTTCGAGCTCTAAGATTAATTGACTATAGCTTATTTTTTGCATAATCCATGTGTACATCAAATCAAAGAGGCACTCAAGTTGAATAAAGAGAACTTTCGAATCATTAAAGAAATTAACAGCCTAATTATTAAGATCAAGCTATTAGAGGATCAAATAGCCTCTGAATCATCACGGATCGATAAGATTGACGCTCAAATTGAGCAAAAAACTGTTGCCCTAAATCAAGTAGATGAGCAATTGATCGAAATAAGAAAAAATATTAGGGAGCAAGAAGCGAAGTTACATGAGCTGAATCAATCGCATTTTAAAGCATCTGCCGCTATCAATAACTCCTTCAGTGAAAAAGATATCCTAGCTGCCACTAAACAAAAAGAGAGTGCTGAAGCTGAAATTGAAGGCACAGAGGGCCTAATTCTTGAGTATATGGAAAAAGAAGAAGAGCTCGATTCACAAAAACAAACGCACCTTAAATTTCTTGATGGAGTCAAATCAGGAAGATCCGAGATCGAAGAAGATATCACCGGAGAAAACAAGCCTAGGCTTGATCAAATAGAGTCATATAAGCAAAGAATTTCATTAAACCTTGAGCAATTAGAACCACTTGCAAAATCTAAAACAGAGACTTTGATGGCAAAAAACTTACCTAAAGGATTTGTGGTGGAGCTGGACTCAAAAAATCATTGTCAGGTATGTGGAACTCAAGTCTCAGGTAATCAAGCACGGGAAATTGAAGAACAGATGAAGCTTTTGGCTTGCAGTGGTTGCTCTAGAATAATCATCCCTCAGTCATCTAAGTACCTATAAGATTTACACTAAAAGACGCATAGCGTTGCAACTTAATTGAATGTGTGTTAAGTCTCATTTACAAGTAAGGAGTCTCTATGCTTCGGCTAGGCCTGGTATTCGTTTTATGCCTCATACATTTTGAGACAAAGTCTTCTATCCCTGGAGGCGAATGCTCATTAAAAAAAAATGCACTTCATTCAGAAGTGAGGCTTTTAAACGACTATCTAAGTTTGCAAGAAAACAAAGAAGACCTTTTAAAATCGACTCGTGAAAAATTAATTGCAGAACAAAAACAATTGCACCAAGTTAAAGTTACTCTTAATCAAGCTCAATATGAAAGTATTTCAAGTTGTGGTCTTCTTGGAGCCTACCGCGATTCAGGCTGCCAGCGTGCGCAGATTGACCTTAAGCTAAGCAGAGTCGCTTTTAATAATTCACTAACAAAGATTGAAGCGCTTAACCAAGAAGTTATCATCTTAGAAAATATCAACGACTATGTTGAAAACCAGCAAGCACAAGTAATGAAACTACAAGTTACTCCCGACAATTGCTTTACTGTGCGTTAGCTAGCTTCTGTTCTCTGCGAACCATAAATTTCATATATAGATAGAAACAAGTTGGAACAAAGATCAAGGTTATCGTAGTCGAGAACAATAATCCATAAGCGAAACTTGTGGCCATAGGTTTTAGGAATGGGTCCCCACCAGGCATATGGGCTACGGGAAGCAAACCTACAACAGTAGTAAATGTAGTCAAAATTACAGGTCTAAAACGGCTCAGAGATGCTTCAACTAATGAGTCAATTGTAAGACCATTGTCTTGCGTGTAGCGGTTAATAAAAGTCACTAAGACGATTGAATCATTAATAACAACTCCAACCAATCCAAGCATTCCCATTAACGCCATAAAACCGATTGGAAGATTGAATATAATGAACGCACCAACGACTCCTATAAATCCAAAAGGTATCGCAGACATTACAATTATTGGTTGAGCCAAGGAGGAAAATTGTACGACCAGAATAATGAAAATAAGAAACATTGAAGCTATCAGCGCTTTTTTAAAGCTAGCAAGGGAGTCTTCAGTATCTTGATTTTCACCTGTAAGGCTAAAACTCATTTCAGGATATTTTGCGACAATTTTTTCAACATAAGGTCTTAGTTTTTTATTCACGGCCATAGAGGTAGCTTTCAAACGATCGTTTTCACCTGAAATTGCAAAAGCTCGTTGTCCCTTAAATCTTCGGATGATGAATGAGCCCTCTCTTTCTTCGAAACTGGCCATACGGTTCAAGGGAATAGGACGTCCTTGTGTGTTTAATATTTTAAGATTCTTTAAAACATCTACAGAGTTTTGTTCTGATTCCACTAACCTAACCACAACATCTACATCTTCGTCGGATTTCTTTATCGTCGTAGCAGTAACACCCTCGAGAGCATTTCGAAGCTCCATCGCAATTTGTAAATTACTGACTCCAAGTCTTCTTGCTTCATGCTCATTTATATTTACGATTATCTGCTGTTTTCCCAGTTCATAGTCAATCTCAGAGCTAATTATCTCCTCCCATGAATCTAGAAGAGACTTTACTTCTTTGCTAGCAGCTTTCAGGTCATCAATTGAGTCAGAAAAGATTTCAACATTTACTGGTTTACCGGCTGGCGGACCATTCTTAATCTTTTCTAGTGAGAAGGTATAATTCTGGGTCAAATCTTTAGCTTTATCTGATACTAACTGGAGTATTTTATCCGTCTTTCTCTCCCTAAGATCTTGCATCGTCAGTTCAATAAATATTGATCCATAGTGATCACCAACACGAGGAGTTCCCCCTTTAGACCATTGATAACCTGTAATTGTTCTATAACCAACGATTTCGTCTTCCCTGATTTCTTCCTTAATAACTTTTTCCATATTCAACAGAATCTGATTGGTCTTTTCAAAAGGGGAACCAACAGGACCTTTAATATTTAAATAGGCGTAAGTAACATCATCGGCAGGAAAAAGTTCAAACCTCATGTTCTTGGCCACGACAAGTGACCCCACAAATAGCAGAACAAATCCCAGAACTGTGGTTTTTGAAAATTTAAGAGCAACTCTTAAGCTTCTTTCGTAAATATTTTTCAACGGCTGGTACCATCTTGTTTTTTCCACCTTGTCAGTCTTCGAGGCAAAGTCGAGTAAGTGAGCTGGCAAAATCAAGAAGCACTCGATCCAACTAGCAGCCAAACAAATAATGACAACAGCAGGAACCGGCCATAAAAATTTGCCCATAATCCCTTCCATATAAAAAAGAGCACCAAAAGCAATCATTGTGGTTAAGACTGTTGAGGTAACAGGCGCAAGAGTATCGATTGCTGCTTTTTTTGCAGCTGTTTTTGCATCCATTCCCTTTTCTAAGTACTGATAGTATTGTTCAGCAACGATAATAGAATCATCAACTAGCATCCCAAGTACTAAAATAAGACCAAACATGGAAATCAAATTGAGCGTAATATCGAAAGAGTCCATCAAGGCGAATGCAACTAGAAAGGCAAAAGGTGCACCCAGTGCCGTTATTAGAGAAACTCTGAAATTCATGAATGCCATCAAACAAAGTAAAACCAGGAATATTCCTTGCACCCCATTTTCAGTTAAAATAGCCAATCTTCTTTTCACATAAAAAGACAGGTCGTTAAATTCTTTGTATTCAAATTTTCTCTCTTGTGCGATTTCAGCTATTTTTTCTTTGAGCCAATCTGTGGTTTTAATTACGTCCTCGCTAGACTTCGCCTTCACACCAATTATAATGGCAAACTTTCCATCTGCTCTTTCTTCTCTATCTGCTTTTTTTAAAATTCTACTGACAGTGGCAACATCTTTAACAGTGACAGCGTTACCGATATCGTTAGATAGGATTACCACATCCTCTAGAGCCGCCACTGTTTCATTTTCCACAAGAGTTCTAACGAGCTTTTCCTGAGGACGTGTCTTGATGGTTCCCGCCGTTATATTTACTTGCCTATCACGAATGGCGTTCATGATTTGGGTGAGGGTAATATCATACTTGCGAAGTTGATCTTTTTTTACTCTGACATCAAACTGCTCATCACGGTATCCTTCGAGGTCTACACCCGAAACCGCTGAATAGCGCTCAAAAATATCTTTTACGTATTTTGCGTCTTTTCTTAATTCCCACTCATCTTTTCCAGAGATTGCAAATTGAACAAGACTTCGTTGAGAGTTTGTTGCTTTAGTTATGATAGGAGTCTCTACATCCTCAGGTACTTTCGCAGCGATATCGCTTAGGGCGTCTCTAACTTCTGTCAGAATATCATCTACCTCATAATCAGGATCAAGTTTTAGAGTCACAATTGAAGCTCCCTCTGCACTCATTGCATTGAGTTCTTCAATACCATTAACTTCTTTTAGTTCACGTTCGATTTCAATAGAAACCAGCTTCTCCACGTCTTCAGCAGCTGCACCCTGATAGATTGTTCGAATATTAATGAAATTAAAATCAACATTGGGAAATACTTCTTTATTTAAGGCAAGTATTGATAAGCCACCCATAACCACAATTAAAATAGATATAAGATTAACTATTACAGTGTTATCAACGAAGTATTCAATGATCTTTTTCATCAGTCTCTATAATCCCGTAAAAATGGCTTAATTTCACCAGTCATTAATGCCAGTTCAGCCAGCACAGATTCATGAGCCAAAAGCATATTAACTTTTGTTAGTCTGGCATTAATCAAAGTCTCTTCGGCACGCAGTGATTCCTCAAATGTAATCTGCCCGCGCAGATACAGTCTTTTATTTTCAGCTACCACTCGTTGAGCTACTTCAATTTTTCTTTGAGCAAGAGAAATAGCTTCCTCGTAGCGGTCAATATTTTCTAGTAGAACTCGATGTTGGACCTTGAGGGTACTCTCTCTGTTTTTCAAATTAAGTATGGTTTTATTTTTCTGTAAAACAAGTTTTTCTTTCACTGCATCTCGCTTAGAAAAGCCTAGAGGAAAAACATAATTTAAACTCACAACTTTTTCATCTCGAGGGCTTGAACCGATGGACTCACTGAAGGCATCAGATGATTCTTCTTCAAACGCATTCTTAGTGTAAGATAAATTTAAAGTTAAAGAGCTTCCAGCTGTTTCGTTTTGCTTTTCAACATTAGCTTCAGCTAGTTGATTCTGAGCTTTTAAGTTTTCCAACTCGATAAATTTCGCTTCATCAAGTAGGTAACTAAATTTTTTCTTTGCAGGTTTAAAGCTCCAAGAAACTTGTGCGTATTGACTCTCAGGTAATTGGACTCCCACGATATCTTCAATTGTGGCAACGGCCAACCGAAGGTCACTTTTATTAGTTAAGATTGTCTCTTGTTGACTGAAAAGAGAGAGTCTCGCCTGATCCAGATCAACTTTACGACTTAAACCATCACGAACTCTTCTTGAAATTTGGTTAACTCTAGTTTGAGCTCTTTTTTCAAATTCCTTATAAAGCTTATGTAATTCGATCTTATGTTTAGCCGTTAAATAAGCTGAGAAAAAGTCATAATGATCTTTTTGAGTTTTTAAATTATCTTCAGTGTTGTTAGCAAGATTTTGAATATGAACAATTTCCCAATCAATCTCTTGCGAACGATTTAAAAACTCGTACTCATAACTAATTATGTTTCTCGATTCAAATAATTGATCACTACTAAAGGAACTAAGATTTGTCGTCGTCCAGTTTGATAGATCATAAATTGTATGTCGATTTGAAATGCTAAAAGTTCCGTACTTATAGCTAGGTTTCGTTAAAGAAACAGTAAAAGCCTCTGTGATTGTTTTTTGACCTTGGAACGAGAATAATGCCGCTAAAAAACTATCTTGATATTGAAAATTTGTTCCCAACTTCCAATCAAATTGCTCTTGTCCAATGAGATAATTGAGCTCTGTAAACTTAGAAGACATATTGATCTCTTCAAGCCGCTCTGAACCTTGATAGCCCGTATAAACTTTTTGAAATAGTGAAGCTTGCGCTGAAACAGAATAGAGTAAAATAAGTGTGACTAATGACTTCATAACGCTCCTAGAATATCGCCTACTTATACAGTAAGAGAAGTACTTTTCAAACATTGCATGTTGTCATATAGCGATTGTTCAATTATAAGATTCAGACCGAGAAGGACAGGTTATCGCGGGGAAACTCGAGGAAAGTCCGGACACCATAGAGCAGCGTAGCGGGTAATGCCCGTCCACCGTGAGGTGAGGACAAGTGCAACAGAAAGCAAGTACAGTTCGGCTGTAGTGAAACCAGGTAAACTCTACGTGGTGCAAGCTCAAATAGGCCAATGTTTTACTGCGGCTCGCAGGAATTGGCGGGTAGAGTGCTTGAGCGGATCAGTAATGGTTCGCCTAGATGAATGATGACCCTAGACAGGATCCGGCTTATGGCCTTCTCGGCTTTTTATCTAAAAGTAGTGCTAGTAACAGTTTCTGGACCTACTTGCTCTTCCCTTCTCGTACCAGTTAAAGGGTCAGTGATTGTCACAGATTTAGTTTTCACTCTTAGCCTTACTCTAAAGCTAGGCTCGTAAGCATCATCCGGTTCACAGGTGTAGTTTTTCCAGCGATTACAGATACCGTTGAAACAGTATCTATTAGTTGAATTGTCATAATGGCAGGTCGCCTCGCGATCAATTTCAATATTGCGGATCACTTGGCTAGAAGTCTCTGCTAAAGCAGATAAACTTAGCAATAAAGTGCTGATGATTAAAACTGATTTCATATAACTCCCCTATTTTCCTGATTCATAACATGTTCTTAACAATGTGAAAGGAGACTATGAATTATTTATCTAAGAGGCTGATTGCCTTTAAACTTCCGGTACTTAGATGAATATCAGGGACTTTTTTCCAAGAAAACTCACTTAGGTTTAAACCTAAGCTATTGAATTCACTCTCACTCAAGGCCATGACAAAGTTCATAATACGATACTTTGTAATTCCTGTTTTTAACCAAGGGAGTAGATCATAATTTGAAAATTCTAGCTGGGGGTATTGATTGAGGGATTCATCCTCACTAAATAGAGTAAAGGTCGGAACTTCATATTGTCCACTTAACCATTCATCCCTACGTTTTTTATAGACCAGAACCTTGCCTTCTTTTCTCAGAACAAGGCGAAGTAAATGTAGATCAAAATAATTACTATCTGCTACGAGTGATGCTTTTACCACCGGATACATCAGAGGATTGGCCCTCCCCTGGCAATTCTCTTTCAAAGGACATAACTCACAGGCAGCAGTTCTCGCCTGACAAATTCTTCTCCCAAGATCCATCAGTGCCTCATTGAGATTTCTAGCACCGAGGCTTTTAATGGACTGACAAATTTCATTATTTTCAAATAGCTGGCGAAGCTTTTTTTGAAGCTTTGGTCCTTTATGCTCTTCTATTGCATAGTAGCGAGCAAGTACTCGTTCCAAATTTGCATCTACAGACAAGTCGGGTATATTGGCTCCAATCGATCTGAGCGCAGAGGCAGTATAATCACCGATACCTTTAATTTTTAGAAGCTCTTCTTTATCTGTTGGAATTTCGCCATTGAACTTTTCACAAATTTCTATAGCTGCACTATGGAGACTACGGGCCCTTCTATAATATCCAAGTCCTTGCCAATTTTTCATCACATCCTCTTGCGATGCTTGGGCAAGAGTTTTTACTGTCGGATAAGCGGCCATAAAGCGGTCGAAATGCTTAAGCACAGTACCTACTGTTGTTTGCTGGAGCATAATTTCTGACACGAGTGTGCCATAGAGACTACGGTTAGTACGCCATGGTAATTCGGAGTAGTTTTTCTTAGACCACTCGATCAAGGTTTTATTCATAGACAGAACTTTCTAATTCTTTTTAATTCGGACTTTAGATCTTTCGCAAATAATGGTTTGTTTAAGCCTCTCATCGTCCCTACTCCGGTTGCTTCGATTGCGGAGATAAAATCATCTTTAGCTTCAAAGATATCAGTTATGATAATTACCTTCTGAGCTTTTGAATTGGCAAGATCTTGCATGATTCTATTCATATTGTTAAGTCCACCACTTAGACAAACTCGATCAAAGGCGCCTGCCTCTTTTCGAAATTCCTCAAAATAATAAACCTTCATTTTTTGATTTAACGGACAAGTAGCACTTAGGTCTTTTAGAAATCGCTCACGCTTGCACTCTTGATCGAAACCAAAAAAATCAACTTGCTTCATTGTAGAGCTAACATCAACCCAAATTTCAAGTTCTGACTTTCCTTCTTTCATTTTCTTTTGGGCTTCACCACAGAATATGTCGAACATTTGTGTTTCATCACAATTGATCATATTTCTTTCTGTTCCTGCGTGAACTTCCATAAACTCATATTTTTGGGAGTTTTCCACTTCAGAGATATCAACTTGTTCATAATCACCCGGCTCACTTCCAGGTTTATACAAACCAACTTGTGGATCAAAGCAATGATCCCCCATCGGCTGACATTGAAGTGCTCTTTGAGCAAACATGGGCTGCTTATACTTAGGTGTTAACGAGTCAAGCCAAACAGTTGCACTCATCTCACTTAAAAACCAAACTTCAAACGACTTCGGCATGGCCAGCAATTGCGAGCTCATTATAAAAATTAAAAATATAAAAGTCGTTTTAGCTAATCTCATTAAAAATTTATTTGCCTCTGCTTAAAGTAGCGAAACAATGAGTTCCCTACATCTACAATTAAATCTTTTCCTTCTGGGTCAAGATCAAGAAAGTCAGTTAAAAAACCTTTTTGCCTTGGACTAAGCTGATCTAGCTTCTCTCTTACAGAAAGATTTTTTTGCTTTTCCCCAAAAGACATACTCACACCACGTATATTAGCCTTAGCTGTAGTACGAGTTGTTTCCTCTGACTCTCCCTCTTCAGGCTTATCGGCTGAAAATTGATCTTTATAAAATGCCACTAGCTTTTTAAAGGTATGAGTAGACTCTTCGTCGACAAAATCAATAACTTCATGGAGTGGAATATTTAAATAGGCCACTATCTTTGCAATCATTTGCTCATCTATCTCTTTCGTTTTTTGATTTAAAAAACGACTCATAGTAGAAATACCAGCATCTACAGCTTCAGCTAGATCCTTTTGTGACAAGCCTCCACGTATTTGCATATACTTACGTACAACTCCGAGAAACATCTCAATAAAATCTATGTTAAATTTAATCATTTTGGATCCTCCGTTTACTTTCTCTATGCAACATATCGGTTACATTCTGCAATTATTTATAGCATAAGTCATTAAAATAGCAGATTTATCGGAATTAATTTCCACAATGCAATTTTATTGCTTGACGGATTGCGTCATGCATGCGATACTGGTTTTAGGAAATGCAACACGGGGAAACGATATGCAAACTACTAACATAATACAATTAAATCTAGTAAATACAAAAGCTTATAAGACTATTAAAAATACAAGAGTAAATAATATAAATTTAAACAACAAGCTTTTTGCAGGATCACGTATCGAAAACACAGTATTTGAAAACGTAAACTTTGTTGAGTGTGATTTCCAAGGTACTGAAATTATAAACTGCAAGTTTGTTAACTGTAACTTTGAAAATTGCAATTTTGAGTTCTCTAGAATTAAAAATTGCAATATGGTTGCATGCAAGGTGGAAGGTTGCAACTTTTGCATTACGAATTCCCTTAACACTAACTTTCTATCTTGCATGCTAACCGCCAATAAATACGAGGAAAGTGAGCATATTGAAGCAACTTTCATCAACTCTATTAAAGAAGACGGAACGATGGATGAGTACGCTATGGAAGCAACAACTCTCTCTTACTGCCAAGTAGCAGCTTAATCCACTAAAGGCTAATGACGGCCTAATAACTTAAGGATGAAGCCCGCCTTGCACGGATGCTGGCCTCTCTATAACCCCTCGATAAACATTTCGAAAGCACTCCTCAAGGGCCCAGGAAACTGGGCCTCCTTTCTTTTTGACTTTTATCCTGTAAATATTTCGTGGTGTATAGCGATTTCTAACGCTACGCGTTACAGTTAACAAAATGCTTAAACTGGAGGCTTAACATGGCAAAGCGTACTATCGCCGCTGCACTACTAACCCTTTCAATGAGCTCATTTGCTCTTGATAATATTGGCGTACATCAGTCTTATTATGTGACTGAAAAAGGACGTCCAATTACTGTTAAATCTGAAATACCAGCAGATGGTTCAGGTTGGGCCACAACTTTTTCACCGGATGAATTTTTTTACCAAAAAGATATTGTGGATACTTTTGGTGGGAATTATATCGTAATGGATACTGACGGAATTATTCACACACTAGACTCTCAAGGTAATATGTATAAAGAACTAGATGCATATGCTGACTCAAGAGTTAAAGTCGCTGGAATGAACTACTTCATTACTTCAAAAGGTACGATTGTCGTAATTAAACACGACGGTATGATTGGAAAAACTGAAGCTGGCTTTGAAAGAGTTAATAAAAAAGAAGCAGGTGGAATGTATTTCTTTCACAAAAGAAAATTGATGATTCCAAATATTTTTACTGGAGACAACGTTGAGCTTCCATATTCAACCAGTAGAAGAAAAGCTGAAAAAAGTGGAATCCTTCATATCGATGGTGATATTGAAATCTACGGTGACAGCTATTTTGTAACTGAAGAAAATAAAATTTATACTATTGGATTTAAGTGGAAAAAAGTAATCATCGTAAGAGAAGATGAAGTTCGCGGAAGAACAAGAAGAACTGAAGAACTTCAAGAAAACTATTTTCCAGAAATACATGAGCATACACTTCCAGGTTCAATGTCACACGAGGACATCGTGAAAAAAGGTGGAAATTTTTTCTTTGATAAATTAGGAAACCTTTTCACAATTTCTGATAAAGGTGAATTTAAAAGACATGGAACTATTGCTGGTAAAGCAGGGCAGCTTCCTAGCCAACTAGGTGGGAACTATATGATCTTCAGTGATAAATCTCTTTACCAAGTAGATGAAAAAGGTGAATTAAATTTTGTTCACAAAATTGATCCAAAAGTTAACGTATTAGTGACAAATAAGTAGTCGTCAGACTATTGTTATCTCTCTCTCTACAATACAAAAAAGGCTGCGATTGCAGCCTTTTTTTATAGAAAATTTGTATTGGTATTTTTGGGCGGTGTGAATCTGAAAGTTGAAGACTTAAATCCTTTTTTCACACTCAATTTTTTTGTGGTCAAGATAGTTGGGTTCTCATCATTTCGAGTAAACATCTTCATCGATTCTAACTGAGAAAACTTTGCATCTTTATTATTATAGTTTAGCTCAAATTTGTAATAACCAAGTCGCTTTTCATTATCCTCAGAAAAACTCAACTCATACACTTTATCGTTCAGTTTCTTCACTTGATATTCTGAATTAGATTTCAATCCAAAGCTTAGTTTATCAAAAATCTTTGAAAGACAATGAACAGATGAATTACCAATAAGTACTTCGCCTTTCTCTCCCTCAAATAAAGGAGGTGTATATATCCAAACTTTTTCAGGGTTACAGACATATATTTTTTCATCATCATCTCCCTTAGAATGCATATAAACGTTGCCTTTAAACTGATATTTTAAGGAAATATCAGTTTCGATATTTCCAGAAATTATCGATTTTTTGGTTTGAACAAATTCACCTAAAAATGCTTTCGGAACATAACCGGCTAGAACACTCTCCAGCATAGCAAAGAAAAGAATTGTACAAATTAAAACTCTTATCATTGTAGTTGCACCGAAACAGCTTTAGAAACACCTGGCTCTTGCATAGTTACACCGTATAGAGTGTCGTTAAGTTCCATCGTTTTCTTATTGTGAGTAATCAAAATAAATTGTGATTCAGCACTCATCTCTCTTAGAAGTTCATTAAACCTACCAACGTTAGCATCATCTAGAGGAGCGTCTACCTCATCTAGTAAACAGAATGGACTAGGTTTAACCAAAAAGATTGAGAAGATTAGTGAAACTGCCGTCATAGCTTTTTCCCCACCACTCATAAGATTAATTGATTGCATTTTCTTTCCAGGAGGCTTAGCGATAATTTCGATACCACACTCTGGATCATCAACATGCCCAACGATTTCAAGCCTTGCTTCACCACCTCCAAAAATAATTGGAAATACTTTAGTAAACCTTAGATTTACTTCATCAAATGCTTCTTTAAATCTAATTCTTGATTTTTCATCGATATGTCCGATTGCGGTTTCAAGATCAACTAATGATGCTTTTAGCTCTTCTTCTTGCTTTCTCAAGAAATCATAACGCAATTTCTGACGATCATAATCTTCAATTGCTTGCCAGTTAATCTCACCCAGTCGATTAAATTCAGACTTATACCTCTTAAACTTCTCTTGAGATTCACGTAGAACTGCTGGGAATTTCTTATCAAATTCATATTCTTTTTTCTCGATGGCAACTTCACCTTCTTCAGACTCTTGAGTGAAAACTTCATCAATATTCTTAAGCCCCTCAAGTTGCTCGTCAGTATATTGCAGATAAGCTTGTAGAGTTTCTCTCAGGTCAACTCTATATCTCTCAAAGATATCTCTTACGAGTAAATCTTCTTCTTCGATCGATTTTTCGATTTTAAGCTCAAGCTCAACATTCATCTTTTCACGTCTATTTATTTCATTATTGATCTGCTTGATCTCGTCTTCACGAGCCTGCATGCCAGACAATAAAGTCGCGAACTCTTCTTTCCCGTCAGTTAAGTGAGCATCTTTGTCATTGAGCTCTTCTTGTTGTTGAGCATTTTTTTCTTCCAAGCTATCAAGCTCAAGGCTTGCTTCTTCGATCTCGTTTTCTAATCGCTCAATCGTTTCATTATTAAGAGCTATCTTTTCGTCAAATCTTAAGAGTTGTGCATTAATATCTTCAATCTGCGACTCAAGTCCGTTTACTTGAGACTGATAACTACTTGCCTTAGCTTGAAGCTCTAAAAGCTCAGATCTCTTAGACTCATAGTCCATTTTAAGATTTTCAAGCTCTTCTTCGATATTCTCAAACATCTCAGTGATATTTGCTAAGCGCTCTTCACTGTCTTGTTTTTGATTTAAGATTTCTTCTTCTTTTTCAAGTAACTCAAGTCTTGCGACAGAAGTTTCGCTCTTACGCTTTTGTAAGATATCAAGCCTTGAACTGGTCGAGCTGTAATTTCCTTCTTTAGATTCTAAAGAAGATTTAAGCGCAATATACTCAGTATTACTCTCGTTTAACTCTTTCGTTTTAGCATCTAGCTCACTTCTCATCTGTTCAACTTCAGAATTTAGAGTGGCCACTTCATCTTCAAGCTTCTCAAGCAGCTGAGACTTTTCTTCAAACTGCTCTGTTAACTCATTGATTAAATTGTTTCTTTGAACAACACCCATACCTGTGCTTTCAGCAGTTCTAGTAGAGACTTGGGCTGAACCGTTATTATTGGTAACAAAAACCATTCCATCACGACTAATAACACCTTTAACTTTTAAGTCAGAAACAATTTTTAATCCTAACTCAGGAGTCAATTCATCTGCGATATAAAACCCCTTAAAAAGCTCAGATAAAGTTTCTTTATACTTCTCTTCATTTACTTTAATGATATCAGCTACTGCTACCGCATTCTGGCATCCCTTAACAGAAAGTCTTTCAAGGGTGTCTGGTCCAAAGCGATCTCCAGACTTTTCCGGAACAATCAAGTCAAAAGACTTATCTTTCTGATTCATATACCAATCAAAAAGGGTTCCATATTGGGCATCTGCAGCCACTAAAGCGTTAAAATGATCCTTAAAAAGAACTTCTAAAACGGTTGCGTACTCAGATTCTGATTCAATTAAATTTCCGATAATATTGAAGTCAGCAGTTTCTGATTCCTTCATGAAGTCTGTGGCCCCTTCGCGAACTCCAGCACCAGCTGCATTTACTTCTCTCAAAGATTGAAGTCTTGAATCGAGCTTGATCACCTCACGGCTTAGCTCTCTTAGTTCATTATCTTTCTCACGAGAAAGTTTCTTTTTATCATCGTAACTAGCTCTGATTTCTTCAAAAGCATTTTCACGAGATTCTAACTCTTCGCCCAGAGTTTTAACTTTCTCACGCTGGTTAAGTATCTCATCGTTGAAATTAGCAGTTGATTTTTCAATCTCTTCAATTTCAGCCGTGGTGTCCTCTAGAATAGCAGCATACTCTTCCAGCTTGGAACTATTTCTAAAGCTCACTTGATCTGCTTCACGAGCTTGATCCTGAACTTCTTCCTTCTGTGCTTTTAAATCTGTATATTCTTGTTTTTTATCTTCTAATTGAGATTGGAGAAACTCAACTGCTTCCTCAAGAGAAGAAAAATCCATTTCTTCATAATTTGTAGATTGAAGCTCTTCCAAAGATGATTTTAATTCTTCTAAACGAACTGATCTTTGTTCTTTATCTTTTTCGATCTCTTCAATATCGCGAGATTTAGATTCAATTTGCTCTTTTTTCTCGTACGCACTTTTTGCGAAGTGCTTAAGCCTTTCCTGCCCAGCTGCAAGTTCACGGCTTAAGTCGTTATACTCTGATTGAAGAACATCGATTCTCTCTCTCAATTCATCTTTTAAAGCACGTTCGTCTTCAAGGGTTTCTTCAATTTGGTTTCTTTTAATCTTAGATTCGTCGATGATTAAATTATTAGCTTCAAGATTCTCATGAGCATTAACATAAGTTGTAAGGTAATCGAATTCTTTGTGAGATTTAACAATTAGCTCATGACGCTCGATTCTCGCTTTTAACGTTCTTGCTTTTTCTGCTTTCTCAGCCTGTCTTTCAAGAGCTTTTAAATTTTTGTAAATTTCAGACTGAAGATCGTTTAGCCTATTTAAGTTCGCTTGAGTTTGCTCAATTTTTTTCACAGAGTCACGCTTACGCATTTTAAACTTAGTGATCCCAGCAACCTCTTCGATCATAGTTCTTCTTTCGACAGGCTTTGCTTGAACAAGTCTGTTGATCTCACCTTGAGCGATAATAGAATATGACTTTGCTCCCGCACCAGTATCCATAAAAACTTCTTGGATATCTTTGAGTCGCGCAGGAGTATTATTAATTCTATATTCTGTCTCACCATTTCTATAAAGCTTTCTCGTCAGCGCAATTTCATTAGGGCTAGAAACCTGAGAACCAATATGAATATGTTTATTTTTTGTATTTTCTAAAACGAGAGTTACTTCCGCAAAAGATCCCGGAGCGTACTTTGAAGAACCAGCAAAGATCAAGTCTTTCATCTTAGTTCCACGAAGATGCTTTGCAGACTGCTCACCCATTACCCAAAATAGAGCATCAACGATATTTGATTTACCACAACCATTAGGGCCTACTATCCCCGTGATTCCCTCATCAAAATGAATTGTAGTTTTATCCTTAAAAGATTTGAAACCTTGCAGATGCAAACGTAGTAACTTCATTAAAAATTGTCCCTCTGTGTAAGTGTGCGTGGGCCCAGTTTTTTCAAAACCTTACTAGTTAAAAAACTGCCCCTATGGACTTTATAATCGCTTAAATTAACGTCGATTGTCTAGGAATAATCAGGCTTTTCGAGCACAAGCAACACACTGCAAGAATGGGCAACAAGCCGAAATCAGTTTCAGTCAAATAAATACTATTAACGTGCAGCGCGAAGTGACAATTTTTGATCTAACATTTGAAGCGTTGGTACATAATTTAATCGGTGTGAACTAAAGCCAATGTTCTGACCTCGAATATCCCCACCAACCAAAATTTCAGTCTTCTCATCTAAGGTTTCGGTAAAAGTATTGATATATTCATCAAGTCTTCTGGCATAAGAATTATTATAACTAGAACTCACCCCCAAAATGACTAAGTCAGCCCCTATTTGATTGCATGCTTCAGCTAAAGACTCTCCCGGCATACTTGGCCCTAGATAATAGAACTTCAGATTATAAAATCCGCACAAAAGCGAAGCAATCATAATTCCAAATTCATGCAACTCCCCCTCGGGCGTTGAGAGCGCAATCGTTTCTCCAGCATGATTACCGCTGCCAATGCTTTTATAAAGCTGCTGACCAATATGAAACTTAATGATGGCGCTTAAGCTATGCTCTTGAGCGATGCTGAGTTGCCCGTTCTCAACTTGTTTTCCGACTTCAGCTAGAAGTGGAGTAATCAAACCTAGTGCAAACTCCCTAGGCCCAACTTGATTCTTAACTTTTTCGAGTTCATGGGAAATAATATCAAGCTTGTAATTCATCAATGCCATGATGAGATTTTGAAGTGTTAAATGGATATCAATTTTTTCATCCACCACTTTTTCAACTACGCGGGCGCCACCAATAGGACTCGACTCTCCTACAAACTCGTCATACATATTTTTCAGATCAGGGTCGGATAGTTTCGCTACGTCAGAAATAGCATTGCCAAGTTTAACCAGCTCATGCAGTTTTTTCAGTCGCTCAACATCTTCATCACAATAGATTCTTTTGCCAGTTTCGGATCGATTTGGAACGACCGCTTTATAACGTTTTTCCCAGGCACGAATTGTATGGGCATTGATTCCAGTGATTTTTGAAACAAACTGAATCGAGTAATTTCTTTCCATAAATTCGCTCCTTTTAAGGCTTATGCACATACTACACTAAACCTAGACAAAACCAAGATGCGTTTAGATGGACAAAACATGAACAACCATAAACATCTGATATCACGAGTAAAAAATAGTTAAGTTTTACTCGGGTATAACCCGAAAAGACCCTATGTCTAAAAATGAATTGTCTAAGTATTTGAGTTTCGGTTTCGAACAAACTTTCACTATCGAGAATTGGTGGACGGAACCTGGTTTTACAGCAACCTCTGACACTCCCTTAAAGCGAGAGAAGATGCTTGCCCTTGCGGTGGAGCTCGCACAAGAGCTTAATGGAAAGTATTTTGAGAGTAAGGATATTTGGGATCATATGCAGTACGAAGTTACTGACAGCTCTGGCAAGACACAGTTCTATGTCACGATGGACCCAGGGAGTATAGAAGTAAAATCCCCACCTGTACTCTGTGAAAATGCCCAAAAGATGGCCGAGCCTTTGTTCGCAGCAGCCGAAAGAGCGGGTGTTGTGGCTTATAGAACTTGGTGGTACGGGGTCAAGGGTGGTACCGAAGGCGGATGTCACGTTAATATGGGTGGATTCACCGAAGAGACAAACCCATTATTTAAAGAGCCTGATCTAGTCGTAAAATACGCAGCTTATATTCACAATAGACCTTGGCTTCACTATCCATTCATGGGGCTGGATGTAGGTCCTGGTGGCAATGCGATGAGGATGGATGAGAAAGAAAGGTTTGATGAAGTAAAAGAGAAATTCACACAGTACCAACTAGGTAAATTTAAAGCGCAAGAAGTTCATCCGTACTTTGAGAAGACCAACTTAATCTCTGACAAAGCTTCCTACCCTTCTTTATACAAATTTAAAAAAGGATTATTTCTTATAGAAGATCGAGGTCAAGAGTCTCTTCGAAATGCAGAGGATTTTTACCTTGTATCTCTGCTGCGATTGCGAATCATGGAAAATCTTCAAAACTCAGACACACTTGAGGAGCTAAAAACCTTTGATAATCTTCACCGCGAGTTACTGACATCATTTAAGCTTTGGGAAAATTTCGAATCGTGGGCACGTGAAATGGATTTACCTACAGAAAAATTCAAAAGGTTTTTTGATAGGCAATTTCCAAGACTCCAATTTGGAAAGAATGTACCAACTAAAACTTTTATCAATGATGGAAGACGACCTCGAGTCATAAAAGACATCCAAAAACGCGGAGACACAATTATTAGTAAAACAATTGATACGACTTACAAAAGGTTTGAAATCTATACAAATTCTCCTGTAACTGGAATAGACATAAATACTCCGGGAGTTGAGTGCATTTCTCCTTTGATGAAAAGTGGAGATCAAAGTTTTATTTATGTCGATTTAAAATATGATCCAAACAATCCACAAATGTTTATCAAACTACAAAATGGAGCTGAAGTCGTTGAGGAAAGTGTGTTCAATATTAATGATATGATGTGGGACTAATCTTCTCCAGGATACCAAGGAACGAATAAAGAAGTTCTTGAGCGATACGCTTGATAATCCGAGCTAGCTCCGTATTTTTCTTCTCTTGCCAGAAGTGGAATTCCTGAAACCTTTAACAAAAAGAATAAGAGCACAAATGGACTAATAGCAGTCCACAAGGGGGTTATATTGGAAGTAAAAATGAAGAGTCCAAACCATATTGCTGCTTCACCAAAGTAATTAGGATGCTGAGAAAACTTCCATGCTCCCCCAGTGTAGAGTCTACCTTTGTTATTTGGAAGAGCTTTAAATTTAGCTAATCCAAAGTCAGCCCAGACTTGAAAAAAAAATCCATAGAAAAATAAAACTAAAGCGACGAAATGGTTCAAATTCCAATGAGATTCACCATCTGCCTTAAAATAAAAATAAAGTGGCAGCGCAATGATCGCTTGAGCGAACCACTGCACTAGATAAACTCTTAGGTAAGCATTAAGGGCAAGAGATCCTCTCCAATTAGCTCTCATACTAGTGTAGCGCTTATCTTCTTGACCATGACTGAGAAGTCTCCACCCCAAATATACACCAAGTCTTAATGACCAAATCGTCACCAATATGAATAAAACCATTTTGATAACTGAAATATCGCTATTTAGAAAAAGCGAGGTGACGGTCAACGCTAAAAAACCTAAAGGCCAAAAAATGTCGATGACACTTAGATCATTTCGTTTTAGGGCCCAGAGATAAAAAATATGCATTAAGATAAAGGGTGCTAAATAGCTCATATGCTAAGGATAAGTTTGATGTTTACTACTTGTCCACTTAAAGCTCGTGACAAATACTCTACAAAATTGGATAAAAATATATGAGAACTTTTTTGACTGATTTCCAAATTTATCTTCCTCCCTTTAAAGCTGACCAAGACGATACAATAAACTGGCTTAAAGAACTTCACCAGAAACGTGATCCAGCGAAGGCAGAGAGAATCGAAAAATTTATTACAAAATTTGGTGTCGATGCAGAGAAGATCGGGACTCGCAGAAGTTTTATTGCAGACTTTGAAAAAAGAAATTTTAATGATCATCAAGTTTTCTCAATCGAAAACGATTTTAATCCTGATTTATCTCAAAGATCTCAAGTGGCACAGTTAGCCTTTGAACAAGCTTTCGAAGAATTGTACCTTGATGATTTCAATTCAGCGGAAAATATTCTGCATGTGAGTTGTACTCATTATGAATCACCTTCAGCAGCTCAAAAATCAGTCCTCAATAGAAATTCAAATTCTGTTGTCACTCATCTCTACCATATGGGTTGCTACGCTGCACTTCCGGCCATCCGCACTGCAAATGCATTGGCCAATCAGGGAAGAGTCGATATTGTACATACAGAAATTTGCTCCATACATTTGAACTGTGAAAGCTACTCACCGGAACAATTAGTCGTTCAGTCACTTTTTGCAGATGGGGCGATAAAATATCAATGTTTACATGAAAACGAATTTTTAAACCAGGACAAAAAAGGATTAGAAATACTTTCTTTACATGAAATCCTTGTTCCAGACACACAAGAGGATATGACCTGGAAGCTTCACTCAGATCGATTTGATATGACCCTCTCTAAAAATGTTCCCAAGTATTTAGCCGAATATTTAAGTAGTTTTATGCAAGAATTATTTTCTAAAGCTAATCTCAATTACCAAGACGAAAAAGAACAGGCGATATTTGCTATCCACCCAGGAGGTCCGAAAATTATCGAATTGTCTCAAGATCTGCTTAACTTAAGAGATGATCAAGTCCTGTATTCGAAAGATGTATTGTATAAGCGGGGAAATATGTCTTCCGCAACCCTTCCCCATATATGGAAAAACATTTTAGAAAACGAAAATGATAAACTTGTTGCAACTGTGGCCTTTGGCCCTGGCTTAACGATGACTGGATCCTTATTAAAAATATGTTAGTGATAGTTTGGGTTATTCAAGGCTTGTGCATGTTTGTTGATGAATTCTATTTTCATCATAAAAGGGGTCTGGGTCGTTGGGAATCCATTGGCCATCCAGTAGATACGTTTTTTTTTCTTCTACCTTTCATTGTTTGTTTAAACTTTGCACCTGCTGAAGTGAGCGAAAATATATTTATCGCTTCTTCTATCATTTCGACTTTAATTATTACTAAGGATGAATGGATTCATACAGAGCAATCAAGCCCATCTGAAAATTGGCTTCACTCATTGTTATTTATTCTACACCCGCTAAGCCTAGGGGTTTTGTATTTCTACTGGCAAAACGACGAGAAGTTTTTAATAATATTTCAAACAGGGATAATCTCTCTATTCTTCATTTATCAAGTTGTTTACTGGAATATCTTAAAAAAGGATCGTTATGAAATCAAAAATTAATAATGACTTTTATAATGACCTTAACGATGAATGGTATCACTCAAATAATCACGCAATCGCACTGCTCAGGGCAGAGCAAAAAGTAAAAAACCAATGGGTAAAAGACCAGATTCAAAGTTTACTCCCAGAGACTCAATCTATATTGGATATTGCATGTGGAGGAGGCTTTCTAGCTAATGAATTGGCCAATTACTTTTCCGATGTCCATGGAGTTGATGCTTCCAAAACGAGTTTAGAGACGGCAAAAAAATTTGATCAAACAAAAAAGGTCCAATACCATTATGCAGATGCCTATAACCTACCTTTTAAAAAGGAAGCATTTGATGTGGTATGCTTAATGGATTTCCTGGAGCATGTTGAAAGGCCTGAGGATATTATACTAGAAGCCAGTAGGGTGTTGAAACCTAAAGGCTTAATGTTTTACCATACATTTAATCGAAATTTTTTAACTAAGCTCATTATCATTAAAGCTGTAGAAGCTTTTGTACCTAACACACCGAAAAACTTACATGTTTATGAACTCTTCTTGAAGCCGGAGGAAGTTTGGAAATTTTTGCGTAATGCGGGGCTAAAGCCGACACTATCTACCGGAATAAAACCCAAGATTGATAGAGCATTTTTTAAGAGTATAATGACTCGAAGGCTCGATGAAAGGTTCGATTTCGAATTAATACCTTCGCATAAGTTAGCTTATTTAGGAGTTGCGACAAAATGTTGAACAGAATCAAAAATTATCTGAATGAAAATGGCTCCGTAATTCATATTGTAGGTCCACTGACACAAAGTTTTGATTCTGATCCCAATGAACCAGCCCTTTTTATAGACGGCGGAACTAAATTTAAAAAAGATTATGGTTTTAGTTTGGGAGATAACGACTCTTTTCAAGGTGAACTCGACTACAAACTTCCCAAAGATAAAGATTTTTCTGATCTTCAATTTGCACTAACCCTCATCCCTTCTCAAACAGAAACTGTCTACTTGCATGGTTTTTTAGGAGGGAGAAAAGATCACGAATTAATCAATCTTGGTGAAGTCGCGCATTTTTTATTTGAGAGAAATGAAAGCAAAGTTGTTTTTGACGATAAGATCACAGCTTATTCCCAAGGTTTTTGGGAGTTTGAATTGCAAAATACTTTTACTCTGTTCAGTTTTCATGAAAACACACTCTCTCTAACCGGAGAATGCAAATATCAACTTATCAAACAATCGCTAAAACCTTTTAGTAGCCACGGCTTAAGCAACGAAGCTGAAGGCAAGATTAGTCTTCATAATTCAGCCCCTCTGTACTTTTTTGAAGTGTCAAAATAGCCCAGCATTAACATCTCTATGTAAGAGTTTGTAAAATTTACACATATTTAGCCATGTAAGGTACCTCGCCTTCAGTTAAGATTCTGTGAAAAACGATAAAAATTTTACCTTTTAGTTCAAAAGATAGCGTAATTGCACTACTATCCGCCTCGACTTAAGGACTTATTCAGATGAAAAAATTGTATGCACTATTACTTCTACCCATGACAGCTTTTGGGCAGACTATCACCCAACAAAACATCCTTCAGGGTGTAATTCCACAAAACATCGACAAGTTAAAATTTAATGAGATTATTTTTGACCGAGTTATATACGATGATCGTGTGTATTCAAAATCACGAAAAACGGAACTTGGCGATCAGTCGGAATTGGATATGGCCTTTAGATATCACACCGATGCTACGACTTTTGCCCGTTTTAGAATGGCAACAGATCCAAGCGAGAATAGATTTGATAATAAAACGTCGCGCTTTGAGATGATCTTTTCAAAAGCTTTTAATAAAGTTCGTTTCCAAATCGACCTCGAACTTCTTACTGATGATACAGAGGACGGAACAGACTCCAGTGGAGTGAGCTTAGGACTTGATCTTGATAGTGATGATACCTTTATCAACTTCACTCATAATCACTTTATTTTTACTTTTTACCCATTCAACTTCCGAAGTGATGTGGGTGATGAATTCAATACCTTAGATGTTTCAAGAATTAACTTTATCGAGGGATCTCCTACTACGGTAAGTGCGACTCAAGTTGGGGATGAACGAATTGTTTCAAAAACTATTCCTGGTGTTGAATTACAATATCAATTTGGAAAGGCCAGTGCCTACCTTGGTTACGGTATTGCAACTTATCTTTATCCTGTGGATAGTGACTTCAGTCTGCCTGATAATCCTACAGCTACAGCGTGGGAGAGAAAAGAGACAACCGCCGCCAAAGCTGGGTTTCTCTACTTAGATAATAACAATCTTAAAATTAACGTGCAGTACGTATCTCATAATAATAGCAATGAAACAGGAGCGCTCCTTGCCTCTGCTGGCTCCATCAACATCTTCAAAAAAATGGACAGCTGGCTTACCGAAGTTGAATTTACTCAGACAAAAGCTGGAGATGCACCTTGGGATGTTAATAGAACATCAGCTTGGTTTACAAATCAAGGATCACTTCTCCCATACTATGTTGATGCCAACGATGAGTTAGAAGACTGGATTGGAAAATCTGGTAATGCCCTTTCGATAAAAATTGGAAAAAACTTTGAGACCGTCACTCCTTATATTTCTTACAAGCAACAAAGTGAACATTTTATCTTCCAAGGAAATGAATCAGCTCACAGATTAAGAACAGGTACTGATGAGAAGTCTCACGGTGGACTTACCAGAGTAGGATTGGGTGCATATTTTTATTATGACAATATCTATTTTAGACCTGAAATTGAATTTCAAACGGCAAAAAATGAGGTCTTCTCAAACGCGACAGATCTTCAAGCAGATAGACAGCTTTCTAGCTTTCAAAAAGAAAACACGCTACTCACTATCAACGTTGTTTATACCTTTGATGGAAGTAGTAAAAATCAAACGTGGTGGTTCTAATGAAATATCTCATAGCAATCTTAACTCTCACAATCCTACTTGGGTGTAATGAATCGGAGAAAGAAACCAGAGAAGTTGGCAACAAGACTCTCTCCAAAGAGTTTTCTGAAACGTTGGAAAAAGCAGAAGACTTAGAACAAGACCTCTCTGAGCAGATAGTCTTAAGAGGCGCCACGAGTAGGCAAACAATCTCTTTTAGAAGTCTATTAAAAGAAATAAAAATAGATATTCTCGTACTAAAGCAAAGACCTAAAGACCAAAAAACTCTCGCTCACCTTTTCTCCCTCAAAAAACAATTAGAATCAATTCCAGTGCAGGCCAGAGATGAAGAATTTCTGACTCCTTTTATTGCAAGTTTAAATAATTTATTGATCGAACTATCTAAGCTTCAGAATCAAGACATCGCTGATTTAAACTGGCCATTATGGTCGGAGAACTTTAATTCAGGCGCAGGTGAATTTGTCACTTTTTCAAACAAAGACAATTGGATAGTAGGAAATAGAAACCGTGAAGGTTATATAAGTGCAAGAAGTTCTCAAACAAAAGCTTGGCTTATAACACCAAAATTTGATTTAACTGAAGTCTACAACCCAGCAATACAACTCAACCACCTTGTGAATATAAAAAAACATCCTAATAATGAGGTTGATGCTGAGCTTATAAATGATAGAAGTCTTCATATTCTAGTGAGTGAAGATTACGAATATGGGTCTCCTGAAGAAGCAAATTGGACGAAAATTGAAACAAAAGATTTCAATTTGATAAAAGATTTTAATGCTAGCTTATCAGAAAAAATTTCTTTGAAAGAGTTTCAAGGGAAAATAGTCAGTGTTGCCTTCGTCTTAGATGTAGACAGTCGAACTATTGGCGGGCATGGAATACTTTGGCAAATAAATGAACTCACAGTATTTGGTGCTGCTGACGAATTACAAACAATAAAAAGAAAAGATCCAACAGTATTAGCCTACTCTCATGACTTTACAGATGGAGAAGGTTCTTATCAGCAAATAACTTCTGGTGATAATCCAGCGGTATTTGAACTCACAACTAGAAATGATGAATCCTATCTTCAAGTAAATGGGTTTAAAAATAAAAGTAATGGGGTGAATCTTCTTGTAGGTCCGAAAGTATCTTTAGGAGATAAGTCTTACTCTCTCAAAATAACCCAAGCGATCAATTTCTATAATCAACCAGCAAAAGATAAAGAGTATATCAAAATTTTAGTTGGTGAGAATCAAGATGATGTATCAAAAATCGAGTGGAAAGAAGTGAAATTTGAACAAGTTCCTCCAGGAAATAACTGGAATCCAGTTGTTTCGGAATGGAAAGAATTAGAATTTTCAAATACGACCATTAGGCTTGCTTTTAGGTATGAATCTGGAAATGGGATTGAAGAATACCCTAACTGGTCTTTATATAAGATTTTAGTAAAAGAGGAATAATGAAGTTATTAGGTCTTTTCATTCTTTTAATAAGCTGTGGTGCTGATAAACACTATGATTATAATCAAGGTACAGTTGTCATTGATAATTTTAATCAATTTGACTCATCTACCACCGCAGGTAATTTGGTGGCCACTGCAATAAAAGAAGAAAATGATCTGGATATCGTCCTATACCCCACAGTTCTACTAAGAGACAATATCGCGATTTATGATGAAAAGATGACAACGCAACAAACGGAAGACTTAGTTGCGGTCTATCCTGATGGAGAAAAAGATCAATTCGTTGTGGGAACAATGAGAGGATCAGACTTGAAAACCTTGATCAGACAACGTTCGATAGAAAGATTTGCAGTTGAACTCGAAGTTGCAGGAATGGAATACGAACTCCTATACCAAGGAGGAATTCTAAGATCAGAAGCCTTTATTGAAGAGAGCCAAAATAATATTCAAGATCAAAAAAATTACTCTGTAGCGATCTCAAAGCACTTTATTTTTTCGAGTGAAACTTTTCCAAGCTACAAGTATAGAAATAGTATCGATAGAATTTTTATAGATTCAAAAACTGTGGTTTCTGCGAGAGCCTCACTTAGAAGTTTTCTTAAATCAGGCAAGGCTGTACCGCTTCTAACAAATAAGCGAGCCCAAGTGAAACTCACTAAAATTTTTCAAGGTGGGCAGAGAGCTATTTACGACATCCAAGGTAATTCTCATATTTCTCCATTTCTCAATTATGAGGTAACTACCGAAGGGATTGTTACAGGCGTTGCATTAGTTGATTACTATCCAGGTGGTCAGGTTATCTATATTCAAGATCCCCAAGGAGATAACAATCCTAAAACCAGTGATGCAATCAAAGTTTTCCTTGAGGAGCCTATAGAAGTTAAAATTGGTGATTTAATTCAAGTCACGGGGATAGTGTTTGAGGAAACAAATCATATTGAAAATGGCCTAACCTCTACTGCAATTCGAAACGTATCCAAAACAAAAATAAATGCTATTAACCAAAAACTTCCAGAGGCAATTCTTATTGGAGAAAATATACCTGAAGAATTTTTCTCAACATATCATGGTGACTTAAATTTCAAAAAGGATCTAAATCTTAAAGACGGTCTTGATTTTTGGGAATCCCTTGAAGGAATGCGAATAACTCTTAGCAACCCAAAAATCGTCGGTTTTAGAGGTGGGAAGGAACAATCTGATGATGAGAAAAGCCATTTAACTTTATTTCTCCTACCCAATGGTAACAAACGTCGCACATTAGACTCTCGTGGAAATGGAATTATGGCCGACCCAACAGAGGAAAAATTCAACCCTCAAATAATCCCGCTAGCATCTGGTCCACTAACCAAAGGACTCAATATCGGTGGTAAATATGAGATGGGCGATATTATTGAAGGTAAATTAACAGGACTTCTCACCTTTGCTAAAAACCTTTTTGGAGATGCAGAATTCGTTCTTAACTTGCCTGAGCAGCAAGATGCGATCAAAAATCTAAATCAACGCATAAGCTCTAATAGACTTGAATCGATTGCTGACAGACCAAGTGTAAAATATAATAACGAGTTTTTAAGTATCGCTTCTTACAACGTGAAGAACTTATCTCCCGCCAACAAGCCAAGAATAAAAGAAACGGCAAAAATGATTAAGACAAACTTGAACTGTCCTGATGTTGTAGGTTTAGTAGAAATTCAAGATAATAATGGAGAGGATTTTGAAGGAAACTCCGAGGCTTCTGACACTTTAAGCTTACTCATAGAGAGCATACCATGTAGTTTCAAATATGCCGAAGCCAATATTGATCCACTCCTTCACAGAGAAGGTGGTGTTCCAGGTGGGAATATTAGAGTTTCACTCATCTATAATACTGAAAAATTAGGCTTTAAAGAAAACCCTTTACCAGGTCCAGAACGAGATACTGTTATTATGAGTAATGGTAGCATGAGCTTTAACCCTGCGAGAATTTATCCGCGAGATCCTGCTTTTAAAAACACGAGAAAAAGTCTCGTGGTAGAGTTTGATTATAAAGGCAGAAAACTTTTTGTTGTCGTAAACCATTTAAATTCGAAACTCAGCGACACTAGTCATTTTTCAAGTGTATGGCCTATGATTTATCCAAGTGAGAGAAAACGCTCTCTCATGGCCCAAGCTGTTAATCGATTTGTTGCGCGAGTTGAAAGAAGAAACCCCGATGCGCTAATTGCTGTCGTAGGTGATTTCAATGAGTTTATAGACATGCCTGCGATGCAGGTTTTAAAAGGTAATACATTATATAATTTAATGAAAGAAGTTCCTAAAAATGAAAGGTATACAACTAATCACAACGGAAATGCCCAGCCACTAGATTATATTTTTGTGAATAAAAATCTGAAAGAGATCCCACATTTTTTCAAGCCACTACACTTGAATTCTGATTATATGGGACGTCTTTCAGATCACGATCCAATTATTAGTGTGTTTGAAATCTAAGAGATTTCGTTATTCGACTTGTGCAAATAGTGAATATGCTTTTCATATTGAGTGATAGCATCTGCCACAATTTGCTCCTCTGAATAACCAAAAACATCATAGTCTTGTCCGCCACTAAAGAGAAAAACTTCGGCCCTACAAAACTTCTTATTCTTTTCATTGGTAAACTCTGGGGTCTCGTATTCTCTCAGATAAACTTCATATTTAAAATCTTCAACGCCGTCGTTATCTACAACCAAAGATACCGATTGTTCGTTTTCTAAATTCAAGTTTACTTTTAATCCTCTAGCTTGCATCTCATTTTTCAAGTTATCCAATGCAGGCCTTACTGTTTTAATCAGAAACTTATTAACCGATTCAAAATGAGGATAAGTAATAAGGGTATCAAGTCGTTCTTTCCAGTCAGAGTTAGCCTGGGCGAACTGAACAGAAGTCGTATGGTTTTGAACGGAATTCATTAACATGGAGTCAGCTTTCAGAGACTTAAATAAGCCAACACATCCGATTAGTATCAGAAAAATCATCGGAAATGCTGATGCAATAGTCATCGTTTGTAGCGCTTCTAGGCCCCCGGCTAATAAAAGTGATGCGGCAACAACCCCTTCCGTCACAGCCCAAAAAATTCTTTGCCATACTGGCGGCTCTTTTGCTCCTCCCGAAGTTAGAGTATCAATAACAAGGGAACCAGAATCACTTGAGCTGACAAAAAAAGTTATGACGAGCATAACGGCTAGGACTGAGAGTAGTGAAGAAAAAGGAAAGTACTTTAAAAAAGAGAAGAGAACGACTGGAACATTCGTATTTACGAGCTGAGCCAATTCCGTTGCCTTTTCCGTTAAGACCAAGTCTATTGCTGAATTCCCAAAAACAGTCATCCATAAGAAGGTAAAGCCTGCCGGTATAAATAAAACTCCAATCATAAACTCTCTTATGGTTCTTCCCTTAGAAATTCTAGCGATAAACATCCCGACAAATGGTGACCAAGAAATCCACCATCCCCAATATAGCAGTGTCCACCCACCAATCCACTCATCTTTTTTCTCGTAAGTGTAGAGATTAAAAGTTTTATAAATTAAATCTGAAAGATAAGCCCCCGTGTTTTGAACGTAGGCTTGTAAAAGTTCAGCGGTATTTCCTAAAAGTAACACCGCGAGCATTAGCACAGTTGCGAGGGCGACGTTTATATTGGATAATTTCTTAATTCCGCCATCAAGCCCTAGTACAACTGAAATAGTCGCAAAACCTGTAATGACTGCAATCAACCCTACTTGAACGATGGTATTTTGAGGCATTCCGAACAGAAAATTAAAGCCAGCATTAACCTGTAGGACTCCAAATCCCAAAGAAGTCGCGACACCAAACATCGTGCCAATAACTGCGAAGGTATCAATCATATCACCTATTTTTCCATGAATTTTTTCTCCTAAAAAAGGATAAAAAGCGGATCTTGGTAGTAAAGGAAGATTTTTTCTATAGCAGAAATAAGCGAGTGTAACTGCAAGCATCGCGTATACCGCCCAAGCATGAAGTCCCCAGTGAAAAAAAGTAATTTTCATTGCCTCTCTCGCACTTTCGATAGAAAGAGGGTCTCCAATTGGTGGTGCTGAAAAATGCATCAATGGCTCAGCCACTCCAAAAAAGAGCAGTCCAATTCCCATCCCTGCTGAAAATAGCATCGAAAACCATGACATATTCGAATACTCTGCTTCATCGTGATCAGGTCCAAGCTTTATATCCCCTAAACGACTGACCATTAGATAGATTGAAAAGAATAAGATTGCACCAACCGACAGAACATAAATCCAGCTCGTTTTGGCAATTAACCAGCTCTGAATGGCCTTAAAAAATATGCTCAGTTGATCAGGGAAAATTGTTCCGGCAAGTGTGATTAGAAGAATGAAAGTAGCTGAAGAGAAAAAGACGTTTTTATTAATATCAGTATTAACCTGAATGATGACCTCCTTGTGATCATTTTTTTGGTATTGTATCACACAAGGAGAGAGCACGCTAAGCGTGCTCTAAGAGAGTGAGTTTTGCGAATTGATTGACTTGAAACAGTCGCCCATTATTTACTTTTGAACATAAGTTAAAACATCTTAATTAAGATGAAGTGAAAGATTTACAATTTTTATCAGACTTAAAATTATTGTACGTTCTGTTTGATCAGGTAAAATAAACTAAAGAAAAAGGATTTATTATGAAACTTAGGACTGGTTTTTTGATCGGATGCTCGATCTTTATTATGCAAGCTCATGCAGGCTTTGGAACAAACTCAATCGGAATAGGAGCCCAAACAAGGGGGTTTGCTGGAGCAGGAACGGCGCTAAACCTTGGTTATGAAAATATATATTCAAACCCTGCGCTAATGCGAGCGATGGGAAATTATGAACTAAGTATCGGTGGAAGTTATCAAGACTCCACGACGACAGCAATAAATGAAGACGCCATTTTCGTTAGCGCTAACTCCTCGACTAAAACCTCCGAAAGTCCATATCAACTTAATTCCACCATGGGATTTGTTAAAAACTTTAACCAAAGTTTAAGCTTCGGAGCCGCAAGCTATACGGTTTCTAATTTTGGAACTAACTACGCAGACACTAAGCTTAGAAATGGCCTAGGAGGAATCAGTTCAGCTCTTAAAGTTCAACAAGTGACACCGGCTGTAAGTTTTAAATATCAAGATTTTTCAGTTGGACTGGCCATGCCTATTACCTATGGAAGTTTTTCTCTCGGCTACTATGATGGAACTCGCTATGTTTCCGCAGGTCAATCGCAAGATACTGCGGTTAGTTTTAACTTGGGAGCGGCTTATCAGCGAGAAAGTTTTGCTGTGGGATTAACTTACAAGACACAAGCAGAGCTTACCTATAGTAATCAACTAAAAGAGTTTGCAGAAGACTTTAACATGGAAGGTATCGTATCAAGTGATGACCTGGACGTGCCCGGTGAATACACTTTAGCTTTTGCTTATTTTCTAAATAAAGACTTAACTCTAATCGCTGATTATAAGGTCATCGCGTGGAATGAGGCTTCGGGTTACCAAGATCTTGGCTGGGATGAGCAAACTGTAATGGCCTTTGCTGTAAGTTACAAAATCAATAATACAACGATCCGTTTTGGTTACTCAACGACTGAATCTCCGCTGGGCTCTGATGCTTTAAAGAATAGTCAAAGAAGCACTCCAAACAATGGACAGTCACTTAACTATTTAAACCTTATTGCTATGCCTGCTTTAATAACATCACATATTGGGATGGGAGTTGGACATAAATTCTCAGCTAATTTTGATATCGATGCATCTTTTGTTTATGGGTTAGAAAATTCTGCTAAGGCAAGATATAACTCTGGAAGTGCTAATATGGATTACGAATCAAAACGAAGTGAAACATCTTTAAGCTTAGTTGGAAATTTTAGGTATTAAATATGATCTTCAAACAATTCATAAATGAAGCCTCTAGTACTTACACATATATTGTTGCTCACTCTAGAGGCCGTGAAGCATTTATAATTGATCCAGTCTTAGAGGACACAGAAAAATACCTACAATTTTTGGGTGCGAATAATCTGCGCCTTATTAAAGCCTTTGATACTCATATACATGCTGATCATATCACTGGGCTTGGCAGGCTTCGAGATCTAACTGGCTGTATTACAATTATGGGAGAAAAATCAAACACCCTTATGGTATCCCAAAGAGTTAGTGATGGAGACAAAATCAAAATAGACGAACTAACATTCGAAGTTTTATACACCCCGGGACATACTGACTGTTCATATAGTTTATACTTTGATGGCATGCTATTTACGGGTGATGCTCTATTTATCAGAGGAAACGGAAGAACTGATTTTCAAAATGGAAACCCAAAAGAGCTCTATCAAAGTATTAAAAGACTGCTTTCCTACCCGGACACCACAACCATATACCCAGGACATGACTATAAAGGAGAATCTCTTTCAACTGTTGGTAGAGAGAAAAAAGAAAATCCTCGATTTGCAGGAAAGTCTGAAAGTGAATTCGTTGATATAATGAATAATTTAAACCTACCAAATCCAAAAATGATGGATGTTGCCGTTCCGGCAAATCAAAAATTTGGAGAAGAGGCACTTAAAGATGTTCCCTTGGAGGCTAATTTAAATTTTGAACTAGCTTGTACAAAATTAAATCAAGCTCATTTTATTGACTTGAGAGAGCCTGAAGAAATCAAAAAAACGGGTATAATTCCTAATGCAGTTAATATCTCTTACCAAGATTTTATAAAAAAAATTGAAAATAATGATCAGACTGTTTTAAGTTTATTCAATGGCAACAAAGAAGTCGTTCTCTATTGTGCTTATGGTGAGAGATCAGCGCTAGCGATTAAAAAACTTCCAACGAATTTAAAAGCCTTCCATATCCTTAAAGGAATTCAAGGCTGGATCGAGTCAGAAGGTTCAATAGAAGCTGTTAATTAATGATCAACAGCTTCTGGTAGTACAATTTTGAATGTTGTGTGACTTGCAGCGCAATCCAATTCGAGACTTCCTTGTAAGTGCTTTTCTACATTGTCCTTAACATAGGAAAGTCCAAATCCTGTTCCGCGAGCTGCTGTTCTAGCTTTTGTGGTAAAACCTGGATCAAACATTTGTGCCGCAATTTTTTGATCGATTCCAGCTCCTGAGTCTACAACATTAATGATAACCTCAGCCCCAACTTTTTGAGCTAATAGTTTTATCCATTTTTCAGGGAGTTTTTGCTCAACTATTGCGTCAATAGAATTTGAAACCAAATTGACTAGGGACTGAAGCAAAATGATTTCAGCGGAATAAATATCCAAGTCATCATCACACTCAACAATCACATCAACCTTATTCTCTTTCATTTTCGTTCTAAAATAATAGCGAACCTCTTCAAAAAGCTTTTGTAAACTAAAGGCTGAATACTCAATATCCATATTTGAAGCTAAAATTCTTTTGTATCTCTCAGATAGCTCATCAATTCTCTTGGCTCCCTGTTGACCAGACTTCACATATTTATCGATTTTTTCTTTATGCTCGCCTGTCAAAGAAATATTGGAGTAATTATTTATCAATTCGAAGTTCATAATAACTATCGAGTTAAAATTATTTAAATCATGAATAAGACCACCAGCAATCTCACCAACCTGAATCATCTTTTCTTTATTGAAGAAATTCTCTAATTGTTTTCGCATCATTTTTTCGTATTCTGTTCGAACCATTGATAAACGAATAGCAAAGTCTAGCTGATCCTTTGTAAAAGGTTTAGGAAGAAACCCGTGCATGATGGTATCAGAAGCTCTCTCGAAAATATCACTTTCAATATTACCTGTGACATAAATAATCGGAACAGGAAAACGCTTTTTAATCATCTCCGCAAATTGAAGCCCTGATTTTCCTTTAGGGAAATTGATATCTAGAAGTAAAAGTTCACAGTTTTCTAAATAGGGCTCAATTTCCTTGTAATCGATACGATCAAAAGTAGCTAATACTTCGTGACCTAATGTTTCACAAATAATTTTAATATTGTTCAACATTGTCAGGTCGTCTTCAATAATTAAAATCTTCTTTTTCAATCCAGCCATATCTACACCTTTTTAAAAATTAATTTGAAGCATGCTCCACCTCTGCCCGAAATATATTCTATGCTTCCGCTAAACATCTCCATAATCTCTCTACAAAATGATAGCCCCAACCCCGTTCCTTCAGACATATCTTTTGTCGTATAATAAGGATCAAAGACTTTATCTAAATGAGCATGTTCAATTCCAGGCCCATTATCTATTAATTCTAGCACTAGCGTCTTTTCATCTTCAGATATTTTTGTCAATTCGATTTTCCTATTCGCTGAATCAGTAGCTTGATAGCTATTATCAAATAGATTCACAAAAACTTGTAAGAAAAGAGTAAAATGTCCTTCTACAAAACATTCCTTTTCAATTCCACTAATTGTTATCTGACTAGCATCTTGCCTTCTTTCAATAGCAATGGATTGCCCAGCGGCATCGACAACCTCAGCTAGGTTACAGGTGGTACCTTTTGCTAGTTTATCGTGACTTCGCCTGCCGATCATCTTAATCAAGCGTGTTATTTTAGTAATATTTTCTATAGATTTATCGATTCCCTCTAATTGAGAATTTATTCTCTCATCCATGATATTCTGAACTTTCATTAAATCCTTAAGAATATCTGAAGAAGTTTGGATAATAGCTAAAGGTGTACCAAACTGATGTGCCATCTGGGCGCTCATTCTTCCGATATTTTCAATATTATAGTTTCGCATATTTTGAATTTTTTCTTCGGCTAAAACTTCTTTAGTTACTTCGAAACTTAAACTCGCAAAATTTACAATTTTACTTTTATGATTAAATATTGGTGCAATAACAGAATAAACCCAAAAATAACTTCCATCTTTTTTCTTATTCTTAATTCTTCCTTTCCAGATCAATCCATTTTTTAGTTTTTTCCAAAGCCCTTGATAAAATAATTTATCATGATAACCACTACTTATAATATTATGATTTTTACCTAGTAGTTCTTGCTCTGAATATCCCGTTATATCTTGAAATGACTTATTTACGCTAATGATATTTCCCTTTGAATCAGTTAAAGAAAAAATGCTAGAGTCAAAAATCAAATTTTTAAGAGTATTTTGCAACATTATAAGTTGTTCATCTTTCTTTTTTGAAAGACGAAATATTAAAAGCAGGACAGAAATAATAAGTAAAAATATTCCCATAAATATGAAAGTATTTCGTCTCGATTCGGAAAAATCTTTCTTTACGAAAAAGCTCCATTCTTCAAAAACGATATCTTCGTCTAAGACTGTTTTGACTTCGGTTTCGCTGATTTTTATTTGTAGTAATCTTTCTCCACTAATCAAAGCATGTATGAGACTAGTACTACCATCATTATCCACAGACACTATATGTTCTGCTAAAATATAAGATTGATTTTTCAAAAACTCGCTTGAAATGTTTAATATCAATATTGATGACTTTAATCTGATAGCTACTCTAAAAGTAAGTTCTCCAACTACTGCTTTGCCAAGTTCAAAATTAGAATCGAAGCTTGAAACATAAAATTGATTTGAATTTAAGTTTAGAGTTTTTTGAAAATAATAGCGATTCGACTTATTTTGAAGATCCTCATCCTTAGTCTTCCAAATATTTCCACGATAACGATTATACCTGATGAGCTCTTTACCATTGAGATCAATAAGTCGTATTTGCGAATATCTGTTCTTATTTTCAATTAGACTTTTAGCGTTTTCTTCTGAAAAATTTCTGCTTAAAAGCTCTAAATCATCGACAGCAGTCTGCAAAACTCCGAGCAGGAAGATTTTTGTCGATTCTTTTGTTTGAAAGGCTTGCAATTTTTCATTATAAATTTGATTGAGGCTAGCGGATAAAAAAGTAAGAACGACTATAATCAAAAATAGCATCGAACTTAATATTTGCAGAGACTTTTTTTCCAACATACTTCTTACTCAAAATTTTAATTATTTCTTATTATTTATTTTCATTCAAGCTTTATTTATTCCAAAAATCATAAAACCAACCAAAACCACGAGAAAATCTTAAATTAAGATTTCTTCACCTAACCTTGTCAAATCGTGAAACCGATAACTTACGCATGGATGCAATACAAAAGCACTCAGATGAGTTTGCTTTATATTCGAGGCAATTACTTTATGTCGTATTGGGCATTGGTGGCCTTATTGTTATCATTGAAGCCCTAAAAGGTGGAGATTGGAGTTTTGGTAAAAGTTCTCAAGTTATAGCGGTGTCACTTCTTAGTCTTGGTGCTATTTTAGATCTATTTTTAAACAATCACAGGCTTAGGGTTTTCATTCTTCTTTCTGTAGGACTCATCCACCTTCCCTATCGTTATTATATGTATGGGCAAACTATGTCTTCCTCATTGATTTGGATTACTATAATTCCCATCTTTGCGACGTTCTTTATTAATAAGTTGGCATCATGGATTTTAACTGGTGTTGTTTTCACACAAGTATTCTTTATAAATCTTGTAATAAGACTTGAAAGTTTGTCTCCATTGAAGATTGCAGATTTTTCAAAAAATGATCTAATTAGCTTACTAAGTTGGATGTTTTTAATTTTTATTCTTACAATGTTTTTTAATAAAATCGAAACCGCCAGACTTAATTATCAGGAACTTTTGAAGAAAAATCTCTCTGGAGCCGTCCAACATTCAAAGCTAATGTCCCTAGGTGAGATGGCGGGGTCAATTGCTCACGAAATAAATAATCCTCTATTTGTGATTAAAGGTAATTCATTTTTAATGGAAAAGAAGTTGCAAAAAAACTTCCCAGAAGCTTATGCTGCGGTAGAAAAACATCTAGCACGAGACCGGGATGTGGCTGACAGAATTGCCTTAACCGTTAAAGCAATGCTTGAAATTTCCAGGCAACAAAACGAAATGCCAAATAGTCATACCTCAATAGAGGAAGCGTTTAATGCTGCGATGGCCATTAGTGGAAATACCCTCATACAGAATCATATAAAACTCATTTATGATGCTGAAAATCTTAAGATTAAAGCCTATTTAAATCCAGAGCTCGTGGCCAAAGTTTTTGTTTATCTCTTCCAAAATTCACAATTTGCTCTCAAGAATTTAGAAGAAAAGTGGATAAAGATTGAGGTTGAACAGGACGACAAAGAGGCTCATGTTTATATTAGTGATTCTGGTACTGGAATTGATCCAGAAATTGCTTACAGAATTTTTGAACCCTTCTACACCACCAAACCCGTTGGTGAAGGCTCTGGTTTCGGTCTTTCAATTTCAAGATCGCTTCTCGTAAACATGGGAGCTGACATCACTTATTTAAAAAGAAATGGACATACTTGTTTTAAGATTAGCTTCAATCTTTAACTAGTTTTTCCAATCTTTTTGCAACCTGCTCATAATCTTTCAATTTTGCACTATAGGCCGCGGTGATTTGCTCTAAAACTTCAGTTGCTGCATAAGCATCAGTTCCTTTCACAACCAATAATTTTTGGCCTTTTCCATATTTAGCTTCAAGCTTATGTACTTCAGAACCAACCACGTCCACTTGTTTTTCAATCTCTTTTAATAATGAGGCTAGTGTGGACAAATTCTTTTTTATTTCATCCTTATGTTTATGCCCTCTTTTATTTAATTCTTTCTCAAATTTTTTATTGGATTTTCTTATCTTTTTTATAGAGTTTTTGAGTGATTTTTTATGAGCTTCAAATTTTGCAATCATTTGCTTAGAATCAACTAGCCTAACACCATATTTTTTCGCAATATCTTTTGTCTTCTGGCACTCAGTATTTGCCTTAGAAATCGTTTCATTTACGTTACTCTGATAAATACTTTGTTCACCGAAGAATTTTTTCACTTCATTATATTTTTGAGATCCTTTTTTGTACTTTTTCTTCTTATTCACTCCTAATTCTTTAAAAGCGCTATCTCTATTTTTTCTCAATGAAATGAGTTTCTCTTTGTAGGCCAAGCAAATATTAATCGCTTGATTCATTTCATTTGAAAAAGATTTAGTTTCAGGTGTTGATGCCAATTGATTTATTGTGTTTTTCAATTCTTCGGCTTGTTTAAAATTATTTATTATTTTATCAACTTGCTTTTGAGTTTTTTTATGAGACTTATGGATATCTTTACCTTTATATACCTGAGTTATTGTACAGGCCTGTAAAATCAATAGAACTATGAAGTATCTTAGAATTAAGTTCATAATATCTCTCCTTTAATTAACTCGGGATTTTGAAAATAATTTTTTATCTTTTCCACAACTTTTGAACCGCGATAACCATCAAGTATTCTGTGATCAAAAGTAAAACATAAACTTACCAATTTTTTAGACTCAATTTGTCCTTGGTTATTACAGACAGGCTCGAAGCCAATTCTACCTAAAGCACAAATAATAGGAACCTGGGTATATGGAGGAAGAGGGACGAAAGCGCTATCAAACCCAAGGCTTCCAATATTAGTTATCATCATTCCCCCAAAAGGATCTTGAGGCATTCCAAAAGCTTTCACATGAATATTTAATCCAAATAATACAAATCGGATTAGACCCATTAAGGGCTTTGAGAGCTGAGAAGGAATGAGTTTCCAACTATTTTTTATTTTTTTAAACGTAGGATCTTTTTTGGCCCTAATATCTTTCGCAGAATTGGTGAGTTCGATAGCAATTTCTGAAAGACTGAGTTTATCAATATTTTTAATACATTTTCCTGATAAATCTGATTTGTCAGCTACGTGAAAAAATATATTGGCTTCTTCTCTATAGTAGATTTTTGAAAACCTAATCATTGTATTTAAATCAGGAGTTTCTTTTAAAACTCTCCCCATGACAGCACCTAAAAAATGCGTGATGGTAATTTTATGAGAAGAATTTTGATTGAGTTTTTTGAGATATTCTAGTGCAGGCTCTACTTCCAGTTTTAGCTCACAATAAACTTGCGAGTCTCCATTGACCTTCCAAGAGCCTACACTAATTTTGTCCCACGCGGAGACATTTTTTTTAGGTGTTAACTTTACGTTTTTCACTATTAATTATTGGCAATCCTCAGGGCAATTACACTTACTTTCGTTGTTACTGTCGCAAACACCATCACCACATTTAATACAAGCGTAAACATATCCACCAGTAATACCCTTTCCGCAAATATCAACTTCTTCTCTGTCCACCAATCCTTCACAACATTTCTGTTCTAGCTTCCAATCAGGATCATTTTTATCGCCTCGTTGGTTCGCTGTTTCTCCCTCTTCTAGACATTGAGAATCTCCATCTCTAGGTTCTGGTTGCTTATGAGGTAGACCACCATAAGAGTTGTCCTGAGTTTTAGTGAACTGTGGCTTCGGTTGCTCTTTCTTTTCTTCTTTTCTGTTACAGCCACATCCTACAGCAATCGACATCACTAGCGTCATCCAAATCAAATTTCTCATTTCACACTCTCCTTGCCTTCATAAATATAATTCCAATAAATAATATGATAAGTTAATGCCTTAAGTCCAAGACCTAAATAACCTAATTGCAACATCCAATAGTTTAAGTTAGTTGCAAAAAAGTTCAATCTCCAGGAACTGTAAAAGGCATATAGAATGAGCGGATGCAATACGTACAGTCCGGCATGGACGAGGCGTTCAGTTCTTGATATTTCTGGATAAAATAATTCGTTTTTTATAATAGAAACACAGGATAGTGCTCCAAGAATAATATAAAGCCATTTAAGATTTTCTGAGTATGGTAAGAATATAGTTATGGCAACCGTACTTAAAAACCACAGAGCATCCCCAATTCCTGCATTAATCTCTGTTTTTGAAAGTCCTCTTCTCTTGTGTAAAATATATTCATCCCAAAAATAAAGAGCAGCATGAGAAAGAGTTGTTAGTGTGATAAAAAGCACCATACCTAGGCCAGTATCCTCTTATAAACCTCATAGGTTTTTTTAGCTGTTATCTCTCTTGAAAAATTCTTGATAACATTGTTATAAGCATTTTGAGTTAGCTTCTGTCTTAAATCAGAATCTTCCAGCATTCTATTTAACTGCCTTGCTAATTCCTCAATATCTCTCACTTCAGCAGTTAAACCGGTTTGTTCATGTATAACTATTTCAGGAATTCCTCCGGCCCTTGTGGCAACAATAGGTATTTTGCAAATCATCGCATCTAGTAAAGATGTCCCAAGCCCTTCGGTTTCACTAGTCATTAGAAAAAAATCTAATGATTTTAAGTAGAGATTTATATCTTTTAGGAAGCCGGTAAAGTGAATATTTTCAGCTCCTGCCGCGTATTCTTTTAATTGATCTTCAAGTGGCCCATCTCCAATGAGAACGAAATGTTTATCCGGAAATCTTTTTGCTAAGTCGATAAAAGTAAAATAATCTTTTTGAGGTGCCAGTGCTGAGCAATTTCCGATCAGAACTTCTTTTTTAGAGACGCCGATCAAGTCTCTTATATCTTTCTGGTCACCTTCGAACCTTTTGGTATCTATTCCCGAATATACGGTCTCAACTCTATCAGGTTTGATAACATCTTTTTGAGTAATCTCTTGAATTTTTTTTGAGACGCAAAGAATTTTCGCAATCTTTTGATGGTTGAATTTCTTTGGACTTTTGACGGGAAAATCAGTTCTTTTAGAAACGACGATTGGAGTTTGACTCCCTAGGATCGCACTATAATAAGCTACGGTATGAGCATTTGCAGTATGAGTATGGATTATATCAAACTGACCACTCAAAGACTTAAGCTTCAAGGATGCTTTAATCTTTAGCCCGGAAAAGCCAACTTCATGCACGATGAACCCTTGCTCACGTAGTCTATTTGCAGCCTCTGAATCCTTGCGGCAAAGAACATGATTTTCAACTCCCTCATCTCGCAAAAGATTCATCAGTGATGACATTTGTTGTTCACCACCGCGCCACGATTTTTCAGAGTTTATATGTAGTACTTTCAATAAATTTCCTCTTTGCAATATTTTACCTAAGTGCTTACATAAAACAAATAACTGTTTAATTAAGACCTATTGTCTTCTACACTTATATTTATGAGTGAATCACTTCCTTCAAAAACTTTTTGCATCCTGCCATGGGTGCATCTTTTTTCTGACTCAGTTGGAGATATGCATCCGTGCTGCCTTTACAGAAAACAACCTAGTGAGAAAACATATAATTTACATAATCCTGAACAAATTAGTCAGTATAAAAATAGTAACCAAATCCAAGAGATTAAAAACCAGTTTCTTAGGGGAGAAGAACCACGAGGATGCCAAGCCTGTTTCGAAGTTGAACGTGCTGGATCTCTTAGCTACAGAAACAGTCAAAATGATCTATTTAATGACTCGATTAAAGATATCAAATCTAACACAACTCACTTCAAGTCTTTTGATCTTAGGTTAGGGAATGTTTGCAATTTAAAGTGTTCAATGTGTGGACCTCATTCTTCGATATTAATTTTAAATGATTTACTAAAAGATAACCCTCAACTTAAAGATGATCCTGAAATCAAAACTTACATGAATATTAATTGGTATGAAGATGAGGATATCTGGGAGAATCTTTTTCAAGACTATACCCATGTCAGGCGAATTCATTTAACAGGTGGAGAGCCACTGCTAATGCCACAGACCTTAACTCTGATGAAAAAACTTGTGGACTTGGGTGTAGCTCGAGATATTGAACTTTCTTTTAATTCTAATATTACAGTTATCCGAGAAAATACACTCGAACTATTTAAGAGATTTAAAGCGATTCATTTATTTGCCAGCTTAGATGCCACAGGTGAGCTTAACGACTATATTCGTTTTCCATCTGCCTGGGAGAAAGTGGAGCAAAATCTCAATCACCTCTTAGAGAAGAAAGACGAATATAATATTCACACGCTTCAAATTCATTTAACGCTTCAAAATCAAAACATTTTTAATCTCCCTGAATTTCTGGAGTTCATTCACACCCATCCAAACCTTGAGCTGAGCGATTTTGACTTTTTTCCTCTGGAGGGTCCTGATTGGTATAATATTCGATTTCTTCCCCACGAAGTGAAATCAGCAATCAAAACAAAGTTTCAACAATTTGACATTGGAAGAGCAATTCTTGAATCTGTTTTAAAAATTTTATTTGATGGGGAGCCTGATATGAAAATTTTTGAAAATTTCAAATGGCAAATTTCTCATCAAGACTCCCTAAGAAAAAAAGAGTTTCTGAAAATTGTTCCAGAATATAAAGAGTTTTTTTAGCTTCCTTTTACAGAAATATTAACTGTTATATTTCCTCTGGTAGCATTGGAATATGGGCACACTGCGTGTGCTTTTTCCACTAAGGCTTCCGCTTGGCTTTGCTCTAAATTTGGTAAGGCCACAAAAAGCTCTACTTCAAGACCAAAGCCTACTTCACCAGGTCCAATACTTACTGTAGCTTCACAATAACTTTCTTTTTCATCAAATTTTATCTTCTCTTGCATGGCCACAAATTTTACGGCATTTAAAAAACAGGCTGAGTATCCACTGGCAAAAAGTTGTTCCGGGTTGGCCCCTTCTCCTCCTGGTCCACCTAACTCTTTAGGAGTGGCCAATTTGGTTTCGAAGCTACCATCTAGAGATTTAGTAAACCCATCTCTTCCGCCAACTGATTTAGATTTTGTTGTGTAAAGCTTTGATTTTATTGTCATAAGTCCTCCTCGAACATTAGTTTGTATACAAACTATAAAGCAAATTCAAAATCATTGCAAGTAGTTTGTATACAAAGTATAATAAATGTATGAGTTACGAGCAGTTAAAACTAGATAACCAAATTTGTCATCGCCTTTATCTAGCATCTAACGGTCTTACTAGATTGTACCGTCCATTACTAGAAGCATTAGGGCTCACCTATCCTCAATATGTCGTTCTTATGGCATTGTGGGAAGAGGACCGAATCACAATGAAGGATCTCTCTATCAAGACTTCAATTGATAAGGGATTTTTAGCAAGCTTAGTTAAATACTTAGATAAAGAAAATCTCATCGAAATTTTGTCAGACGAGCAAGACAAACGAAAAAAAATAATTAAGCTTACGGAGAAAGCGAAACTACTCGAAGAGAAAGCAAAAGACATTCCACTAAAACTTATATGCTCACTGGATGATGATAAAATTAATATAGAGCAGATTGAAGAGTTAAAAAAGATTTTAGATAACGTAAACTTCGCAATTAATGAGGCTCTTTCAAAATAAAAAAAGGGCCCACACTATGTGGACCCCCTTGCAACACTGATTTTTTGTTATTGTTGAATCGCTTGGATAAGCGTATTACAAACCTCACCTGAATTACTCCACCATCCTGAAGTCTTTTTTGTAACGATTTTGTGTCCGTTAAATACTGTCATTTCATCTGCGTTTACGATCCCGCTCATTCTGTGAAATTCAGTACACTGAACCATTACGTCTCTAAGAGTGTAACCTTCTAGTATAAATGACTTTCCTTCAACCGAACCTACTGCAAAGAATCCAGCAGTCATTTTTTGCGGAAGTCCCATCTGGATCGCTTTATCAGCTACTGCCGCACAAGCCTCTCCTTCACCTCTCCACCAACCTGAAGTTGTGAAGTCTCTTGAAGGTCCAAAGTCTACCGAGATATTGATTTCATCTACATTTACAATTCTGTTTTGATTGGCTGCCACACACTGAGCCGCAAGGTCGGCTGCATCTGTTACATCAAACATAAATGGCTTATTCTCGATTGATCCGGTCACAGTGATCAAACCTCTATGTGGAGGAAGATGTGGTCCAGGAATTGGTGTTGGTAGTGGAGTCGGAGCTGGATAGCTTGGCCCTGTAGTGCCCCTACTTTTTATGATTTGAATAGCTTCTTCTAATTTATTTGCCATAGCATTAAGTGCTGCTGGTCTCATGGTATCAAGGCTTCTTTCAATTTTTGAAGTAAGAAAGTTTAACTCTACGATTTTGTCTTGGACGACTTGCTCCAAGCTTCCATTACCTCTGGCCGTTCCACGATTTCCTCTTCTTTGTGCGAATGCGCTGAAGCTTACAGTTGTTAAAGTTACTAATACAATTGCCTTTTTCCAAGAATTGTTCATTTTTGTTCCCCAAGAAGTTAAAGTGATCCCCACCACTATAAGTTTTGGCCAAAAGTCCTTTTTATGCCGTCTTACTTATCTATAAGCAAGGCCTGTGCCAAAACATTCAGACGAGAATTCAATGACTTAGAAGAAGAGCTAAATACTTAAAAATCCACTGGTATCCTTTAGTCCCTCAAAAGGGTGTCAAATTATCCAACAGCCTGTAATTTCTACATAATTTCCCCTCTCCGAGCAGATTGCCAGTAGCATTAAGACACTAATAATTGAAATGATCATTTAGGATTTATTATGAAAAATTTGTTCTTTAGTTTTACTCTATGCCTAACGGCTACCCTCGCATGGTCTGCTCCTAGTATTGAGACAGATTTAAAAAATTACCTACAAGATAATGAGTTGATGCCTCAAACTGGAGACTTTGCAGGTGAGATTATTGAAAACGATGAAAAGAGAACATTGGTCTTCCTCACACCAGAACAAAAGAGACTTTATAATATAGATGAATCTGATATCGCAGTTGCCAACTTCAGACACATAGGGAAATTCTATATCGCCACGATCCCGGCCATCAATATGGGCGAATACAATAATCTTGAAAGCATTTCACCTTTAATTGAAGATGCGACTTTTGTAAAAGCTAGTTGGGCAGGTAAAGTAAGACCAGAAACAGCTTCAGTTGAAGTTCACTCAGAGATGCTATTCAATCTAAAAGATACTGCCAAAATTGAACTGGTCTTCAATCAAGACGAAGTTAAGTTTTTAGAAAAACCGATTGCTCTCTCTGGCGCGGTACTTTCAATCGAAGCCATTAGAAGTAAAGACAGTTTAGACGCTGAATTTATGCCTGCTGGACTTGGATATAACTTTGCGGTCGGACATAGAATCTATTCGCTGGCGGAAAGAGAAATAAAATACAGTAAGGCCAAAGATACGACTTTTAAATCTTATAAATTAGATTTTTCAAACACCATCAGTAACAGGGGAGATATCAGACCTCAGGATTACCTCTTTTATTGGGGACTGAGAATGAGTGATCTTTATGGTAGATCGCAGACTTATAATCTTCTACAAAACAATTGTACTAATAGACTATTTGATATTCTGGATATGGCCTTAAGCTATAATAATGATAAAGGTGGTAAAATTGATTTTAGCGCCATTAATGAAAACTATGTTTCTTGGGTTAATCAAGACCTAGATAAAGTCATAGCTTTTTTAGTTAAAATGAAAGCAGCTAAAGCTGGTATCGAGTATCCAGCTGAGGTACAGCTACTAATTGCTTCTCAAGGAAAAGACCTTACCTTAAATACATTGGATCAAATGGCCATCTCAACAGGAGCTGAGAATAATCCTAAAAACTTTCTCTATCAACTTCCGATGTTTATTGAGGGCCATCTTAAAGCGAGAGGTTTGATTAAATGAGAATAGTTTTTCTCATACTACTTCTCAGCTCTAGTCTGGCTCAAGCGAACGACTCTTGGTACATCCAATTATTTGGGGCCACCATTTCAAGTATGCCTGAGTACGATAAGATTGATCAGACAGAAGATCTATTTCGAGAAAATTTTAATATCACCAATGAGGATAAAAATAGAGGGCTAAGCGGAATGGGACTCTATATTACCCTCAATTCAACTCTAATTGGTTACACTCAACATAGTTGGGGTAGTAGAATTGAAGGTGAGCTCAAATCAAACAATGATGATTTGGCAGTTAACTTTGATATTGATGTGAGGGCTTTAAGTATTATTCATTATATGAATTCTGAAGTTGGAAAAGGTCTGAACTTCAGACTTGATATCGGGAAAGCTGTGGTTCAAGCCAGCCCTGACAGCATGGACTCTTTTTGGGGTACCATTTTTGATCCGGATAGCACTGGCAATGAAAATTATAATTTTGATGACAACGGACAGGCCATCAATCTGGGTGTCGCTTATGGATTTAAACCGACAGACGGCTCTAGTTTTGATTTTGGTTTAATGTACACATTTATCAAAATGGAAGATCAAAATATCGACTGGCTAGCTCTCACTTACGCTTTTACATGGTAAGAATATAAATAATATCTTTAAGTGTTTTTAGATAGAATTTTTGATGAATATAGATGAATTGCAATATAAACGGTAGCAAGTAGAAATTAAATAGCACTTTAAATCCCGAAATATTAAACCTCGATTTTACTCCCAACCATTGCACATGGGTTGACCACCACATGAACAGAAAAGCTAAAGTCTCCCAGCCAACTCCTGGATAGTTTACTGAAGCCCTAAAATCCTTAAAGTACAAGCTCTCATAGATTAAAATAGTGATTCCCGGTAAAGAGAAGACCAGGCTTGAAAAGATACTGACAAACCTTGCATCCTCTTTATTTGGATTTTCAACTCCACACCACCTGAGCCTTGAAGCGAAGTTTTTAATTCCAAATATCCAATAGAGAAAACCTCCAACAAGTCCCCCTAACAGCAGCATTCCCCAGGAATACGGCCAATTCGAAAAAAGCAATTGTGCCGGGCTGTCCGGCTGATCTTCAAATTTAAGGATATATTTTTTTATCATATTCCCTTTCGTGACCATCATGGCATAAGGGATTAGAGCAATGAATTGATACCACCTACTCGGTACGATATTTCCAGGTTTAAAATAAAGTGATGGATTAAAAAATAGTTTCACAATAATTATATCTTAACACTTACGACTTTTAAGAACTAGAAGTGAATAAATTTCATATCCGAATGCTACAATTGAGTTAGAATTCATTTCTTGTTAAGTTAGCCTTATCTGGAAATATAATTATGCGAGCTTTAAAAAAGTTTTCAAAATCTGAACAATTAAGGGTTGCCCTAGCGACGCTTTTAATAGGTGTGGGTGCTGGTGTTGCTGCTACCCTACTGCACGACTTCAGCTCGATGCTCACAAAAGCAATTGGTAGTAACAAGAGCTTCACTTTCTACACATTTTTCGGAGCTTTATTATTTGCAGCCCTTTCCTATTACCTTACTAAGCTTGTATTTAATGACACCAATGGTTCAGGGATTCCTCAGGTAAAACTTGCTTTAGTCGCCTACCGTGGAAAATTACCTAAGCGGATGCCAGTGGGGAAATTTTTGACAACAGTTCTGACCTTAGGAACGGGCCTCTCTTTTGGAAAAGAAGGACCGATGGTAACGATATCAGCCTCCTGGGCTCATTTCGTATCTCACTACCTTAAACTCAACAGACAACTTATGAAAGTAATGGTTGCCTCAGGAGCAGCTGCTGGACTGGCCGCTGCTTTTAATACCCCCATTGCTGCGGTAATTTTTACGATCGAAGAAATTCTAGGAGAACTTAGAACCAAATACTTAGGCCCCATAATTGTTACTTCTGTTGTGGCTTCTGTGACCTCATTTAAACTTCTCAATCATCACGCAACTTTTCTTCCTATCCACTACCAATTTCATATTGAGTGGCACTTAATCTTTTATTTTCTTTTAGGTGCGTTGGCAGCAGTACTAGGTTCACTTCTTACGAAATCCATTCTTGCTTTCAAGGAACTTAAAAAGAAAACTTGTGAAAGTAAGGGCTTTATATTCGTAATCGGAGTGATCATATTAGCAGCTCTGGCTTCTCATTATGACCCGGTAGTCCTCGGTGATGGTGTTGCTTTTATGAATCAACTACTCTCAGGAAAAATAAACTTGGGCCTTAGCTCTCTTTTAATTATTTTAGTTATAAAAGGTGTCTTAGTCGCTTCAGCATATAGTTCTGGTCTTAGTGGTGGTATTTTTATGCCGGTACTCTTTTTGGGTGCGCTCGGTGGCTCAGCTTTTGGAAGCGTGCTTACCCTTGCAGGTGTTGAGCATATTGAGATTGGTGCCTTTGCACTCATGGGAATGACTTCACTTTTAGTTTCAGTTATCAGAACACCATTTACCGCTTTCGTACTCTTATTTGAAATGACTCACGATTACGAGTTGATTCTACCTTTAATGGTATCAAGTATAACTGCTTATTGGATCGCCGAAGCCATTAGCCCTTACTCTGTCTATGAAGAGGTCGCGGAATACGAAGGGGTACATTTGCCAAATCAAAAAGATAGTGAGTATTTAACTGAGCTTAGTGTTGAGGACTGCATGATAAGAGATGTGTTCACACTAAGGGGGTCAATAACTGTCGAAGAAGCGATGAAACAAATCGAAGGCAAGCCATTTAGTGGATTTCCGATTGTATTTAAAGAGCAACTCTATGGTGTGATAAATCTCTATGAGCTACGAACTCAGTTTAAAAAAGATCCTACGGTTAAATTACATGAGATCACCAAGTACAATGCGATCTATGTTTATCCGGATCAAAATCTTTTGGTTGCTATGGATAAAATGAAGAGATTCAATATCAGTAGGCTTCCTGTCGTGACTAGGTTTAATAACCGCCATCTCGTAGGTCTGATTACTCCCTACGAAGTAGTTGAGCATTTAGGTTTAAGTAAAAACAACCCTAAAATCGATTAGTTAGTTCTCTAGTCAAGTCCAATGATCACACTTAAACTAAGTTGATGAAATTAATTATTACAGCTATTTTAATCCTAAGTTTTAGATCCACCTACGCTAAGAAACCTAATGCTGTAGAAATCTATAATAAACTTATGCTTATCTCCACCGAGAAAAATAAAACATTTCCACCGAACTCGAATTCCTTCATGTTAAATACTGAAGTGGAAAAGGCTATTCCACCGGGATGGAATTATTCTTTTATTCAAGGTTTCTATCAAGATAAAAAGCTAAAACAGCTTGCTTTGAGTGTTATTCAATGTGGAGTCGAAGAAAGCGAAGGAAGTCAAACAGATTTACAATCTATGACTCAGACTAAGGCTTCAATTTTTTTAAAAACGTTAAATTTATCTGGTACTAATATTGACTGGGAATTAGCGTTTAAAAGTCTCGGTCCCGATTGGACGAAACAGACTAAAATTTTTATTTCTCAGAAAGTAGTTGGTATCAGAAGACTGCGTCTCAGTCGTGGACCATACAAATGTGACTCCAAGGGAGGACATGGATTTCGATTTGATTTGTTTTTTTAGTGTAATAATTTAGCGATCTATTACACCTATATATAAAAAAGGATTTCTATGCGATTTTTAATATTTACTTTGCTTTTGAGTTTTAACCTGCTAGCTCAAGAAGGCTTGAAAGTCGGTCAGGACACTCCAGTAAAAGTAGTAACCACGATATCTCAAGAATCGATTGATCTAAGTACAGGACAGAATATTCTGGTTTTTTACCGAGGCTCGTGGTGTCCTTACTGTATGACTCAACTCAAGTCCATCCAAACTGAGCTTATATCGAAGCTACCGAAAGGAACTAAGCTCATCGGTATAAGTGTTGATAAGCCAGTGATAGCTAAAAAAATGAAACGTAATCATAAACTTACCTTTCCAATTGTATCAAATCCAAGCGCAGACCTTCTCTCAAAATTTAAGATTACCAATAAGGTTTCTGATGAATTGGTCGCAAAATATAAGAATTCATACAAAATCGATATCGAAAATGATTCAGGAGAAACGCACCATATGATTGCCCATCCAGCAGTCTACATTATTAAAGACGGTAAAATAATTTTTGCAGATATCCACATCGATTACAAACAAAGAACTCCAAACGATGAAATTCTAAAAGCGGTAAAATAATTGAAACTTGAAAGTAGTAGACTAAAACTTCGAAACTTTATCCCCTCAGACTTAGAGGGGATAAGTCTTATGCTCAAAGACCCTGAGGTTATGCAATACACTTCTTTTGAGAGAGCACTAACGAGCGAAGAAGTTCCGGTGAAATTAAAAGAATGGATAGACCTCGGCGCGGGGGAATTAGGCGTATGGGCGGTCACCAATGAAAACGATCTCATCGGTTGGGCCATGCTCAATAATACCCATTTTGAAGCCCCTGAAATGGGGTATATGTTTAATAAAGAAAGCTGGGGCCAAGGTTACGCCAGTGAACTGGTAGAGCTTCTCATAAGTCACGCTAAGATGCTCGGCCTAGAATATGTAATGGCCAGGGTTCATCCAGATAATCACGCCTCAATAAAAGTTCTTGAAAAATCAGGGCTTAAACCTCTAGAAAAACAAGAGAATCTAAACACTTTAGTCTTTTATTCCGATAAACTGGTGTGAAACGAATCTCTATTCTTATTTTATTTAGCCTGAATGCCTTCGCTTTCAACTGCGAAGACGCATACCTTTTAAGTTGGAAAAAAGAACAAGACTCATCTGCTTTAGTGCAAAAGCTTATTCAGCAAAGGTTACAGGAAAACAAACCTATCATTGTAGATATCGGAGGTGAAGGTCGGTATGCAGATGCCATTAACATCAATCCTCAACCTCTTCGACCGGATACTATGTATATTCAAGATATCATTCCAAATTGGGTTCCGGCAAAAGCACAAAAGCTACCTTTTAAGCCTCACTCTGTGGACCAAATATATTTAGAAAATGCTCCTGTTACAAAAGAGATTCTAACTGAAATCAAAAGGGTGTTAAAAAAAGATGGAAAGCTCAGACTCACGCATCCGGAGTCGTTCTCTTCGGAAATATTTCCTTGGGTAAGAGAGGTGTTTTCAGGACGCTCGATTCATCTTGAAGTACGTACTTCACTGGAAACTACGATCTATATTGAGTAGGAAATTCAATATAGATCGTAGGGCTTAATTATTTATTGAATTCTCTCAATTATAACTTTAGCGACTTTTGATCCAAATGAATCTCTCTTAGGATCTAGATCACCAACCTGTAGTACACCAGCGTGCGGTCTCACAAAGCTATCTTCTACTTCACCTTGGTTAGGATTATTACAAGGAGGAGCTGGAATATCAGTACAAGATTCAGTATTAAGTTCTACTCCAGCGTCATAGGCGGCAGTAAGGTAAGTTTGCTTTTGTCCCTTATTCAAATGAAGATCACCGGAATCAAGCATTGTGATAGCATCATTAGTTCTTGCTAGCATGGCCACTAATGAAATTTTAAAATTAGGATTATTAGCTTCCACAACAATTGACTCTTTCTTTCCAGGAAGAACAACACCTTGTCCTTTAGCAGTTCTTACTACGTATTTTGAAGCTCCAAGTTCAGCCAGAAGGTTGTCCGTTTTTCCGTCCTTGGCCAATTCACCTAACCCTAAAGATGCCTTATGACCTAAATGAGCGATCTTAAACCCTGGCGCATGCACAGCAATCACCGCAGGGGTAATAGGTTGTCCTGTGGTTAGGTTTAAAACAGTAACTTTGTAGAGTTTTTTGTAATTTGTTTCTGCCTGAACCGCAGAGAATGATAATGCTGCAATAAGTCCGATAGATAATTTTTTGAGCATCTGTTGCCTCCTCAAATGACAGATTCATTTCTGCCTTTGAAAAGACTAGGACTTTATTTGGTATAAATAAAATGACTTATTCTAATATGAGGTATGCTTAAAAGTTATACTCTTTATTATAGAGTTTTGTTACTTCGCCGGCGGTTAAGACCTTGTTCCATATACCTAGTTCGTCTAATATGCCGTTAATGGGTTTTTTTGTACCTGCATCAATGTGATAACCAATAGTAGTTACAGCTGCAGAGTTACCAGAAGTACCAGTAGCATTCGCATGAAACAAGGCCCCATCGAAATAAATATTTACACCGCTACTACGATCCACAGTTACAGCAACATGCTTCCAAGAACTATCTGGGCTAAAGGCATTTGAAATGTTGATAAAGGTACCATACCCAGCAATATAAAATTCCAGCTGTGCCTGATTCGATCCATTAACATAAAAACCAAAATAAAGACCGGAACTGCCCAAAACAAATTGATAGCCAGCGGTGGAAGGATATACTTTCATCCAAAAGGAAAAAGAAAAATTGTCACCGAGTGCAAAATCTAAAGGCGGCGTCGTTGAAGGTGTAAGGTAGTCAGAGTTACTTATCTCTAGAGCATTGAGGCCAAGATCACAAACCCCAGCATCTGATCCAACACTTCCTGTCTCATTCAGATCAATTGAGTTATTAACTCCAGATCTATTTCCCGAGACTTCATCGAAGTGATAAAACTCAATCAAATTGGTCGTTAAAGACAAACTATCTGGATCTGAAGATGAAGTAATACACGAAGTATTATTAGTATTGTCTGAGTCCGAGGAACTATCGTGATTCCCAGAAGAATCATTGAAGCTTTCATCGACACCAGCAGTATCACCTAGGACGTCTTTAACAGCGTCACATGAGTTAAAACACAAGATTACAAGTAATAAGCCTAAGTAGTTTTTCATATGAATATTTAAACAGTATTTTTGAAAAAATACGAGAGTATTTATTCATATTCTTCTTTTAAAATTCCGAAAAATATCTATGAAGCAACTATCTTTAAAAGAAATCAACTTACGAGCCATAAAGGTTATTAAAACACTCCACTTTTTAGATGAAATCTCTTGGCCGCAAAATATCGAAAAAGAATTTTTTCAAAATCTAAAGAAAAATAATCGCAAAAATATTGAGTTTAAATATACCCCTAAAGATCATTCTGAAAAAAAAGACACACTCAAAAGACTTCTTCCCAAACTATCTAAAGAAGATCCAATGCATATCTACACAGCACAAACCATTGAGAGCTATATCGCAACCATTGATATGATTCATAATGTAGGCACAGCTTCGTTCCAAGAAATCAGTGAAAAAGAATATGGAGTTCCAAAGCACCTACTTTTTGAAAGTGAGTATTCCCATTTAAATACGGCTAAACATTTCCTAAGTGCTTTTCAAGATTATGATCATCCCTATATCAAACCTGAAGCAAGACTTTTTAATGCAAATGAACTCAAAATATTTTTAGAGCGGGAAGCCACTATGGTTCTCAAAGACTCTACACCTAAAATAGAAATATCTAAAAAAATTGTGGCAAAAGCCGCTGCGGGTAGATCTAAAATAAGAATACGTCATGATGCAAATTTTAGTCTTGTGGATTTAAAGAATTTACTCGTACATGAAGTATTCACCCACTCTTTAACCGCCATCAATGGTAGCCTACAATCAAGACTTCCCCTAATGGCATACGGAGCTCCAAGAACGACAAAAACACAAGAAGGTCTTGCAACTTTCTCAGAAGTCGTAACGGGTCTACTTGATCTGGACAGACTAAAAAGAATCTCCCTCAGAGTGATCGCCATAGATATGGCGATTGAAGGAGCCGATCTTTATCAGTTATTTGATTTTTTTCGAGAAAAAGGTCAAAGCGAAAAAGAGAGCTTCAACTCTGCCGCACGAATTTTTCGAGGTGGCTACCCGCAAGGAGGGATCGTATTCACTAAAGACGGTGTTTACCTAGAAGGACTTATTCGCGTGCATAGCTTTTTCAGATGGGCGTTCAAAAAAAACCATCTCGATCTTATTCACCTACTATTTGCTGGTAGGCTCGATGTCAATGATATCTTCTTATTAAGACAATGCTATCAAGAGGGATTAATCGAACATCCGAAATTTCTTCCTGACTGGTATCAAAATGTAACATTATTAGCAGGTAAAATGGCTTTCTCGTTAATTTTAAATGATATTTCACTCAAAACCGTCGAAGAACATTTTGAAAGAAAATTTTCTTACTAAAAAGTACCACTTAAATTTTCTAGTATATCTTTAATTTCGCCATCACTAGCTTTGTAATTTTTAATACCATTAACAACGTTTTGAACAATTAAAACTAGTTCTCCCCCTTCATTAGCCTTGAACTCACCATCAAATCTAATTGTTATTCCATCATCCGTAGAGAAAGTCCCGTTATCATTTAAAATCGTAACACTTGATTGGTTATCCCCATCACAATTTTTGGCAATATCAAATTCGATTCTTCTATATATTGCATCAGCAATTTCTACCGTTCCTAAATCTGTTCCCTCTTGATTAATACTAACCTCACCTAGCTCCAGTTCTAAATCTTTTCCCACTGAGCTATCGTAAACTTTGAATCTTACTCTTTTAAAACAAAACTTAAGCTCACTTAGGCTTGCATGAGCAGGAGAAATAAAAATATTTGAAAGTTTAGATATTAATGAGTTTTCATAAGAGCTGAAAGACATTTCAATCGTGACAGGATTACCAGTAGTCGTACCGCCCCCTGGAGCACATGAAATGAAAAGGAAAAAAATAGTGTAAATAATTATATTTTTATTCATTGTAGATCCTCTTTACTAGTTAATGGAATTCCCGTGAAATAAAAATGATACAGCTCCTTAGTTTTCTCCTCTACCTCAAGGTTATTAATCTGTTTTATTGCATCTTCCATTATTTTTACGGCTTGTGAAAAATTTTTAAGATTCATAGCTTTTGAAAACCCCATAATCGATCGTTTTTTACTGGGAATTTTTTCTATAGAGTCGGTAACCTGGCCAAGCATTTCTCGGTGAAAGCGGCCCAGAGCTAGTCGGTAGATACCCTCAGAACAATCTAAGTGACCCATTTCCTGGCCATTTAACAGTTTATTTTTCTTTAAAAAATTCAAGGCTTGTTCTATGTCTCTTTTTGAAATCTTTCCAATTAACCGGTTCTGTATCCAATCGGGATCGTCGCAAAAATCATCCAAGAAACTCATCTCTCTTATGGCCACATAATGCCAATGATTAAGATATTTATGGGTAACTACGTCCGATCTAGATTTTTTTTGATAAGTTTTGAAGCGACTCAATTTCCTAAAAGCTTCACTTCTTTCTTCCGCCTGATCAGAGTCAGCCAATATACATAGATTCTCAAAATATTTTTTTTCACTATCTCTTAAATTTAAATATTCACCAATTTTGTCTATATAGGTTAGGTCGAGATTTCTCTTCTTTTTTAATACCATGGTAATGTATGCATTACTAAACCCAATCTCTTTAGCAAAAGCACGTTTAGAAATCTTATTTTCTTTTAAAGTATTAAATATTTCATTTAAATACTCTCTGTAATCTTGAAAATCATAAATTTTGGGAAGGTTTACTCGTAACATCACTTTTTCCTAAGATTAAAAGAGGAGAGGAATTCATCCCTCTCCTTTTCAGATATTTCTACAATACATCTCCGCTAACAGCCTCAAAAACATCTTTCAATTCCTCTGCACTTAGTCCATCGTACCCGTTTGCAGCATCTACTATCGTTTGAACATTTAAACTCAATTCCTCATTACTTGATATTACAAAAGGTCCTTCAAACTTAATAGTGATTCTGTCTCTTGTACTATGATTACCATCTCCTAAATCATTTGTGAGCGTAACCGAGTTTTTTGTTTGACCATCACAGTCTGGCTCCAGATCGAATTCAATACGGCTATAAGTGTCAGCAGGCACACTGACAGTGCCTAGAACAAGTCCTTCAGATCCGATGGAAACTTCACCTAATTCAATATCTATGTTGTCCTCAATATTCGGGTCTTCAATTTCCGTTTCCTTTTTAAATCTTAATCTTTTGAAACAAAATTTTAAATCCGTAATCCCAGCATATGCCTTAGGTATAATAAATTCTATGGGTGATAAATCTGCAACCGAATAAGATGAAACCTTCATCGTCACATCATAATTTTGTCTGTTTTTTGCAATTGGATTAGACTCCTCTGGTTGTTCACAACCAAAAAAGCTAAAACTTGCTGCCAGTAGTAATGCTAAAGTTTGATTCTTCATGTGTCTCTCCTTGTTTAATTACCAATAATAATTTAATTATTCTTGGTAATAAGGTATTCCCAATATTGCTGTTTTTTAGTTTTAAGTTTTGCGATTTCTTTATCCACTTCATTTTTCGCCGGAGAACTTTGTACTCTAGATTGCGTAAAACCCAAATCTTCCAATAGTTGTTTTTTGTAAAACTCTTCTTTTAATTCTTTGTAATTTAAAGTTTCCATAATTAACTCCTACAACTATACTCTCACAGCCCATAGCTCACTGCAATAAAATCTTAAAACCCGTTAACACATGAAACAATAAATCTAGTAATAACAATTACATAAATATACATTAAAAATCAAAAACACAAAAAATGTTAACACTAGATATCAAGCATATAATCCAAGTAGAGTTAAAAACTCATTGCTCATCAAATAAAGATTTAATTTTTTTGAAGTTGAAAAACTAGAATGTGCCTAAGGCTCTGGCATATCTAAAACTCGACCTGCTGTAGTGCGAGTTCTAATATTAGGATTTACTCGGTGGATGACTTGCTCAATAAGCTCAGCTGACTCTATATCGTCTTCCATCATATGGCGTCCACCTATATCGATACTACCATCACGGTTCACTCGAATAGCTCCCCCCATTCCAAAGAAGTATTCTTCCTCAAACCCAAAATCTCTTGCAAGCTGGATATGAGTAAAATTTGTCCCCCCTCTGGCATTGCGATAATTATCACCGATATACAGGACTCCATCACGGACTAATACGACATAAGAGTTTCCAGGTTTTAAAGTGGTCGAATCCATTTTCTTATATTGTTCAAAGATATTTGGATTTCCGAATTGATCGAAAGCCTTACTCTTATCTGAAAACATAACTGTAAAACTGTCCCCCATCTCCTGACTTACTTGAGACACTGATTCAATTGGTTTATTGCTAAACGGAGGACCGAATCTCAAGGAGTCCCAATCAAGCTTTTCTGTTTTTTGAAACGCCTTAATTGCCGCCACATTAGACATTCCATAAAAAGCAATATTAGCCGCGCATTCAGCTAAGTTCGCTTCTCTAATCGCATTGAAAATTTCAGTCTCAGGGTCACAGCTATTACCCTGCAGTCCTGTTATAAAGCTATCACTTGAGCACGCATCTACTGCGGAGTTTAGAGAGACCGCCACATCCGCAGTTTGTACTCCCAAAAGAGAAAGCCTAGAGGTCATCTTCATTGCCGCGACACCTCTAGCCGACATGCCTGCAACTCCCGCACGGATAGCTAGCCTTCCCAGGCCGTAACCCACAAAATAAGTGGGAACGAGAGCTAACTCAGTGATGACATCACCTTGAACGCCGTAGCGTCTTCCCATACGGCAACTTATATTTTTTTGATGTTCGCCTAGGTTTGCTCCCTGAACAACCGCCTCAATTTGCCCCGAACGGTAAAGCTGTTTTTTCAAATCTGAATCTATACAGTATTGAGTATTACCTTTGTGATCTTTATGCTTGATTTCATCAATCATCTCTCGAGTTGTATTAACTTCTTTTGAGAGTCCCTGCATTTGCTCGTTATATAGTTTTGAAAACTCCGCGAGGCTTGGCTTTTTATTCGATCTATAAACATCGAGAAGACTTTTTCGAATCTGCTCTCGGTTCCCCATAGGAATTGTTGCGAGAAGAACGGCTAACTCAGCATCATATTTTGCAAGTTCAGCTCGAATATTATGAATATCAGCTGCTTCTTTTGCACCAAAACTTGAAGGAGAACTGCACACTTCTTTGGTGCAAGATAAAAAACGTTCAGCGCTTAACTCCCTTATTTCAGCAGGCCGCCTCAACCTGAGAATCTGCTGAACTTTAGCTCCTATTTCCAAAAATTTATTATAGGATTTTGAAATTAACTCTTTTTTAAACTCTGATTTTTCTGGATCGTTATAGTGATTAAAGAGTCCTTCTTGGCAGCTTGTGAGTTCATCAATATTTTTTACAGCTGATCTAAATACGATCTCTTCAGTGAAGTTATCAAG
>CAXRIU010000011.1:0-179739 GCA_964231135.1 Bacteriovoracaceae bacterium
CTAGAATCGGAACTAAAATGCTTCAACGGTGCTATTTTTGGACAGCAAATTAACCTATCACAGGTAGAAGACTTCAGTAGTTTTTCTGCGCCCGTTTTCAGTACTCTTTACGGAGTTGAAATTGAAATGAATTTTGAAAAAGTTGAATTAGAATCTGAATAAAATAAACAGTAGAGAGCGTAAGCATTAAGCTTTCGCTCTCACGGTATCATGCTGCGATCTTGATTGGCTGATCGTCTTTTTCCTTTGGTAAATTACTTTCACATTGTTCAATTAATGCTTCCCAATTTTCGGTATAGCTCGTGAATTGTACTCCATAGTTTCCATTATTTGCCCAGACTACGATACCAGATAAAATAAAACGACTACCGAGTTCGACTTCTAATTCTACAAATTCTCCAGTTGTAAACTCTCTGTCGGTTTTAAATCCAACACCACCCTTTGCAATTGAGTTCAATGTAACCGTCTGAGCTTCGAGTCTTAATTGAGCCTCTAAGTTCACTAGGAATCTTGGATTGGTTCGTTTAACATCGAAACCATATTTTTTACTGGTGAAATATAAATCGTAAAACATTGAATTCATTTTTCGAAGAATACTAATTCTCGTATTCTCAAAAATGCCACCAGCATTGTTTGCAATCTGCTCTATCTGTTTTGGATGTAAAAAGAGCTGAGTGACAACACCTGGAATCAGCTCGGAACCACGCTCATTAATTTTTAGAACATCCGAGTATATCAATTTATAGATACTTCGATTCACATCCAAATTACGATCTTTTTTCTCAAGTTGTGCAAGCTTATGAGAGAAATGGAGATGCATCGGAACTCCAAACGATCCATTGGCTTTTGAATAGTTCATCGGTCTTCCAATACGATCAAATCGAAAAATATCTTCGTATAGAAAAGATATATCCTCTCGAACGGCCATCACAAAATGATCCGTGTTAAACTTTTCATAACAAAACTTAAGCGAGCTAATCGCTAAAAGGGAGAATAAACCCTTCCCTATTTTTCTTAATTCAGGATCGATTGCCACAGCAGAAATTTCGGCTGGAATCCCATTCAATTGATCGAGATAGCTTTCTAAGTCCCACTGAGCTTCAATAGGAATCCCTAGGCTTGAACGATGAATAAAACTAATTGTCCCAACAATTCGCCCAGTCTTTCTGTCCTTGGCCACAAATACATAAGAGGAAGGAAGAAGATTGTGGTAATCAGCTCGAATGAGTGCTTCGTTAGATGCAAGCTCGACTTGCTTATAGCAAGTTTGTACTAGAGACATCGCTTCAACAATCTCATCATATTCTACGGCCAAGGAAATTTCGTAATCGTCTAAAAGATTCAAATCGACGAAGAAGAATTTGCGAGTAAACTTTTCTCTCACTATCGCTGGCAATAATTTAAAAAATCTTGATACAAATTTTCTAAATTTTTTCATAACAACCTTAACGGTCTTAAGTTTAATTCACTTAACTTTTTCAATCAAGTATTCCGCAATTTCAAACACTTACATATTTTTACCTGCCATCCAAACTTGTCACAAATTACGTTATAATGAGCGTAATTAATAAAGTATTCAGGAGTTTTACTAGTGTTAAAATTTTCATTAAGTTTGCTAATCATAGGATTTAGTTCATCAATTTATGCGATTTCAGGTCAGGAGCTTGCTCAAAAAGTATTTGATAGCAATAGGAATGCATATCAAGTTCAGAAAGTTAAAATGACACTAACAGATAAATCAAACAATAAATCAGAAAGAGAAATGGTGATTATTTCGACTGATAAAAATAAGTTTGATTCACAGTTTCTAATTGTTTTTAACGAACCTCGAAAATTCAAAAATACGGCCTTCCTTACGCATAATAAAAAAAGTGACAATTCGGATCAATGGCTCTACCTACCCGCTTTAAAAAAGTCTCGAAGAATCTCCAGTTCAAATAAAGGTGGTCGGTTTGTAAATTCAGATTTAACTTATCAAGACCTCGAGTCTAGATCACCAGATATGGATAATCATAAGATACTGAAGGAATCCAAAAAAGATCAAAAATACATGCTTGAAAGTATTCCTAAAAAAGCCTCTAGCTCTATATACGACCGCTCTGTTGCAATCATTTCTGCCAAAGATTATACAATATTGAAATCCAATCATTACAAAAATGGAAAATTAATTAAAACCGTAGAAAATACTAATTTTAAGAAAGTGGGAAATGCAATAGTTCCGCATAAATCACTGGTAAAGGATCTTAAGCTTAATCACCAGACATTAACAGAGGTCTTAAAAACAAATAACCCTACAAATTTACCAAGTTATATTTTTGAGCCCAATATTTTAACTAATTTAAGTAGGGTTCAAGCATATCTAAAATAAATATTTCAAAGAAAAATCAATATAATCTTTATCTGCAAAAGTACCAAAAGTTGAATCAGCTCTCCCATCAAAGCTATGTTGGGAGAGCTCAAAGTCCAAACTGTCGCTATACGTGTATCCTAAAAATAGTTTCTGATATCCACTTCCATCAGCTCCAAAAATAATATTTCTCAATCCTAGGGTGAGTTTTTCCGCAAAAAACTTCTTGCGAAACTCAGAAATAAATATTGAAGAGCGAGTGATTTCTCCTGAGTCATCATCAGTAAACTCTTCACTTCTTGCCTGAAAATTCCAATTAAAGTCGAAAAAGGAAAAATAGCTATCAAATCCAACACTGTAGCTATTTCTCTTTCCTAGAATAAAATTAAGATCATCATCCACACCAACCGCTTTATTGAAATACGCCACTTCAAATTTCAAAAGTAAATTATCTATTGAGTGGACAACATCAATACCCATCAACTCTTCATTGGGATAAGTTGTTTCCAGTTCGAAATTTTTATTTAGATAAACAACAGGCAGAAGAGTTGGTGCACGCATAAAATTAAGTGAATACTCTAATCCGCCAAAAGACTTTACTCTTATACCATATGAAGCCTCTTGCCTTGGAACTTCAACCAAGGTCAGTGTACTTTCTGCGATCGGAGAAAAGTTTGCATTTTTAGAGAGAAATCTATCTTCCTCACTAATAAATTCCACGAAAGAGTCGATCGTGAGGGAGCCGATGTAGTTAGTTAGCCTTGCTGCAGTTATAGGCCTTCGGTACATATCTTGAACATCAAATGGAAATCGATTGATATTCCTAAAACTTACACGATCAAATTGAGAGAATTCATCAAAAATGCCCCAAGAAAAAAGCTGACGCCCTAATGTGAGTGAAAACTTGTCACTGTTCCACTTCCCATAAAACTCATCTAACCCAACTCTCGCTTCACTGATATTGGCCCTACTATTTTTTTCAATTAAACTCTCCGCTCTTATATTTGTTCTTAACTGTAGTGAGTTTATTTGAAAATCTAATCCCGTCTTTAAGTCATAAAATTGTGATGAATATTTTTTTGCGTCTTGCGAGAAAACTGCGCGCGCGTGCCCCGGGGACAAGTCCCATTCATATATACTTTCATCTACGATTTTAAATGAATACCAATTATGTTTTTTTTGTTTTTTTAGAATATACATAGGTAATTTAGGATATTTCTTCTGCATAAAACCTATAAACTTATTTGCCAACTTCTTATTATCAAAAACTCGAACAATAGACATTGAGCGCTTCTTTACTCTTATCTGTCTGTTTTTTTTTAATCTTCTTGGCGTCACTACATAGTAGACCAACTGAGTTTTCACACGTTTTTGAATACTGTACTTCAGTCCCTCTTTATCTAGCTCGATTTTAATCTTTGATGCTTGTTTAGCATTGTAAAGTTTCTCTTTGGCCTGAAGACTCAAACTCAAAAGTATAAATATAAGAGAAAGTAAAATCTTTATAATAAACCTTTTCTTTTTGCGAATAAAATTAATGAAGGCACAAAAAACAAATCAAATATCATCGCTGCTACAAGTCCTGCAGATGTTAGCGCTCCAAAAAATTTGACCGGATAAAAACTTGAAAAAGAAAGCACGAAAAATTGGGAAAATAGAATAAGTGTTGTCATAAAAATTGCACTACCAGTTTCATTTAAAGTCGTTTTAATCGCCTGTTCGAATCCCATTTGATTTTTTCGACTCCAAATACCATGAAGCATATGAATGGTATCATCTACCGCGATTCCCATGGTTACCGATGCAATCATAGCTGTCCCAATATCTAACCAAATTGTGAATATCCCCATTAAAGCAAACATAATGAGTACAGGTGATAAATTTGGTAGCATACCAATAACCGAAATACTGAATGAGCGCCAAAGTAAAAGCATTAGTAACCATATGAGACCAAAACAAATCAGAGTGCTTTTAAACAAGTCCCCTACAATAAGGTTTTCCTGGTCTGAAAACATCACTCCATAGCCACCAATTCGCCACCCTCCTTCAGGAAAATATTTATTCATACTTTCTCTTATCGTATTTATTTCAATTTCTGACTCATTAGCCTTATCAACTGATAAATTAATTCGCATGAGTAGATTATTATGATCTCTACTTAAAAAATCATACAGATCTGTTCCGTCATAAACAAAAAGGTATTGCTCGATTAAAGCATCATCAGTTGGAATTACGAATGCATCCTCTCCCCCTCCTTGAAAGGAGCGGTTAATTTGCTTGATTATTTTGTTTGCTGAAAACGCTCTATCCACATTTTTTCTTGATTCTATCTCTATAGTGGCCTTTTCTAAACGGGACAGAAAATCAGATGAGAGATAGCCTCCGCCCTCAAATAGCACTGACACCATAGTGGTTCCTGAAAAAGTCTCTCTGATTTCATTATTAGATACATTTATTGGATGGTCTTTACTAAAAAATTCGTACATGCTCGATTCGCTTTTTACCTTCGTTACAAAGGGAATACAGGCTAAGCATAGAACTAAGGTGGCCAGAATAATCTTTCCAGGATAAGTAAAGACGATTTCAGATATACGACTAGAAATTTTTCCTACGCGCTTTTTCTCTTGAATTTTTGAAAGGTCTATCCTGATTTGGCTTTCAAATCGCTCTAAAAATTTCGGAAGTACTTTGAGGACAAGAATATAAATAACCATGACACTTATTCCACTAACAGTACCAAGTGTATATAGAGGTGGAATATCGCTAATAGATAGAGATAAAAGTCCAATACTGGTCGTCAGGGCTGAATAAAAACATGATCGATCAATTTCTTTGATCGATCGTGAAATATAATTATCCTTTCCATCGGTACTCAACAACAAAAGACTGTTGTATAAATGTACTAGGAAAGCAATTGAAACAGCTAAATTGAGCGCCGGTATTATGGAAGATACAAGGTTGATATCGAATCTAAAAACAGCAAATATTAAAAAAGCGAAATTAGACGCCAGTAGATTAAAAATAGCTCCCCAGATCAAGAGTATTTTTGACTTGAATAAAGCAAAAATAATAATTAATCCAATGGTGAAAATACAGGGAATAGCAAAGCCAACCATATTTAGGAGCTCTCTAAATTGAAACATATCCAAAGCGAAATTTCCGCCGTAAGCAATTTTATTTTCTTCGAGCCCGACACTTTCAATTTTACCTAAGATTTCATTCTCATATTTGTAACGGATAAGGCTATCCGTGAGGTCATCTGGTTCAATAATGACAGAGAACTTCGTTCCATCTTTTGAAACGAGAAGGTCATTAATAAATGGATCTTTTTCAAACAGAGCTAAAGCTTTTTTTCTTTCCTCTTCATTTATGAATGATCTAAATACCTTCTCTACGGAAAAACCATCTTCATAGCCGGTAATGAATTCATGACTGAAAATTGAACGGACCTTTTGGGTACCTTCTATTTTTTCTACCGCCACAACGAAATCTTTTAATTTTTTTAAAGTTTTGAGATCAAACTTCTCTTTACCTTGAAAGACAAATATTAAATTATCCCCAGTGTGGAAGTTATTTTTGATATCTCTATGTACGACATGAGATGGAAGATCATCTGCGATATAACTTTCCGGTATATTCGAGATATTTAAGGTTAAACTCGCAGCAGTAAGCCCTAAAAAAAACAGTACCAGAGCAAAATAGTTTCTCATAAACCCTCGAAGTTATAGATGTATAATCAATATTTTAATCGCACTAGGTATTTGATTCAATGAGGGGAAAACTAAATCAATCGGAAAAAAAAAGCCGCTTATCAAAGCGGCCTTTGAAATTTATGGCTTTTTAAGAAAAATCCTATGATCCACAGGCAATACAATCCTCCGGATTGTCTAATGAACACATCATTGCTTCTTCATCACTAAATTGACCTGGTTGAGCTTGAATAACACCGTCATTTGCGGCCATCATTCCTGCAGCAGCGCTTGCCGAGCCACCACTCATTACCATAGCATTTTCGTTTTGTTTAATTTCAGCACCTTTGTTTTCATCTTTTACTGTAAACTTGATTGCATCACTTGCTGCTTTTGTTCTTAAGTAATACATACCGGTTTTAAGTCCTGATCTCCACGCATGGAAATGCATTGAGCTCAGTTTACCCATGTTAACATCTTCCATGTGAATATTAAGCGATTGAGATTGATCAATAAAAGCTCCTCTATCTTTGGCCATATCGATAATCGACTTCTGCTTAATTTCCCACACAGTCTTATACAGTTCTTTTAGCTCCATTGGAATGGCTTCAATATGTTGAATTGAACCATTATGCTTAATAATTTCGTTTTTCATCTGCTCATTCCACAGATCAAGATTAATTAGGTCTTGAACTAAGTACTTATTAATTACTGGAAACTCTCCAGAGAGTACTCTTCTTGTGTATAAGTTTGAAGTAAATGGCTCGATACACTCGTTATTTCCTAAAATCTGCGAAGTAGAAGCTGTTGGCATTGGTGCTAGTAATAATGAATTTCTAACTCCATGCTCTTTAATTTTAGCTCTTAACTCATTCCAATCCCAACGATCACTTGGAGTTACTCCCCATAAGTCATGTTGCAATTGTCCCTGAGAGATTGGAGATCCCTCATATGAATCATAAGCACCATCTTTCTTGGCCAGGTCACAAGAAGCTGTCAGAGCCGCAAAGTAAATGGTTTCAAAGATTTCTTTATTTAACTTCTTAGCTTCTTCAGACTCAAATCCCATTTTAAGCTTTGCAAAAGTGTCAGCTAATCCCTGAACACCAAGTCCAATTGGTCTATTTTTCTTGTTAGAATATTCAGCTTCTGGAACTGGATAATAGTTAAGATCAATAATCTTATTAAGGTTAATAGTTACCTTATAAACAATATCAAACAGCTGTTTATGGTTATACTCAGCACCTTCAACAAACTTTGGAAGTGCAATTGAAGCGAGGTTACAAACCGCAACTTCTTTATCAGAAGTATACTGAATAATTTCAGTACAAAGGTTTGAAGATCTAATTGTTCCTAAGTTCTTTTGATTTGATTTCTCGTTAGCCGCATCTTTATATAACATAAACGGAGAACCAGTTTCAATTTGAGATTGAAGAATTTCAAACCATAGTTTTCTTGCAGGAATCGTTTTCTTTGCTCTTCCTTCTTTTTCATACTTTAAATATAACTCACGGAATTTATCTCCATAAGTATCAGCTAGACCTGGAGCCTCATGCGGACAAAATAGAGACCATTCTTTTTCAGACTCAACTCTCTCCATAAATAGATCATTTACCCATAAAGCGTAAAAAAGATCTCTAGCTCTTAATTCTTCTTTTCCATGATTTTTCTTAAGCTCTAAGAAATCCATAATATCTGCATGCCAAGGCTCAAGGTAAATAGCAAAAGAACCTTTTCTTTTTCCTCCCCCTTGATCAACATATCTTGCTGTATCATTGAAAACTCTTAACATAGGAACGATACCGTTTGAGTATCCATTAGTTCCCTTGATGAAAGTTCCTTTCGCTCTGATATTATGAATTGAAAGACCGATTCCACCTGCAGATTGAGAAATCAAGGCACAATCTTTTAGTGTGTCATAAATTCCTTGAATTGAATCACCTTTCATTGATAGTAGGAAGCAAGAAGACATTTGTGCTTTATTAGTTCCAGCATTAAATAGGGTTGGTGTCGCATGAGTAAACCATCTCTCACTCAACATATGGTAAGTGTCCATTGCTGCATCGATATCATCTTGATGAATTCCAAGCGCAACTCTCATTAGCATATGCTGTGGACGCTCGACGATCTTTCCTTCAATTCTTAAAAGATAAGATCTCTCAAGAGTTTTAAACCCGAAATAGTCGTATTCAAAATCACGAGAATAAGCGATTTCAGCACCAATTCTATCTTTATGAGTTATGGCTAAATTATAAAGTTCCTCTGAAATTGCTGACATTGGCTCCCCTGTCTTAGGGTCAACATGCTTAAACAGTTTTTCAACTGTTTCAATAAAAGAGTCACTAGTTTTTCGATGAAGGTTTGCAACAGCAATTCTTCCAGCAAGCCTTGCAAAGTCAGGGTGTGTTGAAGTCATATAGGCTGCAACTTCAGCTGAAAGATTATCTAACTCTTCAGTTGTAATTCCATCAAACAATCCTTGAATTGTTCTTTTTGCAACCTCCATCGCATCTACGAAAGTCGTATTAAGACCGTAAGTCAGTTTTTGAATACGGTGAGTAATTTTATCAAATTGTACGGGCTCTTTTTTCCCTGAACGTGTGATTACAAACATCTCTCTATCTCCTATCTATTCTCTAGAAATCCATATCTAAATTAAAATCAAATCCGCCGTCACCTTTAACAGAATTCATAACCCCTGCTTTTTGGTATTCAGCTACTCTCTTTTCAAAGAAATTTGTTTTTCCTTGAAGAGAAATTAACTCCATCCAATCAAATGGGTTGCTTGATCCATAAACTTCAGGAACTCCAATTTCGCGAAGAAGTCTATCAGCAACAAATTCGATGTATTGTTTCATATGGTCAGAATTCATCCCAATAAGTGAAACAGGAAGAGCTTCTGTAATGAAAGCTTTCTCATATTCAACTGCTTCTTTAATTAAGGCTTGAACAGTCTCAACTGGAAGCTTCTCTTTTAGATGCTTATATAAAAGGCAGGCAAAATCAGTATGAAGTCCCTCATCTCTAGAGATCAATTCATTAGAGAAAGTAAGTCCTGGCATAAGACCTCTTTTCTTTAACCAAAAAATTGAACAAAATGAACCAGAGAAGAAAATACCTTCAACTGCAGCAAAAGCTAAAAGTCGAGTTGCAAAGTTTGCTTCATCAGAATAGATCCACTTCATGGCCCAGTCGGCTTTTTTCTGAATACAAGGAATATTATCTACAGCTTTAAAAAGATAATCTTTTTCTTTTGCGTCTTGGATATAGGTATCAATTAAAAGACCATAAGTTTCCGCGTGAATATTTTCCATCGCAATCTGAAAACCGTAGAAGCATCTAGCCTCAGGGATTTGCACATCATTATAGAAACGCAGGCATAGGTTCTCGTTAACAATTCCATCACTTGCAGAGAAGAAGGCAAGGATATGCTTGATATAATGTTTTTCATCATCAGTAAGTTTTTTCCAGTCTTCAAGATCTTGGTAAAGATCTATTTCTTCAGCAGTCCAGAATGATGCCATCGACTTCTTGTACATTTCCCAAATATCATTATATTTGATTGGTAAAAGTACGAATCGATCATTACTTTTGTCTAACAACGGTTCATTTACAGACATAACTTCTCCTTAAGTATCCTCTATACTATTTAACGCTCAACCTAGTTTTATATAAGATTTTGACTCTCATAATTTCCTCCTCGGGAATGACTTCATCATTTAGAGGATCTGGCTCCCAAGCAAAAAATGCTTGTTACAGTTGCGGGACAGCTTCGGAATCTCACCGAATTCACTCAGAATGATTGCTTAAATACAGAGTAAAGAAACCAGCGCTTTCGGGCCAGAAAAACTTTCTTACAATATCTAATTTTTTGGAATATACAGTGGTATCAAAGGCTTAACACTTTCTTAACACCACAATATCTAGGGGTGGTGTCAAAGCGTTAAAACGGCCGTTATTTAAGCACCCCTCGTCATTGTTCGACTTTTTAAATAAAGAATATAGAATCTGTTTATGAAGAATTACAAATTGGTATTTAACCTACTCACTTTAGCTGCTTTGGCCTATGCAGTCTTGCAGATCAAAGGCTATCTGAATCAAAATTTTGTGGAAAACGACACTCCGATAAAAGGACAATTAAATCAGTTTCTGAATGGAAAAACACCTAAGTCTATAGAACTTGAAACCAAACGTTTAACACCACCATCGCTCCCCCCGAAAGAACAGGAATAGTGAGGTTATCGTCGATATTAAATGCGCTGACGAGCTCCGAGAGTGCTCCTACAATAGAGCTAAAGAATGCAAATATAATGATATTTTTTGAGTGATTACCGGTAATAACAAAATAACTCACCACAATAATAAAGCAGATAACAAAAGCGCTGATGGTTCCTTGCAGAGTTTTATTGGGAAGCAAACGGTCCCTTCCTAAAAAAACGCCGCAAACACTAGCGATAGGATCTGCAAAAATAAGAAATAAAATCGCCAAAACGGCTATCTCTTCTTGGTATAGATAAATCGAAAGGGCTACTCCTAATGCGTAGAAAGGTAATCCAGAAAAACTAAATTTCTCTGACCTACGCATGATAGGACCAAAATGGCGCTCCAGCATTTGGTTTAGCGCAGGTCTTTTCAATCTTTGAAAGTCTACAACAAAACCTAAAACCGCAATCACGATAGAAAAATGCGCAAAAACCAAAATCGGTAATTCTAAAGAGTAATAAGCAATCAAACCTAAAAGTCCTACCACGATGTGCCATACTCTTCGCATTAAATGTAATTCTGATCTTTTCGCAAGACTAATTTCGTTTTTCATCTCAAAGCTTTCAATAGTATAATTTCTTCCTATAATATAGTGTACTATAACGAAAAGATACTATGAATTTATCACAACAACTAAATGACAATAATACCCTTTTAGGCCAACAGAGACGCTGTAAGATTTGGGCCATTGGTGGCGGAAAAGGTGGTGTCGGGAAAAGTTTGGTTACGGCCAACACTTCTATATGCCTGGCGCTCATGGGTTACAAAGTCGTCACCGTAGACTTAGACTTAGGTGGAGCAAATATGCACACCTGTTTGGGTATCCCTATTCCTGAAAAAACTTTGTCTGATTATATCTCCAAGAAAGTTTCAAACTTTAGTGACCTACTTGTTCAAACACCTGTGAAAAATTTAAGTATTATCTCGGGTGCTCAAGATGAGCTTGGAATTGCTAACTTAAAACAAATGCACAAAAACAAAATTCTCTCTAAGCTTGGAAGCCTGGATGCTGATTATGTTCTACTAGACTTAGGAGCAGGGACGACGTTTAACACCCTCGATTTTTTTATCAGTGCAGATAAAGGAATACTTGTTATTCTTCCCGAGCCAACTTCTATTGAAAATACATACCGCTTCATAAAGTCTGTTTATCATAGACGTTTAAAGATGATTGAAGAGCTTCTTGATATTCAACCGCTAATTAATCAAGCGATGAATGCCAAGATCAATACTCCTCAAAGTACCCCGGTGGACTTAGTGAAACGTATTAGCGAGATCAATCCAGAGATGGGTATGAAACTTCGCGCAGAGATTAGTAAATTCAAACCGCAAATTATAATTAACCAAATTAGAAACCAACAAGATATAGACATCGGTTTCTCAATTCAAAGTGTTTGTAAAAGATATTTCGGTATCGATATGAATTATATTGGTTACCTCGACTACGATTCGTCTGTTTGGCAATCAGTTAAAAAGAGAAGACCTCTTTTAATGGAATTTCCAAACTCTAGACTGGTTAATAATTTCGACAGAATTGTGCATAAACTACTTGAAATTGATTAGGATTAAATAATGATGGAAGAGAGAAACAACTATTACGAAGTACTTGAAGTTGATCCAAGTGCAACCCTTCAAGAAATTCATAATGCTTACGTTAGAGCAAAGAATGCCTATTCAGGTGACTCAACTGCTCTGTACTCTCTTATGTCTCAAGAAGAATGCGATAAGATCCTCGACCAGATTGAAGAAGCTTACTCGATTCTAGGCATTGCAGAAAAAAGAAGAGAGTACGATAAAGCTCGTGGCTTTAATCAGTCTTATACTCCAGAGGGATTTCAGGAGGAATACCTAAGCCGTCCTGATTACAAACCTGTAAAACAAGAAATTGATCGCTCGGCATCCACTCGCAATTTTCACGATGAGATTATTCAAGAGAAAGCGAGAAAAGAAGAGTTCAGGTATCAGCAGGAGCACTCAAGCCGTACAGAGTCTGCTGTTTCTAAAATTCAAGCGGTGAAAAAATTCGGTCTTACTTTTGAAGAAGACCCTGTATTTGAGCAAGAGATTGAAAACTGCAGTGAGTTTACAGGAGAATTCCTATCTCGAATCAGAGAGTACAAAGGCGTCTCTATTGAGAGAATGGCGGATATGACTAAGATCTCTAAAACGTATATCAAACATATAGAAGCTGATGACGTAGAGAACCTACCAGCAGTAGTTTATACTCGAGGATTTGTTTATCAGTATGCGAAATGTTTAAAATTAAATCCGGAAATGGTTGCGACTTCATACCTTCATCATATAAAGCGATTGAAAAACCAACCAACCGTCTAAACTATGCAAGAAGTTACCGTTTCAGCTGAAGAGAGAGCACAGTACAAAAGACTTGATGCCTATCTTGCGGCTAAATTCCCAGAGTTTTCAAGAAACCTAATTAAGAAATTTTGGGAAAAAGACCTATTTAGCTCACCAAACGCAAAATTAGAATTAAAAAAAATGCCTCCAGAAGGCACGGTCATTCATTTTCAGACACCAGAACCTGATCCGGTAGACATCATCGCAGAGGACATCCCGCTTGATGTTTTATTTGAAGATGAACACCTTATCGTAATTAACAAACCTGCAGGGATGGTGGTTCATCCAGCAGCCGGCAATTACGATGGAACTTTAGTTAATGCTCTTCTTTTTCATATTAAAGACCTGAAAGGAATAGGGAATGAATTGCGACCGGGAATTGTTCATCGCCTAGATAAAGGTACGAGCGGGATAATGGTCGCGGCCAAAACTCAGTTAGCGCATGAAGGCTTAGTTAATTTATTTTCAACCCACGACATTGAGAGAAAATATCAAGCGATAGCTTTGGGTGCCAGGATTTCTCCGAAAGAAACTTTGGAAAGCCTAATTGGACGAAGTTCTCACAACCGCCTAAAAATGACGACTAAGACATCCCAAGGAAAAGCGGCCAAAACTCATATTGAAGTGAAAGAATATTTTCAATACCTATCACATGTTGAGTGTACACTTGAGACAGGGAGAACTCATCAAATTAGAGTTCATTTGTCAGAGCTCTTAAATGCACCGATCTTGAACGACCCAGTTTATGGACGAGAGGGTGATGCAAAACGACTTTGCTCTAATGAAATAAAGGCTATTTTAAAGGATTACGAACACCCTCTATTACACGCAAAAGTCTTGGGGTTCGTGCACCCTATAACGAAAGAAAAACTCTTCTTCGAGCAAGAACCTCCAGAGATTTTTCAGGCATGCTTAGAACAATTAAGGAAAGAATGTGAATAAGTTATGGAATAGGCAGTATAAATCAGGAAAGTTTGAGGTTTATAGTGATAGACCCAACCTTGAGCTGGTTCAAGTGACCCAAAAGCATACCAATAAAGTTGTTGAGTTCAAAGGCTCGGACCTAAGCTCTGTTGAAGCTGATGGAATCATCAGCACAAGAGAGGCTTTGAAAAATATTTCTTTAGCCATTAAAACGGCAGATTGTTTACCTATTTTATTTGTGGGTGAAAAGATTGCATTAGTGCATGCGGGCTGGAGAGGACTTGCTGATAATATCTTAAGCGCTCCCCTTTTGAGAGAAGAAAAATGGAAAAGAATTTTAATCGGTCCTTCAATTAGACATTATGAAGTGCAAGCAGATTTCAAAAAATTTTTCCCAAACTCAAATGGTTTCTATTCAAGGGGAGAGAGACTTTACTTCAATTTACAGCTTGAGGCTTTATCTCAACTTGAATCATTCTACCCAGAGGTAGATTTAGAAGATAGCCTTGTTTGCACTTTTGAGAACTCAGACTTTAACAGCTACAGGCGAGACAAAACAGAATTACGAAATTGGAATATATTTACTTTAAATCAAGGATAATTAGATGGAACAAAAATCATTAACTACCAGAGGACTCGTTCTGCCAAACTTTATTTTCATTCTTATAAATCTAGGGATGATTATTGTTGGTGCATACCTAACAAACCATTATATGGACACATTTTATCCAGCAGGATTAAAGGGAGCATCGAATTTATGTAATATCAGTGAATTTTGGGGATGTGACAAAGCAACTCTCTCCCCTCTTGGAAATATTGCAGGCATACCAACTTCGATATTTGGACTACTAATGGGAGTTATTGGTTTAGTTGGTGCTCTTATTGGAAAAAAAGAAATTGAACAAACCTTCAAAGTCATTTTTGCCCTCAACCTATTGGGCTGTATCGTTCTTTTCCTTTATTCGCTATTTGCGCTAGGTGGGCTATGCCCAATGTGTACTGTGTATTATATTCTATCAGCGATTGCGACATTTATGTTGTTTAAATATTCCAACCTGCCACCAGCTGTGGACGGCAGAGTTATAGGCCTTATTGCTGTGACATTCCTAATTCCAGTAGTGGGAATGTCTTTTCATATCGGTTCGAAAGAAAAACAAAAGAAAGCTCTGGCTCAATCTTATGTGAAACAATTTGAAGCCTTAAAAGATTACGGTGAGCCCTTAGTCGAATCACCTTTTAGGTTGCATTCTAGTACCGAGAAATTCTCTGATGCTAAAATTAGAATCAGCATTTTTTCTGACTTCCAGTGCCCTTACTGTAAATTAGCTGCAGAGCAGACGGAAGATATTTTAAAAGATTTTAAGGATGATGTTAACATCCAATACTTCTTCTATCCTCTAGATGGGACTTGTAACACTAAAATGAAAGGTTCAATGCACCCTTTCGCTTGTTATTCTGCTTACTTGGCTGCTTGTGACCAAGAAAAATTCAAGGAAGTTCACGATTATATTTTTGCCAACCAAGAGTCTATCACGTATGAAAATCTACAAGCTTGGGAAAAGAAGTTTGAGCTAAGCGGGTGTTTCGAGAACAAAGAGATTCAAGACCATATTCAGCAAACACTTAATGCTGGTGAGCAGTTTAGTTTAAAGTCCACTCCAACGATAATTATAAATGGTAAAAAGCTTGAAGGATTAATTCCTTATCAGCATATGAAGGAGATTTTAAAATCACTTACCAAATAATCGAAACACATTGTCATCTTGATTACTTAAAACAAATGCCTCTGGAAGACATTATTTCAGAGGCAAAAAAAATAGGCATCCAAAAAATTATCACTATAGCGGTAGAGCCGGATAATTTTGATAAAGTTAAAGAGATCTCTGACTCTCATCCTGATGTCTATTTTAGCCAAGGTATTCACCCACATGATGCCAAGCTCTCTACCGAAAATGCGATGCAGACGATTAGAGCACGATGTGGGGACAAAAAGATGGTAGCGGTTGGTGAAATTGGTCTTGATTACCATTACAACAACTCTCCAAAAGACGTTCAGATAAAAGTTTTTAAAGAACAATTAGAAATCGCAATTGAGAATAATAAGCCAGTAATAATCCATTCTAGAGACGCTGATCAGGACATGATAGAAATCCTATCCGAGTATGCTCCACGTATGAGTAAAAAAGGTGTTATCCACAGCTTTACCTCTGGCGAGACTTTAGCTCAAGAGGCGATAAAGCTTGGTTTTTACCTGGGATTCAATGGCATCATCACTTTCAAAAATGCTCAAAATGTTCGCGATATTGTGGCCCTTTGCCCGATAGACCGAATTCTTTTGGAAACTGACTCGCCTTTCTTAACTCCGGTTCCTCACAGAGGAAAAGAAAATGCCCCTTTCTACCTCCCTTTTGTTTTAGAAAAGGTAGCCGAAATCAAAGGTGTGACACCACAAGAAATAGAAAGCGCCTGCTTGAAAAACTCCACAGAGCTTTTTAATCTTTAACTTTAAATCCTTTAAGAGCATCGGCCATACTGTGAGTTAGCTCTTGCTTAGGATGGCTTTTCTTCTTTTTAGCAGCTTGCTGCTCTGATGCTTCTACATACTCAGGGAAATAAGGCAGCTCATCTTTAAATACAATTCGATCTAGGTGTCTAACAAAACCAGACCAATGTCCGGTATTCTGATCTGTTCTTTTAATTGTCTCAAAAGTGTGCATTTTAGAATCCATCAAATCAATCATATGAACCAACATTGCTTCACTTGTTTGAGGGATTTTTGGAGAACCATAAGCATATTCTCCGTGATGGGAAAGTAGAATATGTTTTAGGTGAAGCTTCAATTGATAAGGAAAATCTTTAATACGGTATGAGTACTTATCAACCATCTCCACCCCTTTTACTAGGTGTCCAACAAGTTTTCCTTCTTCAGTGTACTCAACATTAAAATCATCTGTGAGTTCATAAATTTTACAAAGATCATGCATAATCGCGCCGGCCACAACATAATTCTTATTCACTTTGTAAAAGCCCGAAAGATGAACAGCGAGCTTAGCACATGACAAAATATGCTCTAGGAGACCTGATTGATAAGCATGGTGAATCGTCTTTCCCGCCTGCCATTTATACAATCGCCTTCTGATTTCTTTATCATCAAGAATATTAGTCAATAAATCTCGAATATAGACATCATCCAATCCCTTAACGATAGCGGTCAAATCTTCATACATATCCTCAGGCTTCTCAGCTGCTTGATAGATAAAATCTTGCATATTCACCTGATCTTTGGAAATTTCTTCAATACTTTTGAGGATGAATTGTTTTTTGCCTTGGTAGATATTCACTTTTCCACTGGCCTTCACAAAGCGACCTTTTTCAATTGAGTCAAAAATATCTTGAGCGTTACTCCAGCTGCGTCCTTCAAGATCACCACTGGCATCAGTTAAAACTATATTTAAATACTTCTTTCCATCTTTTGCTTCTGCCAGTGCCAGATGCTTTACGAGAAAAGTGTTTTCTATCTCTTGTTTAGCTTTAAGATCTTTGATCGCAAATCTGCTCATGTAATTTCCCTTAATTTTTAAATGACACTTACCATAGCAAAAAAATGTTCAATAAAAAACGCTAATGCGAGGCGATATTTTCAGTTTTGCGGGTATTCAATCCTTAGTAAATATGGGATAAAACGTTAAATTTTTCAAAAGGCGGTGACAATGAGCACAATCAAATTAGGTTTAAATGGTTTAGGTAGAATCGGACGTTGCGTAATTAGAGAATTCGAAAAGCGCAAAGCTGGTGGTGAATTTCAAAACGTAGAAATCGTTGCAGTTAACAATCCAGGAAAAGCAGAGAATTTTCTTCACCTCCTTAGATACGATTCAATTCATGGGCAATTCCCAGGTGAAATTAAATTAGATGGTGGAGCAATTATTTGTGGATCAAGTAAGCTTCATTTCTTCGACAAAAAAGATCCTTCTCAAATTGATTGGAGCTCTCAGAACGTTGATATCGTAATCGATGCGACAGGAGTTTTTAAGGACAAAGACGGTCTTGGAAAGCACTTACAAGGAACAGTGAAGAAAGTTATCATGTGTGCTCCGGGAAGTGACCTAGATGGAACTTTTGTTTTTGGTATTAACCATGAAACTTACGATAACAATACTCATAACATCGTTTCAAATGCAAGTTGTACAACTAACTGTTTAGCTCCAGTAGCAAAGGTTTTAAACGACACTTTTGGAATTGAACAAGGTTTTATGACTACTGTTCACGCCTACACTGGTGACCAAAGAATTCTAGATGCAAACCATAGTGACCCTAGAAGAGCTAGAGCGGCAGCAATGAATATGATTCCAACTTCCACTGGTGCAGCTAAAGCTGTTGGACTTGTTCTTCCAGAATTAAAAGGAAAACTTGATGGTTACGCAGTTAGAGTTCCAACTCCAGATGTATCGATGGTTGATTTAACTGTTACTCTTTCAAAAACAGCAACTAAAGAGACAATCAATGCAGCTATGAAAGAAGCAAGTGAAGGTGCTCTTAAAGGTGTTCTTGGTTACACTGACGAGCCATTAGTATCAATGGACTTTTTAGGAAATCCAAACTCTTCAATATTTGATTCTCTTTTAACTAACGTTATTGGAAATCAAGCCAAAATTGTTACTTGGTATGACAACGAAGCTGGTTTCTCTAATAGAGTTATTGACCTAGCTACTTATATTGGTGGGAAACTTTAAAATGGCGCTTAAAGATATCACTCAAGCAGATTTAAAAGGAAAGCGAGTTATTGCTCGCTTTGACTTTAATGTCCCTTTAGATAAAAAAGATAGAAATAAGATTACCGACACGACTCGTGTTGACCTAGCTCTTGAGACGATTCAATATCTTCTTGATAATGAGGTTTCAAAACTCGTTTTAATGAGCCACCTCGGAAGACCTGACGGTGAAGTGAACCTTGACTACACACTTGAGCCAGTAGCAAATTATTTGGCAGAAAAATTAGGTGAAGAGGTCCTCTTTACTGAAGCTGCAGTTGATGTTGGTGTAAAAGAGCTTTTGACTCTAAACTCAACAAAAATCGTTCTTCTACAAAATCTGAGGTTTCACCCTGAAGAGACAGCAAACGAAGACAGCTTTTCACAAAAACTTTCTGAATATGCAGATATTTATGTGAATGATGCCTTTGGAGCTGCTCACAGAAAACATGCCTCAACTCATGGGATCAATAAATTTTTCTCTGGTAGAGCTTATGCAGGCTTACTTTTAAAAAAAGAAATTGAAGCGCTAGATAAAATCTTAAAAGCTCCTGCGAAACCTTTTGTGGCCGTCGTTGGTGGAGCTAAAGTAAGCGATAAGATCAAAACAATTGAAAAACTAATGATCAGCACTTCAAACCTTATTATTGGTGGAGCAATGGCGTACCCATTTCTTAAAGCCAAAGGACATGAAATTGGAAAGAGTCTTTGTTCAGATGAGGACGTAAAACTGGCACAATCGATAATCAGAGCAGATAAAGGCGGAAAACTTGTTCTTCCAACTGACCATATTGTCTCGAGTGAATTTGGTGGAAAACCAGAGAGCTGTGACACTATTGCGATCCCAGAAGATAAAATGGGTCTAGATATCGGACCTAAATCAATTGAGCATTTTTCCAGAATTCTTAAAGGTGCGAAAACTATTTTATGGAATGGACCAATGGGTGCATTTGAACTTGATGATTACAACAAAGGGACTTTTGCTCTTTGTGAAACAATGGCGAACACTGACGCCTTCACTCTCGTTGGTGGCGGTGACTCGGTAAGTGCAGTAAATAAGTCTGGTTATGCAGAGAAATTCTCACATGTTTCAACTGGTGGTGGCGCTAGTCTTGAATATATTGAAAAAGGTGAGCTTCCAGGAGTTCAGGCCTTAAAATTTGGAGTTTAAATGACAGCTAAAACTTATATGGTAGGAAATTGGAAAATGAATCAAACTCAGTCTGAGATTGAAACGTTTTTTAATGAATTAAAACTAGAGAACAACCAAAATAATTTTTGGATTGCTCCGCAAATTCTCCATATAAGTAAATGCATGGAGCTAGCTGGAAATGCAGGAGTTCTTATTGGAGCGCAAAATTGTTCCGAACAAGACTTTGGAGCCTTTACTGGTGAAACATCCGTTGACTCTCTAGCTGAGATGGGTGCACATTTTACTCTTATAGGTCATAGCGAGAGAAGATCGATCTACGGCGAGACTGATGAATTAATCAATAAAAAGGTAAAAAAAGCTTCTGCTTCGGGAGTGCTTCCCATCCTTTGCGTTGGTGAAACTCTAGAGGAAAGAGAAGCTGGAAAAACTCTGGATATCGTCCTGGGACAAATTAAAGCCGGACTTTCTGGTGTCGAGATTCAAAATGAATCTGAGATTATTATCGCTTATGAACCGGTATGGGCCATAGGTACAGGCAAAACAGCAAGTCCAAAACAGGCTGGAGAGGTTCATGATGAAATTAGAAAACTTCTTGGTGAGCTTTACGGCGAATTTGGCCTGGATATCAGTATTCTCTATGGCGGAAGTGTAAAGCCCAATAATATTAAAGAGTTACTAGCACAAACGAATATAAATGGTGGATTAGTAGGTGGAGCAAGTCTTAAAGCAGAAAGCTTTAATGCACTATGCAGTGCTTGCTAGATTATTTAAGTTCTGATAAAACCTTGAAACTTAAAAGGAAATAAAATGGATCAAAGTATTGTAACAGGTTTAACTATTTTTCACGTAATTGTATGTATTCTTCTCACAATTACTGTTTTAGTACAATTTGGTAAAGGTGCTGAAGCTGGAGCGATGATGGGTTCTGGATCTTCTCAGGCGATTTTTACAACAAATTCTAAAGGTAACTTTTTTACAAAACTTACAACTGTTTTAGCTATCCTTTTTATGGTGAATTCAATCACTCTTACAATTATGACAACTAAAGCATCTAGTTCATCTTTAATGGATTCTGAGCAGCCGGTAGCATCTCCACTAAACAGTGATGATCAAGCTCCTGCACTTAATAATGATGCTGCAACTGAAGAAAACACAACCTCTGCTGATAATTCTGAAGACGGATCTAAGGAAGCTAAAGCAGAGTAAACTTTTTTATATTTTAAAAACTTTAAGGCCTCGAATGAGGCCTTTTTTTTTATACAATTAATCCACTCTCCCCTACAATTTTCTTATGAAGGTTTTATTTCTAAGCTTACTACTGTCAATGAATGCCCACGCCTATTTGAGCTATGGCGATGCTACAGACGATTGCAATTGGACTTCAGATAAAGAGCTAGATAAAGATATCTGGAACTGCGAAGATCTTTATATTGGAACAAATGTTCAAATTACAGTGGCGACTACTGTAACCTCACCTATTCAAATTCGTGTGCAAGGTGATGCTGATATCGACGGTGATATTATTGTTTCAGCTTCGGGAACTCAGCCAGGCCCTGGTGGATCAGCAGGTGGAACTTGCTCTACTAGTCCTTGTACCGATCAAGATGCTCCCGGTTCTACAACTGGAGAGGGAGATGGAGGTGAAACAGGAGACGATTTAGGAAGTTTCACCGCAAACTATGGTGGCGGTGGTGGCGGCGCTGGATTTAGTGCAGCAGGAAGCAATGCTGGCGCAACACCAGTTGTTGGTGCCGGAAGTGCCGGTGCAGCGGGAACCGGCGGAAGTGCTTTTGTCACAAGTTCTTCTCTAGATACGAGCTTAATCGCAGGCGTTGGTGGCGGTGCCGGCGGTACAGGAGATGATGGGTCTAACTATGGTCCTGGCGGAAATGGCGGAGCAGGCTCTGGAAGTCTTCTCATAATCGCTAAAGGCTCTATCATTCTTAGATCAAATACCAACTTAGAAGCTAAAGGCGGATCAGGAACTCAAGGAACAGGAGGCTCAAGTGCTGCAATTGGAGGTAATGGAGGAAGTGGTTCTGGAGGAGCGATATATATTGTGAGTAATACCAGTGTAACTTCTAATTCAGCTTCGATAGATATTAGTGGTGGAAGTTCAAATACTGCAGGATCAGGTGCCGACGGTGGTGCAGGTTCTGCTGGAATTTTTAGAGTGGATACACCGACCAGTTCGATCACAGGTAGTTTTTCTCAGGCCCCTACACAATCAACGATTTCAAACTCAATCACAGATCCTCTCCCAAACTATGGGCAAGAAAGCGAATCTACTTCTGAGTTCACTTCTGATATTGAAGCCAGTTGCACGTACAAAGAAAATTCGTCACCACTATTTCTGAGTCTTATCCTGGGATTTCTTTTAACTCTTGGTCTACTTCAAGCTCACAAATTGCGTTGGTAGTTCGTTATCACCAATATTATTAGTATGCCCTAGACCGAGCTGGCCTGAATTATTTTGTCCCCAACAAATAACTTTCCCCTCACTCTTTTCAAGTGCACAAGTGTGATTTGTTCCCCCCGATATCTGGGTAAACTCAGCATCAATATCAACAAATGAATTAGTTAAACTAACGGCTTCGTTGTCTCCAATATTTTGATTATTACCATGCCCGGTTGCACCTAATACTCCAAGTCCCCAACAATAAATCTTATTATCTAAACCAATAGAGCATGTATGATTGTTACCTGTGGCCAGGGTTATCATCGGCTTGTCTTCACTAAGTCCAAGTGCACCGATTGAATTCGCGGCTTCATTATCCCCTATCGTATCAACGACTCCTAAACCAACTTGCCCCAGATTATTATAGCCCCAGCAATGAATTTTTTGACCTTCTCCTAAAGCACAAGTGTGCAGAAAGCCCGTAGCAAGTTTCAGGATACTACTTGAAAAACTCAATGAACCAAGGCTCGCTGGAGTCTCATCATCTCCTAGAATATCGGTATGGCCATATCCTAACTGGCCAAAATTATTTTGCCCCCAACATTTTACTTGTCCGTTGGTTAACGCCGCACATGTATGATTTGAAATAGTAGAGATATCCATCTGTAAAATAGAAGCGCCGACATCTGTATAAGCAAAGCTTGAGGAGGTTTCATCGTCCCCAATAGTATTGGTATGCCCCAGACCTAATTGGCCGGTCGTATTTTCCCCCCAACATTTAATTTTACTATTTTCTAAAAGAGCACAGTTATATTTAGTTCCAGAATAAATTCGAACTGCCTTCACCCCAAAATCAATCTTTGTAGAAGAACTCAAGTCCTCATCATCACCTATGGAATCAGTATGGCCTAAACCTAACTGACCTTGATCGTTTGCCCCCCAACATAGAATTTTACCACTCTCTAAGACAGCACAGTTATGATAAAGACCCGCTGAAAGATCAATAACTCTTTCATCAATTGCAAGATAGTCAAGGCTTGCAACTGTTTCATCATCACCTAAGTTACTTGTGTGACCATAACCTAATTGACCAAAATTATTTTGTCCCCAGCACTTCACATTCCCTTCGCGATAGATGGCACAAGTGTGAAACCCTCCTGCAACAACTTGAGTTGCAATTAGTGGACTCTCTTTTTTCTGACAATATTCGATTCTGGCGGTACTGAAATCATCCCTCTCTTCATCAAGTTCGATTTGATTTGTTTCAGGGGAATAGCTAAAGCCCACATCCTGTCCATTTACAGTTACTTTAAAACTAGCTGGATCTATATTATTTGCCTTAAGATTAAAAATATTTTCTGCACGAATAGAAGCTCTTGCCATCGTTCCTAAACGAGATAAACCTTCTCCATAGTTACCCGAAGCTAGGTCAATATTAATTCCACCTGCAAGCTCGACTAGTTCCTTATAACCATAACCAATTTCATTTTCACCATTGATAGGCATAGTATCGTTTGAGGTATAAATTACACCTCCAACTACAAATGGTTTTTCTTCTGCCGCATCTGTAATTGCGGCCAAGACTGTTTCAGGCGAAATAATGAGGTCTCCCTCAGCATTGTAACAATAATCTTCCTTAGCCTTGGGCTCCTTACCTTGTTTATCCTCAACAGGAATAATATGTTCAGGGTATTCAAAACAAATATCTTGTTCATCCGCAATAAATACAATTAAAAGGGAAGCATTATCTCTAAGCATTCTATTGTCTTTTAGTAGTTGCTTATTAGCTGTCAGTGCTTTTTGGATTGAGAGAAGTCCCATCTCCCCACCGTCCGACTTTCCATCGCCAGCAGGTGACTTGATTTTTTCATTTAGGGCAGCTACGACTTCAGCAGTAGTTAACTCTAATGAATCAAGTACTAAAGGCTCCTCATTTCTTTGGTAGAGTTTTCCACTTTTTGGAGAATTATCACTATGTCCTAGAACAACACCAATTTTATAATTCACTTCTTCAGGAAGTGCGTTAATAAAATAATCAAATCCAGTCGCGATATCACCACGCTCCTCCTTTAAAGAAGTCGATGTATCAGGAACAATAATGATATCTAAATCCCTCGTAATATTAGCTTCATCAGGTGCGTATTGATCCACATAGCATAAACCGCTTTGAGTAGAACCAGAGGTAGGAACAGTTGTCTCAAAACTTTCGTCTAATGCAGCTTCAACATCAGACGAAGAGCTTCCCCCACCATCTTGGCAGGAAATTGAAATAAGCAGTAATAAATTCAACAGTAAGTATTTCATAAATCCTATTATCAAGGTGCAACTAATTGTGATCAATCGGCCATTTGAAAGCTTAACTCGGTAAATTACAGAAATTATTAAGTAATTTTTTAAGAACCTTAGCGGATTATTAATTAATAAGTGAAAGTTAGTCCGGAAGAAAGGAGGTAAGCTTCCGATTTTATATCGTCAGATGTATTTTTTATGGAAATCGAGTTCCGACTTATTTTTAGCTGTGGAATATATTTGTATTTCCAAGAATATTGGTAACTTAGTCCTAACTGCCAGCGATCCACCTGCCCTTTAACATAATTGAAAAAAGGCTCAAAATCGTGATTTTTGCCCAGTTTAAATGGCATTGCAATTTTTCCCCCCACAGAATAACCAAAATATAGGTTTGATTCACTTACGTTATCATTATCGACTTTAAATTCGCTCAGTTGAAAAAGAGCTAACAAGGCTGAAAAACTCCAAATGCCGACTTCTTTTTGTAATCCCAAATCAAGCTCCCTGATGACAAAATCTTCGGACTCAAAAACCTTTCCATATTGGGAGCTATACTCTAACCAAGGTTGCAGATCATATAAACTCATTTGGCTAAGCTGGATATTGATCCCATGGCCTGTGACACTCGTCCCTTCAATTGAAACCTCATCCTGTTCAAAATTAATTTGGGATGCTTGATAGAAAAGTGTGATTCTATTCGCTAGAACACTAGGTTGTGACTTGATTTGTTTTTCACTTTGAATTTTTTCAACGATCTCAATCGCGGCATAGTCAGAGAAAGGAGAAAAACGTTTCCAGAAATCTTGATACCTAACACGATAATAGTAAGTACCAGTACTCGGTGCATCCCACATAATATATGGTTTGGATGTTTGTGTTTTAAATAAGACTTTTTTCCCTTTTATATCACTTGAAATTTCAACTTCATAAATTTTGGCATTTTTAATCTCTTCCCAATCTATATAAATCTGGTCTGTACTAGCATAGGCCTTGGGGAATATAAAATCCCATATCTTTTGAATGATTGAACTCGACTCAATAATTCTTTTGATCTTTTTAACTTTAGGAGCTCTCTTGGGAGGCGCAGAAGGCACAATAATTATTTTTTTCGCTTCAATTTTCCCGGTACTATTTAGTTTCCAATAATAGGTCCCAGGTTTATTGATATTTATCTTTAAGCTTGATTCCTTAGTCTGTACTCTTTCTACAATATCTGTAAAAGCTTCATCCTTAGCTAGTACAAACTGAACTTCTTCAGTGCCATTCCATGAAAATAAAACCTTTTGATTCGGCCGATCTAAAACAATCGTTTTGGCCTCAGTAGAAAACGAATATTTTTTTATCATAAATTTTTGCCACAAACTATAATTTGAGGTTGCAAAATCTTCTTCGTTTCTCACTCTCCAAGCATATGTGCTAGCATTCTCAATTTGTTTCGAAATCTTAGTCCCCTCAACGAGTTCGGAAAAAACTACTTTTTGAGTTGTTAAATCTTTTAATTCAAAAAGAGATCTTTTCGAGCCAAGCCATTTGAATTCTATTTCAGAAGGAAATTCTTCAACATTAATTTGCTTATTCTCTATAGGATAAACAATTTGGGGAGCATCTACCTTTTTAATTAATGTGAATCTTACCACCTTGGTTGGCCTTGCCTCCCCATCGAAAATAAGTCCCCATTGATAATGATCACCTCTAAGATTAATTTTTTCATTTGGTTGAAGCAGAAAAAATTTATCAGCACGACTAACAAAAATTGCCTTTGGCTCCAGAGGTGTTTTGTACTCAAACTGAAGAGGCTCTGTCCTCTCAATTTCAACTCGCGCTTTTGGAGACAACAGATCCACTCCAGATAAACTTGACTCTATTTTATTGGCACTAAATTCTACCTCTCTACCAGCATTTATATTGAACACCGAATTCTCAGTTGTGATATTTAACTTTCCTCTGGTAACGGCAATAACACTAGTGTTGTTATTCTTTTGAATCGATACTGAGGAAGCTTCTTGTGCCGACAGACTAACTTTCTTCTTTCCAATGACAATATTCAGTGGTTTTGAATTACGAGTTAATGTCACATCTAATTTCCCATTTTCTATTTTTAAGGAATTTTGACTTTCAAAATGGATCAAAGACTGCTCGGATATCGTAACTTCACTTTCATTTTCTAGCTTGATAAATGCTTCAGAATTATTATTCGTAAAAATGGAATCATTTTCTGAAACCTGAGCTTCTATATCTGTAGCATCCCAAGAGAAGCTACCCACCGTTTTCTTTCGGACGTCATTCTTACTTTTTGCAACGACACCGATTTTCTCTCCCACAAATTCAACAAGACTAGACTTTGAAAGCTCTTCTAATTTTACCCAAGAATATCCAATGCAGCCAAAAGCCAACAGGATTAGTACAGTATTAGAAGTTTTTGTTAAGTTGTGAGTTCTCATGTTTAATATATGAGTATTTTAGAAATATTAAACCAGGTTGTCATGGAAATTAGAAAAGTCCTTTTCCCTATAAATTTAAAACTAACTTTATCTGTATTAATCCTAACCACTCTTAGTTTAACTAGCTATATTTGGTTAGCAATCGACTCGTTTAGAAATGATAAAATTGCTTACGTTTTTGAAACCGTTGAGTCTCAAAATAACCAAGTCACCACAGTCGTTGAGGAACAACTACAACAACTTAATACCTTCCATAAAATTTTTCAGGAAGTCGGTGCAGATTCCCTCACGACGGCACAAATTTTTGAAAATTCTCCTTATCTAATTTCCTTTAAAGATCAAAATGGAAAGACATATGGAGACAAAAGAATTTGGGAACAAATAGACCTCACTAATGAAAGTAACAATTCTTATTTTTATAAAAATCTTGTTAGTAAAAAAATTCTCATCGAGAGAATTAAAATAAATAATTCACAAACTTTTTTGATCGCAGATTTGAATCAAATTTTAAACCTCATACCGGCGAGTCATATTTATGAATTCAATCTAGTTATCGCAGATAAGATTCTAAAAAAATCATCTGTAAATTTAACTGAAAATATTCAAAAAATTGGAAGACAAACGAAAGTCATAGACAATCATATTGTTTCATTTCGTCCCTTCTTACAGGATATGATCTTCTTTACAGTGGTGGATTATGACAAAGCTTTGGAGGCTGCGACAACATTAACAAAAAAGTCACTTTATTTTGGAGTTTTCGTCGCAGGAATCATTATTTTATTTATTGTTTTTCTTTCAGCAAGATTAACATCTCCAATAAAGAAGCTCTATTCAGCCAGTCTTGAACTGTCGAAAGCGAACTTCGATCACCGTGTTAAAATTAGTGATCATAGTGAGATTGGAGTACTCGGTGATTCTTTTAACTATATGGCAGAAGAAATACAAAAATATCTTGAAGAAATGAAAGAAAAGAATCGCCTAGAAAATGAAATTCAAACTGCGAAGCTAGTACAAAAATCATTTTTCCCTACTAATGAGATAAAGACTCGTTACTGCCATCTAAAAGCATTTTACCAGCCTGCTAATGAGTGTGGAGGCGATTGGTGGGGCCATATTTCTAATCAGACAACTGATATCATTATCGTACTAGATGTAACAGGCCATGGAACAGCAGCGGCTCTGATGACAGCGATGATGCATAACACGCTCAACTCTCTTAAGACCTTGGGCGAAAAGGACAAAGCATATCAGAATGATCCTGCCCAAATCATGGATTTTCTCAATAAATCTTTTAGCTCGGTAAACAATAACCTTTTTGCTACTGCATTTGTTCTTGTTCTAAATAACAACAAGCTTAGCTATTCAAATGCTTCACACAACCCTCCGCTCTTCATCAAGGAATCTTCTGCAGGGATATCAAAGCAGGACTTACGACCTCTGAATGAAGCCTTGGGAGCAAGGCTTGGCGAATCACTTTTATCCAAATATGCGAGTGTAGATATTGAAGTTGCCCCAGGCGATCAGATTATCCTCTACACAGATGGACTCCTTGAAGCGACAAATGCTAGTGGTAAAGCGTTTGGGAGTAGGAATTTCTTTAAATCGATTATTAAAAACTATAATTCGACTACCCCCAACTCAACCGAACTTATTACTAATGATCTTTACGATTTTTTGGGTGATAAAAAACCAATCGATGATGTGACGCTATTAACAGTGAAATTAGGAAAGCTTAAAGTTTTTGAAGATTTCAGTGGAGCAGAGTTTGATCCATATTATGATGAACTCGGACTAGAAAAAACGAAGGATCAAAAGCTTGCTGATATTGTGATTTATGATGAAAAGATCTCCAGTTGTATCTCCGACCTTAATATTGGACCTAACTTGTCACATATTTTATCTAAGGAAGACTTCACAGAAAGAAAGCAGTCTTTATTTCCCAGAAACGTGAACTTCCTACAGAGCATTAAATCTAGTTTTTCCAATGAAACAGTTAAGGATGTGTCAGAAGTTATAGATCAAATAATTTCACAAATTATCCAAGATGACGCCTTTTCAGAGATAAAGCGCTACTTAAAGCAAACTTCTCTAGAACTAATCCAAAACGCGCTAGTTTATAAAAAAACTCAAAACCTTGAGGGAGAAGTACTTTTTTCGCTGGCACGAGATGATCAACATTATATTGTGGAAGCGCAAGATCCATTCGGAAAACTCGACCCCTCTCATATTTTACAGAAGGCTCAGAGAGCTTTTATAGATAAGACTTATGAAATGAAGGAAGAAGGAGCTGGCCTTGGCTTTTCAATGATTATTATCGCCTCAGACGAAGTTTTCATTCAAGTGAAAAATAATGAATATACTAAAATTCGGTGTATAATAAGTAAGCACAAGCGTCTAAAGGATTTTAGACAAAAAAATAATGCGATTTATATAAACAAGGGGTAGTTTTGAGTTCGCAATTTGATTTTGAGAAAGAACAGCAAAATGACTTAATAATTTTCAAACTTTCTGGCCAGATCGATGAAGATGCAGATTTGTCAAAACTCGATTTTTCAGGAGCTAGTGAGATTGAGTTTGACTTAGAAAATATCACATTGATCAATTCTTGCGGTATTAGGGATTGGGTAGAGTATCAAAAACGAATACCTGATCAAGTAAAGATTGTTTACTCTAAGTGTCCCCAAGTAATCATCGAACAAATTAATATAATCAAAGGTTTTATTAGAGAAGGTGGAATCGTTAAATCATTCTATGCCCCCTACTATGATGAAAATAACGATCAAGAAGTAAAAATCCTCATAACACCTTCAGAAGTAGTTGATTTAAAAGCACCTGAGAAAAAAAATGACGATGGTGATATACTAGAGTTTGATGAAATAGAATTACAATATTTTAATTTTTTAAAGAACAGTTAATGGATTTTACAAAATTTGATCAACTTCTTACTCCTATCTTTATCACTGACCCAAAGGGTGAGATTCTCTACTATAACAATATTTGCTCAATTTTTTTTCAAGCTTCCCCACGAGTTTTAAAGAAGTTTAAGTTTCTAGATGAACTCATAAAACAAAATTCTTATTCATTTAATAAAGAAATTGTTTTATGTGCCAAAGAAAATATTGCAAAAACTTCTCCGGAGATAGAATTTCAAAAGCAAAATGGAGAATTACTAACAGTTATTGCGAAGCTTATTCCTTTTGATAACAAACACATCCTAGTGAACATTCTGGACTTTTCTATTGAGAAAAAACTCCATGATAAATACAAGCAACAGATTCAAGAGCTGCGAGATACCCACGAGCAAATACTGAAAGCCGATAAATTAACCGCTCTGGGAGAAATGATCTCAGGCATTAGTCATGAGATTAGTAGTCCTTTAATGATTGTTTCGAATCGTTTGGAACTACTTAGCGATAATTTAGAAGATCAAAATATTGAAGAGAGTAAAAAACTTTTATCTGAACTTGAACGTGAGTTTAAAAGAGTAACTGGCATAATCAGCGGTATGAAGTCTTTTGTAAAAAACCAAGAAGAGTCAGTTGAAGTTATAAACCTAGATGATTTAGTGACAGAGGTATTGAGCTTTTTTAAAGAGCTTAATACAAAAGTTGAAATTACTTTTGAAAACAACAACCTCTCCCATGCACCACTTGTAATTGGTAATAAGTTAAAATTAGAACAAGTCCTAATTAATCTTGTAAAAAATGCTATTGATGCCCTTCAAGATTCAGAAACACCTAATCCCCTCATTAGCATTTCTCTTCAAGATAGAAGTGAAGAAAAAAGCCAAGTTATTCTCATAGAAGACAATGGACCTGGCGTTCCAAGTGATATCAAAAACAAGATTTTCGATATGTTTTTTACAACCAAGGAAATGACAAATGGGACTGGCCTTGGTCTTGCCATTTCCAAAAAAATAATTGATGCCCACTCAGGAGTCATTAGTATTAATGATTCTGAAAAAGGTGCCATTTTTGAAATTGCTCTACCAGTGTTGGAGCTTGGTAGCTTTACTCTTACCAATAAGTACCTAGGCGGTGAAAAGGATTTCGAAGACGAGATCCTACTTTTTGTCAGTCAAGATGTTGAAAAACTAAATAGAGTTTACAACTATCTCTCAGCCAAAGACTATGTCGTCGTCTTATGCAATCGCCTACAAGATTTTGCTGATTTCACTGAATTTATGATGGTGGATAAAACATATCTTTTAGACGCTACAAATACTGAGCTTAAAAATGAAGATGATGTAGAAGATTACTCTCAAAAAGATATGGATGAAATTCTTAAACTTTTAGGAGAAGAACTCTGAATAAGCTAAAGAAAAGCTACAATATTCTCATTCTCGAAGATGAAGCTGAAATTGCAGATATTATCAAAACTTATTTGCAATTGTTTCCCGCTTTCAATCGAGTAATTCATGCAGAGAACTCTCTAAGAGCATCTCAAATGCTCTCTAATCAAGAATTTGATTTAGTTATAACTGATATCCAACTTGACCGAGGCAATGCGATTGAATTTATTGAAAGACTTCGATCGCAACCACGTTATTATAACCAGGCCATAATGGTGGTCTCAGGTTGTTTAACTAAGGACATTACTTTAAGGCTTATGAGAAATAATGTACGCCATATCCTGGTAAAGCCCTTTACCGCCAGACAAATTCTAACATACGCTATAAGTTGTTTAGGAATAGATAAAAAACCAAAAAAATTGGTGGAAAAAATTCTGAGCCAAGTTCGTCAAAGAATGGACGGCAAAAGAGCAGTTCTTGAAAACGCCATTCCTGATGATAATATCCAAAAAATGCTCAATACGATGAAACAAAAAAACAAGGATGAAGATTAAACTTCAAATACAAATTGTTTTTTGGGCATTCTAACTTGTGGCGAAAAAATTCCGTTTTCAGCTCTTTTACCTGCACTAACAACCATACAGATTTCAGCCTTTTTCGGTAAATTCAAAAGCTTTTTAACTCGCTTTGAATCATGTCCTTCCATGGGACAACTATCATATCCATAGGCTCGCAAACTCAACATCAAGTTTTCACAACCTAGCGCCGTAGTTTTATGTGCCCATACTCGCATATCGTTATAGCTGGTGGGCTCTCTTGGAGTTACTTTTGTTAATCCTTGAAAAAAGAAAACTAGTTTCTTTAACAGTCCAAAAAAGTCCTAGCGGTCCTTGATTATAGGCAAGAGGAACAATTTTTTGATAGTAAGTGTAAGCTCCTTTAGGAACATCACCTTGGGCATCAAAACTTGCTATCATCTGCTGTTGAATTTCTTTCCATTTATCCATTCGGGCCACACAGACAACTAATTCCTGAGCAGTCGATGCAGCTGACTGTCCCATACAGATTTTGGCCAATTCCTTTTTCTTTTCTTTATCTCTTACCCAGTAAAATTCCCAACATTGCAAGTTAGACGAGTTGGGGGCCAATAAAGCATTATCAATGCATCTTCTCATTATATCTTCAGGCACTGGCTCATCAGTATAAACACGAACAGATCTTCTTGATTCGATAACTTTCTGAAATTCAGAGGCATCAATCTCAGGTGCTGGCTCACGGTATTTCACATCTGGAATTTTTGTTAAAATATCTAAATCACTCATTAAGCTCCCCAAGGAATAATATGGAATTTTTCTTTTACAGCGCTAAAAATCTCTTCTGTGTGAGTTGATCCTTTTGTCTCCATAATCACTTCAACAATTGATTGATTCAACTGAATCGATGGCTCATCTCTCAAGTGATATACTTGCAGAACGTTTGCATTAGCGTCACTTAGTATATCTGTTAAAAGTTTCAGCCCACCAGGTTTGTCTTCAAGGATAACTTTCATCTTGGCTCTTCTTTTAGACTCAACCAAACCAATATCAATAATTCTATCTATTAAGTTGATATCAATATTCCCACCACAGATAACTAAGACAACATTCTTGGCCTTAAATCGTCTTGGATTTCTATCAAAGAGTTCTTCAAAAGCAGCGAGATTAATTGCACCAGCCCCCTCTGTAATAATTCGAGCATGTTCAATTAATTCAAGTAAAGATTTTGAAACTTTATCATCAGGTACATGAATAGCTTCATCGATAAGCTCATCGAGAATTTCATACATATTTATGAGTGGTTTTCTTACTTTAATACCATCAGCAAAAGTAGCGACAGTCTCCATCTCAATAAGCTTTCCTTGCTGTAATGATTTAATCATTGAGGCGGCACCTGTGGATTGACTTCCAACAATTGTGCACTTGTCGAATAATGTTTTGGCCACCATTCCAATTCCGGCCATCAAGCCACCACCGCCGATGCTCCCAAAAATATAATCAATATTAGGCAGCTGGTCTTTTAACTCGTAGGCAATTGTACCTTGCCCGTAGATGACATTTTCATGATTGAATGGGTGAATATATACCTTTTTATTCTCTTGTAAGTATTCTTTTGCAAACTCGAAACTCTCGTCAACGTTATCACCTTTTAATATTACTTTTGCGCCTAAGGCTTCGGTATTTGCAATTTTGGTCAAAGGGCTTGAAGTAGGCATTATGATAGTGGCCTCAACTCCAAATTTCTCCGCGGCCCACGCCACACCTTGAGCATGGTTTCCAGCAGATACAGCAAGAACTCCCATTTGCTTTTCTTCATCTGTCATCTGCGACATAAAATTAGTCGCACCACGAAGTTTAAAGGAACCAACTGGCTGAAGATTTTCTAACTTCAAGTACATATTGCAGTTAAATTTTTTAGATAGCCATTCATTTCGGATGAGGGGTGTCGGTGATACAAAAGGCTTTATATTTTCTCTAGCTTGTTCAAATCCACTGATTTCTAATTTCATTTGTCTTCTTCTTTTTTCTTCTTTTTAGACTGTTCATCTATAAAACGAATTTTTCCAAAATCTTCATCTGTAAACATCCCCTCCACTTCTTCTAGTGGAAGTTCTGCCCATGGAATTGACGGGTCAAAATCATCTGACATTCGAAGGTCCTTAGCCTGGGCAATATCTGAATACTCTATATGATTACAAAACAGTTTGAATATTTTTTCATCAATTTTTTTGCCCGCCGTTTTCTCCATGATAGCTATCGCCTGAGAAACCGTGACCACTTCGCTGTAAGATCTTTTTGTTGTAATCGCATCGAAAAAATCTGCAACAGCACATACTCTGGCCAATAAGTGAATTTCGTTACCCTTAATTTTGGCCGGATATCCTGTTCCATCTATATTTTCATGGTGCTCATGAATAATTCGAGCAATAGTTTTTAAATCAAGCCCCTCGAACTCCTCCTCACCTGTATCAAGTAGGAGGTTTAATCCAAGATCAGGGTGAGTTTTTATCACTTGGTATTCATCTTCCGAAAGTCCTTCCGGTTTATTGAGAATCTGTGTAGGAATTTTGACCTTTCCCAAGTCATGAAGAAGCCCCCCAAGACCGGCGTGCAAAAGTTCAGTTCTCGTTGCATTCGGCTTTATGACCCGCATGATTGTAAGGCAGTACATAGAAACATTGATTGAGTGATCATAAGTATAGAAGTCATGACCCGCCAAGTTTCCTATTAACATTCTCAACCCATCAATATTGTAGTCATCAAGCACATCAATCATATTCTCCACCGCATCTTTACAACCGCGGATAGTTTCGTAAAGAATTTCTGTACTGAACTCTTTTTTAGGATCGAAAACTTTTTGTAAATGGTTTATGGCCGAATCTTTGATAAACGTGACTGCGTCTTCATCCTCAATTGAATCAGACTGAACCAAGCTTTTCATATAAAACTTACGCTGATCTTCTGCTACGTAAAGTTGCCTATACTTACCTTTAAAATTTTCAAGATCTTCTTCGGATAACTCTTCACCTTGCGGAAAGATACGAACATATTTTTGTTTATCCTTTAACGCCGATGCGTTTACATAAAGATCGTAAGGCATAACAGTGTTGCGCACTATAAGGTCATAATTTACTGAAAAAAAACTTCTCTCACCCACAATATTCCTTTTGAATATCAATATTTTAACATCAGGATAACATAGGATGCGAGTGAGAAAAAAAAATCCCCTCGCATGGAGGGGATTTCTATAATCTAATTTTATCTATTATTTTCTAGAAAGGAATATCGTCTGACGCGAAGCTTGCATCGGTGCTAATGTCGTAACCGTTATTGCTATCATCTGAGTGATTAGGAGCTGATTGGTTATAATCGTTATTGCTTGCACCAGTTGAAGCACCACCAATAAACTGAACAGTAGTTGCGTTAATTTCTGTGGTATATCTTTTTTGTCCGTTTTTATCATCCCAAGCACGAGTTTGAAGTTTACCTTCAACGAATGCTTGTCTTCCCTTAGAAAGATATTGATTACATAATTCTGCTAGTTTTCCCCAAACAACAATTCTATGCCATTCAGTTCTCTCTTGTTTTTGACCAGAGTTCTTATCATTCCATGTTTCACTTGTTGCAAGTGAAAAATTACAAACAGCTGCACCAGACGGTGTGTACTTAATTTCAGGGTCTTGTCCTAAACGACCAAGGATAATAACTTTGTTAACGCTCATCTTTTCTCCTTAAATTTCTCTCTAACCTGATTACTATAACTAATAATACCAAATTGAAAGGATATTTCACTGGTATAGAAGAGAAAAAAGCAATGCTAGAGCATTATTAGGAGCTTATAAGCCTTTAAAATTATTTTTGTTTAACTATGCGCAATGGAATCAAAGTCCTCATAATCTGCAATATTTGCGGGAGCTTGAGCTACAGCTGTTTCTTTAACTGATTCCCCGCTTAGCTCTTGTTTTTTTTGCACGAGGTCAGGAAAATTAGACTGCCAAAAATCCTTAACCATTTTGTTAGCAACCCTTACATCTCGGCGATACCAAGTAGGATCAAATCCACAATATGGACAAGGTAGCTCCTTACGATAAAGAAGCTTATTGGTTAGTTCAAAACAAAGCCAAATAGGAAAAAACAAAAAAGAAGCTTTGAGCCCCATAAGTGGGTACAAAAAATAAATTGCGGTGGCACTAACCAACAAGACCTGCAGGTAGTTCATTAAAGATAAGTTTTTAGAGTAGCGAGTCTGTCTAGGAGCTGAGCATAGAGCACATAAAAACTCTCTAGCGGGTTTTTTGACCCGATAAAATTTTTTTGATTGTAATGAACTCATATTTTTCATGCAGACTCCCTACTATAAGTTAATCACACCATTTAACTGATTCAAAGATGGAAGAATTTTCACCTCGATAACCCACTAATTTTTAAAGAGAAAAAGGACCTCCGGGGTATCTCCATACCCCAGGGGCGAACAATAAGAAAAAAGAACAATAGAGGGAATACCGAGTTCAAATAACGTCCAACGTTCACAGATCGGCACCCTGTGAACTCACCTATCTCTAACGCAATGTGCGTACCAAGTTTAATCATAAGATTTCCAGAACTTATGTTGATGGAGTTTGAAATTTATTGCTAAAATGACACTAAACATGGTGACGAGCTGATCCCAGCAAATTTTGCCCAGGACTAAATGATACTGAATGAATAAAGAGCGCGGTCAAATTTCCATATTTTTCTCTACTTCGGTGATCGTCATGATCACGATGATGGCCTTCATTATAAATATTGGCATTTTTGTTAAAGCAAAAATAAACCTACAAAACGCCACTGATGCTGCCGCATATGCTGGTGCAAGTGTGCAGGCCAGGCAGCTAACAAATATTGGTTATATGAACTGGGCAATGAGAAATGTATTTAAAGAATGGATGTTTAAATATTACGTCCTGGGAGGCCTTAATCTGGAAGGTGTAACTGAAGTGGCTCCTCCTCAAATCAATGGTGCTGGTTGTTTACCAAAAACTCTTGGCGACAAAATGGACTTCACCATGGCCTGTTATAACCGTACAGCAGCCACCGGCGGCGGTGAAGATCAATATAATTTTCCATCGACTTGTATTGATTTTGCTAATACCGGCCAAGTGGGGCTGTGCACCCGATTTCTTGTTCCCGGACTTCCTCGTTTTAATCGTCAAAACGTACTTGGTATGGATGAAACTACAAATGCATTTATCGACTCAATTGTTGCAGAAAAATCCACAGACTGCTCATTAAGAACTGAGCTAAATTTTTTAACAGCTAATACCTGGGCCTATAACGTAACTGAAACGTTGGGAGATGTGACCAATAATATTCAAGCTGAATCCCCTCAAATGGCGATCAATTTTATGGGAGCTTTTCCTAAGGCTTTCGAGCTCGCCTTAAGAATGAGAAACTTAGAATCAGAAGTAAACTATCCTCCAGAAGAGGGACTATGTGGTGATGTCGGCTCGGGTGTTAACTGTAAAAAATCAGCTTCTGAAATGCAATTATCCCATCAAGAAAGACCACTTAAAGCTTATCTAAGTGCAATGAGAAATCTGGGTTCAGATGTTGATAATGAAATGAAAAATAGTTTCACTTTAACGGAAATTCCTCCACAACTTAGACCTGCAGATCCAAACTCTTTAAGTGATTTACTTATCCCCTCTGCAAGCTCTGCTCTTAATAAGTACTATCTTGACCTGCAGCTTATTACTGCGAACTATGCTCCTTTTTATACCACCTTTGCTGTTAGCCAAGATAAGCTTAATATCAATGGAACTCTTATTGATTCAGAGGGACAATGTAGTGTCACAAAAATGGGCTTACCTGTTCCAGGCTACCCGCTACATTTTGTAAAAAATCCTGATTACCTCACCTATTATGCAGTCGAGGGAAAAGCAAAATTTATCGGACTCTTTAATCCTTTCGCTAACGATATCGTTCTTAAAGCCTACGCAGCTGCCAAGCCAATCGGGGGAAGAATTGGTCCTCAGGTTTTTGATGTCTCATCTAATAAAGAAATAAGATCTAGAAGTAATAGAAAGTCTTCTCCTTATATTTCTGCTTTGGCCACTCAATCATTTAGAGATTTGAATGGAAACACTGTTCCTGTTGGAGTCTATGTTCCGGGCATGCCAGTTCCTATAAACTCCGGACTTAATGCGGATCAGTTTTGGTTGAGTTCAGCAGGTGACGTGATTGGTGGTTTTATTGGAGATGGAAATGGAGTTTTCTTTGGAGTTCCGAACCTAGTTTACGATTATCCTAATGGCTCTCCTACCGATGCGAGTAGCTATTATGCAGAGGACCCAATACAAGTACTAGGATACAAACAGACGACTCCGCAAGCAAAAGCCGGTCTTTATAATAAGCCGATGTTTCAAAAGTTTAGAAATCTACTGCGCGGCTTTAATAGTGTTGTTGATTCAACTGCCGTAAATGATGGAATTGTTCTGTCGTCCGCCCCCACACTTTACGAAGCACATAATTGGTTGATTCCAACTCCAAGTGCTGTTAACAGGGCCAAAGAAACTGACTCTTACGGTTTAATTACAGGAGAGAGCAAAAGAATAATTACTGATGCCACGGGCCGTGAGTATCAAGTTTGGGATGCCCAAATTTATGGTCCTTTATATGAGACTGCTAATCCGTATTTTCTGTATAGGTCCCAAGGAGAATTAAGAGAGGTTTTACAAAACTATATCTCTCGTCAGGAGCCAGCTATCTTAAAATACAAAGCTTCTATGAATCAGGTTGCAGCAGATATTTTTACCAAAAACCAATCTGGAAGCTCTGGTACCAATACTGGTGCAGCCGCAGCTAGAGCATTAAGTGATTTAACTTCAGCTGAATTCTCAGGAGCACCAGATCTTTTAAAATCGGCCAAACCGAGTTGTGCCTCAATTGCAGGAAGATTTATCTATTTTTATTCAGGGTCTTCAGATTTAGTTAGGTCTACAGATAATTGTCCTACCCCACTACCAGAATTAATGCAAAGCCGCTGGTCGAACACTATCCTGCTTCGAAACTATAATTTTGATTATGCTCTTCCTGTGAATGAAGACCTAAGGAGTCAAATTTTTTCCGCCTACCGTCCGGGTGAATTTCGTAATGTGAATAATTCAGCCATCCAAAATAACCCTGCTTCGGCAAGAGGCTCCCAACAAGTCATGATTAGAAATTACTACTCAACTAAATTTATCCCGCTAAAATCAGTCGGCCCAGGTAGTAGTGATTCTTACAATAACAATAGTAAGATTCTTATCTATGCAGAAGGTGATCCTAAGTCCATATCTAACGAGGCGCAGCGAAAAGAGTTTAAAAATCCTCTAAATCCTTCCACCTTAGGGATTGATCTTAACGATATTGCCCATTAAAATTAACCTTGTCATGCCGTTTATTAGGTGTTTTTCTTACTAAAACAGTAGGATTTTTTATGTTAAAAATTTTGGAAAGGATTAAGTCCGTGGCAAAGAAGAAAGCAGCAAAAAAAGTAACAAAGAAAACCGCGAAGAAAAAAGTCGCAAAAAAACCCGCTAAGAAAGTAGCAAAGAAAGCAGCCAAAAAAGTTGCGAAAAAGAAAGTAGCAAAAAAAGTTGCAAAAAAAGTTGCGAAGAAAACTGCTAAAAAAGTAGCAAAGAAAAAAGTAGCAAAGAAGACTGCTAAGAAAGTTGCGAAAAAAGCAGCTAAGAAAAAAGTTGCAAAAAAAGCGGCTAAAAAAGTTGCAAAGAAGACTGCTAAGAAAGTTACAAAAAAAGCGGCTAAAAAAGTAGCAAAGAAAACTGCTAAGAAGGTCGCAAAAAAAGCGGCTAAAAAAGTAGCTAAGAAACCGACTAAGAAGCCAGCAACTAAGGCTGCTAAAAAGATAGCTAAAACAGAAAAGATTAAAATTGAAAAAGTTGAATCGGTAATACCTCCAGTAGCTGCTGCTACAGTACCTGTCGAGGAAAATTTAGAAGATGAAATACTTACAGATGAAGTTGAAGAAACAGCTTCAGATGAAAAGCCTGAAAGTAATTTTTCATTAGCTGATGAATATAATCCTGATGATGAACAAGAAACCAATGCTTTTGGATATGGCTGGTCTTACGATGAAGGTTTAGATCAACCAGAAGACTTCGAGAATGATGACGTTGATCCATATGATGAAGATTTAGCTTACGCTCAAGGTAAACCAGTAGGATATGACCTTGATAAAGCTGATAGTTCTGACGACGAGGAAGATCCATTTTAATGAGACTAGAACTTTATTATTACACTCAATGCCCCTTTTGCATGAGAGTCTTGAGAAAGATTGATGAACTGGGGCTTGAGGCAAAAATATCATTTAAAAATACCCTAGAAGTTCCTGCAAATAGAGAATTTCACATTCAAAAAACAGGTCGCACAACAGTTCCTTGTTTATACATAGAGGGCGAACCACTTTTCGAATCTAGCGATATTTGTCAGTGGCTAGAAGAGAACCAGTCAAAAATTTGAGGACATTATGGAAGTTAGAGATCCCGTTCATGGATCGATAAAGGTCTTAGACGAAGAAATTGCTATTCTCGAGAATCCTTTTTTTCAAAGACTTAGATCAATTAAACAATTAGGTTTTTCAGAGTATGTTTTTCCTGGAGCCACTCATACAAGATACCTTCACTCTATCGGAGTGATGGATGTTTCTTCAAAAATTTTTGCGCAAGTCTTTAAAGAGTTTCCTAACTCTCCCGACCTCCAAAAACTAAAACAAACCGTAAGACTGGCCTGCTTACTTCATGATATCGGGCACGCTCCTCTGTCGCATACAACTGAATTTGTTATGCCGAATGTTTCCGAATTAAATCTTCCAAAAAATTTTGTTGATGATCCGACAAGACAAGCTAATCACGAAGATTACACAATAAAATCAATTATTGATTCTAGCTTAACTGAGTCTTTTAAAGATGTTCGTGATCAATTTGGTGTAGAAGTAGAACAGATTGCAGAACTAGTTATCGGTGAAACGCAAAAGCCAGAATATTTTACAATTGATGGGATCAACTTTTTTCCCATGCTTCACCAGTTTGTATCGAGTGAGATGGACTGCGATAGAATGGATTATCTTCTAAGAGATAGTTATTTCTGTGGAGTAAGCTACGGTAAATTTGATCTCGACTGGATTATTGATAACCTTGGTTACGTAGTCGAAGATGGAAAAGCTTACTTGGGTATTTCAGAACGAGCAGTTGCGACATTTGATGATTTTCTTCTGTGTCGATTCCATATGTTTCTTATGGTTTATTTTCATTACAAATCAGTTTGTTTAGAAAAAATGCTCAAAAGATATTTTAAATACGCTCCAAATGAATATTCAATCCCTTCAGATATAGAAGAGTATTTAAAACATGATGACCATTTTCTCATGAAAACTTTAAGAACTAGCTCCAATGAGTGGGCGCAGAAGATTGTAAGAAACTCAATCCCTCAAAAGATTTTTGAAGCTTTTGGACAAGACCAAGTGAAAAACCTTGAAAACTTAGAGAATTTTTTAAACAGAGAGAATATCGACTATATCAAGTGCTCTTCAAGTGGAAGACTCTCCAAATACTATGACCACACTAATATTCAGCAAAATAAATACCCGTTAAAAGTAATGAGAAATTATTCTATTGCTTCCGGTTCTGATTTTGCCCGTAATATAAATGAGGCCACTGATTTATTTGAAAAATTTTCAAGGGCACACACAGTTGATAGAATTCATTGTGAATTTCAAGACCTAAGTGCTGCAACTCAAAAAGAGATTATAAAAATTATAAAATCGAATGAATAAACTTATCTTTTACGGAATTTTACTGGTTATCTATCTAGGACTCTCAAAATCCTTCTCTCCAAGTGAATACGGTATTGGATATATTAATTCTTCTGCTGGAATTGAGAGCTTAGTTAAAGGAGCTCCTGTCTCCGTTATCTTTACAGATATTCACTCGACCGGTTTTCTAATAAAGACCTATTACCACAAATATAAAATCGTCTACGGTTATCAATCCTATGAAGAGCTCATAGTTAAAACATCAGAGCTTTATTCTGAAAAACAAAAGCAATACCTCGGTATGTCTGTTTTTAGAAGGAATCGAAATGGTGAGCCTAGTTTCACCCCACTTCCTCCTGGTAGTGTATTTATTGGAGATAAAAACCTGGGCAAATGGATAAAACATCCTTCAGGTGAAAGAAGATGGCAGTTTTTTGGTGCCTACAAAAACTTAGTTCGCTACCTAGGTTGGGAAGATTTCAGCCCTTCCGTAAAATTAAAAAATAAAATTCAAATACATCTTGAGCAAGGAAAGCCTTTTTTTGGTGAAAACCAAGAGTTTGGGCTGGATGGAACTATTACCAGAAAGGTATTCTCCTCTTATTTTGAACGAAGCAAACAACCTCAGTTTTCGACAAAAAAATATTTAAAACGTTATTTTAACGAAAACTTTATTGAGAAGAAATTATGAGCGAGATATTTGATAAACTTTTAATTAGAATGATTTTTACTCTATATATCTGCGCGAGTTATTTTGTTTTCAAATACGCTCATGTTCTATTTTACCCTTCCCATAGACAGCAGATACTTAAAAACCTCACTCCAAGTCTTAACTACATCAACACCCTCACATTTTTCGGAAGAGTATTGGGTGTAGGAATTATCTATTCTGCTTTAGAATTTAACGAATATATTGGAATGGCCTTCAGCACTATACATTTTTTCATATGGAGTACGATTGGTATTTCAACCTACCTGATCACATTATTCATCACTGATTGGGTTATCTTTCAAAAGCAAAATTTCATCGATGAGGTTCAAAAAAAGAAAAACTCCGCTTATGGACTTATCAGCTTCACCAATGCCATTGGGGTCGCATTTATTTTAAAGCAATTGTTTCTAGTGTCTCAATACTCGATTATCAAGTACGCAATATTGTGGCTAATCACCGTGATTGCCTATGGTGCAAGTACTAGGCTTTACAAATTTTACAGTCCGAACTCATTTAGCAAACTTATGATTCAAAAAAACGGAAGTTTAGCGTTTGGGTACACAGGGTTTATCCTTTGCCACTCATTGATTCTCGCCTCTTCTTTAACAGAGAGTCCTATTCTTATCACAGACTATTTATTCAATGTTCTTATGCGAATTGGTATTGGTTTTATACTCATTCCAGTATTTCTTTTTCTTTTTAGAAAGCTTTTTCTTCACAATACATTCGACCATCCTGTGAAGACGAAACTTGACGATTTCGATCACGGAATCTATGAGTTTTTGATCTTTATTTTCACAGGACTTTTTATTTCTCACCTACTGCATTTTGTGAATCTAAACTTAAATTTTAAATTAGTAGCTTTGGCGATTCTCTTTTTCGCCTTTATCTATAAGAATCTGCATGTTTTCTTTTTTCCAAGTCCAAGAGCTAAGTTCTTTTCACTGAGATTTAAACCTGTAAATACTGCAGATCTTATTCATATTTTTTCACGCTTTATTGGATTAATCATAGTTTATTCAAAAGCATACACTATTAATTCCCCAACTGAATTTGCTATTTGGGCTGCAATTGGATTCGTACTCTACTTACTTTCAATTCTTATTACGGAAAATATTATCTTTTTTAATTTTAACTACCACGACGAAATTTTTAAAAACCCTAATTATGCTTATATTATGGTTAATTTTATCAATGCTATTTGCCAAGGATTTCTTATTAGTAAGATCTTGGAATCAGCGGAAAGCTCCCTTATGAACCTCGTGGTTTTTTGGCTGCAATCATTAGTCATCTACGGCGTGAGTACACGCCTATTTAAATATATAAGTCCTCTCTCTTTCAATAGCTTAATGATTCAGAAGAATATTGGACTTGCAATCGCTTATTCCGGTTTTCTACTAGGAAATACGGTAATTATGATGTCGTCTTATACTCAAGAGAACTACGACTTAACTGACTTTCTTATTCAAGTACTCTTAAAAGTTAATTTAAGTGTGCTGATATTGCCACTTTTCTACTACGGGCTGTCCTACGTTTTTAGGATTTCAATAAAACCTGATCACTCAAATAATGATAATACGATTCACCTGGGACAAGGTATTTATGGTTTTTCTATATACTTACTGGGAGCTTTTCTAACTTCGATTATTATTACTCAAATCCATTTTGGAACTATTTACCCGTTCTTTTAAATTATTGTTGCGCACCATATACTTATAGATGGGGTGCCCTATGTTTTTTAGAGACGAATCACATATCAAGGAAATCAACCGACTTAAGAAGCAAGTTGCCGACTTACAATTGGCCATGCATAAGCTTACCCAAGAATTGCATTTTGAAGCTGGTCTTAAAAAATCTCATATTCTACGTCTTAAAAATGGCGACAGCATTTCAGATGATTATATTATCAACAAGAGAAGCTATGTAGACCTTACTCCAGAGGGCGCATACAAAATTTATAATAATCTCGATCAAGACTTCGTCCTACTCGATGTAAGCGCTAACAGCTACGAACCGATCAAGGAGTTTCCAGAAGCTCTGAAAATTCCTCTAGATGATCTTGCCCAAAATTTGCACCGACTTCCAGGTAAGTCTAAGCATTATATGATTATTTCTGAAAATGGGGTTAAATCTATCAAAGCATGTAAGTTCTTAAACCTGCATGGATATTTCTACTTATCAAATATTTCTGGTGGTTATAGTTACTGGCCTGAATTTAAAAACTTAAAAGAGTTTGTTTCTCGCGGTGACGCCGCTTAGATTAATAATTGCTGCTCAGAACTTGATTCTTTCACAGACATTTTTGAATGAAGATTTTCTAAGGTATGAAGTACTCTATCAAGTTCGACTTCCCCCACACGCTCGAGATACCTCGCCTCCTGTTTCTCGACAACTTTCTGAAGAGCATAACGAAATTTTTCACCATAATCAGTGAGAATAACCACTTGCTCTCTACGATCTTTTTCATTTGTTTTTCTTATGACATACCCTCGTTTTTCAAGCTCATTTAAATGTGAAGTCATTGTCTGTTTTTTAAGACCACAAGACTCACCTATGACTTTGATTGAACTACCCGAGTGTTCACTCAAATACATTAAAATTTCAAGAAAACTAGGCCTCAAATCAAGAAAGCCCTGAGACTGCAAATCATCTAAGACGTCAGATGAGTACTGGCGATAGATTTTTTTTAATAGAGAACCGATTTGCGATAGTTTTTGCATAATACCAATATAGTACTATTACAAAGCCCCGTCCAGTATATCTACCGCCACACTTAACTCTTCTGCTAGCCTAGCTTGCTGTGAATTTTCGGAACTAGGGATGATCCCCTCATGCCATAACATCGACTCTACAAGTTCAAGAGTTACCACGTGAACTGGTTGTTCAGCACTAAATGCTGAGGAACAGATTAATAAGCATACAACTGTTAAAAATTTAGACATTAAATACCCTTTTTTTGCGCTAAATCCTGCACTCTGGGTAATATAGTCGCAATTTTCAGGCCAACTAGAATAGATTTCTTGAATTACTTAAACTCGTCGCAATCCCTATACAGACTCCGAATGTCAGTAAACTTGATCCCCCATAGCTCATGAGAGGAAGTGGTAGACCTACAACTGGCATCAATCCCATGACCATGCACATATTAATAAAGGTATGCCAAAAGAAAATAGACATGACCCCAATGGCCAAAACTGAGTCGTAAAAACGCAACACTGCACCTGATAGCCAGACAAATCTCAAAAATAAAATAATATAAAAGGCCATGAGGATAATTGATCCAAAAAATCCATGTTCTTCATTAAAGATCGAAAATACAAAGTCGGTATGGTTCTCAGGTAAAAAGTTCAGTGATGCCTGAGAAGACTTTTTGAAACCTTTTCCAAAAATCCTTCCCGAGCCAATTGCGATCTGTGATTGAATGGCATTGTAACCTGACCCTTTAGCATCCGCCTGTGGATCGATGAAAGTCAAAATTCTTCTTTTCTGATAATCTTTCAATCCATATTTGTACATGACACTGCCCGAAAGTAATCCAAGAAGAACTAAGATTCCGATAGACTTCCATTTTAATCTCTTAAAAAACGCCACAACTAGAAAAATTAAAATAAGTAGTAATCCAGTTCCTAAGTCTGGTTGTAAGACAATCAGGACGGTAGGAATCATCGTTATAATAAATGGTACAATCAACTGTTTAAGTGTCAGTTCTCTTTCTGGATTATTTTTAACAAAATAACGAGCAAGAGCTAAAGCTAGAGATATTTTCATGAGCTCGGATGGCTGAAGACGAAATCCACCAATAACTAGCCACCTTTGGGCCCCCATTCCTTTTTGCCCCATAACGAGAACAAGAATAAGCAGGAATACATTAAATGCGTAAGCCCAATAAGAAAGCCTAAAGAGACTTTTTGGAGGAAAAAGGCTAACCACTAATGCCACTAGATTTGCAACTCCAAACCACATAATTTGTGACTTATATAAATCTTGCATATGCTCTGAAGTGTGGGCATGGGTAGCACTATAGAGATTTAATATGCCTAAGAAAAAAATGGCATACATAGGAAGGAAAAAACTATAATCGTACTTTTTAAAAAAATTAATAAGCGTCTGGTTCAAAATTATCCCTCTGTCTCATCTTCAGCTTCTGCTTCTTTTTGTCTTTCTTTTTCTTCTTGTTCGGCCTTTCTCTTACGATAGAAGCGTGCAAGTTGTTCTTTTTCTTTCTTTACCTGCTTTTCATATTTCTCAGGTAAGTATTTTTTCATATAGGTATTAACGACTTTTTCCACGACAGGAGCGGCTGCACTAGATCCACCACAACCATGTTCCACCAATGATGCCACTGCAATTTTCGGATTATCAAATGGTGCAAAAGCAACAAAAACACCATGGTGCCTGTACTTATATTCCATCTCTGAACATTTCGAATATAGCTGTTCTTTTGACTGGGCCCTAACAACTTGGGAAGTACCAGACTTTCCGGCCATCTGATTTCCAAGACCTCGACGCCACCAACCTGTACCATTTGGCTCATTCACAACTTTATAAAGTCCTTCACGAACTAAATCCCAAGTTTTATCATTTAATTTAATTTCTCTAATAAGTTCTGGCTCAAAAGTTTTAAGCGTATTACCTTGATTGTCGAAAACAGATTGTACGACATACGGTTTAAATAGTTTCCCTTTGGTCGCGATAGCAGCATATGCATTTGCGAGTTGTAGTGTCGAAACAAGTACATAGGACTGCCCGATCGAACAAGAGAGAGTCTCTCCTTTCTGCCATTCAACTCCATTTCTTTTTAATTTCCATTCTTTCGTTGGAATCAGCCCAGAAACTTCTCTTGGAAGTTGAATTCCAGTTTTTTTCCCAAAGCCAAACATTCGCGCATACTTAGCCAGTACATCAATATCTAACTCGGTCGCTACTTTATAGAAATAAATATTACAAGAGTGCTTTAACGCATCTGTAATATCCATCTTCTCAGTCCCATATCTTTTCCACGAGTGATAAGTTCTACGTCCAAACCGAAAGGATCCGTGACATCGAATTTTAGAATTTCCATCGATAATCCCTTCTTCAAGCGCTGCTATTGCAGTAAAAGGCTTAAAAGTAGATCCCGGTGAAAAGTGGTTTTGAATACTTCTATCACCCAAAGGCTTTTCTTCATTATTAATCAGTGAAGACCAATACTCTTGAGTTAAACCTTTGGAAAACTCCGAAGGCTTGAAAGCTGGAGTTGAAATCATTGTAAGTAATTGTCCTGTTTCAACATCGATTGCAACAACACTTCCCGATTGACCTTTTAGAGCTTCATATGCAGCGAGCTGCATATCCCTATCAATGGTAAGCTTCAAGTTTTTCCCTGGTCTAGGCGGCTTATCTTCTATTCCTTTAAAAAGGTTGTCGGTGTTGATATATTTTTTCTTTCTTCCTAGAGCGTCAACCTCTACGAACTCGTATCCGTTTTCTCCTCTCAGGCTTCTGTCCATAATCTCTTCGATTCCAAACTGACCAATAAAATCTCCAAGAGCATAATCTAGCTTATCTCTGGTTTGATAAGTAGGAAGCTTTTCCTGAGAAATTTCTGAAATATAACCTAGTAGGTGGGCACCTACTTCTTCATCAACATATTCCCTAGATATAAATGTATCGACAAAAATTCCAGGAAGGCTGGCGTTTTCAGTTTCAATTTTTGCAACCTCTTCGAGCGAAATATTTTTCTTTATAATGATAGGTCTATACTTGGCCTGATAAGAATTCTTTTTGATAATTTTATCAATTGTATCGACGTCCATATCAAGAATTTCAGCTAGCCTTTTCAATGTTTTGTCTTTTTTCTGTAGAAACTGTCTGGTCAAAACGGCATCAAAGCGGGGAATATTATCCACTAAAAGTGTATCGTTTCGACTGTACATCATCCCACGAGGTGCACGGACGATCTCTTTTCTCAATCTGTTTTGGATACTATACTCATGGTATTTTTCACCACGGTAAATCTGTAAGTACCAAAGTCTTACTAATACAATAAAAAAACAAAAGATGATTATATTCGCGACCGCGGTTGCCCGGGCCCTGTGCATCTTAATTAGTTCTTCGTCACCAAACATTTAGATAAATGCTCCCATAGGTTTTTTATTAACCTTCCAAATTCTATCCATCAGCATAAAGAAGTGATGGGAAATAGCAGATAGGAATAAACTTTCTGGTAGGTAATCAACAAAGATACCAAGAAAACCGGAGAAGTCTCCCATCTTTAAACTGATGATAAATGAAATAAGAAAATACCAACCCAATTGAAAAATCTGCACAACAACGATGGTACTTATCGCGGTTGAGAAGTTAAGCATTTCACGAACGTATTTAACTGAGAGAGAAATCAAAATTCCCGTTAGAGTCCCTGCAGCCCAACCTTCGATAGAAAAAATTGAGTGGATATATTGAAATATCAAAATTAAAAAAGCTAAACCAGGCGTTTCAAGCTTGAATGCTAAGAAGAGAACTATAAGTACATTGAATGCAGGCTTAAACTCTTGAAAACCAATCGCTGGAAAAATCACAGAGGAAATGAGTTCCATAAAAACCAATAAGAGCGAAGTTTTGATTAGACCAAGTGCTATATCTTTTATTGAATACTTATTCACTGCGCCTCCTCGACACTTAAGCTCATCACTTCATTCTTATAGTCGACCTTACCTTCGTGATCTAAAAGAACAACGACTTCTTCAAGCTTGTCAAAATCTACACTCGGAGTGACCTCTATCTTTTGGGTGATCCCAAAGTTCTCTTTATCAATTTGAGAGATGGACCCAACCTTTATACCCTTAGGATATATCTCACCTAAACCAGCTGTAATAATAATGTCTCCTATTTCAAGTTTTTCTGTTCTTGAAACATATTTAAATTGGCAGATAAAATCCGAATGTCCCTCTAAGATTCCATGTGTCCTAGTTCTGGTTACGATTGCATCAACTCTATTATTCTGATCTAGAATAGTAAGAATATCTGCGTAATTAGGACTTACTCTATAGACATAACCAACCAGTCCCGTCTGAGTAATTACCGGCGATAATAGCTTCAGTCCGTGATTTTCCCCCTTGTTAATTCTTAAAACTTTAAATTCATTTGATGAATCCCAACTTACGACTTGTGCTAGAACTTTTTTTCTTTCGATATCTTTTCCAAAATCGAGAAGCTGTTTCAGTCTTTCATTTTCTTTTTTTACTTCATTCAAAGTAAAAATTTTATTTTGCATTTCTTCTAATTCAGACTTTAATTTTTCGTTTTCCTCTCGTGTGTTTACGATAAAAATATAGCGACTAAAAGTTTGTGCTATAGAATCCTTTACACTCATAGTTCCTTTCTGAATCGGCGCTAATAATTCGATAAGGGCCTGTTCAAATATAGTAGTCTTCTTCACAGTAAATTTTTGGGTCGCGATACCATATAGGGAGATGACAATAACAATAAAATTGCACAGCAGCTTCCAGCGCGACGAGTCAAACGTAAAACGATTCAATCTCCACTCCTTGAAATTACTTAAAGATTAACGAATATAAGTCTTTCTGCCAATAATTTCAGGGATTTACGCGCTATGTCAGATTGACTTTGCAGTATCTCGGGTTACAATTTACGTTCAAAATAAAAGGAGTAACATGAAGAATTTCTCAGACAAAATCTCTTACTTTTTTCTTACCTGTATTATGCTGGCCATTATGGTGAGTTTTGCTTTTACAGGATTTGAAGGAATCAGTGGATCATCGAACTCAGTTGCAACTGTAGACGGAACTCCAGTTACAAGACGTGAATACAATATGGCCTATGAGCAACTTTTAAGCCGTTATAGTCAAACTCTTGGTGGAGGTAAATCTCTTACGACAAAACAAATTAAAGACTTCAGAATTAGAGAGATGGCGCTACAACAGGCCATTAGAAGCAAATACCTCTTAAATTTTGCCAACGAGATGAACTTAGAAGCCAGCTCCGCTGAAATTAAAGATCAGATTAAAAAGTATCCTTTCTTTAAAACTGGTGAGAACTTTGATGTAAATAAATATAAACAACTTCTAGCGGCAAATAAATTAACTCCAGCTAAATTTGAAGAAGATACTGCTGCTGAAATTAAAATGATGAAGCTAAATCAATTACTTGCAGTTTCAGGGATTGAGTCTAAATCATTCGTAAAAGAAAGATTAAACTACCAAAGCCAAGAAGCTAATGCATGGGTTGTGACTTTCGCTAAAGAGGATATGACAAAAAATATTGATGTTTCTAACAAAGAGGTAAATGATTTTATCGCTACTGAAGGAAATAAGAATACAATCGACTCTTTATACAAAACTTATAAAGCAAAAGCTGATTTTGATAAGCAAACTGCCAAACCGCTTTCTAAAGTGAAGAATGAATTGGTGAAAAAGCATTTACAAAAAACGAAGAGAAAAGAGCTTTCTGAACTAAACGAAAAAATTAAAAAAGAAGTGGCCATAGCGTTAGAAAGAGGAAAGAAAAATGAAGTTAATAAAGTTGTTAAGAAATATGATCTAGAATTCATCCAAGACACAACGATCTCTCCGTTAAATGTAAAAATTAAAAATGCAGAAATCGATTTCGAAGAACTACTTCCTATGTTTAAAAACAAAAATACTAATAAAGTAGTCCAAAAGGAAAATCAAACTCACGTGACGTACTTTAAGATGACAGACTATAAGAATAAGCCTGTAACAGACGAAGAAGTCCAAAAAGAACTTGAGCAAAGTAAAAACTATGGCTCATTTGGTGCTCAACAGGCCATTGTGACTTACTCTGAAAACAATGCAAAAGTTACAACACGAGTAACTTTCGACTAAGACACTAGTCATAAAAATTTAAATACAGTATAAGGGTCCCTTAGAGGACCCTTTTTTTATGGCCGATTTTGAAGCACGCTGGAAACAAAACGTTCCAGGAAAATATTATGTCGACGACCAATGCATTGCTTGTGATGCCTGCTGCGTAGAAGCGCCAGGTTTTTTCGAGATGAATGACGATGATGGTCATGCATATGTGGCCAAACAACCTAGCAATTCCGAGGCTTTGGAAGAATGTGAAAACGCTCTAGCAGCCTGTCCAGTCGGTGCGATCGGAGATGATGGCGCAAAATAATTTTTGTTTTGTGTTAAAATTTTTCTCTTCCTTAATTTTCCCATGACAAATTCCATTGAGATCGTTAGTTTACTTTCCCACAGGAGAGAACATGGAATACGTAAACATTGATACAATTATTGTAAACAACCCCTATTTAAGACTTGATACTGATGTTGAAAAGCTAATGAAAAGTATTGAGACTGTAGGATTGATCAATCCAATCGTCGTTAACGAGAAGAACGAATTGATCGCTGGTGGTAGAAGGTATACGGCCCTTAAAGCAATGGGCAGAACAGAAGTTCCTGTAAGCCGTGTGGAAAAAACAGAAATTGAACAAGAACTTATTTCGATCGACGAAAACCTCGTTAGACTTGACCTAGGTAAAGTTGAAATGGAACAACTCTTGGCCCGTGGTAGAAATCTCTACGAAAGCCTTTTCCCTGAAGCGGTTAAAACAGATGAAGAGGATCTCAGCACTCCAGCTGGTAATGAAATTCAAAAAGACCTTCCAAACGATAAAAGATCATTCATTGATTTAACTGCAGAAAAAACGGGCTTATCCAAAAAAGTGATTAAGTCCGCAATTGAGAGAGAGGAAAAATCAAGTGATGCCGTTAAAAATCTAAGGCGTCATGGAGAACTAAACGCTTCACAAGCAAACCAGATCATCAAGCTCGATAAAGAAGAACAAGAAAAAGTTGTTGATCACCTAATAGGAAAGTCAGCCAAAGAAATGCGCCAGTTCGTAGAGCAAGCTAAGAAAAAAGGTGTTGATGAGGCACTAGATGAATATTTAAATGCCCCTCAGTTACCAAAAGAATTTGACTCGCTAAAGACTCTCATGAAAAGAACTAATAAGGTTCTGGCCAAAATACTTCTAGAAGAGATGGCTTCTGATCATGACGATGTAAGTGATATTCTTGATCAGATGAGCACATTAAGAATGAGTATGGACCAATTCCTACAACTTTGTAGCAATGGACCAAAAGCATCGATGGAACAAGCAAGTGATGAGGACTATCAGAACCTCGCTGACGAAGCGATTGGTGTTTTAAATAATACTGACGAAGCGAATCCAGAAGAAGCTCAATGGTAGAACAAAACCCAAATTATTTTGAAGTGAAAAACCATGTCAGCTGGGATGAGTATTTTATCCTTCAAGCTGTCATGGCAAGCTTCAAATCAAAAGATCCTGCGACAAAAGTCGGATGTGTTTTTGTTGATCAGAATAATCATCAGCTAACGATGGGTTACAACGGATTTGTTGCAGGAATCGATGAGTCAAAGCTTCCTTGGGGTAAAGATAAATCTCAACCCCTAGAGCATCAAAAATATGGCTACGTAGTGCACTCTGAGGCCAATGCAATATTGCACTCCCCTACCAGCCTAGAACACTCCAGATGCTATGTGACACTTTTCCCATGCCATGAATGTGCAAAACTTCTGGCCAGTAGTAAGGTCAAAGAAGTTATTTATGTTTCTGATAAACACCAAGGAACTGAGAGTAATACCATAGCTAAAAAAATATTCGATTTAGCCAATATTAAGTATAGGCAATTGGTTCCAAGCAAAGAGCTTATTGGTAAAATGTCAGAGCATTTTTTAAAATCTTGCGAAGGCTAAAATGAAATCATTAATTACCAATAAAATAATCCAAAAATATGTTCTTATTTGGATTGTTTATTGGCTTATCGTTGTTGGTTTAACAGTTGTATATTTCAAACCAGCTGGTTACACGTTTCTTCATAATAATCATGTCATAATTTCTTATTTTATTTTTGTCACAATTATTGGTCATCTAATTTTTAGACGCATAGGTGAGCAAGCTAAACTCAAGTCTCCTAAACTTCAACTCCCACTAATTGTTCTGAGTGGGGTTATTTTTGTCACGCTTTCAGTAGGAATGAAGCAGTTTTTCCCTTTGACTGTTGAAGGGAGCAAATTAATTGAAGGTATGGGCTTTTTTTATCCTCTTCTTACTTGGGGGACAGCACTAGGCAAACTCGCAGATATTATTTTCCAACAAACATTAATCGTGGCACTAGTTCTTTTTTTGAAAAAGCATTGCCAAAGACCACGAGAAGTTGTGGAAATTTTCACTTTGGTATTCTTTGTTCTTCACGTTCCCCTTTTAATAAATTTTGGAATTATGGGATTAATTTTTATTATCCCTTCTTTATTTGCTGGAGCGATTTTTTCCTACTTGATTACTTTCTACTCCTGGGGAGTTTTAGGCTCAATGTTAGTTCATCAATACTATTATATCTCGATGGCAATCATACTAAGACTTTTATACAATCACTAGATATTCAAATTCATCGATAAACCGATATTAGTTCTGTCATCCCTAATATCAGTGGTAACAAATCGAATATTTGGTGAAATCGAAACGTCTCGATTAAAGAAATAAGTCATTGCGAGAGTTTGCTGAAAGTCCCTATTTTCAATTTCGCTTTGCCAACGCATACGATAATAAGAAGCAATATCCATAATGTATCTGAAAGAAATATTCCTTTTTAGATAAAACTCAGTGGAAAGATTGGCTTTCAGCGTATCATCGGTTTGACGAGTAGCTAGAGAGTAGTCACGCCCACCAATATTCACGTTAGTTTTATCATACTGAAAATTTTGATAACTAATACTTGCGGCAATATAAAAAGCTTTATTTATTCTATAAGCTGTAGCGTGACTGAACGAAAATGCAGAATGCAGTCCAAAATCTCTATATATCCCTCTCGTCACATATTGGTATTGGAAGAAACTCACATTTTGAAAAGAACCTAAATAATAGGTTTTAAAATAACTAAAGACAGGGTCATCAGCATCTACTTGCTGTCCATTAGCATCAAAAGCTTCTTGATTTTTTTGATTTTCAGTTTCAATTGAATTATGAAACGGAGTTGTTGAGTAAAGCCCCAGTTGAAGAGAAAAATTATCTGCCTTAGATGCCCTGTACTTTATCCCTAAGTTACCGCTCATATCCACTAAACCAGGTTTTTCTTGAGCGTTTAATATATTCGGTCGCTCTGCTCCAAAAGGCTTTTCAAGAGATGCTCCTCGGTAAGTAAAACTAGAGTAAAGGCTATATTTCTTTAGTGAACCTGACAGAGTTTTTAATGTGGGATTATCTAAAACTTCCTCTTTTTCCAGTTTATTTTTTTTAGGATCAATACTTGTTTGATTCTCTATTTTTGCTAAACAGTAGTCTGCTGTTGTTAATGTAAGTAGCATCAAAAATAATTTCATATTTGTCTCCAAGTGATTTTTAGTTTAACTAAAAAAGTTTAAAAAAGATGTCTGTGGTGCATGAACTTTATAAACATCCTCTTGCATAATTGAATTAGCAATAATTGCACTTCTCCAGGACATCAGACTTGTTTGAGGATCTGCGATCCCGTGCCCATGCCTACTGAAATTCATAGCAAAAATATTATTGTGATTAAGCTTTGTTTTTAGTTTATAGTTCTCTTCAATTTCTAAGCGACCTTTTTGATCATAGCAAAATAGATCTTCTATCGGCGCTAGATATTTTGGAAGCTCAGACCTAAAGCCTGTCGCAAGAATAACAATATCAGCTTGAAGTTCCTCATTTTTTTGACTCAGTAAATTTTTAAGTGTGAGGCCATAGCCTTCGTCTATTTTTTTGACATCCGACAACCAACGCATGGGCATGATAGAGCATTCAGGCGCATCACTACGATAAAATTTTTCTAAGTACAATTCGTTATATAATTCTTGTAGGTAGCAAGGAGTATTTCCATCACTTGCTAGTAGCAAATTTTCGGTAAATTGGTCTTTTAAACCTTGATCAAGATAATAAAATTTACTTACAAAATCTGGTGTGAAAATTTCGTTAGTAAATGGCCCCTCATCAAGAGGTCTTAAATTATCTCTACCAGAGATCAGGCTAACTGATCGTGCTCTTCCTCTTTGGTTATTGAAAAGATTTCTGAATATTTCAACGCCAGTCTGCCCACCACCTACAATGAGAACTCTTTTGCCTTCGACATTAAGGTTTTGAAGTTCTCTACTTTTAGCATGAAATACTTGATGCCCAACAAAAGGCTTGGCGCACTCGGGAATATTTTTCACAGGACCAGATGCGACACAAATATCTTTAGCTAAGTATTTTTCTCCTCCGGATGCTTCTATAACAAATAAATCATTTTCAAATTTAACCTGATCGACTCTCGCATTGAAACGGAGTTTATCTCCCAGTTTTTCACTGGCCCAGCGACAATAAGCCTCAAATTCAATTCGAGTGACATTCTTTCTATCAGTATTTAAAAAGTGATAAAACTGGCCTTTTTCAGCTAGGTAATTTAGAAAACTGAATTTATTAGTAGGATCAACAGGTGTCACTAAGTCTTTCAAGTAAGACGTCTGCATTGAGGCATCTTTAAACATAAGCTCTTGGTGCCAACTAAACTCCGGCTTATTATCCAAGAATAAAACATTGGAGTTATCCGGAAGCAGCGCTGCCAAACTCAAATTAAACGGTCCTATACCAATTCCAATCAAATCATATATTTTCATCTTAAACCTTCTGTATAAATAGGATTTTGTAATTTCTGCCCTAACATAGGTAAAGGACGATCAGCTGTTTCAGAGTAACCAATTTTAAATCTGACTTTGTTAACGAGTATCCGATCAAACTCTGGAGATAGAAGAACATTATCCTCCCCACAAAGTTCCGAAAGAGTTCGATTCATGATTAAATAAAAATCTTTTTCCTTCATCACGCCTCTCTCCTCTAATAGCCTTGAAAAATAACGAACAAAAGAGATAAAGTGACCGGTATATAAGTCATGAATAAGATGCTCCTTTGGAAGTATTGCCAGCGTTGAAAAGGCTGAGCAATTTCTATGGGGCGATTCCGTACTAAGTCTTAAGTCCCCCTGAAAGTCTTTGAGGATGACTCCTGTTGGAATATAGTCAGACAAAACCACAATAATATTTTGCCCATGAGCGACTAGTCCTAGACCATGCTCAGTTTGCAGATGAAATAGCGGAAATATGACATTAATTGTGTAGGCCTGTAGCCATTCATTCACAGTACAACGAGCTTCGCTGAAAATTTTTTCAATAAAAGAATCACCGTTTATTTCTATCAGCAAAGAAGCACATGACATGGCAATTTCATCGTCATCAATTTGCGATTCAACTGATTCCCTTATGACACCGCCAAAAAGCTCTCTGTACCTATAGGAACAGTTATCCAATTTTTGAAATTGCGGGTGCTTAACAGAAAAGGATTTTAATTCTCTTAGAACTCTAACAGAATTAAGTCTAGAGTCACTAGCACAGATATCAAATATCTTATTGGAAATGTCAGCTCCGGCTTCTATATATCTTTGAGGAATACCTCTTACACAAGAAGTATTCAGTATAGATAATGAAAGCTTCACATCATGGTCTGAACCACAAGATAAGGTTCTAATTGAGGCTTGTGGTGTAAAATACTGTCCTTTCTCACCAAGAAAAATGATATCACCTGCCTCAATTAATTCCATAAATTGAATGCGAATATAGCGATCCCACTGCCACGGATGCACAGGCACGACTGTATATCCTTCTTGATACCCATTGATAGAATGATAGGACAAAAAGTTTTCATAAGAAAAAGTAGAATCACTTCCCTCAAGAAGAAAATCATGCTTAACCGCTAACCATACAAGTTTGAACTGCCCACCATATTCGGGAGAAAAATTTTCTAATTGGCTTACTCCCCAGCCGATTCGTCCTTTATTAAGAAGCAATTTGGGGTGGCCATCTAATAGTTGCTCTCTTCGTGAAAAGCTGATTTCCAATAGCTGATCAATGTTAAAATAATTTTTAAACTCAGCCAGCTTTAGATCGGCATAAAGTGTTTGATTTGCCTCTTCAATAAACTGGGCCAGAGTCTGGTCATCCATACCTAAAATTTCATTCAAGTCCATAACGAAATCTAAGACACTTAATTTCTCACCTTCGTTTTTCTTAATACTTTCTGAGTTTATCCACAATTGCTTCCAAGCACTAACACTTGCCTTAAAAAAATAAGTATTATTAGACAGTTTTAAAATAAATTCATCACCATCTTTTTCAATTAGAAGCATATCTTCAAAATGTAATTCTTCGATAATTTTTGCCATCAATTTTCTAGTACTATATTCATACTTAAACATTAATGCCTCCTAATTCCTCAAAGAATTTATTTCTCGAACATCGTAGTAACGAAGCTTTTTTATGTGGAAAGCTAAAATCACGAACATATTCCCACCCCGGTAAACTCGCTGCAAATTTTTTGATCTTCTTATTATCGCTTCTCGGCTCCCCCCAAATATTCTGTGTCCTCTCGTCTTGCAAAAATAAAAATCTACTTGCATGGAGCATAGATAAATAGACAAAACGAGTATTAAGAAAATTTCTTTCACCAATTAACAGATGGAGTCCTCTATCGAAGCACTGCGGTCTACAAAATGGAGCTATTCGGTCTTCAACTGCCCAGTAAAATTCAAAATATCCCACTCTCTTTCCATTTACTTTAAACAGCATTGGCTCTTGATAATGACTGTCTTTCAATTGATTAATATATCGATACAACTGATCTTTTGAGCCTTTCATTTCCCAAAACTCATCAACAAAATCTTGATTCTGCCACCTATAAAAAGCTTCATAATCTTCTTCAGATTCAAAATGAGTAAACTCTAGTTCGTAGTTACGGTACTGTGCTTTATAGGTAGCTTTACGATTCTCCCCGAAAGCTGGAAAATTTGATACTAAAGGGTTGTCGATTTTATTATAAATATCCCAAGGGTTTCCCATTGTATTTTCATTATGCCCCTCAATGCAGCAACGAAAATTTCCTTTCTGCCAAATATGACTACTTTCTAAAAGATATCTTTTGAAGGATTCCAGACCTTCTAATTTGATTAAATATTTACGGAATTGAGCTAAATAAATTCTCTCTTCAATTTCATTCCAGTTTGCTAATGCGCCAACAACACCGAAAACTGTATTTACAACAAAGTAATAACCAAAAACTTTGTTAAGATCGTCTAGGCTTAATATATTTTTCTTTAAGCTTTCAACATAGGGAATGCCAACTCCAAGCTCCTCTATTTTATCTATTAAAAATCCACTTCCTTGAAAGTCTCTATAATAGACCTTTGAAATAAAGCCTTCTGAATTTAGATCAACGATTATATTTTGAAGATGGGCTCCGAGAATAATTCCATGGCTTTTAATTAAGCTTAAAAAGCCGTCAACGACCTTATCAAGAAAATTTTCAAACCATTTAGTTTTGAATTGAATAATCTCATTATGGCAAGGAACATTGGACTCTAAGTACAAACTTAAATTTGAAGAGTAAGTATCCAGTCTTTTCTCACATAAATGACTAAGTAGCCTTGCCGTTTCAGGTATGTCTATATTTTCTCTAAACTGAACACAATATTCCTCTCTCTCATCCATTGTGACATAGAAAGGTTCTCTTATTAGCTCTAAAGCATGATCATTATTCACCCCATCCACGACTCGACAAACTTGCTCCCCTCTTATTAATTCTTCAAACCTCAAGTGCCTGATTGAATTTGTTAGTTCAACATCAAGAGAAAACTTTAATGCCCATGGAGCACCAGGACTTACAATTGAGCGCATTGACGAAAGAACAGTCCATTTCTTCTTACCCATTTGATAATGATGTGCTAATTCAGGATATTCCATTTTGAGACGTTTAAATTGAAGAGGATGCATTGGAAGATAAAAAGCCTCAGTTGGCTCAACCTCTAGATCAAATTTAACAAGATCGGAAACCTTTCTCCTGTATTCTGAAAAATCAATTGAACTAGTAAAATGCTTTGCTGATAATTTTAACCAAACAAGTGTGATGCTATTTTTCACTTCAGGTGAGTAGAGTCCTTTTTCTTCGTCACTAAGACCTCCTTTATATTTGGGATAAGGATGAAACGGATGCCCAAAAAGAAGTTGCGTCTCAGAACTTAAATAGCTATCGACCTCCGGTTGTTCTCGGTCTAAATTTTTTGCCAAATTCTTAGCGCTCTCGAAAACTTTATATTTAAACATTTCATACTTTTCACCAAAGAATTCATCACATAATAGGCTTACAAATTGAGTGTATGGCAAATGAATAAAATGACTATCCTCAATAAGCCAACACTGCCCATACATATGATTACCAGTCAGAGATTTTTTAATAATTTCAATCTCGAATTTATTACATATACGAACACACCTTTCCCCCAGAGCAATTCGGTCAGAACCAGCATAGTCTCTCAAAAAAGAATTTAAGAAAGCTCTATAAGAATCATTGACTATTGGCATACAAAATTTCCTTTTTAATTACAGGTAGAAGTGCAAAAGCATTTATTATGGCAAAGGTCCAAATTAATTGATTTTGAATTTGAAACTTTATTGAAAAGGCCATCGCTATTGCACCTAAGGCATTTCCCAAAATATGTAATGAATTTATTTCGCTGGATAATATTTTATTATCTATATTTTTTTGACCTAAATAAGCTGAGTAATGATGAGGAGTTAAGGCAACAAATAAACTAAAAAAGAACACAAAGATAAAAACATTTACTAAGTCTCCAACAAATGGAAGTGTCAGGGCCAGCGATATAAGCGCAATAATTAAAACTCTTGGATCATTCTGAAGTTTAAGTTTCATTAAAACGGTCTTAGATACGACAACTAAGAAAGACGAAAATAATAGAATATTAAGATAAGCCCCAAAACCATCCTTCCCTAAAGATTGGGTTTGAAACAAAATATAAGTTAAAACCATGGAGTTAAGTGCGGTAAAAATGATGGGAATATACCTGGCCACCAATTTAACTTCAATATGCCTCTCAAATTTGTAAGCACTGACTCTCGAAAAGATAAGAAAATTAACCAGTAAAACTAAAAATAATGTGAAGGAAAATTCAGCCCCTAAAAAAACCATACTCAACAACGATAAGAGGCGCCCTAGATTAATCACGACAGAATCAGATAGCTGTCCTTCCCTGACTCCCTCTATGTCGAAGGATATTGAGTTTTGTAAGGGGAGAACGAAACTTGCTAGCAATGCAAACGAAGCTCTGGACAGAACGAAATAGATAATAGAATTTGAATAAAAAATTGCGATCGCAATAAAACATGCGGCACTTAGCAACCCTATTCCCCCTAACAAATATAAAAATTTATGACTGCCCCTAGAGATGAAACTATGAGCATATTTGGTCATAAAAAAATAAACTAAAATTGAGAAACCATAAATTGAAAGTATATGACTCAAAGAAATTCCAGTTCGACTGTGAATTTCCCCCAAAGACCCCAACGTCATGATTTGATATGCGCCTAGAAAAAAGAGAATATGCTTAGGCTTGAGGTATATATGAAATTTTTTATTCTCTACTAAATTTGAACGTCTTTTTTTTGTTAAAAATATTTTATAGCCTGAGACGGGAATCAATAACACAAGAAAAGACATTAGTGTCCAAAGTAGTTTTCCTGCGATGCCGGCAAAATTACCAAAATGCAAAGGTTCAGATGCAATTAGAATGCGTAAATACCATGGAAGCTCTAATATTTTTTCCAAAGCACCATCGCTGGCATGACTTACTGCTATAAGGCTCTCTCCATCTTTTTTAAACAAAGTGACAAACTTATCTGGAGGAGAAAATTCTGTGTTGGGATAAGCAATAAAGTCTATTTCAAAACTTTTCAATCGGTTTGAAGCTTCAAAGCCTTTTTGAAGTGACTCTACTGTGGCCACTTTTGTTTCATATACTTGCCGTGAATCTCCCGCAAGCTTCTTAATAAAGACACCTATAATCGCACTATTAAATGAAAGCACCGCCCCCGTAAGGCTTAGAAGTAAAATCCAGGCCATCGTAAATTTTCCAATATTAATATGAATGCTAAGGCGTTTTAGTTTATCTGTCTTGGCCCAGACAATTTTTTTATATTTACTAATACTTTTAAATCCTAACATAACAGTCAGGGCGATAAATAATCCTATCAAACCGATTAAATATTTTCCCCATCCGGTCCACAGTAGGTTTCGATGTAAATCAAGCATAAATTGGCTAACGCCTGATTGCTTTACGGAAGTGACCTGCACTCCATTATGATCGAAAGCGAACCTAGTCGCTCCCTTGAAGGTTTTTAAACCTTGCTCTGTAGTTCTCGTTTGAATCAGTCCACTGTCATCGAGAAAAATTGCTAGTATTTTTTTATCGGGATTAAGCTCTCGGAGTTTCTGCTCTGTTAGTTGAAATGATGATTGGGAAGCTTTGTGAACAACCTCATTATTTACTTCCCACAAGTCCTTCCAGACCAAGATGCTTCCAGTTATGCAAAGTAAGATCAGGTTCAATCCCAAGATGAGACCTAACCAGCGATGAATAGAGGAGATTGTTTTTTGGTTCATATAAAAACAGTGGGGAAGCGTTGGCTAGACTCCCCCACTTATTACTAACGAATGACTCTGGTGAGAGTAAAATCTACACCAATCAATCCTGTTCCATTGTTACAAATTGAATTCGCTGAGTTTTCAGGGATCATGATAGTTACATGATGAGGATGTCCCCAGTACAAATAATCATTAAATTCGAACTGCTCGTCTAAGATTTGCTTCCCAACTTGGCAGTTTGACTCAAGTGTCGGTGAATAAGCCTTAGACTGAAGTAGCTCAACCGTTCCTTTGTCATTGTCAGCAAAAAGAAGTGAGCTATAACGGCAAGTCACACCTTCTTCTTCAAATGTAGCAACGATCAGAACATTATCCAGAGTTCTGTCAGTTGAAAGTCTCTCAACTGTAAAATTCATTGCTGAATGACTTGCTGGTACAGAAACATAGTCTCCAAATGCTTCACATAGGTATCCTTTATGTCCGGCCACCCATCTCTCTCCTGCCAATTCAAGATCTTGCTCCTGAGCTTGAGCAAAAACACTCATAAAACTTAAAGTTAATAACGCTATTAATTTCATTCAAACCCCTTTTAGTTTGTTTGGTTCAACAGGTTTGAATTATCACTCAAATGTTTGATATGTCAAACAAATGAGTGGCAAATAAAACATTCTAGTAATTTCAACAACTTAAGTTAGTAACTATTAAAGTTTTGAGGTGAGAAATATAAAGGGGCCATATTCATGGCCCCAAATGTGTGCTTTTTAATTATGTCTTAGATTAAGATCGTTTCAAGTTAAGAACTTCTTGTAACATCTTGTCTGCTGTTGTGATGGTTTTTGTGTTGGCCTGGAAGTTACGTTGAGCGTTCATTAGGTTAATGAATTCATCCGCAATATCTACGTTTGAAAGCTCAATTGACTTGGCCATGATATCCCCTCTTCCATCGATTCCAGGGTTACCCATTGCTGCCTGTCCAGATTTTCTCGTTTCTGCAAATAAGTTCTTTCCAAGCTTGAATAGACCTTCATTGTTTTCAAACTTTGCCACTGCAACCTGAGCCACATTTCTCATAGTACCGTTATCATAAGCAGCTGTTAGAATCCCATCATCGTTAAATGATAGTGAAGTTAATGTTGCCGCTCTAAAACCATCTTGAGTGTGCTTAGAGATAGTTGAACGAGAACCAAATTGAGTGATTGCTTGAGTTCCATCACCTTCTTCAGCGATTGACTTACCGAAATCAAATTCAATTGCTTGTCCAGGCTTAGCACCTTTATTAAAGTTGAAAGAAGATGACTCTACAATTTCTTGCTGAAGTTCACCTTCTGGAGTGAACTGTAGTTTACCTTTTGCCATTTCAACTAATGTACCTGGTTGACCACCTTGAGCATCCTCTCCAGGAACTGTCGCATGGTACTCCCAAGTTCCATCTTGAACTTTGTTGAAGTAAACAGTTACAAGTCTTTCAGTCCCTACATTATCGTAAATTACCATTGAGGTGTTAAAGTTAGAGGACTTTTCAGGTTTCGTAATATCAAATTGTTGAATTTCAGCACGAGAGTCAAGGTTCATTGACATCGTTACTTTAGCGGTAGGTTTAGCTGGGATTGTTGTGTTTCCAAGGGTGATTGGTCCCATTTTTCTAGAGATCTCACCTTCCTCATTAGCTTGGAAACCTTGAACTTCGTATCCATCACCATTGATTAGGTGTCCGTCTTTGTTAAAATGAAAAGAACCATCTCTTGTAAAGGCAGGTCCCTTCGGCGTTTTAACAGAGAAGAAACCGTTTCCGTTAATTGCAAGGTCAGTGATACTTTCAGTTCTATTGATCGCACCTTGAGTAAACTTAGCCGTGACGTGAGCTAGTTTTGTACCAGAACCAATTTGGTCACCACCGTCAATCCCTTTCAACGATTTTGAAAGAAGATCTTGAAACTCCGCTCTAGAACCTTTGAATCCAAACGTTCCTGCGTTAGCGATGTTGTCACCGATAACACTCATTGAGCTACCAGCAGCTTTAAGACCAGATACACCCGTGTTAAATGAAGATAAAATACCCATGCGCGTCCCTCCTAGACCTTGCAAAAATTTTGATCGAAGTTACTAAAGGAACTAAAGCCTTTAGTTGAAGGTTTCCGGAAAGGACCAACCTCTTTACTTCAACAATCTTTTAATTTACGAATACAGTAGAATCTATTTTAGTAAATACATTCTCTGTCATGCTCTCCTTATCGACAGCAGTTATTACTTTGTTATTTTGAACATCAACGATATACGCGGCTTTATCAGATACAACTAATGAGTTTTGGCTTCCTTTAGCTTTCAACCTATCAACTGCATTCTTCACTTTTGTATATTCGTCTCCGTTAAAATCAATCTTACGCTCGGCCAATCTTTTTACCGCGTGAGAACTTAAATTAATCCCACCGTGTAATGGTTTTGCCTCATCTAAATTTCCAAGTAGTTTGGAAAATTCTGATTCTTGACCTTGCTTTGGTAGACGGTTTTCTGCGTCCACCTTTTTGTGTTGAGGTGTTTTGGTAACATTAGGAATAAGAATGTTATTAATCGCTTTGCTCAATTCCTCTACCTTACTCGTCGTACACGCTTGTTATTCCAGTTGTCGGCTCACTTTCATAAGCTTTAAACTTTTCATTTCTATTTAAGTTTACTTTAGCTTGTTTGTTGCTGGCAATAGGTAAATTTGTCGGTGCATTATTTGCCTGTAGCTCTTGTCCTTTAGGAGTTACTTGATCTAAAGTCGGTCCCTTAGGTCTAAGAGCTTGTTTCAGTGCTTCTTGGTTGTTAACTTCTGGTGTTCCTCTTGATCCTGGAACATGAAAGCTATCAACATCTCTAAGAAAAACTTTTTTTCCATCAACTTGTAAAACCGTTTCACCATTTTCAAAAAATACAGATTCAACTACACCTGTGTTTTTAGTTTTTACTTCCATCGGTTCTGAGAATTCATCCCAAGCAAAAACTTGTGTTTTATAATCACCGGCAGTTGCTTCAGACTGATCCATTTGGTATCCGTCCCAAGTAAAAGTCTGATTACCTCTACCAATATTTTCTTTCCAAACTTCCCCAACCATATTGTTGTTAGAATCAAAAATTCTCACTAAAACTTTTGAAGCTGGTTTAGGAAGTGCAAATAATACATCCGACTGAGTTCCTGGCCCTGCATGCTTTAAAGTTGATCCTGTTGTAACAACTTCCTTACCAAGAAAGCTTGCTCCATAGAATTTATCTTCAACTGCATCATTGCGTCCGAATTGGTCGAATTTTTTATTTAAGTTTGTTAATTGCTCTAATTGAGAAAACTGTGCAAGTTCCGCTGCCATTTTGTCTTGTTTCATCGGATCAAGTGGATCTTGATTTTTTAGCTGAGCAGAGAGAAGTTTAAGAAATTCATCTTTCCCTAATTTATTATGCTGCTTACCATCTACGACTAAATCGTTTTTAGGCTTATACCCAGTTACTTTGTTTAATAATCTTTCTCTTTCGCGATCTGCGATTTCACGGTTGGTCTGAGATGGACCTCTGCTTGGTGCAGCTGCTATACCCACATTACGAAATTGCTGTCTTCTAGCATTTTCTTGTGGATTATATGGCTTTCCGATTTGCGGCATTAAGCTGCTTCCTTATTCCCGTAAAATTGATTCCAAAGTTTTTCTCTTCTTTGTTGATCAGCATCTCTTTGCCCTTGTTCAGATTGTCTCTGTCCACGGTCAGCAAATTGTTGATCTCCCTTATTCATATTATCTTGAGAAAAATCTTGTTGTGAATTATTTGAAGATGCAGCTGATTCAAGTTTAAAGTCTGCCACTTGAATACCTGCTCTATTTAGGTTACCTAAAAGCTCGCTTTGATGAGCTTTAAAAAATTCTGCAGCTTCCGCTCCTCTAGTCGCAATTTGGATATTTAATTGCTCTGCCTTTGGATCAAGTTTTTGAACTAAAAGGTCTACTTGACCTAATTCTTTATGCTCAAAACTCATAGAAACTTCTGATTGATTATTTGCTTGAGCTTGCACCACGTAGTCTTGGATCTGACCAATTACTTTTTCAGTATCGCCAGCGTTTTGCATTTGACTCATATTAAAAACCTTTCCTGCTTGTGAAAGATTTGAATTTTGATTCATTTGTTGAGGGTTCAATCCATTTTGAGAGAAACGTTGAGAGTTCATCTCCATTTGAGAACCTAAATCCATTGCCTCAGACTTATTCTCACTCTTCTCATTATTTCCGGCAACCTTTGGTGCCATCATAGAATTGATTTCAGAGCTTTGATTTTTAATCATCGACTGTGAACTAGACTTATATCCACCAGCAGACTTCCTAACCTTCATCTCTTGAAGAGAAACTAAGTCGTTTGACTGCATTCTTGGGTTTGCTACTGCCACCTTTGCGTTGGCATTCATAACCACAGGAGAACCCATTATTGCTGCCTGATTGATATTATTCAAAGATGAATTTGTCGCTGGCTTTGCATATTTAGATGACTTCTGAATATCTAAAACTCTTGGAGTCGTAAAAATTGATTTCTTTTCAACAGGAGTTTCTGTCTTTGCAGCCATTTGATTCATTGACTGAACTTGAGTTCCTTGAGTTTTGGCCACTTGAGATTCCGTATTTATTTGTTTAGGAAAAATCGACTTATGTCCAGTCTGCGCCACTTCAGGTTCAGCTACTTCTGCCTGATGCATCTGAGCTTTCACAACCTGAGGCCTTTGACCAATGATGCTATGGATATTATCAGTTTTAGGCTGGGCCATATTCTGAATATTATTTGCAATAGGCTTTTTAGCAGATGAAGTTAAATTTAGCTCTTTAGCAGGAGCTTCTTTATTTAACTGATTAGGCATTAACTTTGTTTCACTTTGAGGAGCGCTTGCTTTTTCTTTTACAAGTAAGTCGGCCATCGCTTTTGGATCATGCCCTTTTTCAGCAGCATTTAAAACGTGATCAAAATTAATATTTTTGTACTTTGGATTTGCCTTAAGTGCAGCAATAGCTTTTGGATCTTTAGCAGACCCACCTAGTACATCAGCAAGACCTGTTTGGGCCTTCTTCGATGCTAGTGCTTTTGAATGTGCAGTGTTAAGTATGTTCAAATTAAAGTACTCCTTATACTTCAGTATCTTATTTTTGCATATTTAAGTATTGTTTTTGAAGCCGGGCAGAAACTTCCTTATCCATAAGATTAAAGATCTTAGAAGCTTTTTGTGGAGGAATCTTCTCTATTAACTTCACGGAAATACTAGACTCCTGCACTGACAACAGGTCTGCGGCTTTTGCTGGCTTCATATTAGAAATCACATCTACTAATTGCTTAATTCGCATTTGCTCATTTCTTTTATTCTCATCCACGCAACCAATGATTTTTTCTTTGGTTTTATCAAATTCTTCAATTTTTTTAAGAAGAGACTGCTCTCCTAAAGCTATTTGCTCCTCTCTATACTTTAAAACGTCTTCTTTATCTTTTAATTCACGCTCTTTTGCCAGGAGTTCTTTTGATAGACTAGAAATAGATTTTTTCTTAATAAGATCAACCTGTCTATTCACTTCAGCTTCCACTTTTTTATCAAATTCTTCTTTGGTAAAAGTCTTTTTATCTTCGCTCTTCGCTCCTAAAAACACTAAAAGCATGAATAAAACAGCTATTATTTTTTTCACGATTATGCTTCCCTTTGCTTTCGATCAAACCAACTTAAAACACTTTCTTCAAGCTGCTCTGCCCTTTTCTTCTCTAAATTCTTTTTGTATTCCTTGTGCTCTTTTTCTTTTAATTTTTCGATTACTTTTACATCAGCACGTTTACGGTTGAGTTCTAAATATAGCCTTTCAACTTCCGACTCATACATCTTGATTTGAGATTCTAAATAACCAATATGCGCTCTTTTACCTTCAACAAAATAAGGGTGAAACCTTAACTCCTGACCATCAAGCCCACGCGCTAGCTCAGCTTCTTGAGCTTCATAGGCTTGGTCAATACCTGCGTTATGCTCTGCAACCTGTGTTCGTAATTCGTTTATCTTTACGTTCACTCTTCCTATTTGCATTTTCACTTGATCTTCAGCAAGCTTTCGCATTTTTAGAACAGCTTCTAATTTAAATTGAAAACCTTTTTTCATTATTCACCTTGTTGGAAGTAGCCAGGATCAGCAGCAGTCTCACCTTTTCTTGCGATATCAACTAAGCGGTCATAGACCTCGTCAATTCCCTGCGACTCACCTTCTTGTTGCCTCAATAATTCAATAATATCGTCATAGATAATGATCGATTTATCTACTTTTGGATTGGTTCCGCGAGCATAGGCACCAATATTAATAAGGTCTTCTGATTCTCTATAAGCCGCCATTAGGTCGCGAAGATGTGAAGAAACTATTTTATGCTCTCTCGTCACAACTTTATTCATAACCCTTGATACTGACTCTAATACATCAATAGCTGGATAATGGTTTCTTGAAGCTAACTCTCGACTTAAAACAATATGCCCATCTGCAATCGCTCGTACAGCATCGGCGATAGGCTCATCCATATCTCCCCCCTCAACGAGAACAGTATAGATTCCTGTAATTGTGCCTGCATCTTTTTTAGTCCCAGCGCGCTCCATAAGTTTTGGAAGTTTCGCAAATACACTTGGACCATACCCTTTTTGTCCTGGAGGCTCCCCAGCACTCATACCAATTTCTCTATTGGCCATGGCAAAACGAGTGACTGAATCCATCATTAAAATAACGTCTTGATTATCGTCTCTAAAATATTCTGCGATGGTGGTAGCGGTATATGCTGCCTTCGCACGTACTAATGCTGATGTATCAGAAGTTGCGACGACAATCACTGAACGCTTTAAACCTTCAGGTCCAAGATCAGATTCAATAAACTCAAGAACCTCTCTTCCCCTTTCTCCAATTAGCGCAATTACGTTAATATCAGCATTTGTATTTCGCGCAATCATTCCCATCAACGTTGACTTACCAACCCCAGAACCGGCCATAATAGCAAGTCTTTGCCCTTTACCAGCAGTTATAAAAGCGTTAATAGCATTAATTCCAGTATCAAGTTGTTGCCTGATGGTTGGACGCTCCAGCGGATTTAAAAATTGCCCATATATCGATCTCGATTCTGCTTGACCTCTAATAGGACCTTTTCCATCAATTGGATTTCCTAAGTAATCTACGACACGACCTAACATCTCATGAGAGACTTTAATCGTCGTTGTAAGGTCTCTTAAATAAATCTTAGTTTCAGAGTTAATACCTTCAATATCATCGTAAGGCATGACTTTACAGCGTTCTCCTTCGATTCCTACAACTTCACCAAATGATCTAGTTCCAACTTGCGTGACAAACTCTACACCGCACCCTATGACCGCTCTGGGAAGAGTGGCTTCATAAAGGAGTCCCTGGCTAGAAGAGATTTTCCCAATATTTTGATAAGGCGTTCTAGACTCAAAATCCTTGTGAATTTGTCTAAAGTCTAATTTATTCTGCGCCATTCAAACCTACCACTCGAAATAGATCATCAAGTGCCTTAAACTGAGCTTGTAGAGATCCATCAATCACACAATTTTCCGTCTCTAAAATGATTCCATTTTCTTGAAGATCTAAATCCACTTCTACTCTTGTATTGGTTAGACGTCCCACTTTACGTTCAACAATTTTAATAATCTCAGGCATATATCCAAATGCTGATTCATTCACATGAAGAACTAAGTTATTTTTTTGATTAATTTCATGAACTAGCTTTTCAAGAAGCCTAGCAAGATAATATTTTTCATCAACTTCTTTTAAGACTATCCACTTGGTAAGACTTTTAATGATGTTATAAGCATCATCTTTACTACTCGCTAAAATATCGTTAATTTGCTCTTGGGCCACAGCTAAATGCTGAGTAAAGTCTTCGACCTTCTCTTCTAGCTCTTTTTGCGCCTCATGATAGGCTTGAGCACGACCTTCCTCTAGACCTTTTTCTAGGCCTTCTCGATAGGCTTCTTCTCGCAAGCGCCCAAGCTCAGCTTCAACAGCTCTAGCAACAGCTTGTTCATAATCTTCTTGCGCTTGTCTAGTTAATCCTCTGTGATTTTTTACTTCATCAAGAATTTTAAAGGCGGATTTACTTGCAGCTTCTCTTTCTTGGCGAATATCAATTTCAGAAATATTGTTTTTGAAAGCTTGAGCTTCATTCAATGACCTCAACTCGAATTCATTGATTTTTCCATTAGACTGAGCTTCAGGAATTAAAGACCTGAAGCTAAATTCTTGAATATTGAGGTCATTATTTTTCATTACACCCATATTAAATCCCTATTAAACGAAAGATTCTCCCTCACCACCGCGACTAATAACTGCTTTACCTTTACCTTCAAGGTCTTTAACCTGTTGAACAATTTCTTGCTGAGCTTTTTCAACATCAGAAAGCTTCGTAGGTCCAAGTGCCTCAAGATCTTCTTGTAGAAGAGTTGCCGCTCTATTAGACATATTTCCAAATAATTTGGACTTAATCTCTTCAGGAGCAGTTTTAAGCGCCAGAGTAAGTTTTTGGTTATCAACAACTTTAAGAAGTTCTTGAATACCTTTATCATCAACAAAAACAAGGTCTTCGAAAACAAACATGAGTTTACGAATTTCTTCCGCAAGTTCAGGATCTTTCTCCTCAACTCTCGCCATAACATTTTTCTCACTGTTTTTATCCATCATATTGAGCATGTCTGCGATTGGTTCAACCCCACCAAGTTGTTGAGTATCAATAGATCCAAGTGTAGACAGTTCTGTTTTAAGAACGTCATCTAGTTGTGCGATTAGTTCAGGCGAAACAAAGTCTAAGTTTGCAACCCTTAAAACGACTTCTGCCTGAAGTCCTTCTGGAAGCTTCTTTAAAACCTCAACTTTTCTCTCTGTTGTAAGGTGAGCAATAATTAGAGCAATCGTCTGAGGATGTTCGTTAATTAAAAAGTTAGCTAGAGTTCTCGTATCAACTAGTTCAAGAGACTCAAGTGTATTTGCTGTACCGACTTCAACGACTTGACCAAGAAGTTGTCTTGCTCTTTCTTCCCCTAGTGTCCCTAAAATAAAGTCTCTACCTTTGTTTTCAGAAAATAGTAATTCCGCATCTTCATTAAGTGCAGAGTAGAATTCTTCTAGAACTCTTTTTACCATCCAGATAGGAGATTTCGTTAAGATCGCCATCTGATTGATTAATCTTTTCACATCGTTATCTTTCATATGCTTAAAGATCATCTTCGCCGGAGAAGGACCCAAGGCACTCATCAGAATCGCCGATTTGTCTAATCCGGTAAGAAGCGCGTACTCAACTTCTGGATCTAAGGTTTTCGGTGCATCAGCCACTTTATTTCTCCTATGCTATTTCTTTTGTATGCTCTTGAGAGTGGATCATCTCGTGCACAACCTGAGCAGCCTTAGCTGGGTTCGCTTCAACAAGTGATACAATTCTCTCTCTAATCATATTCCCTTCGATCTTCTCAGGGTTCATTTTGTCTTCAATCGTAGGCAGAGCATCTTCAAGTCCAGGTAACTTCTGGTTAGCTTGAATTTTTTCTAGCTCTTCAATTGTCTTTGGTAGAAAATCTTCAATTGACTCCACTGTATTCTCAGTAACCCATTGGATAAATGGTCTGATAACTACGAAGAAAAGTAATGAGATAAGTACACCGATCATCAAATACTTTGTCAGGTTTTTGATGATTTCTCTATTCTCTCTTTGACGTAAGATAGCTTCCGCCTCAGTTAGATCCTCTTTAGCAAATTCCATATTCTTAATAACAATTTGGTCCCCACGAGAAGGGTCGATTCCAATTGCACTCGCAACGATTGCTTGAAAGTTTTGAATTTCAGCCTCTGACCATGGCTCATATTTTGTCATTGGAAGACCGTCATCATTCATCACAATCTCCCCATTTTCATCTAGAACAGGAACCCTTTTTCCATCAACCATAACTGCAACACTTAGGTTGGTGATTTCAGCCGTAGGCTTCTTTGACTTAGTTACTGTTTTGGGAACATTATAATTTCTAGTTGTTAAAGACTTATCAACATTATTTCTCGTCTCAGGAATACCTGGTTGAGGCTGCTCATTTGGAAGATTACTTCTAGCTCCTGGAATTCCTTGAGGAGAGGGTCTTGATCCATTTAGTTTTTGAGTATTGGCCACCTCTGATACAACTGCAGGATTTTCCGCGTCGTAAGCAACTTTCTCTTCAACCGATTCAGTGAAGTCCATCTTAACGTTAACCTTTGCGATGACTTTACCTTCACCAACAACTCGCTTTAAAATACCTTCGACTTGATCTTCGTATTTACTATTCATTTTCGACTCAAGTGCCATTCTATTAGCAGTATACTGAGCCAATGGATCACCAAGGTTCTCTGTTAATTTTTCACCTTTTTGATCAATGATAACAACATCCTTCACTCTCATTCCATCAATAGAAGATGAGACTAAGTGCTGAATTCCTTTAATTTCTTCTTTGGTTAGAGTCAAACCTCTTTGAAGATCTAGGACAACTGATGCCCCAGGTGGTTTTCTCTCTGAAACAAATGGACTAGATTCAGGGATCGATAAGTGAACTCTAGCGCGTTTGATTCCACGGATATGCTTAATTGTTTTCATGAGCTCACCTTCAAGAGCTCTTTGTTTATTAATTTTTTGAACAAAACTTGTTGTTCCAAATGCCTGCTTATCAAAAACTTCGTACCCAATCGTTGCGTTGAAATCAACACCTTTTTTAGCAATCTCTAATCTCCAGATATCAACCATATCTTCAGGAACATAGATACTCTTTCCATCATCATCAATTCTATAAGCGATATTACCTGAATCAAGTAATTGTCTGATTGTTAAAGAGTCCTCATTAGTTAAATCTGTATAAAGAAGTTTGTATTGAGTTTTTGCTGCCCAAGCGATCAAGAAGATCATCGCAACTATAATCACACCAGTTATGACAAATAAACTGGCCCTTCTTCGACCATCGAGAGAGCGGTAGAATTCGACAAAATTCTGGGAAATTTGGTTAAAAAAGTTGTTCAAAAGAATCCTCCTGATTCAATTAAAAATTACATTTGCATTTTCATGATCTCTTTATAGGCATCAATCACTTTCATCCTGATTTGATTCATCTGCCTAAACGCGAGATCCGCTTTTTCAATTGCAAGTAGGGTCTCATGTAAATTTTTTGATTCCCCACTTGCCACTCTCTCCATTGCGACATTGGCGTTTTGTTGTAATTGGTTAACCTTTCCAATTGAGTCTGCCAAAAAATCACCAAATGATTTTGTAGAGCGCGAAGATTCCGATAATTCTGAAAACTGCCCTCTGAAATCAAAATCATCCTTAAGCTCTATATTGCGAGTCCAATTACTCACATCATAGTTCTTAAGCGTTTGATTCATTTGAGAAACTGAATTGATGGCCATAACCTATTACCTTCCAATCTCTAGCGCTTTTTGCGCCATACCTTTTGTAACATTAAGTGTTTTAAGGTTTGCTTCGTATGCTCTTTGTGCTTGTAGTAAATCTGCCATTTCAATCATAGTGTTAATATTCGGCATCGCCACGTATCCATCTTTGTTTGCATCAGGATGGTGAGGATCATATTTCAGAATTGGTGGCTTTGTGTCTTCAACAACTTCTGTGACATGAACAGACTGAGCGTGAGCATCGATCTCCCCTTCTAAAATCTCAGAAAATGAGTCTCTTGCTGGTTCTGAACCAAATACCGCTTGCTTTCTACGGTAAGGCCCTCCCTCTGCAGTACGAGTGGTCTGAGCATTGGCAATATTAGAGTTTATTACTTCCGTACGCTTGAGATTTGCTCTCATTCCGCTTGCGCTAATTTTCATACTTTTTAACAAATCCATCTATTACTTCTCCGAATTTAGAATGTACTTTTTCATACCCAGCTTCTTATTAATCATCTGGATAAGAGCGTCGTACATCAATTTATTTTCGGCTTCTCTTGCCATCTCATCTTGAATGTCAACAGTATTACCGTTTTCACTCACGACTCCATTTGGATCTTCATAAACTTCTGGTTTTAAATTATTAAAACCACCATTCCCTACATCAAAATGTTTTGGATCATTAACCTTCATCGTCAGCTGACCATCTACATCCAATGCTCTCGCCAAAGCTTCTTCAAAATCAAGACGCTTCGCCTTGAATCCTGGAGTCTCAGCATTGGCAATATTCGACGAGATGACTTCTTGTCTCATCTCTCTGAATTTTACAGCCGACGCTAATGCTTTGAGGGTTTTGTCGTTTATATCCATTTTTTCCTTATCTTAAATTAACGAAGTAATTGTTTCCGTCGTTTCTGTACTCATTAATTTTATTTCTTAGAGTTCTAATTGAAACACCTAAGATTTTAGCAGCTTGAGTTCTGTTCTCTGAAGTATGGATAAGCGCTTTCTTAATAAGAAGTCTTTCCGCTTCTTTAAGAGACATTAGTCTTAACCCATCATCATCGATTTCGTTAGTAACTGTTTCTGCTTTCTTCTCTCCAATCTCAATTGCGCTGATATCAATCGTTGATCCCTCAGAATTAGCAACAGTGCTCTCAATCACTGATTTTAATTCTGCAACGTTATGAGCCCAGTAAAAGCTACAGATTTTTTTCTTCGCTTCTTCAGTAAACTCAACTTGACCACGTCCCGCTTCATTTGCGATTTCATTTGCAAAATGAGCAGCAAGGCTTTCAATATCACTTCCTCTCTCTCTAAGAGGTACTAAGCTAATTTGAGAACCTGAAAAATAAGTAAATAGAGCTCTATAGAATCTTCCAGCTCCAACATACTTAGAAAGGTTCTTAGTTGTTGTTGCCATGACTCTTACATCAAGATCGTAATCAGCTAGCTCTAAAAGAATTTGGTATAATCTCTTTTGGAATCCCTCATCAATTGCGTCGATATTCTCAAGAATTACTGAACCACCGTTAGCTCTCTCTAAAATTCCTTTATTGAATTTTCCATCGGCGTCTCTGTGACCAAGAATTTCATTTTCAACAGCTTTTGCATCTTGTGCACAATCTACTACTAGTAGATCAGAGTTAGCTCTTGAAGAATTTCTGTGAATGTAGTTACAGATTGTTCTCTTTCCTGAACCTGATTCACCAACAACAAGTACTGGTGATTTTGTTACTGATACATTTTCGGCAAATTCAACTGCCTTAAGAAACTTTGGGTGATTTCCTATCAACCTTAATTCTGATGCAAACATTAGACCTCCTGTCTTTGTTAAAACTTATTATAATGCGCTATTTTTCAACTCTAACGTAGATAACTCAGTTCTCGCCAACCCTTTTAAGTAAGCTGGAACATCCTTACCATCGATAATTTCCTTCAATACCTTCTTCCCCTCATCGACTTCGTCTGAATTAATCATCCCAATTCCTTTGAGATAGTTCACACGGTTGTTATATGGAGAATTGATATTTTCTGTTAAAAAGTCACTCGCTCCTCTGTGAAGGCGTTTGTAATCAACCTTCTGCTCAGAAAATAGTGACTCAAGATATAAATACTCTGCTCTTGTGAGGAGAGGCTTCAAATTAGGTTTAATATTGTTTCTTAGATCTTGGATGATGGCCATTGCGTTCTTCCTAAACTTTGCCGGTTTCGCCGCTTCATACAGCGACTCCAAATAAGCAGAAACCATGGTTTGATTTTGCTCTGGAGATAAAATGTTTTTCAGATTTGGACTTACGAGGAGGTCCTCAAAGTCACTGATAGCTTGATTATAGTTTTTAAGCTGATACGAAACAACGCCATTGTAAAATTTATAGTTTACGTTCTTATTGTCCTTCACAGTCTCAAGATAGCGCCCTAACCCTCTGTAATCACTGCTTTTCAAATAGCGATTAAGGTTTAACTCAACGATATAATCCCCAACACTAATGTCTTTATGAGCCTTAATCCATAGAGGGAATCGACGAATACTCTTATCACCAAGTTTAGAAAATCTCTCTAGAGAAGCTTCAAATGAATCTTTAAGACCAAGCTTTAAGAATGAATCTGTCACGATAAAGTTCGTATAAGGATTCTTATTGACTCTTGAAGAATACCTCTCCTTGTATGTTTCCCAAACCTTTACTGCTTTTGCGTAATCACCTTTAAGATATGAATCCTTAATTAATCCTAGAACCACCTCTGCGCCATCACCAATAAAAACCTTCTGATCAACACTTCTAAAGGTTTCAACTGGGATTGTACTTAAATAAGCAAGAGCATCGTTATACTCACCTTGAGCGATATAGCTTCTTAGCCTAGTTAGCCATAATAGTTTTTGAATATCCGCTTCGATAGCTTTCTTTTCACTTGGATCAGCGTCGAGAAAAACTATTGTCTCAATATCATCTTTTTCAAGATTGATTTTTCTCGCGACTCTATAACCGACATAACGAATTTTAGCTTCGTAACGAATAGTCATATCACTCGATTTATTAATTGCGTCTTCATAAAGCTTTAAAGTTAGTTTCGGATCTTTATCTAGCATATCAAAACACATGGCCAGTCTTAGTCTTGCCTGTGAAGACTGAGTCATAAAAGAGTAGTTTGAAATAAACTCATCTAAGTGTTCTGCGGCCATCTTAAAGTCTGAGTTTCTAAAATAACTCTCAGCTAAATTGAAAAGAATTGAAGGGTGAACTGGCTTTGATAAAGATGCTTCTTCACGCTTATAATTTTTAATAACTTCCGATGTTCTACCTTGAAGAAGATTTACATAATCAATATAAGCCAACCCCTCTTGAGCAGGAAGAAGCCTTTTGACAACTTTATTGCCAAGGAAGTCTTTAATTTTTTCAATTTGCTTTAAGTTTGCAAGGCTATTTAGAATAACTCTTGAACTTAGCACCACATTATCATCATCGAATGCCTCGGAAGCTTCTACATAAAGCTTCTTAGAGAAGTTAAGAGCCTTGATGTGGTCATTTTCATTTCTCGCGTCCTGAATTAAGAAACGAAGTGCTGCCGCTTTAAGCGTATAATTCTGTGAACTATCCACAAGATTTTCTAAGATATTTTTTGCAGCTGCTCTAATACCTTTTTTAGAGAATTCTTCAGGTGGAACGATCTCTCCCGCTTCATCAATTTTACTTTCATATTTAGGAATGACTTTATTATTGATAGTGTTTTTTGCAAGTGACACAGCCTTCATAAAATCATTAATGTCTTGAAACTGAGACTTCGTTCCATACTTCTTTTCAAAAAGCCCTATAGAGCGAGTCATGAGACCCCACTCTTGATTCTTATAAAAATTGATCGAAAGCTGCATATGCGCTTGCTTAGGATCATCCAAATCTTTCATATCTTTCACTTCATATAAGAAGTCTGGAGCTTTTCTTGCAAGGTCAATATCCTCTTTTAAAGGAGGAATTAGAGCTGGATAGTCCCACACAAAAGCTGCTCCATATCGGAAATCTCTATACCCATTCTTTTGAGCTGCCTCTATCTGCTGTGGATCAATCACCTTAAAAGCATTGTTCTTTTTCGGAGCAAGAACTTTTTCTGCTTTTTGTTTCTTCACGACTTTAGGAGTGACTTTTTTTGCGACTTTAATTTTTGCTGGAGTTGGATTAACTGATGCTGATTTAGTTTGCACCATATCTTTATTAATCCAAAAGTCGAGGATGAACTGATTTGAATCTTGCTTATAAAAATTAAACAATTCAACCGACGGATCTTTCAAAGAAATTTCCAGTTTATAAGGAGCACCGGCTCTTGCTGGTTGAACATAATTAAAGTTCGCGTGATAGTTTGTGACTTTATTTAATTTTGTCACTTCTTCTGAAAGCTTCAAAAAGAAGTCTGGATCGAGGGTTTGGATGGTAACCGTAGTTCCTGATTTAGAAATTTTAATTTGTTCTTTTTGAGAATCAATTGTCCAACGAAGATGTGTTTTTTGATCAGCTTGAGATACAACAGGAAACGCTTGCCCTGAGATGAGCAAAGAGATAGTGAAAAATGTCAAAATTTTGAATACTGACTTCACTGAAAAACTTCCTGTTTTTAACTTAACGCAGTTTAACATCCTATCAAACTGCCCTTCTGTTAATATTGTACACTAGTTTGGAACTGAAAAAAGGAAAATTTTACTCTACGGCAACTTTTTTCCAGTTAATTTTTTGACAGTAAATTTAAATTGTTGAAAACTCGCGAATTTCAGACTCTTAGACTCAGCTATAATGGTCTTATCCGACCAAGTCTATCCTCTACTACCAGGCCTTTGGAAGTTCTTAGAAGTTTCAGCGACTCACATAAATTATTCTTCTCAAATTCTGAAACTTCCTCTCTTTGAAGAGAGGTAAGTGGGAGACGGCGACCAAAATTCAAAACTTCTAATTCAAATTCAGAAAAGAAGTGCAAATCACAGTTAGTGGCATCAATCAACCAGGTCACTTCTTCATTTAGAATCCGATGCTGGTACTTATATGACAAATAAGCCTTATCCCCCCAAGTTTCCAGTAGTTTGTTGATAAAACTATCCTCCCAATGAGGACTAAATTTATATTTCTTGATCTTATCTTCGTGACGAGGAAGACTACAAGTAAACTCTCCGACTTCTGTTAGAAAACTTAAATGACTTAAAAAGGGAATCATATCACCATGAGATTCAGTGACATAGAAAGTGAACTCTCTCTCATATGTTTTGAGTTTTTTAAAGAGCTTTAAAAACATGGGGTTTTTAGGGAAATACAGGTAGAAAGCATCAAACTTGGATAAATCAATTTCTAGTATATCAGCTTGAATAAAATAATCTTTTGAAATACCTAGTTTCTCACAGGAATTCCAAGCGGCTTGAATGCGCTGTTGTGATAATTCTACGCTATAGACGTTTTCAAAATTGAGCTGACTGGCCAGAAAGCTTCCCCTCCCATAACCTGCCCCCAGATCACAAAGAAGATGGTCCTCTTTTAGATCATTAATAATTTGGAAATAATCGTTATAACTTGTTTGAAGTGCTTCAAGCTCAATATCAGGATATAAATAAGGTTCAAGCTCTGTGATTTGATTTTGACTTGGAAGCATAAAAAAAGCGTCCCATTTCTGGTCCGCTTTTATGACTTCTTGATAATTTTTGAATTGATACGGCCTAAAGACTTCCATCGATTTGCAGTGATTTCTTTTTCATTTTTTCGATTAAAGTCGTTCTATTTAAATTCAAAAGTTTGGAAGCTTGATTCTTATTACCTTTAGTAATCGAGATCGCTTGCATAATTAATGAATCCTCAATATCGGATAAGATCTTCTTTAAATCAACTCCATCTTCTGGAAGCTCAAAGATCTGCTTATACTGATCAGACTTAAGTGGGTTATGTCTAAATACTTTGGCCGGCAAGTCTTGAGGAATAATCTCATTACCACCACGAAGAATAACTAGTCTTTCAATAATATTTTCTAGCTCTCTAACGTTTCCAGGCCAATCATAATGAACTAGCATTTCCATCGCTTCAGGCGAGAAGCTAATCGCGTTTGATCTATCAGCGCTTACATATCTACTGACAAAATATCCTATCAAAAGAGGGATATCATCTCTTCTCTCTTTTAGTGCAGGAATTCTTATAGGGATAACATTTAATCGGTAATAAAGATCTTCTCTGAATGTTGAAGCTTCTACCATATCTTCAAGGTTTCTATGGGTAGCAGCAATAACTCTCGTATCAATATCGATCGTCGTGTTTGAACCAACAGGCTCAATTGTTTGGTTTTGAAGCACTCTTAGTAGCTTCACCTGTAAAAGTTGGGGCATATCACCGATCTCATCTAAAAAGATCGTCCCTTTATCTGCAACTTCAAATCTACCTTTTCTATTAGAGATAGCACCAGTAAATGAACCTTTCATATGACCAAATAGTTCACTCTCAAGTAGCTCCCCAGGGATCGCCCCACAGTTAACAGAAACTCTATTCGCTTTAGCTCGATGAGACATCTGATGAATGGCACTTGCAACTAACTCTTTTCCAGTACCCGACGGCCCCGTGATAAGGACAGTAGATTCGGTGAGGGCCACTTTCTTAATACGCTCAAAAACTTCTTTCATGACTTTTGATCTACCGATCATGCCACAAAACATATCTTCCTCTTGAGGATACTCCATCTCAACAGAGTTCTCAGAGAGGCTTTTTAAAGATCTTCGTCCCGCTTGTGATTGAACCTTAATACCGAGCTTTTCAGAAATTGATTGAATAACCAGACTCTTTAAATTCTCTAATTCAAATGGCTTAGTTAAATAATGAAACACACCTTTTTTTGTAGCTGCAATTGCATTCTCAATAGAAGCAAATCCTGTCATCGCAATAGAGACAAAATTAAAGCCTCTATCTTTTAAGGTATCAATTAAGTAAAGGCCGTCCGCTCCCTGCTCTAGACTAATATCTGTTATCAAACAGAAAGGAGCCGAGCGATTAGGCTGGGACATTAGATGATTTATACACTCAAGAGCACTTGTAAAAAGCTCTATTTCACATTTTAAAGTTTTGCTTAAATACTTCTTTATGCTCAAACCAAAAACCTTATCATCTTCTACGATATAGATTTGAGGATTCAAACCAAAAGACTCTAGCTCATCTTGAGCAAGCTCTGATTGGTTGTAGGCATTTTGTAGAAAGTTCAAGTCGTCCATGCAACTTCTCCTTAAATATCTCTACTGAAATGCTAGCCTATTGCCCCTATGGGTGTCAATTTTTAGACAGGGAGAAAAACTTTCTATTACTTACTGCAAAAAAATATAATTTATTGAAATTATTAACGTGTGTAGAACCAAACAATGTCTTTAACTAGATCTACCGACTTCTCAGGACCACCAGCAATCCAATAGAATACCGTCGCTACCAATGCAAAAGAGGTGACAATGCCAAAGCCCATCATCTTCTTCTTCTTCTTCCTTACCCAATACAAATAAGTGAACTCTCCCCCAATTAAAAAAGTGGGAATACTCCAAAAAGGGGTGAATCGAACGAGAAAGTAGATCATTTCCATAAAGACTATTTTACTGGAAGTCAGATAAAAAAAAAGCCTCTAAATGAGGCTTTCTTTATTTTATTAGAATCTTGATTTTAATTCGTCTAAGTAGTCCAGGCGCTCCCAAGTGAAGCCTTCCTTACTGTCTCTTCCAAAATGCCCATAGGCAGCTGTTTCGCGGTAAATAGGTCTCAATAGATCTAGCCTTTGAACGATCGCCTTAGGCCTCATGTCAAAAATATCATTTACAGCAGCAGTAATGGCATCTTGATCTACTTTATTTGTTCCAAATGTATCTACCAAGAATGACATTGGCCTAGAAACACCAATCGCATAAGCAACTTGAACGAGTGCTCTATCCGCAAGTCCAGCAGCAACAACATGCTTTGCTACTTGTCTAGCAGCATAAGCTGCAGATCTATCAACCTTTGAAGGATCTTTTCCAGAGAATGCTCCCCCACCGTGTGCACCGTGCCCACCGTAGGTATCAACGATAATTTTTCTACCGGTTAATCCAACATCTCCCATTGGTCCACCAATAACAAATTTACCAGTTGGGTTGATATAGAATTTAGTATCATTATCAATTAGATCTGCAGGAACTGTTTTATTGATAACCTCTTCACGAATCGCTTCGTGTAACTGCTTTTGAGTAAGGTTTTCTGCGTGCTGAGTAGAAACAACAACTGAGTCGATTCTCTTTAAAACACCTTCGACATATTGGGCTGAAACTTGTGTCTTCCCATCGGCACGTAGACCAGGAACAATATTTTCGTGACGAACAACCGACAATCTCTTTGCTAGTTTATGAGAAAGATCAATTGTCATAGGCATTAGTGAATCAGTTTCATTGATCGCATATCCAAACATAATCCCTTGATCACCAGCACCTTGATCCAGGTCAACACCTTGACCTTCGTTAACACCCTGTGCAATATCAGGAGATTGTTTATCTAGAGCTACGTTAACTCCACAAGTATTAGCGTCAAAACCTTTATCTGAATGATCATAACCAATTCTTCTAACTGTCTCTCTCGCTACTTCGTGATAGTCGATTTGAGCTGATGTTGTAATTTCACCTGCAACTTGGATTAAACCAGTCGTGATTAGAGTTTCACAAGCAACACGAGACTTAGGATCCTGCTTAAGTAGTTCATCTAAGATTGAATCAGAAATTTGATCTGCAATTTTATCAGGATGTCCCTCAGTTACAGACTCAGAAGTAAAAATAAAGTTTTTAAGCATTATTGGCTCCTAGGTAATTTAAATCTAACGATTCTTATACAACCTTTGAAACTTGCTTACAAATCTTTCTTTACAAAATACTTAAAAAGATGGGGGTTTCTATAGTCATAGAACACCGGTTTTCCCTTTACCCATCGCATCGAATAAATGGTGTCCTTAATTCTGACCACTGTATAGTCTATGCCCTTAATATCTTCGAAGTTATAGAGGTATTCATAATCGTTGGCATGATAGTAGAAGGCCAGGCGTCTTTGTTTACTAGACTCATAACCGACAAGTTCCGGAAGCCTTTCGTAGTCGTGCCAAACCGTGGACATATCTATCTTCCCAAACATTGATATACGAGAAAAATACCTTAATGCCTTGAATTCTCCGTCGTGAGACTTAATTGCCTTAAGAGCTATTTTTAAATTTTCCTTACGAATCGCCTTACCACGGCTACTCATATCGGGACAAAAAATTTCTGATACAGCAGGGATATAATGATAAGTAAATGAGAACTCTCCTACTTTAAACAGTACATTAAGCCAATACTCCTCATCAGTATCGATCTCTTTATCTAGGTACTTCAAAAGAAGCTGATCATCCTCAAGTTGATTATAAAAATCATCATGAAAACGATTGAGGACAACTTTTGCAACGGCAGTTCTCTCTAATCCAAATCGGCCATCAAGCACTCCAACCTCATTTACGAGAATTGTCTCTAAAGAATAGAGCGCTTTAAAAAGTTCTGATTTTTTCACCCAATACTCGTAAACTTCAGCCTGTTTTTTATAAACAAACTCTCGTAGTTTTTCCGTGGCCATATTTTCTTTGGCGATTAGAAAATCAGCCTTTTTCTGATTCTGCTTTTGTACAATTTCATTATAAAACTTGAAATTATCTAGGGCGCGTTGATGCCATTCTTCCAGTCTTGCAACATGCTGGTTAAACCCCAAACGAAATAAGCGTTTTAAATTTTTCTCCACCCAGTAAAGATCATAACGAACGTCTTCAGATAGAAAATCACCTTCTCGCTGCAGCTGTTGATACAGATTATCCAGCGTAGAACGCACATATTTATCTGGATATGTTCTATTTGGATTTAGGGCTCCATCTTCAACGATTTTACGATAAAAAAAGATTCGATTCGCTTCTTTTTTTTCTTTTTCGTTATCCTTCACTTTTTCATAGCTTGCCCTCAAAGCAAGAAAATCATTTGGATACTTATAACTCTTCATAAAAAAGAGCTGTTCCATCAGGATATTAAATTGTTTCTTTAAGCGTAAGATCTCTCTACGAGATTCTTTAGTGATAAGTTCTTTTTTCTCCGCAGTAAGCGACTGATAATGAGTTTTTTTAAGATTGAGAAGATTTTTTACGATCTCATTAAGTTCGGCAAAAAGAATATCAATGGAAGGAAGTGATTTTTTTTCCTTAAAGCTTTTTAATGTTGCCTCAATGAAATTCACTTTTTGTCTCAAAGCATTCATGTTTTTAAGAATAGCTTCGCGATCAATATGCTCCCCTAACTTTGGAAGATAATAACCTTGTCCTCTATAATCTCTTAAGAGCTCTTGGTATTTTGCCTCATCACCTGGCTTACAAGTTTTTTTAAAGAAATCTTCAAAGACTTCGTTATGATCATTGATAATCTTATAGATATTCCCAGACCATTTTATAGGTTGCTTGTATTCAGCACTCGCGCTGAAACTTACAAGAAGTAAGAGACTAAGCCAGTTGTTTCGCAAAATCGGACTCCCATAGACCAAGACAAGTTCTATTACTTAAAATTGCCAACACAGTTTGATCATCAACTCGACTATCAATTTCTGTCATAAGATTTTCAAGGCTATCAACTTTTACTGCCTTAATTCCTTTGCCACCTAAATGTTCTACAATCTTATCACCTGATAAGTTTTCTGTATCTTTCACAGTCGTTCTTAGTGGGTTCATGGCCATGATTACTTGATCAGAATTTTCAAGAGACTCAGCAAATTCATTTTGAAAAAGAGAGCTTCTGGCCGTGGCCGAAATAGGTTCAAAAACTGTCAGGAGTTTTTTCCCTGGGTATCTTTGCCTTAATGCCTGAAGAGTTAAAGTGATCGCCTTAGGATGATGAGCAAAGTCATCGATGACAATCGCATCTTTATAATGCCCCCTCTCCTCTTGTCGTCTTTTTACCAGTCCAAGGGAGCGTACTGCATTTTGAATTTGGTTAGCTTCAAAACCTAATTCAAAAAGCATTAGTGCACAGGCCCCAATATTAAGAAGATTATGTTTTCCAATTATATTCGTTTCAAATTTGACAGTTTCCTCGCCCATAGAAAGAGTAAAAAAACTGCGGCCATTTTCTGTGCTCATAGAAGATGGTCCAAGATGAGAAGACTCCCCATAGATATTCCATTTTAAGTTTGGAAACTCTTCTTTTAGCTCTAGGATAGCAGGGTAATCGTCATTAGCGATGATATTTCCCTTAAAATCTTTCAAAATAGCGCGAAATTCATTTTTTATATCTTCGATTGATCCAAATATATCGGCATGATCAAATTCTAGAGAAGTAAGGATCAGGTGATCGATCTCATAAAGCCTGAACTTTGAGATTTTTTTAAAATAAGCACTGTCATATTCATCCGATTCAATAGGAAAAAAATCTTTTCCAAGTTTTGAAGGTGGACGATTATCCATTATTCCTCCAATAAAATATCCAGGATCTTGATTAAGTGCCTCAAGCATCTGAGTCATGAAATATGTCGTGGTGGTTTTTCCATGGGTCCCTGCCACACCGATGACATTTTTATGTTTTAAAATTAACTCTCCAAGAAAAGTCGGAAAAGAAGTAAAAGGCACTCCGCATGCTTCTACCTGTCTAGCATAGTTACTATTTCTTGGAACTGAATTTCCAACAATAATAAGATCGTATTGTTTGAGTTTAGCCTCATCAACTTCGCTTAGATTACAAATATCAATCCCAGAATCTTCTAAGTATGTACTCATCGGCGGAGAGAAACTTAAATCAGCTCCTGCCACTTCAAAACCAGCTTCTTTAGCAAGGCAAGCACAGGCCCCCATACCAGTTCCACAAATTCGATAGAAGAAAATCTTTTTTATATTATTCGCCTGAAGATCTTTGCCTTCTAGTAGATGAGTTAAATCCATTTAATCTCCTAAAAAAGCGAAACTAGTTTTTAGAATCGCTCATTACAGTATTTAATGATTCTATTATACACACCCTTAGATGCTTCTCTAACAATAAATGGAAGATCTGTATTAAAAGAAGAGATTTGAGTCGGGCAGTATTTAAATTTCGGGAAAACCAAAGATAAATCTTTTAAAAACATAAAGTCTTTGGCCATATCAAGCACAGCAATAGAACTCATACGACCAGCTTTATACTCACTAACCAAGATATCAAAAGCCGTATGGTATTTTATCCCAGGAAGAGACTTATTGCCTTGAACCTGATGGATATAGACAGCTTTAATCTTAGTTGGAAATTCTTTTTGAATTTTTTCGTATACTAGAGCATCAATCTCAGTGTCGTCACCAATAAGAATATATTCATCCGAAGTAGAGTTAATAATTTCTCTGATAGCCGCCAATTTATAAGCTTCTTTTTGACCTAGCTGAGATAAATTTCTCGTGTAGATCTCCTTGTAAGCAATTTCATTATGAGCAATAAACTTATCAATTCTACTTCTCAACATATTGGGAGAAGCAGATACGATGTACAAATCACTACCAGCTTTATCGAATTTCTCCATAAGCTCCGGCATTCCCTTAAAAGCATTTTTGTTAAAAAGAGCATTCCAGACAGCCCGTGGTTTGCTCGCAACATTAGTGATTTTTAACGTGTCATCGAGATCACTAATAACCGTTAGCGCGCTTGCATTAAAGCTTAATACCAAAGTCAAAATGATGATTAGTTTTTCCATACTCTTTCTCCTAGCTCTCTTCGAAGGGTGTTAAGTCCAGTTTTATTAAACCAGTAGTACTTTGTCGAATTACTCAAAAGTATCCATCCTCTTTGTAATTCAGGATCAATCCAAAAACTGGTGCCAGTGAAGCCTAAGTGCCCAAAACTTAAAGTAGAACACCCTCTTCCAGCAAGAGTATCCTGTCCCACAGTGTCAAACCCTAAGGCAAATCTTCCCACGCGTTTGATGTTTGTTAACTTTTCAAGCATCCCAAGCTCTTGATTCATATCCAATAGTACATTGGATAGACCATCGATCGTCCCAAAAACTCCCGCATGGGAAGTTATGGTTTTTAGATTATAAGCATTAGGGTCGTGAACTTTTCCAATATTTGGTTTTCCACCATAGTATCCGTTTTGAAGGGTTTGCTCACTTCCATCTAAATCAAGCCAGTACTTGAGGTTATCTTTCCAAACTGGCTTGAAGTAATCACGATAATTAACCTTATACTTATCTTCCATCTCTAACATAAACCTAAGGGCCGAAAGATCTGAGTAAAGGCTGTCGCTTTCCTCAATTGGAAGAGACTTAATATACTCTCTCCAATTAGATTTATCTAAGATCGCCCAAGCTGGTAACCCCGCCTTATGGTTAAGAAGAAGTTCCAAATCTTTTGATAAGTTGTTTTCTTTTAAGGCAAGGTAACTATTGGTTAATGGCTTTGTTAAACTCGCCAGATCAAACCAAATATTTTTAGGCTCAGAAGACTGAAATTCTTTTTTTGTGACCACAAAGCTTTCGAATTCTGACGCTTGAAAATCTAAATAAGAAAAAGCCAATGCATCTGCATCGGCTGATTCTATAAAGTCCAAACATTTAGATTGAAAAAAATTATCCATTCTTTAATTGTGCCTGAGCAGCAGCTAATCTTGCAACAGGAACTCGATAAGGAGAACAACTCACATAATTAAGACCTGCTCTATGGCAAAAATCTATCGATGCCGGTTCACCACCGTGCTCACCACAAATTCCGCAAGAGATATCAGGATTAACTCTTCTTCCTGCATCAACTGCATGCTTTACTAAAAAGCCAACTCCATCTTGATCAAGACTCACGAATGGATCAACAGGATAGATTCCTTTTGCTTCGTATTGGGCCAAAAATTTTCCTGAATCATCACGAGAAAGACCATAAGTAGTTTGTGTCAGATCGTTGGTTCCAAATGAGAAAAACTCCGCAGATTCAGCAATTCGATCTGCTGTAATACAAGCTCTTGGAAGTTCTAACATGGTACCAATTTTATACTTGATCTCGACTCCACTCTCTCCTGCGACTTCTTTTAAAACTTCTAGTGAGTTTTCTTTTAAAATCTCAAGCTCTTTGGCGTCTCCAATAAGAGGAATCATAATCTCAGGCTTTACTTCTATACCTGATTTTTGAACTTCTGCAGCTGCCTCGGCAATCGCTCTTACTTGCATATTATAAATTTCAGGATAAGTGATTCCTAGACGACAACCTCTATGCCCAAGCATTGGGTTAAACTCGTGAAGGCTTTCTTGTCTTTGTTCAACAATCTTCACTTCAACCCCGAGAACATCGGCAAGTTCTTGCATTTCACTTTCTTTGTGTGGAAGAAACTCATGCAGAGGTGGATCAAGTAAGCGGATATTCACTGGCTTTCCTTGCATAACACTGAAAAGTCCTTTGAAGTCTTCTCTTTGAAAAGGAAGAAGTTTATCCAGTGCTTTTTTACGGTCTTCTTCAGTGACTGCAAAAATCATCTCCCTTACAGCAAGAATTCTTTCTGGGTCAAAAAACATATGCTCTGTTCTACACAACCCTATACCTTCAGCTCCAAATTCGATAGCAACTTTTGCGTCTTGAGGATTATCAGCATTCGTTCTAATTTTTAATTTTCTATTTTTATCTGCCCAGCTCATGAAGGTAGCAAAATGATCTGAGATTTGCGCCTCAATGGTAGGAATCTGACCATCATAAACATCACCAGTTCCACCATCAAAAGTAATATAATCACCTTCAGTTAGCTCTTTTCCTGCAACTCTTAGAGTCTTATGTTTGTAGCTGATCTCTAGTGCTGTACACCCCGCCACACATGGCTTTCCCATTCCTCTAGCAACAACAGCGGCGTGACTGGTCATCCCACCTCTTGCAGTTAAAATTCCTTCAGCAGCATTCATTCCACCGATATCTTCAGGACTTGTTTCTTGTCTTACGAGGATAACTTTCTTTCCAGATGCGGCCCAGTCTTGCGCTACTTCAGAGTCAAAAACGATCTGCCCACAAGCTGCTCCCGGAGATGCTGGAAGACCAGAAGCCAAAAGTGTTTTTTCAGCTTTTGGATCAAGTCTTGGGTGAAGAAGTCTATCTAGTTCTGATGGATTAATTTTTAAAAGGGCTTCTTTTTCTGTAAGAATTCCTTCATTAACGAGATCGATAGCAATCTTTAAAGCGGCATTAATTGTTCGTTTTCCATTTCTTGTTTGCAGGATGAAAAGCTTTCCATCTTCAATAGTGAACTCGATATCTTGCATATCTTTATAATGCTTTTCTAATCTAATGTATGTAGCAACTAACTCGTCATAAACAGCTTTGTTCGTCTCTTCCAAAGTCTTAAAGCTTTTATTTGATTCATTTTTTGAAACATCATTTATGGGAGCTGGAGTTCTAATTCCCGCCACAACGTCTTCACCTTGAGCGTTCATTAAGTACTCACCAAAAAAGATTTTCTCTCCAGTAGATGGGTCACGGGTAAAGCAAACACCTGTACCGGAGTTTTCCCCAGAGTTTCCAAAAACCATCGACTGAACATTTACCGCTGTTCCCCAATCATGAGAGTATCCATTCATCTGACGATACTTCATCGCTCTTGGATTATTCCATGAACCAAAAACCGCTCCAATTGCCGCCCACAACTGCTCTTTTGGATCCTGCGGAAAAGTTTTTCCAAATTCTTCGGCTAAGATCTGCTTATAAACATCTACGAGTTCCGCTAAATCTTCGGCATCTAAATCAGTATCTTCATGCACTCCACGCGCCTCTTTTAAGTCTTCTAATTGACTCTCAAGAAACGAGGTGTTTAGCCCTAGAACAACATTGGAAAACATTTGAATAAATCTTCGATAAGAATCCCATGCAAAACGAGCATTACCTGTATGCTCAGCCAGTCCTTTAACCGTCTCATCATTCATTCCGAGGTTTAGAACTGTATCCATCATTCCTGGCATAGAAACTCTGGCTCCAGAGCGAACAGAAAAAAGAAGGGGGTTTTTTGGATCACCAAATTTTTTACCAGTGATTCGTTCAACTTCCGCTAAAGCTGAATCAACTTGACTCATGATCTCATCAGAGATTTTTTTATCTTGTTTGTAATAATCTAAACATGCTTCGGTTGAAACGGTAAAACCGGGAGGAACTGGCATCCCTAAACTTGACATCTCAGCCAGGTTTGCACCTTTTCCACCTAATAAGTTTTTTTGATCTCTACTTCCTTCAGTTTTTTCGGCACTGAATGCGTAAACCCATTTTGTCATGATCCCTTCCTTGTAGATAAAACTGTGCCTATTCTACTGAAAGGAATCTATTTTGGAAATTATGCCGCTGCGCGCGCCGCTGACAATTTCTCAAAGATTGACTCAAATACTTTCCCATAGTCTAAAAATGGATAAGTTTGCAGATAGTCATAAAAGGTCCACTGGGGATGAGACAGGATATAATCGGTTAAATCGTGTGCCACCACAAAAATAACTGCCAAGTCTGACATTTTACCCAGTCTGGCAAAGGCTCTTTTATCTTTTGCCAGGTGGTACTGCCTAAGTTCATCGATTAAAAACGCAGCATCCTCCGGGGCGTGAATATCTGAAGTCGTATAATCAAAAGCGTAATGATAAGAGCGGTAATAAAGTTCTTTTTCTGAGAGACTTAAAAATTGTTTTATTTTTTCAAAATGCTCTCTACCTTTAATTTGCGCAAGCTTTGGATTATTAAAGTAAGCAATATCGTGAACCAAAGCAGAGTAAGTTAAGGTTTGAATATTCTCTTTATTCGCTCCACATAGTAGTCTTGAAAGCGCACAACTAGTAAGCGATAGCGTCCTAATATGCCTAGGCAGATAGTCCATTCCCACATCATGTCGCATATTGGCCTCTCTGAAATAGTCGAAGAATTTTTTCTTATTGGAAAGCTTGGTCATTAATGTGTGATATTCCTTATTCATGCGTTTTTTAAAGCGCTGTGAATTTCCTAGGAATCCGATTTCATGTGCGAACTGATCTTCTTCATAGCGAATGAAATTGGTCATTAGTTTTACAGGTAATGGTTCAATAAATTTAAAACCTATTTTTTTAAAATACTCTCTTTCCCCAAAACTCTTGGGATGATTATAATCCACCTCCCAAATTGTTTGCATTCCGACCTCGGACTTGAATTCAAAATTTCCAAGTTGTGAGAGACGAATATCTTCTTGTCTAAAAATTTTATTTCTTTGTTCACTAGGCAATAGGAGGCCAAGACCACCTTGTCCGAGATCAATTAAGTTCACATCAAAATGCTCCCTTGCTCCATTCATCACAAGAGAAGGAATACTAATTTTAATTTGCCTTTGCTCCTCAGGGGTAAAGACATAACGAGGAAACTCTCTTAACTCCTCAAGCTTTACTTCCTCTGGGACTTGAATATAGGCGTAGTTTTTATAGATAATTTGAATATTACCTTTAAAGATCGTATTGCGATGATTGAATTTAAGATAGACCATACTTTGTAAATCGAGGCTCTCCATCTCAGGAATCTGGCAGCGAATAACCTCTCTTATAGGGTCATATTCAAAGGAATCTATCTCATGAATAATTCGTTGATCACCATGTGTTTGCCATAAAATATTGGAGTGCTTAAGGCGTGCCTGAGAGATAACTTTTAGAATTTCTTCTCGATCTTTTGATACTACAAATTTCATAAGGGACATTATCAATGAGAAATGTCCCCTAAATTTAAATAAAAAGAATTATTGTTAAATAAAACGTAAAATACCTAATAATTCAGTATTTTGCGTCTTCTAGAAGCCCAACTTCGAATAAAGGTAGTTTTCTAAATTATCTAAAGAAACTCGCTCTTGTGCCATAGAATCGCGGTCTCTTACCGTCACACAATTATCTTCTAGAGTGTCATAATCTACAGTTAAACAAAATGGAGTTCCGATTTCATCTTGACGACGATAGCGTTTCCCAATAGACCCAGCTACATCGTACTCACATTTATATTTCATCTGTAATTTTTCAAGAAGTGGTCTCGCGATATCTTCTAGCGGAGCCTTTTTCATAAGTGGCATAATCGCTAGTTTAATTGGAGCAAGCTTTGGCTTAAGCCCAAGCACAATACGCTCTTCTTTTTCACCTGGATTTTCAACTCGATAGGCATCACATAGAAGCGCTAGAATATGCCTGTCACAACCAACTGAAGTTTCTAAAACATAAGGGATATATTTTTTATTTCCATCAGCTTGATCAACATAGTTAAGGTTTTTCCCTGAAAATTCAGCATGCCTTCCAAGATCAAAATCAGTTCTAGAGTGGATACCTTCCATTTCATCCCAACCAATTGGGAATTCATACTCAATATCAAAAGCCGCATCCGCGTAGTGAGCAAGCTCAGTACCATGATCATGCCAACGAAGTTTTTTCTCATCTAAACCTTGATCAAGATGCCATTTCCATCTGATCTCTTTCCACTTCTCCATCGCCTCAACTTGAGTTCCTGGCTTAATGAAGTATTGCATCTCCATTTGTTCAAACTCACGTGTTCTAAAAATAAAGTTTCCTGGAGTGATCTCATTTCTAAAAGCCTTACCAATCTGAGCAATACCAAATGGAAGTTTTCTTCTCATAGTACTTTGAACATTTAAAAAATTGGTAAAAATCCCTTGAGCAGTCTCAGGTCTCAGATAAACTGTGGATCCTGAATCTTTAACCGGTCCCATAGTGGTTTCAAACATCAAGTTAAAATCACGTGGCTCAGTAAAAGAATCCTTCGATCCACATTTCTCACAAGGAGCACTTAGATCAATTTTGTCCGCTCTGAAACGCGCCTTACATTCTTTACAATCAACTAGCGGATCAGAAAAACCATCAACATGTCCAGAAGCTTTCCAAACTAACGGGTGCATAAGAATAGAGGCATCTACACCATCAATATCTTCTCTAAAAGTCATGGCTTTCCACCACGAATCTTTTACGTTTCTCTTTAATTCAATTCCCATCGGCCCATAATCCCAACAAGAACCAAGCCCACCGTAAATCTCAGAACTCTGAAATACAAACCCTCTTCTTTTACAAAGGCTTACTAAATCCTGCATGTCTTCTAATTTTTTAATATTCATATTTTCCTCGTTTAATTGTCTAACGTGTTATTTCCATTATAAAGAGCATTTATTTCTTCCGTGGTCAAAAGTCTATTCCAAATTCCTAAAGAGTCTAAGGAACCGTTAAATCGAGAACCAAACGACCCACTGTGAAAACCACAAGGATTAATTTCACTCAAAGTTGGTAGGTTGGTACCTGTCGTTACCAAACTATTACTCCCAGCAAGGGTACCATTAACGTACAACTTCAAACCACCATCTCGATCAACTAAATAAACTAAATGGTACCAAGTATTATCTGTGCTAAAAACATTCGAAACGTTTAAGGTCACACCGGTAATAGAGATTTCGACATCTCTTGAAGCTGCATTAGAATAAATCTGTACGTAATCTGCACCGTAATCCAATTCCAGTAGGTAGCTAGAAGATCCTTCGTTAAAATACATATTGCCCCAAAATGCGATGGAGAAGTCATTACTAGTCCCATAGCCCATGCCCGAAGAAGTTGTATTTCTTAAGTAATTAGATGAGTCCATGGAGCTACAATCGATACTATTTCCATGCTTGCCCGTAGCATAATTGATCGAGCCAAAATAAAAGAGATTATTTAAACTATAATCATCGTTTCGATTTTCAAAATTTCCGGTTTCTTCAAACCTATAAAATGAGGCTATATCATTTTCTAGTGAATAAACCGTTGTATCAGTATTTGAGTCGTCATTACAGCTAGTGCAATTATGATCATTAAAATCAGAATCAACCCCAGCCTTATCACCAAGAGTGTCTTTAAGTGCGTCACATGAAAAAAGCAGTAGGCATAATATAAGGTATTTCATTAATTCTCCGCCAAAGTTAAATCATATAATTTTTTATACTCACCACCAAGCTCCATAAGCTCAGCATGTTTTCCATCTTCGATTTTCTTTCCGTCTTTCATCACAATTATGCGGTCATAATTTTGAATTGTAGACAAGCGGTGAGCCACGGCAACAACTGTCTTATGACTGGCCACTTCATCCATGGCCTTTTGAACCACTTTTTCAGACTCATTATCTAGCGCGCTCGTAGCTTCATCAAATAAAAATATCGGACAATCACGTAAAAAGGCACGTGCAATAGTCAACCTTTGAGCCTGCCCACCAGATAGCTTCGTCCCGCGATCCCCAATCATCGTCTGCAGACCATCACTAAGTTTGGTGATGTATTCTGCCGCATAACTCACTTCAAGGGCCCTATCCACTTGCGCCTTTGTGTATTCATTTCCAGCCGTTAAATTTTCCAGAACTGTATCATTGAAAAGAAAAATATCTTGAGATACAAGAGCGAATGCCTCTCTTACAGACTCAATTGAATAGTCTTTAATATTTTTTCCATCAACTAAAATCACCCCTTCTTCCACATCATAAAGCCTAAGAAGAAGTGAAACTAATGTGGACTTACCTGATCCAGATAGACCAACTAATGCCACTTTTTCACCCTTATTGATCTTTAAGCTAAAGTCGCTAATTACTGCCCCTTTTCCATAGGAGAACGTTACATTTTTAAACTCAATAGAGTTTTGAAAATCTTTTAATTCAAGCTTTCCTTGATCTTCTTCTTCTTCTTCCACTTTTAAAAGATCGAAGATTCTTTTTGAAGCGGCTCTTGCTTGATTCATTTTAGCATTGGCCTTCGAATACTTTCTCACTGGATCCATAAAAAGCGCCAAGGCACCAACAAATGAGAAAAACTCTCCCACAGTAAGTCCACCGTCTTGGTGACGATAAAATGCAATCACAATAACTGTGGCAAAAGCAAATGAGCCCACAGTCTCAACCATTGGGTGTGAATGCTCTTCTGCTGAATTACTTTTTCTTTTATGCGCGAGATAATTATCCTGTGCTTTTCCAAAGCGCTCCACCATATATTTTTGCAGGTTAAAAGCTTTAATAATCTTTTGTCCTACCAGCCCTTCAGCCGCATGATGAGTCATATCTGCCGTGTCTTCTTGTGCCCGAGCGACATAACGACGAATTCTTTTTCCTGTGACGTTAAAAATCACAATAAAAAATGGAAGCACTCCCAAAATAATCAGAGTCAATTTCCAATCATGATAAAAGGCAACTCCAAGTAGACCAATTGCTGTAAGCGGTTCTCTTATAACAGAGAGGCCATGCATAAATGATTCTGCAAAAATCTTAGTGTCATTAATCATTACAGATAAAAGATTTCCCTGCTTTGAATCCGAGTAATAACTTGCCGGAAGCCTTTGTAATTTTTTATAAATTGCTCTTCGAATATCACAGGCTGCTTGATCCACCACCATTCTCGTTCCGAAAAAATGCCAGTAGCGGAACGGATAGTTAACAATTCCAATCGCAATTAAAATTCCAGCTAATTCAAATGCCACTGCCTCTGTTGCATCCGGTTTAAAAATACCGTCGATTACATCTTTTATGAAATAAGCTTGATATGCCTTAAGTAATGCCAGCGGTACAGAACACAAGGTCGCGATTATCGCAGTTCTGAGGTACGGTTTTAAAAATGGATACATTTGACGCAGAATTTGTAACATCCGCTGATTTTAGTTTTTTTCACGGTAATTGACAATGTGACGCACTGTAAAAGCGTGACGATTTACGAGCTATTTGTTTAAATACTCTCATGATGAAAGCAATCTTCTTTGACCGTGACAACACCCTGATAATTGACTCCCACTACATGCATGACGTCAATGACCTGAAATTCTACCCAGATACCTTTGAAGTACTCTATGAACTGAAAAAACGAGGCTATCAATTCTTCATAATTTCAAACCAATCTGGAATTGGTCGAGGGTATTTTACGGAAAAGCAGCTAGAGATCTTTCATAAGGCCATGCTAGATGAATTCGAAAAACATCATATCGAGTTTGTAGAAGTTGCTTACTGCCCTCATCATCCTAATGATAACTGCGATTGTAGAAAGCCACACCCTAAGATTCTTTTAGAGCTGATGGAACGCTATAATGTTGATAAATCAACAGCATACATGGTTGGCGATCGTGATTCAGACTATCAATGTGGAATAAATGCGGGCATCAATGCGATTAAAATTAAAGATGGCCATGAGCTTAAAAGATTACTAACAGAGATCAAATAACTAGTATCTACTCAAACAGAAGTTTCCAAGTCCTATAATCAGCTTCAGTGAAGCCAAATTGGTAATTTAAGTAATTAAACGAGGCCCTCACCACTCCTTGATTTATATCTTGTAATTTTTCATAACTTTTATAAGGCTCTAAACTAAATTTTTTAAAAGTATGCTTAAATTTTCTTCCCACCTGATATTCCTGTGCTAGCTGGCGATTTTCCGATAGAAATTCATCCATCTTTGACGTGCACTCTAAGCAGCCAAAACCACCATTACTTATATCCAAAAGGCACAAATCACTATCATCAAAAGTCTTTTGGCAAAACAAGCATTCCGAATAGTCAGGAGCAATCCCTAAATGGTGAATAATCTTGGTGAAAAAAAGCTGTAGATGAACCAAATAATCTACCTGATTCGACTCTACCGCCTTATCTAAATAAAAAATGGCATTACTTAAAACATTAAAAATACCTTCATGCTCAATACTTTCGGGATCATCGCCTTCGCTTAAAGCCAGCTTCTGGACTATCTCTAAAAAGAACTGCGACAACATAAACGCTCGGTAGTCATTGCGAATATATTTTGGCGCCCACAGCACCTGATCCACTTTCGCGATACTTATACGAGAATCAAAATTTGAATTATTTTTATGTGGAGCGGATTTTTGCATCACAAAGCTCAGCATATGCCCTAGCTCAAGCAGCGTGCCTTTTTTGGATTTGCCACCCCCCTGTCCTCCGTAGATATACAAGGACACCTTATGACCTCCACGGGTCAAGAGGTGAACAATCATGTCTCGTTCTTTATAAGGAGTTTTCTGAAAGACCAAACCTTCAACTTTCATAGAGACAATATAGTAGAGATTGCCACTTATGACTAAGTCTTTTTCCCAGCCCATATAGAACACCTTTTAGAAACTCTTTCGGTTTAAAATATAAAAAAGAGCGAGTATGCAAATCATAAGCGCTCCCATCTCTTCCGGCCCTCCCCACCATCTGCAGATAAAAATCCAAGTTTTCAACAACATAGGTGAAGTAAACTCTTTTAATCACTGGCAGGTTAACACCATGGCTCACGACAGTGGTGGCCACGATTACATCCCACTCCTCCTCTTCATAAAGTTTTATAGAGAACTCATAAGCTTCCCCGCCTACGCAGCCCAGAACTTTCTTTCCCCTTGAGCGTAGATACGAGACGAGTTCATGAACTTCATTTCGATATTGACAGAAAACCAAACCAGTTCCCGCTTCCGACAACTCTAATAATTTTAAAACTGACTGCTTAGAGCGATGATAAACGATCCGCCGAGGTCGGTTTTTTAAATTCTGATTTCCAAAATCCCAAATTCTCATCTGTTCATAAATCTCACCAAAGAGCTCTTTCGTTTTCTGCAATACTTCTTCACCAATAGTGGCAGAAAGCAGAATAACCCGAGGGGAGGTGGAGAGGTGCTCTTCAATAAATTCAAGCATAGATTCGCGAAAACTCTCTCCCCAATAAAAAAAGAGGTGGAACTCATCTATGAGAATAATTCTATCCCCGAGATCGAGGCTGCGAGCAAGCTCAGGCGTCGTGATCAGAAGTTTGGGTTTTATTGTTGGAATACTCTTTTGATCCTTAAAATTTCTTAGGCATAAACAAGATATCTTCTTTTTCAGCGCAGAAAGATACACTTCTTCACAAAGTGCTCTTAGTGGGAAAACAAAAACAAATTCTCCCTCAGAGCTTTTTATCCACTCTAAAAGCCTGTAGGTTTTGCCCCAGCCTGGCGGAGCAATTAATAGATTAAGCTGTTTTACGCCACACATGAGAGTCAACGAGTGCAAAGAGTAGAAAATTGCTCGCTTTATAACCCTTTAAAATTACAGACATCCAATTAACGTCTGGTCCATAAACTTCAATTGCTTAGACAAAATGGTAAAATGTCCTTATAAAGAGGAACTATGATACACAAAATTGAAAAAGTTTTAGATGAACAAATAAGACCAGCACTAGCCTCACACGGTGGAGACATCGAGATTGTTGATTACGATAATAATAAATTATTCGTAAAACTATCTGGTGGTTGCCAAGGTTGCTCATCTTCTAAAGCGACTCTTAAAGACGGTATTGAAAGACTAATTGTGGGAAAATTTCCAGGTCTAGTTGATGAACTTGTTGATATGACAGATCATGCAGCAGGTGACAGCCCATTCATGTAAGCCTTGACGCCATAGTCATACGCCCACGAATTTTTTCAATCAAACTGTAATCCAATTCAAACAAGGCGAAGTTCTCTCCTTCGCCACATTCTGCAACAATTTCGCCCCATGGGTCGATCACATACGAATGTCCCCAAGTCTTCATCTTGTCGTTATGCTCACCCCATTGATCAGAGGCGATAACATAAGATTGATTTTCGATAGCCCTGGCCTTCAAAAGAGTTAACCAGTGGGCTTTCCCAGTCGGCACTGTAAAAGCAGAAGAAATGGTAAAAACATTCACACCTTTAGCGTAATATTTTCGATATAGTTCTGGGAAGCGCAGATCAAAGCAAATACTTAAACCAAAATGAAACTTACCAATTTTAAAATCACTTAGCTCACTACCTTTAGTGTAAACCTTAGCTTCATCCAAAACCGTTCGATCTTGTGCTAGGTCAATAGTAAATAAATGAATCTTATCGTATTGAGCAATCAACTCCCCGGCAGGATTAAAATTATAACTTCTATTTACAATCCCCGAGCCTTTTTTAGTCGCAGCACTTCCACCTAAAAGATAAACATTATGTTTCCTAGCGAGATCTGCAATATTTTGAAAATGCTCATTTCCTTCTTCAATCAAATAAGGTGTCGGTTTCGTCCCATCACTCATGGAGTAAAAAACCTCCGGCAAAAAGACAGCTTCAAGTGCAGGCTGCTCAGCCTTAGCTGCATTTATAAGCTCAGAAATCTTTGCTAAATTTGTATTTGGATCTAGTTTTGAGCAAATTTGAATAATTGCAGCTTGCATAGTGGCCTTTTCTTCTGTCTTTTTAAGTTCACGTTGTTTATTATAGACCAAATGGCCCAAAAAATTATGACAAATTTAATTAAGATGTTAGCTGCCGTAGCTTTGATTACTTGGCTAGTTAAGTCTGGAAAGCTCGAGCTCTCGTTTGTAACGGAGATCATCAAAAACGATCCCTACCGAGTCCTTGCCGCTGTTTTATTTATACTTGTGGACCAAGTTTTTGTCGCACTAAGGCTAAAAATCATCATTCTTACCAAAGCGAAGGAAGTGATCTCCCTCGTTAAACTTCTCATCGTTAATTGGATCGGATTATTTTTTAATTCTGTCCTTCCTGGGGCCGTAACCGGCGACTTAGTTAAGATATTTTATATCCGTGATATGGATCGAAGCCTCCCTAAAGATTTTATTTTTCTTGGAGTTTTTATGGATCGCCTTATCGGGTTGATCGGGCTGGTTTTTGTGGGAAGTATGTTCTCACTTTTTAGCTACTCTTCTTTAGTCTCACTATCGCAAAATGTCGAATACCTCATTCATTTAAATCTACTTATCTTTGCTGCGATTGTAGTAGCAGCCATATTCTACCTCTTTTTCAGCGAGCTTCCTTTAAAGATCAGTCAAAAGCTCCAAGCACTGCCAGTTTTTAACAAAGTTATGCCGATATTTGATAGAGTTTGGCAGACATTAATTTTATTTAAACCAAGAATCTTTGAGATTTTTCTGTGCAGTTTGGCAGTGCAGTTTTTTTCCATGGTTATCTTTTGGTATCTTGTCGCTCCATATGCACAAGGCGCGGAGCTAGATTTTTTTAAGATTGCCTCCATTCTTCCGATGGGATTTATTAGTATCGCTCTTCCCATAGCACCGGCTGGTCTTGGAGTTGGGCACGCCGTATTTGAATCTCTCCTCGGTTTTTATGGTATTACCAATGGAGCTAACCTTTTTAATCTTTATTTTATAGTGGTTATGATCACGAATATAACTGGAGCTATCCCATATATTCTCTATAGCTCGAAGAAAAAAATAAATTTAGACGAAGTCAAAAACTAGAAATTAAAAATCTTACTTGAATCAACATGACCGTATTGAATTGAGCGATTTTTCAGTCTCTCAAGATTCAAAAGAAACCCAAGCTCTTCAACACTATTATTAAGTTTACGAACTTTTTTAGATTCTTTTTTTAGCACAGAAAAAACTTCTCTTGGAAGAGTCACGATTCCATTTAATAAAAACCACTGATCGTTATAGTTCACGGCACGACCCAAAAAAAGATCATCTTCAACCAATGGAAGAGTCCCATTCTCTTTTGATAAAACAAACTTATCTGAATGAAGAATATCATTAATGATGATCTGCTTTCTAAAATTGATTTTTTTAAATAAAAACAAAGAGTAATTGATATTTTTTAAACTCAATGCAAGATCATTAGAATTATTTTCAAGATACTTGTCGATAAAATGGCTTCCGTCTTCTCGTTCATAATCAAAAATATACCAATGATTAAAACTGTTCATACGAGATTCGTACTCTTCAGACTCTTCATCAATCTTTCCCGTACGAGTGATAAAACTATCTTTGGCTGCTTTCAACTCATCATAGTACTGATCAGATGTATAAACAGAAAGAATTTTATCAAACTCATCTTGAACAATATTCATCACTCATCAACCTTAAGTACTGCAAGGAACGCTTCCTGAGGGATCTCCACGTTTCCAACCATTTTCATTCTCTTTTTACCCTCTTTTTGCTTCTCTAAAAGCTTTCTCTTTCTCGAAACGTCACCACCATAACATTTAGCCAAAACGTTTTTACGTAAAGCCTTTACTGTTTCTCTGGCAATAACTTTATTTCCAACAGCCGCTTGGATTGCGATATCAAATTGTTGGCGATCGATAATTTTTCTAAGCTTCCCAACAAGGTCACGACCTTTATAATAAGAAGTTGAACTGTGACAAATTAAAGAAAGAGCATCAACTGGGTCACCATTTAATAGAACATCCAACTTCTCTAATTTCGAAGGCATATATTCTTTAAATTCATAATCCATAGATGCATAACCTTTAGAGATCGATTTCAATTGATCATAAAAATCAAAAACCATTTCACTTAAAGGCAGAAGGTAAACGACTTGAACTCGCTCACTGGTGATATAATTAATATCTTGCTGAACCCCTCTTCTTTTTTGGCAAAGAGTAATAATCTGTCCAACAAATTCATTTGGAACGTGAATAGATATTTCAACGACAGGTTCAGAAATTGACTCAATAATCCCCATATCAGGAAGTTCCGCAGGGTTATCAATCATCATCTCTTCACCAGTCTTAGTCTTAACTTGGTAAGAAACCGAAGGTGCTGTTGAGATAAGGTGAAGACCAAACTCTCGCTCTAGACGTTCCTGAATGATCGACATATGTAGAAGTCCTAAGAACCCACAGCGAAAACCAAACCCAAGGGCTGTAGATGTTTCTGGATCATAAGTAAAAGAAGAATCGTTAAGGGCCAGTTTTTCAAGCGCTTCTTTTAATTCTTCATAATCATCACTTACCACCGGGAATATCCCACAGAAAACCATTGGCTTTACTTCTTCATACCCAGCAAGTGAAGGCGTAGTCTTTTTCTTATCATGGACGATAGTATCGCCAATTTTAATATCTCTAATAGTCTTAATACCACAGATGATAATTCCAACCTCACCCGCTCCCAGCTCATCCACTTCAGTATAAAATGGCTGATGAACTGCAAGCTTAATTACTTCATAGCTGATATTAGAATGTTTGAAATAAATTTTATCTTTAACCTTAATTGTCCCTTCCATAACTCTAACTAAAATTTCAACCCCTCGATAGGCATCGAACCAAGAGTCAAAAATTAAAGCCTGGAGATCATTTTCAGGATTCCCTGTTGGAGGTGGGATTCTATCAACAAGAACATCGAGAAGTTCTCTTACTCCCAGCCCTGACTTAGCAGAAACTTCTGGAGCATTAGCCGCCTCAATACCAATGACTTCTTCAATTTCATTGCGCACTTTTTCTGCATCAGCATGAGGAAGATCAATTTTATTTAAAACTGGAATAATTTCTAAGTCGTTTTCAATCGCCATATAAACATTGGCAAGCGTCTGAGCTTCAACCCCTTGAGAGGCATCAACAACTAAAAGCGCCGCTTCACAAGAAGCAAGTGATCTTGAAACTTCGTAAGTAAAATCAACATGGCCAGGAGTATCGATAAGATTAAAATAGTAAGTTTCACCATCTTTAATATGCTTTAACCTTACGGTTTGGGCTTTAATAGTAATCCCACGCTCTTTTTCCAGATCCATATTATCGAGAAGTCGATCCTTCTTTTCACGATCTGTAATTGCGTTAGTCAACTCAATCAACCTATCGGCAAGGGTCGACTTACCATGATCGATGTGAGCAATAATTGAAAAATTTCTTATCTTTGATGTATCCATATTGGACAGCTAAGATACACAAATTATTGCGTATTTACTAGCCAACAATTTCAATGACGCATCGAAAAGGCATCGTTTTTTGGTTACGCAAACGTTTCTTTTGATAGAACCATCATATAGTAATCCAAAGCGGACTCCTTTGCCCTAATCGGAATAACATTGGCATAACCGCTAAATGCTTCTTCCTCGATCTCAGTGGTCTCGCCTTCTTCATTCTCTTCAATCTTTTTATGGGTAATTGAAATCTCATGATTTTCAATTTTAGACCTACGCTTGATCGCAAGCTCATAAGCTTCTTTAATATCTTGAGAGATAATAGTGTCAGCAATATTTTTATTAAGAATTGAATCAGAATCCAAATTAAGAAGATTATACATTTGGTTATTCAAATAAATTAACTCTCCATTAGCATTAGCGATAAGAACATTTTTCTTAACCATATTAGCGAGGATATCAAATTTTCTACGCTCAACTGAAATTCTATCTGTTCGCAGTTCTTCGAAATTTTTCATACTGGCGATCATCTTATTAAGCTCTTTTGCCAGCTCTCCAATTTCATCGTCCTTATTATAATAAATCGATACGTCAAAGTTACAGTCTTGTAGCTCCCTAACCGCATCGTTGATCTTCTTAAAGGGTAAGGCAACATTACCAGGGATGACTAAACTTAGAAGAATCGTTGCAAAAAAGCAGATGATAAGGTCAATCAACATATAACGTCTGGTCTCTCCTACAATCTTTTTAATTTGTTTATCTCTTTCTTGGTTTTGATGAAACTGGATATCTTGAATCTGAGAAAATGATTCCAGAATTTTATCCGCAAGTTCACTGATAGCCACTTGTCCAGCATTGTCCCTGATATCATAAGGAGAGACCTTGCTCAAAATTGTTTGAAGTGAGTCGATATATCCGATCATCTTCGAAATAGTGGTTTTTACTTCCACACTTTCATAGAGAGCATCTAAGTTTTGCAATTGGTCTTGAAAGTCTGAACATAAAGCTTTTAATTGCTCTAGATCATCCTCTTTGGCCCTATTAGTAATAATTTTCTTTTGAAGCTTAATAATTTGAACCGCAGAGATACTGATCTCTTCAGAAAGAATGGTATTCTGATTTGTATTTTGAGTGATCGTTTCGATTTGCTCGTTGAGTGAGTTCAAAAAATAAAATATTGTGAATCCAATAAATAAAACCATGATATTGGCCACACCAAAACTAAATGCAATTCTCTTTTTTAACGATAAATTCATAGATTAACTCTCTGCTAGATCCGAAAATAACTTATTAAAGTTCTTCTCAGAACCAACTAATACAACAACATCATCTTCATCAATAATGTCCATTGGAAGTGGACTATCATTAATTTCAACTCTAAATGAAGACTTCCCGTCTTCAGTAATAAATGGAACTCTTTTTTGAAGAGCTACAATATTTAATGAATAATTTTGTCTGATCTGACTCTCAACCAAAGTTCTACCTGCGAATTTTTTCCCTAGTCTCAGTTCAACAATTGAGTAACCGGCTGCAAAGTTGTAGCGTTGAAGAACGTGAGGGGCAACAATTTTGGAAGCAACAATTTCTCCCATTTCCTCTTCAACTCGAATGATTTCCGAAGCTCCAATCTCTTTTAGTACGTGCTCGTGAAGATTAGTTGTGGCCCTAGCAATAATTTTACCGACCCCAAGTTTTCTCAAGAGTGCTACCGCAAGTATACTAGTTTCAATATTATCCCCGATTGCGACAATCGCGACATCAACATCTGTAATATTAGTTCCTCTTACAGCTCTTTCATTGGTGATATCGACTTTAATGGCGTGAGTAACTCTCTCTTTGATTTTTTCAACCAACTCTTCTTTATTATCAATCGCAATTACTTCCGCACCTTTTTCAAAAAGTCTCGTGGCCGTTTTCGCTCCAAAAGTTCCCAATCCAATTACTGTTACAATCATAAATTAACCTATCATTATTCTACCCTCAGGGTAGTCAACATTACCTTTATCTTTATTTTTCTGCCCTAATGCAAGCGCTAAAGTCAGTGGCCCAACTCTTCCAATAAACATGACAAATATTATGGCAAATTTTCCTGCACTTGATAGTAGAGGCGTCACTCCAAGCGACAAACCAACTGTCGCAAAAGCGCTAACGACTTCGAAAAAGATTTTTAAAAATTCTAACTCCGGTTCTAATCTCATAAGTAAGAGAATAAAAAAGCTTACAATAATTAGCGAAATTACAATAATAGCGATCGCCCTAACAACAACGAGGTTAGGTACTTTTCTGTCAAAAAATTCAACCTTATCTCTTCCTTTTAGAGTTGCTTTGACCGATTGAAAAAGAATGGCAAACGTAGTGGTCTTAATTCCACCACCGGTCGAACCAGGACTTGCCCCGATGAACATAATCAAGGTAAATAAATAAATAGTGTGAGGGTGAAGCGCACCAAGTGGAAGTGTATTGAAACCTGCAGTTCTAGTGGTCATCGACTGAAAGAAAGCGACCTGTACTTTTTCCCAAATTGAAAGATCATCTAAGGCGTGGAGGAATTCACTAAAAAAGATATAAATGGCCACCATAAACACTAGTGAAATACTCGTAGTTAAAACGATCTTACTGTGAACACTTAAATTAATTATCTTTCCACCTTTGAAAGTAATATATTCAAGCTCTTTTAAAACGATAAACCCGAGTCCCCCCAAAAAGATTAGAGCCGAAATCGTCATATGTACCATTGGTACTAATTGAAAACCTTCTAATGAATCGTTAAAAAGAGCAAAACCCGCATTACAAAATGCAGAGACACTGTGAAAGATTCCATAAAAAAGAGCTTCCCCAAACTCATAGCCTTCCATATTAAAAGCTAAGGTAAGAATCGTTGCTCCAATAAGTTCGATGACCAGCGTGTATTTAATGATATTGATAATCATTTGGAGTAAATCCTCCAAAGAGGAAATATCTAATAAGTCTTGCATCAGGACTTGGTCGCGAACTGCAAGAGATTTTCCCAACAGAATGGTCATGGAAGAGTAGAGAGTCATATACCCTAATCCACCGATTTGGATCAATATCAGTATGACGACTTGACCTATGAAACTGAAATTATCTGCCACTGACATTGTCGCTAGACCTGTAACACAAGTAGCACTTGTAGCAGTAAAGAGTGCATCTACTAAACCGATGCTTTTTCCTGGAGCCGCAGAAATTGGAAGTAATAGCAAAAGAGTTCCAAAGAAAATAATCCCTAAGAAAGAAAAGATAACCAATTGAGCGGGAGCTAATTTTATTTTTTCTAAAACACCTATTCCGATAGTTGGCTGAGTATTTTCTGGCTTAACTTCTTCTTCAATATCAAAGGGAGAATCGTAGATAGATAGAATGCTCGAAAATAAGTGAACGGCTGCTAACCAGAAAGTAAATTGGATATCACCGTAAGTAAAAAACATAGGAATAATGCAGATGACAGAGAAAATATATTTCCTAATAAACTCATCAGTATTTTGTGCTTTTATATAATAAGAAAGAACAGAAATAAGCACCACGAATGGAGCCATGGCCGTAAAGACTTCTAATAAAGATTCCACAACGACAGAACTGATCCACGAAGTCTCTATTGAAGTATTAGCGTAAAAGGAGTAGAGAATGATAAAAATTCCATTCAAAACTAATTCCACGAAAAATGGGATATTTTGGTACAATCTCGTCATATATATATAATTTTACGTGATTTTGAATGTTTTTCTAACCGAGCAAAATGGTACTTATGAATAAGTTTAAAATTGAGCATATTGATCCACTTGGACAAGGCGTATTTAAAAACAAAGATGAAATCTACTTCATTCCAAAAACTTTGCCTAGTGAAGAGGGTCATTTTGAAATTCTGCAGAGAAAAAAAGGGGTCCATTTTGCTCAAGTAACCCAATTGACCTATGCCTCCCCTAATAGAATAGAGCCTGACTGTTTTCATTATAACCAGTGCCCAGGCTGCCACTTCTTACATACGGACTATCAGACCGAACTCGACATAAAAAAAGCAACTTTTGAAAGGTGGTTACAAAACTTTGATCATCCCAAAGTTGAAATCATGCAAAGTTTAAAACGGCTTCACTACCGCAATAGGATCCAACTTCATTATGAAGGGGAATTAATCGGCTTAGTTGATGCACGTAAAAGATCAATTGTTCCCATTTCAAAATGCCAAATCATGCTTCCAGAACTGAAAGAGGCATTTGATAAGTTTTTAGGAAACTGGAAAACGATAAGAAAAAAACAGCAACAACCTAAAAAAGGTCATGTGGAACTCTACTTTATCAACGATGAAGTTAAAATCAGTTGGAATCAAAGATATGCAGCTGGAGGTTTCACTCAAGTTCACGGCGCCTTGAATGAGCAGATTAAAGACTGGATTAAGTTGAATTACGACAACAGACAAAATGGCTTGCTCGAGTTATTTGGAGGTGACGGTAATTTAAGTAGCAAACTCAGCTTTGATTATCGAGTCTGCGTTGATCTCTATCCAGAATCATCTTTAGGAAAAGTAAGCCTAAACTTATTTGAAGAGGAGGCATTAAAAGAATTTATCTCAAAGGATGATCGAATCTTCAAAACATTATTTATTGATCCGCCAAGATCAGGCCATAAACAATTGAATAGCTGGGTGGAGCACTATAAACCGGATCAAATACTTTATATGTCTTGCAATCCTGTGACTCAGATAAATGATATCAAACCTATCTTAGAGGAATATGAAATCAAATCGGTTTTACTGATTGATTTATTTGCGAGCACCTATCATTTTGAGAGCATTATCGCAATGCAGCGAAAAGAAACTGGCTTTTAAATTCCTGTTTAATTTTATACAATTAGCAATAATAGAGACCTCGGAGGAATGATGCGTTATCTCTTAATTTTAGCCGTTTTAATTTCATGTGCGTCAAAGAAAGAAGAAGTAGATCTCAGCAGAAGAAAAGCGGAAATTTATTATAATCAAGGAACTCAAGATCTCGTTAGCAAGCGTTATACGGATGCTTTAAAAAATTTATTAGAAGCTAATAAACTCGTAAAAAACGATAGCAGATATTTAAATAATTTAGGGATGGCCTATTTTTTCAAAAAACGCCCACAGATTGCAATCAAATACGTGAAAAAGTCCATCGAAATTGACCCTAAAAATACGCAGGCAAAATTAAACTTAGCCTCTCTTTACATGGACCAAAATCAATACGACTTAGCCAAAAAGAATTTTGAAGTTGTTTTAGAAGACTTAACTTTCCAGCAACAATTCAGAACTTATTACAATCTTGGTGTTCTTTCACTTAAACAGCGTAACATTAGACAAGCATTGAATTTCTTTAAGCAGTCAATTACAGAAAATGAGAACTATTGTCCTGCTCATTTTCAGATGGGAAAAATTTATTATTCAAAAGCAAAATTTGAAGAAGCCCTCAACCATTTCAAGGGTGCTAGCAAAGGAACTTGCTTCGAAAACCCTGAGCCAATCTACTTCACAGCGCTTACCTATATCAAATTAGATCAAGTTGTTTTTGCCAAAGAAAAGCTGGAAGACATTATCGGAAGGTTTCACAGTTCTCCGTATGCTAAGACTGCTCAGCAGCAATTGAATAATTTGAATAGGAAACTAAATCGCTATGAAGCTAAGGTATTAAGCGGTGAAAATCCTTATGGGCAGATATTGACTCCTGACTTTTAAATTATTGATTTTTCTATAAAATATAGAACTATGGAAAATATTGAATCTATTGGAAAAGTATTACGTCATAAGCGAGAGCTTAAAAATATCACTCTAGAGCAGGTTGCGCAGAAAACAAAGATTAATATCAATATTCTTCGCCACTTAGAAAATGACGAGCTTGAAAAACTTCCCAACAAAACTTATGTAAAAGGCTTTGTTGCCAATTATGCTAGAACAGTAGGATGGGATGAAGAAGAAGCGAAGAATACACTCCTATCAACTTATCAGGAAATTAGTGGCCAACGACCAGAAGTAAAACCAAAACCTCAACTAGGCTCACTACAAAATGAAAATGAAGAAGCAGAAGAAAACCAAGAATTAAAAGAAACTTTTGTCTCTATCGTTCAATCTTTTTTCAATAAGAAAATTTTTATTTCAGTAATCGCGTTACTTATTCTGGCTGCAATAGGGAAAGGCGTCGTTAGTTTTTTCTCTCAACTAAACTATGAACATGAACAAATTGCAGAAACCTCCCCTCTCAAAGAAGAGAAAGATAATATTTTAGAAATGGATGGTAATAAAAAGTTTGCTGAAGAAGTTGCCAAGGAAAATGAGAAGGCTGCTGAAACACAAAAGAATGCTAGTGAAGTTAAAGCAGAAGAAAAAGAAGTTGCTGTTATTCCGGTGGCTGAGAAACCTGAAGTAAAAAAAGAGGAACCAAAAGAGGAAGAAGTAGAAGAAGAAGATGAAGCAGTAGCTGCAGCTCCTCAAAAAACTATTGATGGGAAATTTCCTTTCAAAAAATTCTCACAAGCTCCTACAAATACATTTGAAATTATTAAAGATTCACCTGAGGCAGCAGACGCTGAACTTTTACCTGATAATATCAGAGGTGCAATGGTCCCTGGAAAACAAAATGTTTACATCGTTGCCCTTGAAGGTGACACATGGATTGCCTATCAGACAGACAATGACCCAATTAAAAAGTACGTCTTGAAAAAAGGAAGGCATGTTTTAATCAGAGGTGATGTGGTTAAACTTTTTATGGGTAACTATAATGTAACCAAAGTTTTCTATAACAACCAACTGATCAACGCTTTTACGAAAACAGGTGTAAAAAGTTTAATTTTTCCAGAGCAAGCTGGAAAGGACTTAAAACTTCCATTGTTTCCGACTTTTCAAGGAAGATCTTATACTTCTGCTGAGTATATTGAAAACATGGCCAACGAGTCGATCCAATAGATTAACTTAGCCAGTCTACTTTTCTGTAAAACCGAGTTGCTATGGCCAGAAGAATCAGGTTTGGAACAATAGCACAAAGAATGACAGGCAACTTATTATCTTTTGAAGCACTCACGAAAGTGAAATAGACAATATAATAGCCAATGAGAAGTAAGATTGCTTTTCCACTCGAGTTTTTGCCCTTTCCTCTATTTCCAGTGATACCTAGTCCAAATCCTAAAAAGGTTAGAATGATACAAAGGATGGGAGTATTAATTCGATTCCAATACTCATAACGAGCATTAAAATAATCCTTAGCTTTATATCCCATTTTCTTAGCGTTCTCTAATCCCCCATCAATAAAATTAGTCAGCTCAGCTTGATTCATCATGATCTCTTTGGTTGAGGTCTCGTATGAAAAACGTTTTTCCGAGATGGGAAGTTCATACTCACTGAAAAGTATCTTTTCGATATTAGCATTTAAGCTATCTCGATTTATGATACTTCCGTTTTTTAAAAGTAATTTAAATGACTCCACGCCTGTCTTTTCATTTTTTTCATGAATGATCTTGCCATTTTTGGCCACAATGACTTTATTTTGTTCACTTTTTGAGTCGAAAATATGCAGAAATATTTCTTCTATATCTTTACTCTCTTCATCGACCTTGCTTGGAAAAATCGTAATATTATTTAAATTCGTGAAGAACTGGCCCGACTTAAGTCCTTGAATCAAACTGGTAGAAGAAATTATTTTAATCTTTTTTCTAACGGCTCGGTGAGAATCGGGAACTAATTGTTGATTTAAAAAGTACAAACAAATCGCCGTCATCACAGCAACGATCATATAAGGAAGAAGAATATTCTTTTTATCCAATCCCCCTGCCCTCATAGCGACATATTCCGAGTCACTAGACATTCTGTTAAGTGAAAAGATAGTGGAGAAATAGATTGAAATAGGTAAGGCCATGGGAATTAAGGTGATCAAAACATTTCCCACCATTCCTAAAATAAACCAGCCACTGATATCATCTGAACTCACTAGAGACATTATGCGAAATAGTTCGAAGGTCATCAAAAACGAGACAAAAAATGCGGTACTCACCAAAAAGGGAGTGATCAGATTTGATGCGATGTAGCCAAAATACAACCTAAACATATCGTATAAGGTTACTTGAAGCCAGTTACTTAGACAATAAATTCCGAATTTGCTACGCTAGAGCTTCATATACTAAGGAGATTCCATGAAAATACATTTTGACTTTGATACCAAACATTTTAACTCAGCTGACGTTGTTGTAGTGGGAGCTTACGCGAAAAAAGATGGCGGAGTGACTCTTTCTTGGAGCGATAGTGAGCTAAAAAAACAATTTTCGATGGTAAAGACGAGTAAAAACTTTGAAGCGGCCTTAGGTACTACTTTTGAATTTACTTGTAGCAGAATGACCACAGTACTCGTTGTTGGTTTAGGAGAGAAAACGAAAGCAAAAGATGAAGCAATTAGAAGAGCAACTGCGACTGCTTATAAAGCTATTGCTGGAAAGAAATACGGTAGTGTAGCTTTCGACGCTGCTTCATTCAACGCTATTAATAGACTTGCTGATACGCTCGGACTTATGAACGAAGCTCTTATCATGACTAGCTATAAATTTGATAAATATTTTAAAACGACAAGCGAGGATTCGTTCAAAGAAATCTGTCTTTATGCCGCAGACAAAAAGGCAAAGAAACAAGCCGATAAAATTTATGTCTCTTCAACGAATCTAGCTGATTCTGTAAATTACGCGAGAGATCTTGTTAACGAAGCTCCAAATGTTCTTCATTCTGAAGAGTATGCGAAGAGAATTGAAAAAGACGTTAAAACAACATTTAAAGGTAAAGGCGTAAAACTTAAAGTTATGGGTAAAGCGGACCTTAAAAAAGAAAATATGAATCTTTTCTTATCAGTAAACGCTGCCTCTGCTTACGAGCCTAGATTAGTTCACCTAACTTATACTCCCAAAAAAGTAACTAAAAACACGAAGCACTATGCTCTAGTTGGAAAAGGTCTTACTTTTGATACTGGTGGATACTCACTTAAGCCAGGTGGATCAATGATGGGTATGAAGTTTGATATGGGTGGTTCTGCAACAGTTTATGGTGCTTTTAGAGCTGCTGTTTTAAACGACGCTCCTTACAAGATCACTTGTATTTTAGGTATTACGGATAACGCTGTAAGTGCGACCGGGACAACTCCAGACAGTATCGTTAAAGGAAGAAATGGTTTAACTGTTGAAATCCTAAACACAGATGCTGAAGGAAGACTTGTTCTTGCTGACTGCCTAGACTACGCCTGTGATCAGAAACCAGATTATATCATCGACGCAGCAACTCTAACAGGTGCGTGTTTAGTGGCCCTAGGGTCTCAAGTATGTGCTATCCTTGGAAATGACGACAAATTTATTAAGCAAGTTGAATCTTCTGCAAAGGCACAAGATGAATATATGTGGCAACTTCCTATCATCCCTGAGTGGAGAGATGATATGAAGTCAAAAATTGCTGACCTGAAAAATATTGGGACACCAGCGCGAGCAGGAACTGCGACAGCTGCAGCATTTCTTGAAAACTTTATCAAAGATGATATCAAATGGGCTCACCTAGATATCGCTGGAGTTTGTGACTCTCAAGCTCACCTTCCATATTGCCCGGCGAACGGAGCATCTGGATTGATTGTAAGAACATTACACAACTTATTAAATGGATAAAAAACGTTTTAATATCGTATTAGTTGCGCCCGAGATTCCCGGTAATACCGGAAGTATCGGGCGTACTTGCGTCGCCCTTAATCTTAGATTGGTTTTGATTAAACCCTACGGATTTGAAATAACTGAAAAAGCTGTCAGACGTGCTGGTCTTGATTACTGGAAGCATGTCGAGATCACTGAATACGATAATTTTGATGAGTTCCTAAGAAATGAAAAACCACAGGACTCTCAATTATTTTTCTTTGAAAATCACAAAGAAAAAAATTTCTATAATGCCGGCTATGAAGAAGACTGTTATTTAATATTTGGTTCTGAAACTAAAGGCATTCCTCAAGACATTTTAGACCGCTACCCTGATAGTATTGTGTCACTCCCTCAGTACAGCGAACATATACGCTCACTAAACCTTTCAAACGCAGCGACAACAGCCGCTTATGAATGTTTAAGATGTATAGAATTTAATTGATTATTCAAACTCTTTAGTTACATCTAAAAAATCTTCACCAAAATAATTGATTGATTCAAATGAAAGGACTTCTCTACTTGCAGCTTCTCTTTGAGACTCGTTAATAATATTCGCCTGGCGAAGCTTGACTAAAATATCATTGATCTGTTCACGGGCAAATGGAGTCAGCTTTTGTTTTCTATAAGACTGAGAATAGCGAATAGGACTTGGAAGAAGCATGGCCAAAAAAGCGCCTTCTTTTGCATTTAACTTCGCCGGATGTTTTTGAAAATATAATTTGGCCCCTGCACGAACGCCGTAAACATCTTCACCAAGTTCAATTAAGTTCAGGTAATGTTCTAGAATTTGATCCTTAGTTAAAGTTTTCTCCAACATCGTGGCCATGATCATTTCTTTTACTTTACGGGTAAGAGTTTTTTGAGGACCTAGCAGAGCATTTTTTATTACCTGTTGGGTTATAGTGCTAGCGCCTCGAACAAATTCTCCCGCTTCATAACTCTCTTCTATAACTTTAAAAAGTTGCCTCGTATCAATTCCCTCATGTTCATAAAAAGCCCAGTCCTCTGAGACAATAATCGCCCATCTGGCCACTTTAGAAATTTTATTTACAGCGATCCAATGTTTAGGTTTTTTATTCACCAAAACGTAATCAGCTTTTTTCTTATCAAAAACAGGATAATGATCTCTTAGCTTCTGAACATCTTGCCACATTCCGAGTAAAACAATCAGTAAAACTCCTAGCGGAATAACTCCAAATATCAATAATATAGCTGCTAATTTCTTTTTTAACATTGTCCTATAAATTCAATAAGTTAATATGCTTAAGTTCAAGTACCTGTTTTCCGATGAGCATTAGTATGAAGACGAGTAAAATCCTAATTTCTTCTATTTTACTTTTGCACCTAATCGGATGTTCAAGGCAATTTCACGTTGCTAAGCTCATCCCTGGTAGATCATCAATAGACGATGCAATTGATCGTTTGGGTGAACCTACAGAAGCAAGCATCGATAATCCAAGTCACCAAAAACTTCTTTGGCGCGATATCACGGTACAGGCCCGAGAAGATATTATCACAGTTGTTCAAAGAAAGCCCGCGAGCTACGAGGAAAAACTACAATTTTGGAGGCAACACTATAAAGGTTCCCCACAATCTTTTTCCAAAGTAGACAACACAGCACAGGCCGGAGAACATCTTTGGCAGTTAAATCTACCCAATGAACATATTAATATTATTTATGATGAATCGAGAGATCTAGTGACAAAGGTAATGTATTACGATGTTCGATAGAAGACTGAAAATATATTTAAAACTTTGGAAAAAAAGGCTCAGAAAATCGCTTAAATTAAACGCGATCATGGCCGTTGCCATGCTTTTTGTTACTGTCCTATCTTTGAGTATTTATCAACGTTTCCATGATGAAGAAAGATTGCTTTCTACTTTTAGTTTATGGCAATACACCCAACAAGATCTTAGTCCAAATGAGGAAAATCATAGATCGATTGCTTCTGTGAACCAATGTACTTTTAATGAAGTTAGCCTACACCAAATTAAAAATGAAGTGGCGCAACTCGAAAGAACTTTTCAGACAGGTTCAAACTTAGAAGGAAAATTCTACGGACTCGATTTAAATAAGCTTCCATCAATTGGCGCACAACTGCTAGCCGATAATAAAGATCTTATTGGTGATCAAGGCGCCCGCAGTAATTATAATTTTAGCGCTTGTGATTCAGTAGCCTGTATTTTTAATGAGCTTTATGGAGACGATAGCAAACTATCCGGGTACATAACATACTATTGGTATCTTAAAACAGGGACTATGCTCTCACTATCAAACTATGTGCCAGAGCAAAAAGATCATCAACCTGGAAAGTATAGTGGAAAAGATTTTGAGTATTCAGAGTTTCTTTTTAATAAGTCAGAGTTAGTGAATTTTTATCATCTTGCTAAAAGCTTGCCTGAAAAATTAACTTTTATTCCTCTGTTAAAATCAATTCATAAAGTTCCAACTCAAGCTAAAATTGAACAAAGTTTGAATACCTGCTCTTTCTCTCTTCCGAAGGGACAAATATTGATGCATCCAAACTGCATGAATAAAGGTGAAGTTGATTTTTTCATCAACACCACTAGAGAGATAGCAAAATACGCTGATAGACACGAAGGATTAAAACTTGGAGTGGCCAGTATAAGTAATTCAAAGTACTGGCTAGAAACATCAGGTTGGCAGAAAGAAAGTCTTTTCAATCCGATTTCGAAGGAAACTAAATCAAATTGGAGATCTAAACTAAGCCTCAATGACTTCGTAGACGCGAGAGCGACAAAGTCACCTATTGAGCAATTCGCAAGTATCATAGCCTACTACAGATTTCAGCCGCAAAGACTTGTAAACAAGACTCCCGCAGAACTTGTAAATTGGGTTAAGAAGAATATTTACCACGAGAATGTTTTTGATCCTTCAGGACTATATAAACAATTTATGTTCAAAGTCTCCAATACATGGTCCGTTCAAGAAGTAGGTATTTGGAAAAAATGTATGGATCAAACTCTAGATCCAAAAAAGCCAATTAAAGAAGTTCAAAGAGAGTTGGCCAATAGCATAGACCACCCTCTCTACACTTGTGTTGAACAAAAAGTTCCTGGGTTTATTGATTACGCCGTAGGAGAGATTAAAAAGAATCAATACGAAGGGTGTGAGTTCTTCACTGAAAGGCATAATAATCAATACGGTCACCAGCTAGAGAGATTTCATCAGAATATAGAGAAATTTATTGCAGAGAAAATTCTTCAAAGAAAAATTGAATTCAAAAGGCATGGGCCGGAAGTTTTAATCGGGTATGAAATAAAAAAGAAATTTGTGTCAACGATTGATCCTAAAGCTGTTTATATTAGTTGCTTTGATAAGTTTAATTCTCAAAACTGCTACGAAACTTCGATGAAATCAAAGTTGAATCAGATTACTTATCTTCATCCAACAATTAGCAAGTACTACACAAAAACACTTGAAGACGATATCTTAAGTCTTTTCCCATTCGACGAAGTACAAAAAGATACTAATGAAGTCACAAAGAGGTTTTTAGCACCTTACTCAGCAAGACTGAGTCAAGCTGCGACTAAAATTTGGGACAGTTGTAAAGCCAATGGCAGAGATGAGAAAGAGAAGCTCGACTTCCCACTTAGCTTTTCAGGTGGCAGATACTTTGTAAATCCTAAATTAGTTAACTGTATAAATAGCTCACTTAAAGAAACTATCTACGACATGGCCGAACTTAAAGCCTTTCATAAAACAAAAGACGAAGTTTTAGAGTTTAAACTAAAGCCTATTGAGCAAGAATTTGCTCTAAGCTTTCTTCAGGGAAGGCTCCTACAAACACTTAACAATATTCTTGAAAAAGAATATCTGTCAGAACAAATACGACTTGCCCAACACTTTAAAGAAGCAAGTCTTAAAGCTTTAAGCCAATTTTCAGAAGATCACGACACTTTCTTCACTAATGTTTTTTCCTTCAACCAAGTTAAAAAACTTTGTATTGAGAAAATAAATGCTTTCTACCCAGAGAGCTATTTTTATCATCCGACAGAGCAAATCGATATTGCCTACGGACATCCACTATGTGAGAAATTTGTAAACATGCCGTTTGTTCGCAATAAACTAAGCAAAGAAGTGACTAGACAATGGGAACTGAATAAAGACTTTGCTGAAAAAGTACTGGTTGAAAAATATCAAGCACAAATTGATCTTTGTTACGACGATAATCCAGTTCTTGAGAGAGGTCCAAGCTCTGCTCAACAGAACAGACGAAATAAATACAGAAGAGATTCTTGTTTGGAAATCAGTTATGTTGAATCAATTGATAAAGCATTAGCAGAGTGGAGAGACCACAAAAACTATCAGTATTTTGCGAATAAAGAGTCACAACTCTACTCTCATCTAAAGAGCTTAGAGCGCAAATTTGTAAGAGCGGCTCAAAATAATCAAAAACTAAAATAAAAAAACCCAGGCACAAGGCCTGGGCTCGAACTAAAAAGTTCTTATTTCTAACATCCTATTAGAATTTATAAGTCATAGAAACTCTAGACATGATATTGTCAGTTCTTAGGTTACCATTACCGCTTGCAGTACTGTTCCCAGAAGCATTATCACCATCAGTAGAGTTACCGATAAGACCGTCAATTGTTAGGTCACCAAAAATAAGTGATGCACCAGCATTAACAGTTGTAGTATCAGCTCTTGTAGACTTATCTCCGTTATCAGCTTCATCAGTTCCGATAACTTCGTGAACAACTGAACCTCTAAGAGTTAGCCATTCTTTTGCCATAACTTCTAGACCAATAACAACTGGTAGGTAGTTTGACTTAGACTCACCTGGAGCTCCAGAAGCAGCAAAGTCATTTTCAGTACTAGACATTGTGTAGTAAGCAGATGCCCAAGCGTTAGCTTTGTCATTTAGCTTATAAGTTTTAGCCACACCAAGAGTAGTATCTGTTCTTGTGTATTCATCTTCGTTTGCATCTTCAGCAGAGATAGTAGAGTATCTTGCGTAGATATCCATATCACCCATACCGTAAGTAATACCGAAATCGATTGAACCAGCTCCATCAAATTCGTTAGTTCCATCGTCAGCTTTGTTAGCTAGACCAAAGTTTAAGAATGTATCGATGTTTCCTGAAACAACACCAACAGTCATTCTTGTTGCAGTAGACTCATGATCATTTGCTTCGTCTTCATAAGCACCGTGAGTAAGTCTTACCCCCCACTGAACTCCTGCATCACCAGCAATGAAAAGATCTAGGTTATTAGTTTCTTCAGCAACTGCATCAGCAAGACCAGCACCTTTTCTTAGGTTTTGAGAAACGTCAGACTCAGATCCAAAATATAGACCATAAATCATGTTTCCAGTGTTTTTAAACATCCCACCTTCAGCTTTAGGTCCTGCAGCGTTGTCAGCTGAAGTTCCAGTATAAGCTTTGTTTGTGTTCCCCCACTCCATTGTGATCCAATCGTAGTGAGTGTTTAGGTGTGCTGGGTTTAAAAATACGTTTCGGTTATCATCTAGGTACTGAGAACCAAATACGTTTTGTCCTAGAGCTTCAAGTCTTGCTTTAGACGCGAATGCACTAGTAGAAAGCACTGCTAAACCAATAGTCGCAATTGCAAGTTTTTTCATTAACTTTCTCCTTGTTTTTACCTCATCAAAGGTAATTAAATTCCGATTAATCGGTAATAATTTCCTATTATTAGTAAAATTAGAATCCTGAAAGAAATAATTGTCAAACATGTTCAGTAAAGTTTTGCGCAGGTAAAAAAAATATTTTTTGCAGTTTTAAACCTCTTACTAACGTTTGTTGAAAACACAAAAAACGAAAAGATGCATACACACGAGCGATTCATTTTTTTGCCCCTACAAATTGGAGCATTCCAAGAAAAAGTGCGGGATTTTTGACAGAAAAAAACTTACAAAAAGTAAGTTTAATTTAACTTGCACACTTAATAAATGTTTAATTTTTCTAGTCAAAGCGGGGAATTTAACTAAACTATTAAGTATAGTTTTTTACTTTTAAAGTAATTATTAACAACACGTATGTTTAAAACAAACAAAGGATGTGGAAAATGAAAAAATTAGTTATGGCATTAGTTGCAATGACAATGACTGCATCAGCTTTCGCTGCTGGTGAGAACATGGTTAGATTTTATGGTTGGGATTCAGGAGCTAGATCAAATTCTGTTGACGTAGCTTTCGACACAACTACTAACACTGATGGTACTGAAGATGCTGATTCTTCTTCAAACAACTTTGCTGTTAACTACGCAAGAGCGTTTGGTCAGTGGCAAGTAGGTATCACTTATAAGAGTGATGCAGATTCTAACGGAATCGACAACACAGTTGGTCTTTCTGGTTACTATAACCTTGAGTCTGACCTAATGAACACTTGTTATTTTGCATTTCATTACGACATGATGACTGCTGCTAATGATGACAAAACTAACACTATGACTCTTGAGTATGGTCACAGATGGTTAGTAGGTTCAGCATGGGGACTTAACCTTACTTACGCTCCAAGTGTAGCTATCTCTCAAGCAGTTACTGCTTATGACAACGATGCTCTTGAAGACGAGACAGAAGTTGCTCTAGGTTGGAACTTCTTAAAGTTCGACGTACTTTTCTAATTTAATTTAAATTAATTTAGATAAAAGAAGGGCCGCGATTGCGGCCCTTTCTTTTTTCCTCACACTAGAACTCTCTCTACAAAATCGCTTCTGCTCTCGTTTGAATCAAGACTACATTTAGAATTGTGTTGTTCTTTAGTGCGGAAATCTGCACATCGTGAGCACATAAATAAGGTTCATCGGAATCAGGCAGGGAATTTTCATTAACATCGATGAAGCTCACTAAGGAATAAGTACCGGTAGGAAGGCTATTGACGGGTGTATCTCCATTCACAAAGTCTTTGATCTTAGAGAAACATGAATCGCTATTGCAAAGGAGCTTGGAACTTCCTAAGGCAATAACAGGGCTTGAATCACTTATATTTTCACAATCATCAGAAGTATAAAAACTCTTTGCTGCTAGGTCTCGTGCACTCTGATCAGCACAAATTGTCAGATCACTGGTGCACGTCATCTCAATCGTCCTCACATAAAATTTGTTTTCTCCACTCGACTCTTCAAAACCCGGTGGTTCAAATTGGCAGGAGCTAAAAAGGTCAAATGAAATCAACATTAATAAATAGCGCATAATCAACCTTTACTTAAAACTTCTTACATCTAGGGAAAGTTCATGACAGGCCGGCCCAAGATAACTTACAATTTCAGTACAGTTCTTAGCCAAGGAAGGTGCTCCAGGGCAGGGATGCTCTTTTTCCCCTCTACCAAGCATTTTAGCATAATCACTTAAGAAATATGAGTGGACTGTAAATGCTCAAAGTCACGTTCTAGACGTGACTTCAATCAATGGATCAATTTTTAAATTTAAATTCTAGTGACAATTAAAGTTGGCTTAAACTCATCGAAGCTCTAGCAAAGTATTGAAACAATTCACTTTTTGGATGACTTAATAAAGCAGCCGGCCCAACGAACTTCACGTGCTCTGATTTAAGCTCAGGAGCCAGCTCATCGTTAATTCCCGTATACCTTAAGTTAGGATCATATTTAATTGTTGGTGAGTAATCGCACTTCTCAAGATCTGGAAGAACACGCTCTAAAACTTTTCTCATAAGCCTTATTTTCTTCGCTAGATCTTCCTCTTGAAGATCATCGCCATTGATAAAGGTAAGCGCTTTGAAGTTTTGATAGCCGTCTTTGAAAGCTTCTATATCAAGGATGAAGCTACCCCACTCATGGGTTAAGCTCTGTGGTATTATCATTGAACCAACATGATCACTAAACTCTCCCTTGCATTTAAAGTGCACAGTAATTCCAGGGAAAGCCTCAATTCCAACTAGGTACTTGTGAAGGCCAGCGTTGAGCTTATCTTTATTCTCAACTAGCTTATAGAAATGACGAGGGTTCTCGCAAAAGTATAGTTTCTCACATGAGATGATTTCGTTCTCACCAGTGTGAAGCTCAAAGTATGCAGGCTCCACCAGGTCGGTTGGTTCTTTTAAAACAATTTTTTTGATAATTTTATTTTGCTGATGCTTCTTTAAAACTTCATCATTGATATCAAGTTTCATTTGCAGTGGATGAAATGCAGAAGTAAAAAATTCTTCCCCATCAAGTAATTGGTGAGGTTTAGCCCTTGCTCCAAATTTATGGAATTTTGTATCTTTATAAAAAACAGATTCAGAAGTGGCATCAGAAATTTCAAACTCGTTAAAACTTAATTCGTCTGCAACCTCTGCGCTGCGAATTGAATTCATTGTGCAGTTTAGATCTCTATTTATTTGTTCTGAAAGGTATAGGTTTTGAGTAATAAAAAGTGCCTTACCGTCCGTATCAGCAAAAATTTTATTAAATGCTAAATACCCATATGGATTTTCACCAACAATAATATTTTGGAAATAGCTTCTCGTAATTTCTTGTTGAGAATCGTCTTGCTGCTTTTTAAGCGATCTTAGTCCAAAACCGGCCATGGTAACTCCTTTGAGTCAATACTAGCCCAGTGTTGTCGGTTTTTTAAGTAATTTTTATTCTAACTCGCAGCAAAACAAGTAAACTTGTTGAAATTATCTAATAGCTAATTTGTCTCCAGGTAAAATCATACGCTTTTTCACAAGCTTATAATTTGAACGAATAATCGTATTAATATTCACACCTGTTTTTCTTGCGATGGTCCAAAGGGTGTCTCCCTTTTTCACTGTATAGAATTGAGAAGGATTTTCAATTCTTTCTCCGTTTTTCACTCCACGTTTAATCCATCGATTGTAAGTTCGCTTTCTAACGATACTCTTTCTCGGTTTTTCATAAAGGTCTTTATACATAGCAAGACTTCTTGGACTATGATCATCTCTGAACGGTAAGAGTACTTTTGTTTTAGGAAGCATCTGCTTTGTTTCAGGCATGTCATTGAGTTTCGCAAGAATCTTAGCAGGAACCTTAAATTTCTTTCCCACGTCTCTTAAAGTAGCACGGCCTCGCAGACTATATTCTTCGTAGTCAGTAGCAAGTACATTGACGTCATTTTTCTTCGCTTCCCAAGTATCTTTTTTTCCTACTGGCACTCGAAGTACATAGCCCTCACCATGTGGTGGAGTCTGCCATCTCAACAGTTCAGGATTATATTTTTTAACTGTCTCAAATGTTTCTTCAATGGCTTCAGCGACTTTGTATAAATCCGTATTGGCTGGAACATTAATCTCTTCAAAGTCCAATGGCTTTTGAAATTCAATTTCAGTAAATCCAAAAGTGCTTAAGTTCTTTCCAATAATAGCGAGGGCCATGATCTTAGGAACGTAATTTTTGGTTTCACGTCTTAAATACCTACCACGACGAATCTTCCAGAAGTCATCCGTTCTATAACGTCTAATTGCTCTTTTAATTTTTCCTTCACCAGCGTTATATCCAGCAGCTGCAAGTTCCCAGGAATCAAACATATCATGAAGCATTCTTAGGTATTCACTTGCTGCAATCGTGGCTTTAAGCGGATCTCTTCTTTCATCTAAATAAAAGCCAACTTCAAGACCAAATTTCTTGCCTGTAAAAGGCATGAACTGCCAAGGACCTACGGCTTTAGCCCAAGACCTTGCATGATTTTGAAATCCACTTTCGGCCATTGATAAGTAAATTAAATCTCTCGGCATACCTTGGTCATTTAAAATTTTTGAAAGCACTGGAGCATATCTACCTGCTCTTTCTGCGTACCTTTGAAAATGTTCGCGACCTCTTCCTGTAAAATAATTTATCCAAGACTTCACAGAGTCATTATAAACAACAGGGATATCAAAATAATAATTGGATAACTTAAGATGTTCAGCACCGTATAGATAATAAACTTTTTTATCACTAGCTTTTAGCTCTTCATCTCCAATACTTCCTACAATACAATCATTACAAATTGGTAGGGACTTATCGATAATATGAGTTTGAACACGCTCTGCTTTTTCTTCCATAGCTTGTTCAGTTACGATTTGTTCACTTTCTTTTTTTGCTAGCTGAGCACATGAGCCCAAGAGAACGAGAGGGAGCAAAAGAGTTAATCCATTAATTCTTCGCAAAATAGACTCCTTAAGATGCAGGTTAGTTCCTACCCTATTATAACGCGGTTTTTAGTATTTCTTCACATAGAGAAACAAATTCCTAAATGTAAATTCAAACACTTAAAAGCTATAATAAAGATAACCTTGCTTTGTGTAAAGCAGCAGGCAATCTGATTTATGAAAACTTTTGGTCAAATCTTATTAGAGTATTTTCGCTATTTTCTAAGCTGGCTTGTACTGGCCGTGATTGGACTTTTTTGTTTGCCCCTACAGGCGAAAATTGATCCTCCTAATTATGATTTCTCCTTAGATAAATTTCGTTTATTTATGCCTGATTCAAAACAAGAAGATATAAAAAAAGAATATCCAAAAGAGGAATTAGTCCTCACAAATGGTCCCTATAAAACCTATAAGTACTATGTCGAACATATTCGCTATCGCTTCCCTATATTGGTGCAATATAAGGACGGTGTCGTGATAGATTTTCATGCCCGACTTCCGACCTATTTTTTGCATGATATTTTTCATCAATCTCTAATCAATCGATTCGGTAAACAAGATATTTTTAAAAATAAAAAGGAACAAGCTATTTACGTCTGGAAAAATCAAAAAGGTAATAGGCATTATTATGTTGGAGTCTGCACTATAACTTGCTTTCCAATTTTTTATGCTGTTCGAAAAATCGAAATTCAAGATACTGGTGACTACAAGCCAATCCTAGAACAGCTCAAAACGAGTGAAGAAAAAACTAAGCTGCTTCCGCCGAACGGGGCTGGAACTTAGAAGCAGGATAAACATATCCTGTCGCTGTTTGAGCCAACTCCCAAATATCAGAGCGCATATAAGACTTCATTCCCATTGGCGATATAAAGGTCGTTCTTTGTGATAGAAAGCTTAAAAGTTCATCTGGACTTAGAAGTTTCATTTCACTTTGAAGAGTAGAGTCCAATCTTAAAATCTGGCAATCTGCTCCCAGTGTTTTGGTTCCCTCATATGTTAAGATCACTTGTTTTTTGACATCGACAAACACCGACTCGAAGTTTGCATCTTTTGGTGAGAGTACGACAAACCCTTCATCCACTGGTACGCCCCAGATTCCGATCACGCCTTGATCTTTTAAAGCGAAACTTAAAAATCTAGTAAAGATAACTCTAAGAGCATTTTGATTGTTAGTTGAACGAACACCTAACTCCCACATTAATGTCCCACTACCATAAATCATCATACCGATATTTTTATAACAATAAACACTATAGCTTCCGACCAAACTTACTTGTTCATCTCCAAACCGATTATCACCAAATTCAGGAGAAGCAATTTTCTTGGCCACGCGAGCATTGGCTTTTACAACTCGAAGAATTTTAGTTTCTTTTGGATTTAATTCAATATCCTTAACTTTATCACGCTCTACTGGATCGAAACCTAATAGAGTTAAAGTCTCAACAAACTGCTTTTCAAACTCAGCATCTTCGAAACGAACAAATACTGAATAACCCAAGCTCTTTCTAAATTGATAATAACTAAATTTTTTCTCAGTCATAAAACCTCTTACCTATTTGTTTTATCGACGTTTTCAAGCCTTTGCTTTAGGATACGATTATGAAACGAAACTTAACTTTTATTACTCTACTAAGCCTATCAACTTTAACTTCTGCAGCCTCACTTGAGGCAGATAAACGCATAATGATTGAAGCTCAGCACTCTACCCTTAAAAGCGCCTCAATTGTTGATGAAACCGATCAAGAATTTAGTGCCAGAGACCTCAATAGTGTTTATGGGAACATTGGTTTTGACCTCAGTCTTTTTGATGTAAATTTTAAGTCGAATGCTTATTTTAATGTTTCTGAGTCCAGCCTTTATGCCAATCAAGAGCAAGCCGTTCAGAATACAATTTTTCCCACCGTCATTGTTACAAGAGACCTCTTTAAAGGAGAGGGGCTGCAACAAACAGATGAAGATAGAACTCAATATCTAATTAATCAATTCGAGTGGGAATATGGAGATAGCGAATTAAAATTCTATGCTGGTAGAATGTGGATCGACTTCGGATCAGGAAAATACTTTAACCCACTCAACCCTTTTAAAAGTTCGCAACTACTTTCAAACCAACTCGGAGTTGAGCAGGCGGTTGATGGATTAAGATGGGAAATTGCACGTGACCCAAAACTTAAATTACATATTTATCTTTTGGCCGATAGAAGATTTGAAGGTTACAGAGAAAAAATTACTCGCACAGCTATGATTCGAGGTGAGTGGACAATCAATGAAAAAACAAAGCTTAACTATATCTTAGGTGAAGACCAACAAAGACATAAATATGGATTTGAAACCGCATACACCGGAGACATTTTTGATTTTTATATGCAGCTCATGAGGTACACAAAAAGACTCGACCTCGAAGAGGGCGAGTCGGTAGATCAAAATCATGCCGTGGCCGGAACCGTAATCAAGTTTAATCCTGAGTGGAGCCTTAGCCTTGAGGCCGGTAAAAATCATTACGATGACAGACTAGAAGAAAATAATGAGATGGCCCTTAGTTTTATCCCAATTGAAAATTATGGTTTTGCAAAGCTAGCTCGTGCGCTAGGAGAAAATCAGTACGAAGCCTCTGTCAGCTACCTCGCGGACATGGATTCAGATTTTAACTACACTAAATTTGAAATAAGCTGGAATGCCTACAAGAACATCACGCTGCGTTACTTTACAGCATTCACATCTGACACTGAAATCAATGAAATAAACAATGCGGCGCACGCAACTTATCCAGAAATTCGTCACGCAATGGCAATTAGGGTATTATTTTAAAGTTAATCCATTGACATTTGTTGTCCTGGGCCATAAAAGATATGGGTTAAAAATTTGATCTGTCGTAGGGTAAAAGAGGGTAACCCTCCTACACGGGCATTAGGAGATTATATGTACGGAATCGTTGAAATTGCAGGTCACCAATACAGAGTTAAAGAAGGTGACATCATTGACGTTCAAAAATTAGATGCAGAAGTTGGATCTACAGTTGAATTTGACAGAGTTCTTTTTGTTGGCGGAGACGCTCCAAAAGTTGGAACTCCAGTTGTTTCAGGAGCTAAAGTTACAGCAGAAGTTGTAAAGCAAGGTCGCTCAAGAAAAGTAATTGTTTTTCATAGAAAACCAGGAAAGTACCAAAAGAAAAATGGTCACAGACAAGCATTTACTGGTTTAAAAATTACAGGGCTTAAAGCTTAATTAGGAGTAAGATATGGCACATAAGAAATCTGGTGGTAGTACTAGTAACGGTAGAGATAGTAACCCTAAAATGAGAGGTGTTAAGCTCTACGGTGGTCAAAAAGCTGAAATCGGAAACATCATTGTAAGACAGAAAGGAACTAAGTTCCATGCTGGTGCTGGTGTGAAGATGGGAAGAGATTATACAATCTATGCAGTTGCTGATGGTGTAGTGAAATTTGGACATTTCAACAAAAACACTAAAATGGTTTCTGTAGTTCCTGCTTAATTAACTAAGTAAAAATTACAAAATATAAGGGGAGTCTAGCTGGACTCCCCTTTTTTTTATAGTTTAAGGCTTGATACATAAAGCTTAAGAAGAAGACTATGAAGTTTATTGATGAAGTAAAAATTGAAATTCGTTCCGGTAATGGTGGTAACGGATGTATTGGTTTTAGAAGGGAAAAACACGTTGCCTTCGGAGGACCCGACGGTGGTAACGGCGGTAAAGGCGGAGACATAGTTTTTGAAGGAGACGAGGGTGTGAACACTCTAGTTAACTTCCGCGGTAAAAAACTCTACGCAGCTGAACCTGGTGAGAACGGAAGAGGTTCTCAAATGGACGGAAAGACTGGCGAAGACCTTGTGATCAAAGTACCAGTTGGGACATTGATATTAGATCAAGAAACAGGAAACCTGATCAAAGATATAACTGCGCATGGCCAAAGAGAAGTCCTTCTCAAAGGTGGCCGTGGTGGACTGGGTAATACCTACTTTAAGACATCGACTAACCAGGCTCCTCGTTACGCCCAAGAGGGCGAAAAAGGTGAAGAGCTAGCAGTTAAACTCGAATTAAAACTTATTGCTGATATCGCACTTGTAGGTCTTCCAAACGCAGGAAAGTCGACGCTTATTTCTAGTATCTCTGCGGCCAAGCCTAAGATTGCTGACTACCCTTTTACTACTCTGACTCCAAACCTTGGGGTGGTAGACTTCGAAGGTGATTCTATCGTTGTTGCCGATATCCCTGGTCTAATTGAGGATGCAGCAGAAGGTAAAGGACTTGGAATTCAATTCCTCAAACATATCGAAAGAACCTCGGCTTTAGTGCACTTAGTAGATTGCTCAATGCTTTTAGAGCCTTATGAAGCTATCGAAGAATACGCTACTGTAAGGTCTGAGTTATTGAAATACAAAGAAGCTGTCGCTTATAAGCCAGAAATCGTATGCCTCACAAAAATTGATGCAATGACAGAGGAAGAAATCGAGAAATTTAAAACTGCGATGGAAGAACACCTCGATAAAAACGTCTTGGTCATTTCAAGCGTTTCTGGTAGAAACCTTGATTTATTAAAGCGATTAATGATTAAAACGAAGCAAGTAAAGAAGGAAAATGATGGGGAATCCATACGTACAGAAAGAAGTATCTAAAATAATTGAAGAGTTTGAGTACCCAAAAAATTTGGCCATGGCTTCAGCTTGGATTATGGCCCATTTCAAGGGAATCAATTTAAAAATATACGATTCAAAAGAAAGCACATCTCTATGTGATTATAATATTATCGGTTCTGCAGAAAACACAATTCAAGCAAAGGCAATGATAGATGAAATTGAAGAAGCACTCAAAAATGGCGGTGCTAAGGTTCTTTCACTTGAAGGGCTTTCTGATGGTGAATGGATTCTTCTAGATATGGGTGATGTCATTGTTCACGTATTCCAAGAACAAAGTAGAGACTATTTTGATCTAGACTCCCTATGGGAGGATCAAGATCAACTAGAGATTCCACAAGAGTACTATTTTTCAAAACAAGAAGAGATTAAAAAATCAGATAATACTGAAAACTATTTCTAATGAAACTCATAACAGTTGGGAAACTTAAGGATAAGCACTTAGAGGCAATTGAGGCGGAATACTTCAAACGAATTAAGAATCCCAAACTGCAAATTATTGAGCTAAAGGCTAATGCCGAAAATAAAGATTCTGAAGCTCAGACCATACTCAAAAAGATAGAACCTAAAGATTTCGTGATAACTCTTACTGAATTTGGAGAAGAGTTTGAAAGTATTGGTTTCTCTCGCTGGTTAGAGGGAATTCAAAACCCGGTCTTTGTTATTTGTGGAGCTGAGGGACCGGGAGAAGCTCTCTTAGAAAGGAGTAATTTTAAGCTTTCACTTAGTAAGCTCACCTACCCCCACAAACTGGCCCGTATCATATTTATTGAGCAAATATATAGGGCCCAAACTATCCAAACCAATCATCCTTATCATAATTAAGTAGTAAAATTTTCAAATCGATAGCTTATTTTTCTAAATCGATTATTATGCGCCAAATTTTTTTAAAAGGCATAATATGAAATCTTTAGTTTTAGGTGTATTGCTATCTATCTCTTTTTCTAGCTTTGCTAACTCAATGCAAGTTAACTTTCCAAACTCAATGGCAAGACAGATGGAAAATCAAATATTTGAAACTGAAAGCTCTACATTAGCGGCCATGAGTAGAACCCTAGAAATCTCCACTCAAAAACCGATTAGAGGGATACCTCAGATTCGTTTAGACGAACAAGCTGTGAGAAGCTTTGGGTCAACAACAGATGAAATAAGAACGAGAACCCTACAACTAAGACCGAAGCCAGGCAAAGAACCTAGGCTTGCGATAATAGTGGTAGCTTCTGGACAACAATTAAGCCTCTTGAGTTCTGAGCAAAAAAAGTCAGTATTAGATGTAGTTAATAGTTTGAAAAATTACGATAGTACTTTAGAAAACCTTAGTTTAAGTCTCATTTATCAAACTGAAGAAACTCTCCGTGCCCACGCCATGGCCCAAGCTTCCTTAGAGTTCTTTGAGTCAGAGGAAACGAAGGAACGCTACGCTCAAAAATTTAGCCAAATTCTTACTGGTAATTTAAGTCAAGAGCCAAGTTTACGCGAGCAGCAAATCGACGAGATGAAGTACTTACTTAGACAAGGATATCCAGCAGGAAAATTCCCTACAGACTTTGTAGAAAGCCTAGAATAGTGCTAAATTTTATGCATGAGATTCTACAATACAACGAAACAAGTGCTGTTATGTATCTGCGATGGAATGGGGTATTCAGATAATACCAATAAAAATGCTGTTCGCGATGCCAATACTCCCAATTTAGATAAGATCTACAAAACCTACCCTTTCACCACTATCATTCCGGGCGGAGAGAAGGTTGGACTACCTGATGGAGTTGCAGGAAATTCCGAAGTCGGTCATATGAATCTTGGGGCCGGCAGACCTGTCAGGCAAGACCTTGTTCGAATTAACGAGGCCATAGACAATGACACTTTAAAGGATATGGAAGGATTGAAAAAAATCATTTCGTATGCCAAAGAAAATGGAAATAGAATTCACTTGATGGGACTACTATCCGATGGTGGAGTTCACTCTCATATTGATCATTTCAAAGCTGTTCTTAAAATTTTAAAATCAGAGGGACTTGATATTTTCTATCATGCTTTTATGGATGGAAGAGACACCCCCAAAACAAATGGGGTTCGCTATATTCAAGATGTTCAAGAAGTCGGTGGGTTTACTTTTGCAAGTATGCAGGGTCGATCAATAGGAATGGATCGAGATCGTCGTTGGGAAAAAATTAAAACTGCATATGATATGATGACTGGCCAGTCAGGCGTAAAAAACGAAAAGCCTGATGATTATATTTTAAATGAATATGATAAAGATATTTATGATGAATTCATTACGCCAGCTCTTTTCTCTGAAAATGGAGCTATAAAAAATGGTGACGCTGTATACTTCTTAAATTTCAGACCGGACAGAGCAAGGCAAATTTCACTAGCTTTTTGCAAGAAAGACTTTAGTGAATTCGATGTGCCAGTAAGACCTGGTTACTATCTCTGCATGTCTCCTTATATTGATGAAGAATGCCCTGAAGTACCTATACTTTTTGACAGAGAAAAGATTCCGGGAACACTTTCCGAATATCTGTCTCAAAACGGACATAAGCAGCTCAAAATTGCAGAAACTGAAAAATATGCTCACGTAACTTATTTTTTTAATGGTGGAGCCGAGAAACCTTTCGAAGGTGAAGAAAGGATCTTAATCGACTCACCAAAGGAAGTTGCAACTTACGACCAAAAGCCAGAGATGAGTGCATACAAAGTTTTAGAACAACTAGAAAGAAAACTTGATGAACAAAATATCAGTTTATATGTTGTAAACTTTGCCAATCCAGATATGGTCGGCCACACAGGAAACTACGAGGCTGCTATCAAGGCGATGGAAGTCGTTGATGAGTGCGTAGGTAAACTGAAAGACAAATGCCTACAAAACGGTATCACTATGCTGATTACAGCAGATCATGGTAACTGTGATGAAATGGTTTACCCAGATGGAACGCCACAAACTTCTCACTCTAAAGCGAATGTACCTTTTGCACTTATACAAAAAGATTGGGAAAACGGCGGAGTTGAGTCCCACGCAAAAGAGCAATACGCCTTAATGGATGTTGCACCAACAATTCTTCACTTATTAGGTTTAAAAAATCATCCAGAAATGACTGGAAAAAGTATTTTTGAATAGGATTTGAAATGGCCAAGAAACAAATTAAAACAATCGCAGTATTAACATCAGGTGGTGACTCTCCAGGCATGAATTGTGTTATTCGTTCCATTGTGAGAACGTCAATTGGCCATGGAATTAAAGTCTACGGAATCGAAAGAGGCTATACCGGTCTTTTAAATAACGAAATGAAAGAAATGAATGCTTCTTCAGTTGGTAATATCATCCAACGCGGAGGTACAATTCTACTATCCTCTCGCTGTCCTGAATTTATGGAAAAATCCCATCGCGCCAAAGCCGCTCAAATACTAGAAGACAGAGATATCGATGCCCTGGTCGTTTGTGGTGGAGATGGTTCTTTTAAAGGTGCCATGGCACTTGCCGAAGAACACAATATACCAGTGATAGGTATTCCTGGTACAATTGATAATGATCTTTCAGGAACAGATTACACAATTGGCTTTGATACCGCGGTAAACACCGCAATCGATGCTGTGGATAAAATCAGAGACACTGCTGCCTCTAATGACAGGACTTTTCTTATTGAGGTGATGGGTGCTCGTTCATCTGCAATTGCCTTAAAAGTTGGGGTTTGTACGGGCGCAGAAAATGTCCTTCTTAATTCTGAAAAAGTAGATTTTGAAAAAATTGCAAAGGCAATAAGACGTGGGATCAGAAGAGGTAAAAACTCTTCCATTATTATCGTTGCCGAGGGTGAGAAACCAGGAAGAGCTTATAATATTGCGAGTGTCCTAGAAGACCTTCACGATATATCCTCTAAAGTATGTGTTCTAGGGCATATCCAAAGAGGTGGAAGCCCTGCTGCGAACGATCGCTTCTATGGTGCCCTGATGGGTCTTACGGCGGTAGAAAGTCTTTTTGATGGAAAAACTAAACATGCAGTTGTTCTTCAAAAAGGAGAGGTTAAAGTTGTACCGCTACAAGAATGTATGCAAAAAAGTGATCATGTGATGGAAAAACACGTAGGACTTGCAGAAGAACTTAGTATCTAATCAACTGGTCATCGCTAACAACTCTTTTTTGTGGGTGTGATAATCATAATGAAACTGTAAATTGGGTATGTGCTCCAAAAGCATCTGAGCATCGATTGAGCTATCATTTTTACCAATGAACAAAACCCTATCTCTTTCAGGTGCAGGTAAACCTTTACTAAGTACTTGTTCTTGTCTTTCATTAAGTGGGAAGTGAAAAATTTCTCCATTTGGTTTTATCCATCCAGAGCAAAAACAGTTTTCCAGTCTCCCGATAGGAACCAAACCGGCCAAATACCAGTAGGTGAGAAGAAGTGGAAACTCAAGCCATTTTAAAAGAGCCTCATCGTTATCGATATCATCATTTTGATCAATACAGATAACAAAACGTCTATGGGGTATATTCAATTTCCTATTGCGAGTAAGAAAGATCAATTTCTCTTTTATATTCTTGGATAATTTGCCCGCTCCGTTAATTTCTAGCGAAGGTATCCCCTTCGTGGCATATCCAAAAATAGTGAATACCTTAAAGCCTTTAGATGTTTGATAAAAAGTTCTAACTTGAGTTTCCATGTCCCCTCCTCGCGCTCATAGAATTCAAGAACGAATCAAAATCACCCACAAGTAAATACTTTGAATTATTCGACTTTATTTTTGATCAAGGAAAGTTGTACCGTCCCAGTCTGGACCTGGAGCATTTCTTAAAAGTTCATTACAGCGCTCAATATATAGCTGCGAAGGACTGAAATTAAGCTCAAGATCTATCACTCGCAGTCTCTCTAATTCTAAGGATTGTGTGAAAAGAGCTTTAGCTGCGTTGAATTCTTTTTGTAAGTATAACTCAAGTCCCTCTTCGAATAGTTCCACTAATTTTTCAAGATCCTGATCTTCATTTTGATAGGCTAAAAGCTCATAAGTAACTACCGCCTTGCTTTTGCCCTTTACAACGATACGGTCTAGTTTTCTCACCAAAAAATCCTCACCTAGAAATTGTCTAGTTGAATCTGAGATATGAATGAGAACTCCATAAGCCTTTGCCGAGCTTTCAAGTCTTGCAGCTAAATTAACCGCGTCTCCCATCATGGTATAATTCATTCTTCCAGAAGCACCCATATTACCTGTCAAAATATCACCAGAGTTTATACCAATTCTCATTTTCATATTTAGGACCAAATCAGGCCAGAGCTTCGAGTCCTTTTTCCATTTTTTGCGAAGAAGCCTATGACTCTTTTGCATCTTTATCGCAACCTTGGCAGCACGAACAGCATGATCAGCCTGCGGACTGGGAGCGCCAAAAAAAGCGACAATCGCATCTCCCATATATTTATCAAGGGTCCCCTTCTGCTCTAATAAAACTTTCGTCATTTCAGTTAGGTACTCATTTAAAACCATTACGAGATCAGTCGGGCTAAGTTGTTCAGAAAACGAAGAAAAATCTGCGATGTCGGTGAAAAAAGCCGTTCTTAGTGCAACATCACCTCCAAGTTTAGGCATCTCTCCGGACTCATGTATTTCTTCAATTAACTCGGGTGAAATATAATTTTTAAATGCCGCTTTCAAAAATCTTTTATCTCTATTTTCATAACCTGTGCGGTAAATAAATGACAGAAAGACTCCCACGAAGACGGCTAAAATAATGCTAATTGAAGGTAGCCACAAGAGATAATTGTTAAACAGAATAACATCACCAAGTAGAAACAATATTATGGTCACAAAAGTGGTCATAATTTTTATTGATTCGTCATTCGAATATACTATGACAGCGCCCAAAAAAAGACTAAAGATTAAAGTGAGAAGGACTGCCCATGCGGGATGAGTTTTTTGAATAAATTCTTGATTTTTAATAGAATTCAAGAGACTGGCGTGTAAATAAACACCAGGGACCCTTCCTAAAGAAGTTTGTTTTTGATCACCAAGGCCAGCTGCGAATGGAGCAATAAAGACAATTTTATTCTCGAGCTCATCATTAGATAAGAAAAGCTTAGCATCACTGCCTGATTTTTCTTTTTGTATATCTGCGAAAAGTGAAGAGATTGAATAGCTTTTAAAATTTCTATTTAAATTAACAATCACTTCTCCGTTATCCAGAGGCATTTTTATATTTCCAAATGTTAGTTCTTTGTCAGTCATACTAAATTGATTTTCTGCAGTCATGACTGTCGCTAGCCCTAATGTCTTAAAATAATAATCTGAATAAGATCTTAAAGGGATGAGCTTTCTGTAAACACCGTCTACATCAGGAGAAACATCTACTGAGCCTACGAAATTACTGACTGCCAATAACTCATCAAACGGGAGAATTAATTTATTGTAATGTGAAACGCCTGAACTATTTGGAAGAGTGAATAGTTCAGGCTCTATTAATTCAGAAAAAGGTTGATTCAATGTGTGATAATTATCCTCAGTTTCTGGCTCATTAATGACTTGACCGGCGTGAACAACAATATCTTGATAGCTCATAGTTCCGTTAAGAAGAGCATTATCTCCTACTTCCAAAACACCATTGACAGGAGGTTTTGAATACTCTGAAAAAATCATATCAAAATAAATATTCTTAACGCCTTTATCACCCAAATACTCAATAACTTGGTTCCAAACTGAGCGCTCCCACGGCCATCGACCAAACTGAAGTTCCAAAGCTTTTAATGCCGCTTCATCAATGGCAAAAATAATTATTTCTCTATCCGGATTTTGGGAGCCGTTTCTGATCTCTAGCTTATTATCGAAATGATCCAATTCGATTTTCATAAACAGCTCATTATTAAGAATAATTTGTAAGGCAGCCAAGGAAAAAAGACACACCAAAACAAGAGCAATTCTTTTTAAGCCTTTCCAATTTTTAGATTGGTTCATTATAACCTGGCTTGTAATTGTTTAAATCGTTCCCTGTCAGTTGTTTTCGAACGTTTTTTTATATTACTTATAACTTTGCTGGAATAAGCAGGACTTAGACTAATTGGCTTGTATTCTTCGGGGCTATAATTTAAAGTCACCATTCCCATTATCGCCTCATTATCCAAAGTATGAGTTTCTTTTTTCGATAATTTTTGAGAAACCAGCTTGGTATAAATTACATCTACGGCTTTATTTATATCTTTTTCTTTTAGAGTCGACTTGTAGTCAAATTTATAATTTACCCTGGCGATCTCCCGACTTAAAACTCCAATTAATTGGTCCTCATTTTTCAATTTTTTTATAAGTCCCGTGGTTACAAAAATAAAGCCACCTGGAGCGGCAAAAGATTTCGCTTCTTTTGATGAAAGAACTGCGAAGTAATAATAAAGTTCCTGACGCCCTAGCCTCACAACGGCGCTTCGTCCTAAACTTGATATATAATTTTGAACTTGCGCGTTCTCATAACGTGGGTACTTTTTTAAGATTCGAACAGAGACTCTTTTTCCCAACTCTCCTTCGCGCTTTAGGGACCTAAACTTTTTATCCACGTTAGGATTTGGTTTATTTCCCGATTGGCAAGCCGCTAAAAAAACTAAAATTATGAATAGAAATCTCATGGAATAAACTCTTTTGCTTCAGTCATACCGACCTGATTATTTATAATTTTTTCTAATTGTTTGTATTGCTCTTGAAAGTCCTTTTCCTCTTTTGGCACATATAGACTGACTGGTCTTTCTCCAAAAGTGACTAAGGTTAGATTCGTAGCTCCTCGGACACCCCCTATATCTACAATTGAAGATGAGTTTTTCTGTGCCTTTTTGGAAACATCATCATTTGTATTAAAAATCTGGGTCCGTTTCTGCTGCTCAACTAAATCTCTCGTCAGTGAATGTTTAACTACCCACCCTTCGGAATTCTTATATCGCACAAATAAGTACATTCCTTGTATTTTTCGCATGGAATTCAACACCTCACCCCGAGGTATGATAGCGACTATATTAGACTTCCTAGAGGGAGCATCATACATTTTTAAGAGCCGAGGCTTTACGAATAAATCATCAGCGAAACAGAAATTCACTGCGATTAAAACAAATACAATTAAAAAATATTTCATATTTTAATTGTAAGTAAATCAATATTTTTTACAACGGGGCAGAACTATAAATTAAATTGTATATCGTTTACTTGAGTATCGAAGTAGCAATTAAGAACTGAATCTTCTAGCGAGCTATGTGCTAATTTCAAACGACGTGCGAGGATTTCTTTAAAAAGAAAGCAGCCAATTTCGACATCTTTGCAATATTTGTCATCTTTCCCTTCACATTCCCATTTAATGATTACTCGCTTAGCACTTTTACAAGTAACCTTTCCTTTGGAAATGACTGCTCTTGTAAGATATGGATTCGTAATTTCTTTTTGGAGGCAATATTCTATCGGTGAGACCTTCTCCCCCATACAGTCGAGCTTGCTACCAGCATCTTCTATTAAGGGGGAGTCTCGGTGTGTAAGTGCGCGACAAACCTCCTTCCAATCATATTCTTGACTCGTGGTCGTATAATGGTCGTCGCGCAATAACTTCGCATGAGCTAATTGAGCTGCGAAGAATAAAACTAATATTTTAACCAGGGAATAAACCTCTAAGTTTCATTGCAGCCTCTAGTTTAGAAATTGCAGTGATCATACCAGCTTTCTTCATATCACATTTGTATTTATCAGCGTTCTCCATAACTTCTTCAAAAGATTTCTTTAGAATGCTATGAAGAGTTTTGTTAATCTGCTCTTCATCCCAGAAAAAGTGAGCTAAACCTTGTACCCACTCAAAATAAGAAACGATAACACCACCAGCGTTACATAAAATATCTGGGATGATAAAAACATTTTTATTTGAGAGATATGTAACAGCTTCTTTTGTTAAAGGACCGTTGGCACCTTCAGCAATCATATCTGCTTTAACATTTTCCATATTTTCTTTAGTAATAACAGAATCAATCGCAGCTGGAATTAGTACATCAACATCAAGAGCTAATAGTTCTTCGTTAGAAATATGTGTCACACCATCTTTGTTATAATGCTTAATTACGTGACGTTCTTTTAAGAAGTCAGCAATCTCTTGAACATCTAATCCAGTTTCACAATAGAGTGCTCCTGTATAATCAGAAACAGCTACAATCTTTGCTCCTTGTTCTGCAAGATCAACAGCTGCAGGGACACCAACTTTACCAAAACCATGCACAGCTACAGTCGTGTCTTTTGTGATTGTTTTTCCTAGACGGTCATAAGCAAAGTTCACACAGTAAGCAACCCCTTTACCAGTGGCTGCTTCTCTACCTAGAGAACCACCTACAGAAATAGGCTTACCAGTAACAACCCCATGAGAAGCGTACCCATGAATTTGAGAATATGTATCCATGAACCAGGCCATAGTTTGTCTATCTGTTCCAATATCAGGAGCAGGAATATCTTTATCTGGTCCAACAAATGGTCCAATCTCCATGGCATATCTACGAGTTAGAGATTGAAGCTCTTGACGAGAAAGTTCATTGGGATCAACTCTTACCCCACCTTTTGCTCCACCTAAAGGCAGCCCAACAAGGGCACATTTAAAAGTCATAAGCATTGCAAGTGCTGTTGTTTCTGAAAGGTCAACATGTGGATGGAAACGAATCCCACCTTTACCAGGTCCAAGAGTCATATTGTGCTGAACTCTAAAGCCCTCAAATGTTTTTACTGTTCCATCATCTAAACGAATAGGAATTGCAACTTGAATTGCTCTCTTTGGTGTTTTTAATCTTTCAACGATATTTGGATCCGCTGACATAATTTCTGCTGCCATCTCAAGTTGAGCAAGCGCATCCTGATATAATGGACTGTGATACAAAGACATAATTTTCTCCATAAAGTTAATACTTAAATTATAGCTATTTTACGGAAATTTAAAAATTTGAAAACAAATTAGATTGTACTTGAGCAAAATACTTTAGAAGCCCATATTAAACCTTAACTGGAAAATATTGTTTTCTACGTCTCCAGTGCGGTTCCAGTCATCGGCTTTATCAAAGTCTTTATTGTGAGTGAGGCGTAATGACCAATGGCGACTTAACTTTTGATCAACAGCGGCCAGAATTCTTGTTTGATCTACATAATAGTTCATAAAAGCACGAGTGTTCGTAGATTTAAATTTACGCTCTACATAAACTTCTTGGTTACCATTTATTCCAAGCCAAGCTCTTGCTTTAAACACTCGTGTTGAAAGTGTGAATTTTGCCATACCAATCTCAAGTCTCGGTTGAAAACCAAATTTGATTTTTTCTCCGGCCACTTTAACTTCTTTGGACTTCTTTAAAGATTTTTTACCTCTATTACTTTCAGCTTTTATTAAAACTTTTTCATGAAGTTCAACGGCACGGATCTGATCGATCTCATCATCAGAGGTTAATTCTTCCAGAGTTTGTTGCAAGTTTTGGTTCGTCGATTTTTCCACATCCTTTGAAAGGAATCGCATATAACGTTTTTCGAAAAAGCGTTGTTTCTGCTCAGGGGTCGGAAGGAATACCGCCCTATTCTCGAGCCCATATGCTTCTGCATAGTCTTCTTGCCTGATCCATCTCCTTAAAGTTTTTTTAGCACTTTGAAACTCGTCTTTGTGTCTTTCGTGAAATCTATCATAGAAATTATTTTCTAATGTCATCGGTACGATAATCATATCGTCGTCGGGAACAAAACTCGCAGGGGCCCTACCACAATCAGATATGTGCTCGGCCAGGCAGCTATTTGATAGGATGAAGCTGCCTAAAAATCCTACAATTAAGTAGAAATGTTTAAATAATTTACAATTTTCTCTCATAACTCTCTCTAATCTCTCGTAATCTCAAACACTTAGAAGACTAAATATTTCCGATTACAATATATAGAGCAAGAGCTATGCCAATTTTTGGGATTTCGATGCAAGAAACTTACTAAGTTCCCCAAGCTTTATTGGTTTGGTTAAAAAATCGTCCATCCCCACTTCGTAACAGAGCTTTCGGTCTTGTTCTAAAACATTAGCAGTAAGGGCGACAATCTTAACTTCTTTATCAAATTCTCGAATTTTTTTAGTGGCCTCAATTCCGTCCATCACAGGCATTTGCATATCCATAAAGATATAATCAAAGTCCTGTTGATTCGCTTTCTCAACAGCCTCTAATCCATTTTTGGCATAATCGAAATCATGACCTAATTTATTCAACATTTTTTTAATCACAAAATAGTTCATCTGATTATCTTCAACTACCAGTATCTTTGTACTCTTGACTTCCTCGTTAATCTCAAATGAACTATGCTCAACTTCCAATTCTCCTGCTTCTAAATTAACCGTAAACCAAAAGGTAGAACCCTCGCCTATGCGACTTTCTATATTAATCTCGCTTCCCATACATTTCGCTAATTTTGAAGAAATTGTTAGCCCTAAACCTGTTCCACCAAATTTTCTCGTGATTGAAGCGTCCGCCTGAGTAAAAGCCCTGAAAAGCTTATCGATATTTTCCTTTTCAATTCCGATCCCCGTATCCTCTACCGAGAACCTTAATCGATACTTATTGAAACTTGGTGTGATATCAACCTTTAATAAAACTCCACCTTTATCTGTAAATTTAATTGCATTCGAACACAAATTTATAAGGATTTGCTTCAGCCGTGTTACATCTCCAATAAAAACTTTTGGTGAGTTGTTAAAATTGATCTCAATTTTAAATTCGATTCCTTTCTCTACGGCCACAGTCTTAAACAAAAAATTTAGATTCTCTAATGCTTTTTCGAGGTCAAAAGCTTTTGACTCTAACAAAAATTTTCCGGATTCAACTTTACTTAAATCAAGAATATCGTTGAGAACAGTTAGTAAACCATTACCAGAGATACTTATCATCTCTAGCATTTGAACCTGTTCTTCATTTAGCTCAGTCTCTTTTAAAACTGAAATCATTCCAATAATACCATTCATTGGAGTTCGTATTTCATGACTCATATTAGCTAAAAAATCAGATTTGATTCTATAAGCTTCTTCAGCAATCGCATTTGCTTTTTTCAAGTCTTCATTCAGAATTCGAAATTGGTTTGCCGCTCGAGCAAGGTCTCCAATTTCATCCTTTCTCTCTAAGTCTGGTACTTTTTGCGAGAAATCACCTTTAATATAGGAATTAAAAGTGTTGGTTAACATGATAATTGAATCCGCGATATTATGCTTAAAAAATAGAAATTGAGCGAAAAACAAAAGAATGATACCGAGTAAAATAACTAATACAATTTTAAAATTTGTTTTCGATTGATAGTCAGCCTTTTTGACTAAATTTCGAAAATCTTTAACCTGAGTCTCTTTTATTTTTTCTGCTAGTGTAGATAGTTCAAGTGAAGACCCGGCCATGACCACATTTACTAAAGATAGGTATACTCTGTTTGCCTGCACCGCTTTTTCGAAAGTTCTTCTATATTCATTAACATATCCGCCAAATTCATCATAGACTCTTGAATTAATAAGTTTTTCGTTTAAAAGTTTATTGTTAATCTTCTGAACTTCAATTAGCTGTTTTTGAACTTGTTGTTTATAAGAAAACTTTCTTTCTAAAATAAAAGAATTCATGGCGAGATAGCTTTCTAACCATAACTGCATCATCTTCTGATATAAAGTTCTCACTCTATTTATCTTAGCAGTCTCAACTTGATATTGAAGGAACTGATACCCTCGAGATTTTTGACTTGGGAGTTCATCCCTTAAAATTCTTTGCCTAGTCTCGTAACGATCTTTCAAATTTTTAATATTACTTCCATAATCAGAAATAACCACTTTAATACTATCAATATATCTTTTTTTCTCACTACCGTTAAAATGATCATCATCCATAGACTGCAATAAACTTTTTACCTCATTAAAGAGGTCATTCATTCTCGTGATAGAAGAAATCTTTCCAGTTTGGCTATAGACAGATGCTTCTCTCTGAATTTCGCTAATATTTTTTTCTATCGTGAAAATGATGGTGGTCAGCTCTCTATTTCTATCTATTTCACCATAGTCATTTTGTAGACGACTAAAAGAAGAAAGAGAGATCGCCGACATCAATACAAATAAGATAAGGATCGATCCGATACCAATGACTATTTTTTTACCAATGGAAAGAGAATTTAAAATTCTATTTTGCATCTTTTAACTTAAAAACTCCGCCCATTTTTCTAGGCTATAATCATAATTATTCATAACAGTGTTCCATACTGCTACGTTTGAAAATCTTTTAATATAGGATCCACCATCTCGTATTTCGCCCTTAAGAACTGAAATTTTTCCATCAGTTCCTCTTAGTTCTGAAGCCGCGGGCAAACCATTATACCAATAATCGTATTCCACCTTGTCCATAAGCTCTTTTGAACGTTCATAATTTGTAATATAATAACCTTGCCTGGCTATGAATGCACCAGCATAACCAGATAACCACCAGTTCATATATTCATAAGCAGCGTCTTTTACATGGCCTTCGGTTTTGGAGGACAAACACATCACCCCATGCCATGCCCGATATCCCTCTTTTGGAGAGGCGTAAGTTACGGGTGTCCCACGTCCTCTTGCCGCCGATACACCAGGAGAGAACATACTTTGCAGATGGACTCTTTTATCTACAATAAAATCAGTCGACTGAGGAACAGAACTCCAAAAACCTGCAAAATGTCCTTCTTCTTTTTTCTTCATTAAGATCTTAAACAGTTGATCAATTTCATCGATGGTCATATTTCCCATATCTTTAAACTTCATCAACCCATTAGCCTCAGCAGCTAAAGCGGCGTCAAAAATACCAATGGTAGGCGCGTTAACCAAACCAACTTTTCCTTTATGCTCAGGGCTTAATAACCATCCCCAGCTCTCAGTTTCATAAGGGATGCCTTTTTTAATAATATTAGTGTTGTATCCAAATGAGTCTACATTGTGGACATATGGCATAAAACTGATTTTCTTTGAAGCTTTAGAGGAAAGAGTGTCATCTTCTTGCACAAAAATAATTTTATTAGGATTATCTCCTGCTCCATATTTAGCATCACTAGAAACTTTTCCAGTTTTCGCAAGTGAGCCAACCTCATTCCAATACTTCAGTCTCTCAGTTTCAATCGGCTGTATCGCTCCTGCATGCCAAAGAATATTGATACTGTCAGACCACTGCTCATACAGGTCAAATGCCTCTGGTTGTGAAGCAGCTTTTTGCAATACCGCCGCACTTCCTTTCGGTTCGAAAATTAATTCGATACCCAAGTCTTGCATGGCTTTTTTTCGAAGTTCTTCTTGAAGAGTAACGTGAGTTCCTAGGATTCGAAGTGTTGTTTTCTTTTTTGCAATAATATAAGGTGCATGAATTGCAGTAGCTGCCGCCGCTGCACATTTCACTGAGTCTTTTACAAATTCACGTCTTGTTTTCTTCATCAATTTTCCATCCTAATCTCTAATTTTCGGTGATACAAAGATTAGAATAAAGTCTTTATAGATATTTCAGACTTAACTTAAGCTTTATTTTTTAAAGATTAAAAATTTCTTTATGCCTGAAGGATTTTATCAACTTCATTCATGATGCGTACTTGCACATCAATTGTGTCATCGAGATCCGAGTGAACTTCGTTTCTGAGCATGTTCTCCACGGATGTCTTAGTATAATCTACCGCTATGTTGGGTTCATCATTCAAAAAATGATAAGGACCAGTGGCAAGATAATTTAGGTTCTTTGCCACGTTTTGCGGGATACGATCATTATTCATACCTACAGAGTCCAAAGTAATCATGAGATCAATTTTTCTGAAGCCTTTTTCTATAGTATTAAGCTCATTAGCAATTTCAACAATGGTATCTCCACCAAATGAATGTCCGACCAAAACTATTGGCTGATCAGGCTTTCTTTTCATTATGTCTGAAATTATTTTTTCTTTTTCATCCCAAGCATAATGTTTTGCTCCAGGAGTGGCATCAGACATATCTCTAATTCCATCATAGTTACCTTTAATCGAACCGGCTCCAAACCAGTCGAAACCACTTACAAAGAAAACACCTGGAGATTCAAGATCACCGAATTTTTTCTGATGAATTTTTTGAGCTTTGGCAACGTTATCGAGCTTTTCTTTAAGTTCTCTGGCTTCTTTTGAGATTTCTACTTTAGGTTTACTTACTGTCTTCTTTTCAGTCGTGATATCCAATTTTTTATCACCTATGACATCATCCTTCTCCAAAGCTTTCTCGCTAGGCTTTTTTGGCTTTAGTGCATCTGGAGAATATAAAAGAGCGGCGTTGGCGCTTATTCTAGACATAAATAAATCTTACCGAGGATAGGACCTTTTCTCTAGCGGGCAAAAAAAGGCACAAAAAAGCCTGCATTCGCAGGCTTTTATAATTCCCCAATTTTCAAAGATTTATTCAGTTAATAAGTCTTGAGTTTCAGACATGATTTTTTTAAGCATGGCCTGTTCTTCTTTGGAAAGGTCTTTAGACTTTTCCTTCATGGCCTTTATAAAAAGTGCTGCAGAGGCATTAGGTGCTTTTTTAGCGGCTGTTTTTCTTTTCGCTTTAACCACTCCACCTTCAGCGGTTATCGCTCTCTTTAGCTGAAGTCTCTTAGTGATTGCTCCACCAATAATACTTCTTTTTAAACTGTCTTTAACTTTTCCGCGTTCTAGAGCGCTCCACTCAAGTAATACATACTTTTCTGTGTTGTGAATTTTTGCAGCTTCTTTAAGAGACTTAGGAAGTTTTGCAATTAGAAGACAACGGTGAACTTCTGATTTTGATATTCCAAGAGCAGCTTGGATTTTTCTCTCACTAGCTCCCGTTAATTTTTTGTATCCAAAGATTGAGTCTGCTTGATCAATATAATGAAGTTGCTCACGAGCCGAGTTTTCTGAGAACTGTATCGCCATCAACTCTTCAGGTGACTTGTCTTCAAGGATAAAACAAGGAGCTTCTACCATATCAGGAAGAGTACTCATTGCTCTGAAACGTCTCTCACCACAGATCAGAACAAAACGTGCTCCTTCTCTATGAACAACTAACGGTTGAATAAGCCCATTTTCTTTGATGTTAGCTGCAAGTTCAGCGATGCTATCATCATTAAATTTAGTTCTAACTTGTTTTTTAACAGTGATCTTATCAAGACTGATATTATCTAACTGAGCCCCCCTAAGAAGCTTTTCATCATTTACTTTAAAAATTCTTTGGTCTAAATGCGCTGAAATATCTTTCTTCTCACGCTTTCTTTTAGATACCCTACGAGCAAATTCTTTTGCCATATATTATTCCTACCTTAATCCTAGAGAGTTCCACAGTTGTGAATAGTCAGCTTTACCTTTAGATTTTTTACCCATCATAAAAACAGGCTTTTTAAGGGCAATTGACTCTTGCATATCAACTAGGTTTCTCACTCCAGGAGTAACCTTAAAAGATTGAGCTAATTCTTCAAGACGTTGTCTCTCTAGCTTTCTTCTCGTGTTAACCATTGAAGGAATAATATTGAATTCAAGTCCAGGGTTCTCTGACTCTTTGATGATTTCAAAAGTGTCCATAAGCTCTTCAAGACCGTCAATAGAGTAATCTTGTGCCTGCGTAGGGATCAAGACTCTATCAGAGGCTACCAATGCCATAATCAACTCATCTCCAAGCATTGGAGGTGTATCAATAACGATATAGTCAAACTGCTCTTTTACAGCTTGAAGTCTTAGTTTTAATAGTCTTTCTTTTCTTCCTGCATTTTTTCTCACTTCTGATTCAGAAAGAATTAAAAGTTTTGCAAGGTTCGCCATATGACGGCTAGATGGAACAACAGAAAGATTTTTATAAAAATCGTGCTTTCCTTCACTAGGACAGATCACGTCTTCAGCATCAACATCACCAATCAGCCATTCAGGGATGAGTGTTCTTCTAACATCTACTCCAAGAGTGGTACTAAGGTTTGCTTGTGAATCAAGGTCGATAACTAGAACTTTATTTCCTTGATGTGCGAGATAAGTAGAAAGTTGGTAAGCCTGCATGGTTTTTCCAACACCACCTTTATTATTTGCAATCGTAATTACTGTGCACATTAATGAACTCCCTTTCATGTACTATAGTAAAATTCTAAATGTCCTATCACATAACGTCAAAAAATAACGCCCACGCCAAATTTTTGGCACTAGCATATAGTTATCAACAATGATAAATTTAAAAAAAGGACATGGAGAATAAATGATATACGCTGACTATAATGGTTCCGCACCTATCTCAACTGCTGTAACGAAATACTTACAAGAGCGTCTTGCTGAAGGCGTTTACTCAAACCCAAATGCAACTCACCAACTTGGAAAGAAGATGCTTTTCAAAATGGAGGATGCCAGAAGATCTCTTGCGAATGTTTTAGGGTGTAGACCTTCAAATATTACCTTCAATTCGGGATCCTCAGAGGGGATTTCCCATATTTTCCATTCGATTCTCCATAAAGATCAAGATAAAAAAGTCATCATAACCTCACAAATTGAACATATGGCAATTGTTCAAGCTTGCGAGTATTACGCAAGTAGAAGAGGCTTTACTGTAGAGACCATTAAGACTCAAAGTAATGGGCAGGTTGACCTTGAACATTTCAAAGAACTGGTAAATAAACATCAAAACAATATTGCTTTAGCTACGGTTATTGCCGCCAACAACGAAACTGGGGTTATCCAGCCCTATAAAGAGATCGGAAAAATCTGTCGCGACAACGGCATCATCTTCTTCTCAGATACAACTCAGTATATTGGGAAAACTCCTTTTAATTTTTCTGAATCCAATATGGATTTTGCCGTTTCAAGTTCACACAAAATTGGCGCTATCATTGGATCGGGAATTATCATCAGCCGTGACCCTAGCCTACTTCGTTCATTCATCTTTGGTGGTGGCCAGGAAGGCGGACATAGAGGTGGAACACAAAACTACCTTGGTATAGAAACGATGGGCGTTGCCATAGAAGATTTTCATAAAAATGAAAAATGGCTTGAGGAACTTCGAAAACTCAGAGAGAGATTCGAAGCCAATATGAAAAAGAAATTCGATCAAGTATTTATCGTAGGTGAAGATGCCCCAAGACTTGCGAGCACCACCATGATTGCAATTCCTGGTCTTTCAGGCCAAGCCGTTCAGGCCGTGCTTGAGACAAAAGACGTTTTTGTGACTACCTCTTCAGCCTGCTCTGACAAAAAAGCTGGAAACAGAATTCTTGAGGCCATGGGTCTACCTTGTGAGATTTCAGGATCAGTAGTTCGGATAAGCCTATGCATGAACTCAAATCAGGCATTATATGACCGAATTGAAGATGCACTTACGGAAGCGTATAATAAGCTCATTAAAGTCTATAAACTTTAAAATTTGAGCTCAATATGAAAACACTATTTTTTCTTTTTGGATTAGCGTTAATTCCATTTCACTCTTGCACAACATCCTACAAGATGTCAGATAATCAAAAGAGTTCTGGTCATTTTAGACTTTATTCCTTTCCAGAAAAAAGAAATATCACAGAAGAAAAATTCGATGAGAGTCGCTTCAAAAAACTCGTTATCGTAAGCTCAAATGATTTCAAAGGCCATATCTTTCCAGAAATTCACCCTATTCCTAACCGCTTTAATGAACGCAGGTTTATGCGAATCGGTGGAGTGGCCAGCATGCGAGCCTACTTAGATGTGTTTAGAAAAGAATTCTCAGATCATATGCTATATTTTGATGCTGGCTCCTTTCTTGATTTAGAAAAAAACCATGCTCAGACATTTTTTCTCTATCAATATCTAGGCGTTGATGTCTCCGCTTTAGGTTTGAATGAGTTTATTCTAAATACCCCTCCCAGAAAGCAACCTGTTGAATACTTAGCAAGCCTTACTAAAAATTTAAATTACGATCTAGTGAACTCAAATCTTTTTGACCTCACTCAAGCTGAACAAATTCAAATTCCTGGTTCCAAAGATACTGTGATCAAAGAAGTAAATGGTCTAAAGGTTGGAGTTATTGGAGTTCTTACAAGAAGCTTATCTAAAAAAATTCCTGATCAAAAAATCAATGGTCTTTATATCCAAAACCCTGTTAAAAATGTCATCAGTAAGGCGACTCAACTTCGCCGCCGAGGAGCGAATATTGTCATTCTACTTGCAAACGAAGGGGTAGATTGTACTTCACAGATGGCTCACTCCTTAGGCTTACCTGATGATAAAGTAAACTTTGAGCCAATGAACTCAACTCATTGTGATAAATATAAAAGTGATTTTATAAATCTGCTAGAGGGCCTACCGCAAAACACAGTTGACCTTGCAGTCACCAGCGGTGGAAACTCAAAAGTTGCAAACTTCATTCATGGAGTTCCTGTCATTCAAAATAAAGGGGAAGGCAAGTATCTCTCTTGGGCAGAACTCTATTTTGATACAAAACACCAAATTGTAGTAAATCAGATGACTAAACTGCACCAACCGGTCATGCTCTGCGAAGAATTTTTTAAAGAAACTCAAGATTGTTTTATCGAGGGTTCAATTGAAAATAGAGAGTTAACAGATGCAATGTTCTTAGGAAAGAAAATCCAAGTCAAAGATCTTCCAAAGTCTATGCCTAGATTAGAATAATTATTTACAAATTAATCGGTCTTCCTCACAAAAAACTCTTAATCCTTCTCGACAAAAAGCAATTGGACTATCAGGAATACAGTAATTGAGTTTATAACCTGTACTCGCCCTTCCCCTAATACAAGCGGGCTGATCTTTTTCTCCGCAGCTTTTTTCGCTACAAACTTTTGAGTAATCATTAAAACAATTATTTTCAACTATATTGAGGAAGCTCTTTGGACACGCATCACAATTGTTTTTTTGAATCACTTCACATTTATCATCAATTCGATAACAAAAATCGCCATTTTTGAATTCGTGATTCGAGTTTAACCTTGAGGTAGAAACTATAAAGTTTTTATTGTCTCTAATTTTGAAATTCAATTTCTGAGAATCAACTAAAAGAACTAACTCTCTCTTGTCCAAATTGAATCCGAAATTATACACTTCTTCTTTTTTAAAAGTGTCAGTATTTAAAATATATTCCTCACAAGGCTGAGAGACCTGAACCTGATGAAGATAGATTAAACCTGCTTCTTTTTCTGAGGGTATACGAAATAAGACACAATCTTTAATCGGTTTGAAGTTTGCCCCATTCAAATAAACTTCCATAATTTGAATATCTGCACCTTTTGGTTCTGAAATACTTCTACCACGAACTAACATTTGGTTTGCACGAACTTCTCTGATGTCAGCCCACCGGCGAGCAAGCTCTTTTGAAAACTCTTCAGCCTGAGCCGAAACAACCATGAAAAGTGAGATCAATAGTACATACATCTAAATGCCACTCCTCTTATATCTAGATCCGATTCCAATCGACCTAAATATTGCTCAGTTAGGTCATAGTCAAAATCTCTCGTCCAGCTAGCTCGTAAACCAATTTGATGCCAGGGATTTTTTGAATCTAAGTACTTACTTGAAAATTTTAAATTTGCCGCTGGCCTCATTGGATTGTCAAAAACCTCCGCCTCACTGCCCAAGGTATGAAACACACCACTCCAACTTACACCAACTCTTGCATACGCTGAATCAAGCTCACAGCCTTTGTGAACAAAGCTATTACAATCATCCTGTAAACGCTTAGCCTTGGACCAAGGATAGAATGATTTTTTCAAAAGCCCGATATTCCCCAATTGCGGAAAAAAACTAGCAGCATCAAAGACATGACTTTGTAGTAAATGTCCTCCTCTATCGATACAGAATCTATGTCTCTCTTCTAAGGTCAGCGTAAGTGCAGGTTTGATTGACTCTTTATAAGTTAATTTGAGGTCAGGATTTTTCCAACGAGCCACTTCGTATGTGGAGACATAAAACCGATCAATTTTTATATCCTGACCTTCATTACTCCATACCTCTTGGTTATAATCCCTAGGCCCTGCTGAGTAGATATTTTCTTTAAGCTCGATGCGATGACAATTATTTTTTAAACGCAAAAATGTATCTTGAAAATTTAAATCAAGATCACCATTTGCATGTAATACATGAGTAAATTTCTTTTTTTCAAAATTTAACTGACATAAGAGTGGTTCTGGATGACAACGAATAAAATCTTCTCCCAGAGGAATATCCGAACAACCTTGCAAAGCTTGCTGCTGGTACTTTCCATAACGCCAGTAATCCACGATGGGATAAACTTTCAAGCTGGTACTTGAGCTTTGTACTTTGTTAGTCTTGGGCCAGAAGTAAAAAACAATAGGCAAAAGGACGATACCAAGAGCAATCCACCTATATTTTGATATAATATGAACTAGCATCTAAAGGGAATTTTATATGGATTGGCTAGAAGAAGTAAATAACCACGAACAACGTTTTGAAGAAATATTTTCATTTGATGAGTACATGAACCTGTTTGAACAAAGTCCTCAAAGAGAACTTAGAACTACTGCTCATTTTTTAAAAGATATGTTCGATCATTACGGACGTGACGAGAAGGGACATTTCAAACTTTTTAAAAGAGAACATCCCGGAGCTCCAGTTGTAGCAGGACAATTTCAAGCTCAAGAGAGAATTTATAATAACCTTATCAATTTCACTGAAGAAGGTTTTAATAACAAGTTTCTTCTTTTAATTGGGCCTAACGGATCTTCAAAATCCTCTATTGTTAAGAAGATTATGAAATGCGCTGAAGACTACTCTAAGGAAGATGATGGTGCACTTTACACCTTTAGCTGGATATTCCCTATCGATAATTACACCAAGGGTAGTCTTGGATTAAGCTCGAAACAAATGAGTAAGCACCTCAATAGTTTTGCTCATCTTGAAGACGCAGAAATTTCTGCAATCCTAGCATCGGAACTCAAAGATCATCCCATTATGCTTTTGCCTTTAAAGACGAGACAAAAACTAATAGAAAAACATATCACTGATCCTGATAGGCTTTCCGCCATTAAACAAACCTATTTATACAACGGAGATTTATCAAAAAGAAATCGTATGATTTTCGATGCTCTCTTAAAAAACTACAAAGGTGAATTTGAACAAGTTCTTAAGCATATTCGAGTAGAAAGATATTATATCGACAAAGGTCAATCAGTTGGAACTTCCACCATAGAGCCTCAACTACATGTTGATGCAAATTTACAACAAATAACTATGGATAGAAGACTTGGTTCTCTTCCTCCAAGCTTACAATCTCTTAATCTTTTTCAAATGAATGGAGAGGTGGTGCTAGCAAATCGAGGTATTTTAGAATACTCAGACTTATTGAAAAGACCACTAGATACTTTTAAATATCTTCTCGTCACAATGGAATCAAAGACTATCAATCTAAAAGGGATATTGACTGAGCTTGATATATTCTTTATTGGAAGCTCAAACGAAGTGCATTTCAATGCTTTCAAACAGCACCCTGACTTCAATTCATTCAGAGGAAGATTTAATTTTATTAAAGTCCCTTATCTTTTAGACTTTAATGAAGAAATGCTTATTTACAAAGACCAAATCAACAATCTTCGCGACAAAGTAAAATTTGAACCTCACGCATTAGAAACGCTATGTGTTTGGGCAACCATGACAAGGATGCGCCATCCACAAATTAAAAACTACAAAGATAAAAAGCTTGGGGATATTGTGAGTAAAATTTCTCCCCTAGAGAAATGCCTACTTATCTCAACTGGGGCGATGCCGGAGTACCTATCTCAAGAGGAACAACAAACTCTTAAATTAGGTATCAGCGAAGTTAAAGATGAATTTGATAATGAGTCTATGTATGAAGGTAAGTTTGGTATCTCGCCTAGAGAGATAAAACAGATCATTTACGAACTCTCCAACCAACATGATTTTGTTACGTTTATTGAAATTCTTGAATACCTAAAAGAACTCTCTGAACAAAAAAATGATCATGAATTTCTGAATATCTCAAGCCAGGGAGATTATCATAATCCTAAGAAATTTCTCTATTTAGTTGAGCAGTACTTTTTAAACAAATATGATATTGAAGTTAGGGATTCTCTCGGCTTAGTAGATAATAGATCTTATGAAGAATATATCCGCAAATACGTTATGCATATTAATGCTCTAAATAAAAAAGAGAAAATCAAAAATACTGTTACTGGAAAATATGAAGATCCAGAACATTATTTCATTAAAGAGTTTGAGCAAAACATTCACCTTAAAGAAGATCCTAAAAGTTTTAGGTCACATATTCTCTCAAAGCTAGGAGCTTACGCGCTCGATAATCCAGGAAAAGAGCTGGTCTATGTAGAGGTTTTAGAAGGTATTACGAAGCAACTAAAAGAATCTTTTAGAAATGAGCAAAAGAAAATTATCAACAGTATTGGTTCTAATCTTCTGTTCTATTTAAAAGAGTTGAATGACAAGAAAAAAGGCGCGACTATTCCTTCTGGTATGAGTTCACAAAATAGAGATCAAATTTTAAAAGTTATAGATCTTTTGCGTGAGCGCTATGGCTACTCAGAAGAGGGTGCAATAAACTGTCTTCAATATCTAATTAAAAAGAGATATGATGTCCCCAAATAATGGCGACAATTTTTAAACGATTTACACCTGATTTATACGAAGCTTGCTACTCTGTTGAAGAGGAGGAGGACGGGCTTCGTCTTGATATTTACCTTTCAAGATTCTTTTTAAGCTTTTCAAGGCAGCAAATTAAAAAGAAAATTATCAGCGGTGAAATTCGAATTAAAAATAGACCTCATCCTCATAAACCAAATAGTAAAGTTTATTTAAATGAACACGTCTACATATGCACTCCTCGAGGAGATTTAGAGGATGAAATGTGGAATGGCGAGAAACTAGAACTCCCCGATCCAACACTGATTGCCGATGAAGATCATCTACTGGTGGTTAACAAACCTCCTTTTATGACAACCCACCCGACAGGAAAACACTTATTTTATTGTGCTACTGTTTATTATGAGCAGATTTATAATCATACAATCCACTCGATACACAGGCTCGATAGGGAAACATCTGGGATTCAACTATTAGCACTTAATCCAAAAGTGGCCAATGTCTATACTGAAGACTTTGAGTATGGAAGAGTAAAGAAAGCTTACTTTCTTATTGCTCACAGAAAGAAAGACGTCGTATTTCCGTTCTCAGCAAAAGAGAGAATGGATCACGAAGATGATTTTATCCCTCGTACTTATGTTCATTGTTATCCTGAAGATTCTAAAAAAGGAAAGCACGCTCATACTGATTTTGAGTTAGTTCTAGAAAAAGATGATTATTATTTTGCCCTAGCCTATCCTCATACGGGACGCCAACACCAGATTAGGACCCATGCGGCTTTTCACGGATTCCCACTTTTAGGGGATAAACTTTATAATGGAGACCCCACAGTTTTCATGCGCTTTAAAGATGTTATTGCGACAGAAGAAGATCATAAGCTCATGCAAATTCCAAGGCATGCCCTTCACTCAGTTGGGATTAAGCTCAAAGATAGAGATGTCTATATTGCAGATCTTCCTCATGATTTTAAAAATTGGATCAAAGACAATCTAGAAGTAGATATTGAGTCTTTAGAAAAAACGATTAAAGAAAAAGTGCGTCTTAGACTAACGGGAAAAAACTAATCTTCTCGCTCCATATAACGTAGTTCATGATCGTACTGAAGAAAGCTTTGAGCTTCTTTATAGTTCTTGCAGAGTTTCTTTAAGTCCTCGCTATGATTGATAATATAAAAAAGGTCTTCATCAAACACACTTGGAATTTTTAAATTTCCATAGTCATAGAGTTTTTCCGGCCAGGTTTGCTCCACATCTTTTTTTAGCTTTATAGAAAGATAATAATTATGAAGCTTATCCCCTTTTTTAATGAGGAATTGTTCAATCTTTGAATAATTCAATTGAAAATCACCTTGCCCACAATCAAGTAGCATAAATTGCGGCCCAATTTCTAGCGCTAGAATATCTTGTTCATCTTGCATACGTTTGAAGTCACTGACACGAATATAAATCAACAGCCCAGTGAGAATAAGAACAAGAGTCATAATTACACTAATATTGAGGTAATAAATTAAAAAACACAGAGCAAAGATAGCGTAAGCATATTTTACAAGATTGAAATAAATTTGATTTCTTAGCCGGCCCCTTTCAATATTTACAAATTTGAAAATTTTAGCCGATTCATTCATTAGAAATCTTCACTCTGGCTAAATAATTCGGTGAGGTGATTAAAGACTCCAAATGCACCAGCATTATCTTTACCCTCAAGAACAATTCGAGGCTTGAATTCTAAGCTATCAAGGATCGATATTATATTGCTCACACCAACTGTGTTTGAGAAGTACTCAAACATACTTTCATCATTCGCGGCATCACCGTAAAAAATACAATCATCTTCTTTGATGTGTGGAATATAGGATTTGAAAAATTTCTTTACGCCATTGGCTTTTGAAATATCACCTGCCCAAAAATTAATATGCACATTACTTCTAGAGAAGTTAATATTTTCTTTGGAGCGAAGAAAGTCTTCTAGTTTATTGATTGCTTCTTCACTCATCATTCCGAACTCAACAGCGCGATCTGATTTTCGACCAAAACTATCAGCACTCATCACAACTTCAGGAACTGCTTTAATTAGTTCTTGCGTGACGACTTCAAGATGATCAAGCGTCTGCTCACTTACCAAGTACTCCTCAGAGATCACACCATCGATCGAGCGAGAAACAATTACTCCTCCACCTTCCATGATAACATGCTTAAGTGGAAAATGAGTCAGAAGAAAATGTCCCCAAGAAACTGAACGGCCAGAGACGACCACTAATTCGGATTCTGATTTTTCAATTAATTCTAATATCTTAAAAAAAACGGCACCCAATTTACCGTTATTTGTAAGGGTGCCGTCAAAGTCTGAAAAAACTATTTTCATTAATTACTGAACTGGAAGAGAGATACCAAATACGAAAGAGGTATAGCTGTTTCTCATTGGAAGGTTAATGGCAAAGTTTCCAACAAGGTTCTCACCAAATGGAAGTTTTCCTGAAATACCAGTCGCTAGTGCTGAAGTTGTTTCATAAGTATTGTCTTCAGTATTCATATTAACAGAAAGAGGAATCGCTAAGTACGGGAAAGCTTCCTTACCCCAAAATGAGAATCCTTTAGAAACTGTTGGCGCCATACCAAAAGAATTGATTCTATCTCCATCAAAGCTTTCAGTTGCAAGAAAACCTTTGATTGAAACCTTTGGCTGACGTCCATAATCTGGAATAAGCATCAGGTCTGCACCCAGTCTCATATTTGAAGCGCGGTCACCATTAGTGAATCCAGCAGCTGCATCAACATTTAAGCTTGAATTGATTCTTTGTAGGTATCTTGCAGTAAGTCCTGCTCCAGCTCCGTTATTTAGGTAGTTATCAAATTCAGTTGTTACAATATGCTTTTGCATAGTGAATGGATGATTAGATAGACCTATAATTGAAGCGAAAGCGCTAAAAGTAAAAACAGATAAAATTAAAGTAATTAAAATGTTTCTCATTTCTCCCCCCGGATAATTTGTTGAGAAAGTTAGTTTCCTAAATTCTAAAACGCCAAATGCGAGTCGTCAAAATAACTCTTTCTCCAGTAGATCGAAAATGTCTTTTTTCGTTTTTATCCCCTGTTCCGGAGCAAACTGCTCCAAAGCACTAGCATCGACCTTATTTAGGACATAATCGGACCAAGTTTTCAGGAGCTTTTGCTCTTCTGGGGACTGATGTCCGTCCATATGGGAAATGACTCGAATCTGGTGCACCAAAAAGGCCCTATCTGCCGGACGGGAGATCTTATCTACTACTACTTTGAAATCAATATTGGTTTCAAGGTCTGATTTTAGTATTTCTTTTTGCTCGGGAGTAAAAAGCAGCTTATTGATTCGGTCTTCAATCCATGATCTCTCTTGTGGGTCAACCTTTCCATCACTCCAGATAACACCGATACAGGCTCTCCAAACATTAAACTTACTTTCGTCGTATACTGACATTTCTCCCCCTGAAAAATTTTGTCTTTAAATAGTATATCAACCTTGTAATTAATCTCATCTGCAAGGCGTTATTTCGAAAAATCTATTGCTAAAACTATTATTCGCATATATAAATAACCTCTCATTTTATGGTGGGCGTAGTTCAGTTGGTAGAGCAGCAGATTGTGGTTCTGTTTGTCGTGGGTTCGAGTCCCATCGTCCACCCCATTAAAAAACCTCTTAAGGTATGAGCGAAAGCGAATATTTTAAGAGGTTTTTTTATGCGCGGATTTTGAGATGGGACGAGAACCGAACTTGCCGCGCCATCAGGCAATTAGCGAGCGTGATGCGAGCGACAGGCAAGTGAGGTGGCGAGAAATCAATAAACACGAGGTGTTTGATTTCGAGGAGTCCGAGTCCCCCCCTCAACTTGCAGTTTGTTTCATGAAGTTTCAGAAGAATCGCTATATTTGGCCTAAGCGGATTAAAAGTATACAATTATTTTTATGAATATCGATGTCACATCAATTTCATTTCGACTCTCAATTGGACTGACGATCTTCTTGATACTTGGGGTAAGAGATTACTTAAAAAACAGAGAAGATCCAAAAAGGGCAAAAGAGTATTTGTTCATTGCTGGGTGCTCAATTGCCTCGATAGTCTACGCAATTATTCACGATTGCATTACCTTTTCAATATCAATCGAATATTTTGCAATAGCAAAAGATTTGGGCGAAGACGTTAAACTATTTCCCGATGTTGTACTACTAGCGACAAAAGCTTCGTATTGGGTTGGAATAATTGTTGGATTAGTTCTTGTTGTAGCCAACAATCCTTTCAAGAACTACAAACAACTAACATACACTGAACTTGCCAAACAAATACCATTACCATTGATGGCTGCACTTATCTTTGGATTTTTAGCCTATTTTATACCTGATCTAACAGAGCCTGTATTTAGCAAAGGCGGGGAAGAAATCTTAAAAGATCCCGAAAACTTTGAAAGAGTTGCCTTTATTCACTGGGGAACCTACATAGGAGGACTTTTAGGCTTAGTCGTAACCGCATTGAAGGTTCTTAGAAAAAGAATACACTATTAGAGAAGCTTGATTACTATCTAAATTTTGCCGAATAAAATTCGCTGGTAAAATACTGTAAAATTGATTTGTGAAACTTTTCATACCTCTTTGTATTCTATTGATCTACACTTCTTGCTCTAAAGTTGAGGAAACCACGTCTGAAAACTCAGGAGAAACTGAAGATACACAATCTACCTACTCATTATCCCTAGAGATGCAAAGAGTTGATCAAGTTGGTCTTGATCCTTTTGATGTAACCATAACTTTAAAGAAAGATGATACTAACCTCAGCGGTCAAACTCTTTCGCTCAGTATTCCAAAAGGCGTGGTTTCTACAATAACTGATAATTTAGATGGGACTTATACGTTCAGGGTGACACCTTCTGCGACGGGCGAATATCCTATTACAGTTTCATTTGAAAATGCAAGTATATCTAGGACTGCCATTGTCTTAGACTCGAATATTGCGGGATCAGGGCAGCCTATGATGGTGCCTGGTGATTATGTTAATACTGAAGGCTACGAAGATGGAGCAACAATAACTCCAGATGGTGAATATCTCTTCGTTCAATATGGACCAGTATATTTTAGTGGAATTATTAATTTTTCATCAATTTGTAATAGTGGATCTTACTCTGCAGGTTATGATTTAAACAATTGTAGTGGCAGGACTAATAGTGGATTAGTTTTTAATACAATTGGCCCCTATGCCAACTACCAACGCCCTAATTTTCCTACAGGAAATATCTCAGCGGGAAACCTCGTTCATTTAGATGATTTAGTTCTAGCTGGAGTATTCAATGGAATCGTTTCATTCCCCACAGTTTTTTATGGCTTCAAAAGACAAAGTGATGGGACATTTGCCGAGCCGTTCAAGCTAGCTTTTAATGATGAGAAAGGTGTAAATGGCCCTTTTGGTCCATCATTTGTTTTAAACGGAGATGGTACAGCAAAATTCTTAATTGCTTGGAATAATTATTTTGATGGTGCGGGAGATGGTGGCACCACAGCTGGTGAGGACGATAAGCCAGACATATATCATGGAACCCTTAGTCTCGGCACAGATAAAAATCTAGGAGATGTTACTTTTGCTTCAAACGATGGCTACTCTTCGATCACTCCCTATATATCGCCGGTGGGTTTTTCCACTCATACAGGCGTTCAGGGTAACCCTCACGCTAGAGCGGATGGGTCTGGAAATATAATTGAAATTTGGACTGATGATGAACAAGTAAGCCACAACCTTTCTGTATATCGTTTAACTGGAGGAACCTTTCCTTCTGGCACGTGGACGCTTGACACTCTTCCTAGCGATATCTCAACAGGTGCTGAAGAAAATCAACCTTTCTTCACCGGTTCTAAACTATATTTTAGAAGAGGTAGCAATATTGTTTATCATGATTACACTCCAACTAATGGGAGTTGCGGTTCAACCTACACTCATAATGATTGCTGGGGAGCAGAGCACGTTGTGATTGGTGCCAACGGCAATAGTGGTGTAGGAGAAATTTTCACCGTCGGAGAGCCAACAATAGCAACATACAACGGTAAAACTCTTTTATATTTTGTTTATGTCGTCAGAAGAGACAATTCCTCTTTTACACTGAATGACTACAATATTAATGTTGGGTTTGTAGAAATTTAAATTGCTACACTACCTCGCCAAGAAATTATAAAACTCTGAAACACCTTTTTCTAAAAATGGCTCGATTGGCCCAAACTTCTCTTCTCCGTTTAGATAAAGCGCCTCTCTTCCCTTTTGCAGTAGAAGGCAAGCTTCGTTATCTTCTCTGGCGGTCTCCATATAAGCATTCATCTCTTTGGTGAAGTATTCAGGATTAGAATTATAAACCTCTTCATTATAGTAAAATTCAACATGGTTTACACAGGCCTTGGCACCATCCGGAATTACGGTACTTACCACAATCACATGCGGGTACCATTCAATCATGATATTAGGATAGATAAGTCCCCAGATAGCCCCGTATTTTGGAAGGCTTCCTCCAAACTGCTCCATAAGGACGTCTTGCCATTGCTTATAAACTTCCGTTTTTCCATTAGTGAGGTCTTTTCCCATCCCTACTTTTTGAACAGAATAATCATCTCCAACTAGCCATTCCAAGTCTCTTGGATTGACGTATTTTCTAAGCCCCGGGTGCATAGAAAAGACGTGGTAGTTTTCAAGATAGATCTCCATAAAGATCTTCCAGTTAAACTCATACCTTTCAGACTCGGTTGATATATATTTGTAACCTGAAAAATTAAAGTACTCATCTAGATCAAGCTTTTTTAAATCAAAATCAGGAATACGATTTTTAAATAAAAGACCATTCCATTCATAAAGAGGGATCGTTTCCAAATCCACGTTTTTTGGTTCTTCAGTAAAAAAAGGAGAGCCGGTATGTTTTCCATCCGTATTAAAAGTCCAGCAATGAAGCCTGCAGGTTATATTTTTTAACTTACCTTTACCTTCAACCAAAATAGACTGTCTGTGAGTACAAATATTTGAAATTAAATAAAATTTTTCATCGCCAGCATTAAAAAGAATATAGCGATTCCCATTATTAGGCAGAACATAATAGTCATCTTTTTGGGGGACCATCAGCTTATGTCCGACATAATCTAGGCCATATTTTTGGCCATGCTCAAGCTCGACGCGGGCAGAGTCATCTTCAATATAGGTTTTTATGCTTGGGTAATTTTTCATCATATTTTCCTGTAAACTGTATAAATCACTACTAAATTGTTATATACACTTAAACTTTAGAGGAATACACCAATATGAACCCATTATATAAGATTTTAATACTAGAACCTAACGAAATAGAACTTCAGCAAATGATTTCAAGCCTATCGGTATCTATCGAAAACTATAACCGAGAACAGGTGGACTTTGAGATCGTAGGCTCTAAAAATCACAAAGAGGCACTAAGCTATATTCAAGAGGATGGGGATTTTCAATCGGTTATAATCAGCTGGGATATAAATGAGGATGACGAGCAAGATGCTAATAAGAAAAAACTCGTCAATGCGATAAAAGACATCAGAGCTGAAATTCCAATCTATATTGTATCCGATGATGAGATCGGTATGTCTATTGTTGAAGGTTCTGAATTTATTGAGTCATTTTTCTATCGAAATGACCTGATCTCTGATCCTGATTTTATCATGGGCTATATCCTAAATGACTTTGACGATAGGACTCAAACCCCATTTTGGACGACTTACAAAAAGTATGTAATTGAATCAAACGATTCGTGGCATACCCCGGGGCATTCTGGAGGGAGTAGTTTTCGAAACTCTCCTTATATAAATGATTTCTACCAATTTTATGGTCGAAATGTTTTCGCTGGGGATCTTTCAGTCTCAGTCGATTTTTTAGGTTCTTTATCTGATAGTTCAAACTTAATTGGTAAAGCACAAGAAGCCGCTGCTTATACCTTCGAAGTAAAAAATACCTATTTTGTTACAAATGGCTCCTCTACTTCGAATAAAATTATTCTTCAAACCCTTCTGCGTAGTGGGGATAAAGTTATTATCGATAGAAATTGCCATAAGTCTGTTCACTACGGGATTTTGCAGGCCAGTGCCTACCCGATTTATCTAGATAGTGTGTACACTTCCCAGTTTGGATTCTTTGCTCCTCCAAAAATTGAAGATATCGAAAAGGCCATAGAAGACAACCCTGATGCCAAACTTATTGTACTCACAGGTTGTACTTATGAAGGGATATTAATTGATCTAAAAAAAGTTGTTGAACTAGCTCATGCAAAAAACATCAAAGTTTTTATCGACGAGGCATGGTTTGCGTATTCCTTATTTCACCCTCAATTTAGAAACTATTCTGCAATAAATTCTGGAGCTGACTATATTACCCATAGTGCACATAAAGTAGTTTCAGCTTTTAGTCAGGCTTCTTATATTCATGTCAATGATGATGATTTTGATGCTGATTTTTTTAGAGAAGTTTACAATATGCATACTTCAACTTCGCCTAAGTATCAGCTTATCGCCTCCTTGGATGTGTGTCATAAACAGCTTGAGATGGAAGGTTATAAAATACTCAACAACCTCATTAACTATGTTGAAGAGTTAAAAACCTATGTCAAAAAATTCAAAAATATAAAGATTCTAGGTCCTGAAGATTTTAAGGAAGTATTCCCACATTTTGAAGGAGATAACCTAGGACATGATCCACTTAAAATTTTGATCGATATTTCAAAGAGTGAGTACTCAATGAATGATGTTCACCGCTATCTTATCGACGAGATTGGTCTTGAGATTGAGAAATACACCCACTCAACTTTCTTGGTACTTCTAACTCTCGGTGGAACGAAGTCGAAGGTGATCAGACTTTATAATGCTTTAAAAAAATTAGATGACGGTAAAGTAAAAATAAATAAAACAAAGGCAAAAACCAGATTTGAGGGAGTTCTTCCTCCGATTGAATTAGCAATGATTCCAAGTGAGGCTTTTTTTAGTGAACGAGAATCACTTCCTTTTGAAGATACTGAAGGTCGAATTTGTGCCGGTCTAGTCACACCTTACCCGCCAGGAATTCCGGCCTTGGTTCCAGGGCAACATATTAAAAAAGAACATATCTCTTTTATAAGGCAAATGAAAAATACTGGACTCACTATTCAAGGAATGTTTGATGGTGAGATTTATGTAAAAAAATAGGCCCAGCAAAATACCGGGCCATATTTCTAGTCTATAAATTCGTATTTTGATCGATCGTAATTGTACTGGGTATCTCTAGATTTTAGTTTGAGTCTAATTGGTCTTCCTTCTAACTCTTGAACTTGTCTCCAGTTAAGAGGAATGGGATTCGAGACCCAACCACCTTGTTGTTGTTTTTTCATAACTTCAACATCCACACACTCATCATCATCCGCGATACAAGACAATTCTCGCACGATAGTTCCATCAACATCAAGGATTTGCACGATATAATCGTTACCTTGAGATTGTTGCTGTTGTAGTTCTGGGCCTGCTAACAAGCTTGTTGAAGTGGTTAATGCTAAAAGAATCAATATTCTTTTCATGGAAATTACTCCTAAGTTATGTTTAAAAAATAATTTCCGTTATCATGACACACTTAGGGTATCGATTCCGGCCATTTTGAAATCTCTACCCTAGGTGTAAAAAGTTTAAACAATTTAGAAGTTTATAACTTTATGAGTATTTGTATTTTCATAATCATGTTCATACTTATCGGTCAAAGGAAGTGCTTCTAGTTGAGATCTCAATTCAGCACAAGTGGCTTCCTCATCGATTTCTTCTCCAGCATTGAAGTAGACCCGCTTATGCTCTTGTATTTTTCGTGGCTCGCTTTTAAATTCTGACCCCTCAATTAACTCATCAAAATTAGTGATCTCAAATTCACGTCTACTATCAGCAATTGTCAGCTCTGGATTGAGAACAGCGCCATAAGTTGATTGAGTATAAATATTTACCCAGCTGACCACTGATCGCTCTTGTACCAAACACTTTCCTTGTTCAATTTTTGTGATCTCAGTTTTAAGAAGGATATTTTTAATTTTAGGCTGATTTTTAAGAGAGCCGACATAACTTGAATCGCCATAATTACATCTTGATCTGATACTTCCGCCACACTCCCCAGATTCAATTGACTTGGCTGTAAAATCATCTATTTGAAAATTTTTTTCCGAACAAGCAAATGCTCCATGAGTTTCATTACAAAGCTTTTTCATGCTTCTTTTGGAATCTTTTCTAGCAGCTTTAAGTGCCCCGTAGTGGCCAAAAAACTCAGACATCCCCCAGCCGTAACCAACAATCACAGTATCTTTGATTTTCGGTGTAAGTGCCCCAGCTTTAGCGACAGTTGTAGTAAGTAATAATCCAAAAAGTAATGCTTTCATAATGTTCTCCAAGTTGGTTAAGTTCTTGGAGGCGTTATAAGCTAAGTTTGAATTCTGAGCAGCAGTTTTGAGTACAAACTGTGCTCACTTTGAGACCATCAGGTAATTCTTACAAAGCACTCAAATTGAATGCTATACTAAGCACATGAAAATTTTAGTTATTGGTGGATCATTATACTTTGGTAAAAAACTAACTGAGCTTCTACTCTCTCAAAGGCATGAAGTGACGCTCTTAAATAGAGGTAACAGAGATGACGGTTTCGGAGACAGAGTCTCACGTATCATTTGTGACCGTACTGATATCAAAAAAATGAAAAAGCTTCTAGAAGCATCTCATTGGGACGTCGTATACGATCAGGTTTGTTATGACTATCAGACAGCGAAAGCGGCTTGCGAGATATTCGAAGGCAAAGTAAAACATTATATTTTTACCTCATCCCAATCTGTTTACGATGCAGGAGCTAATTTATTAGAGGATGATTTTAATCCAAATACACATCAATTTTTAAAAGAGGAAACAGCAAATAGTAATTACGCTGAAGCAAAGAGACAGGCGGAAGTTGGTTTTGAAAGACATGCAAATTTTCCTACTACTTATGTTCGTTTTCCCATCGTTTTGGGTAAAGAAGACTATACAAATCGATTGATCTTTCACGTAAATAAAATCAAAAACGGCGAAGAAATATTCTTTAATAACCTTGAAGCCAGTATTTCATTTATAGCCGCCAAAGATGCAGCTAAATCCTTACTTCATATCGCTGATAATAATATTCTAGGTCCTATTAATTGCTGTAATCAAGGTTCGATTCAAATTGGAGAGCTAGTTGAATTAATTGAACAAAAAGTGAATAAAAAAGTTGTGCTCGCAAATGAAAAATCTGCAGACAATTCTTCTCCCTATGGGATTGACCAAGATTGGTATATGTGTTCACAAAAGCTTCAACAAAGTGGATTAAGTCTAACTCCAGTTAAAGAAATGGTATCGAAAGTGCTGACAATGGTGTAAGACTAATCACTATGATTAAGTTAGTTCTACTTATTGTTTTTTCTCTACCAACTTATGCCGCTTTAGAGCTTGATAAAAAATGGCAAATCGATCTTCTCTCAACATTAAAATCACAACAAGAAAGCTACGGCCTAAGTGCCAGGTATTTTTTAACGGATCGCTTTGATATCAATATTACTAGATCAATTGAAGTCACAGGTTTCGCTTCTACAATTGGTACTAGATACTACACAGGACCGGCGGGAGATAAATGTTACTTCGTAATTGATTGCCAAGCGAGATATTATCTCGGACTTCAAGTCGGAATTACAGAGAGTGGAAGTATTTCAGAAAATTCTGGAGACTCTAAATACAGTGTTCGCTCTGGTCAGTACTATCAATTAGTCTTAGGCTATTTCAATATCTATTCTGACCAGTATGTATTTTCCGCTGATATTAATTACAATACTTTCGTTGCTGAGCCTGTATCAAAGATTAAAAGAGGAGACCGCTCTGAAGCAGTGAGAGATACAATCTCTCAATACTTCAGTTCAGGCCTGGGTGTAGGTCTTAGTTTTGGTTATCTATTTTGAGCTAATAATGCGCGTTCAGTATCGTGAATCAGATGGTAAAGATTTTCACCTTTTTTCGACGCTCTAATATCTTGGTGATTGGGTTTTCTAAGCTCCATTGAAACTTCATTTAAAGGAGCACCACTACTATTAACCGGATTCAGAATTTGAAAACCAACTATCAATTTTGTCGCCTCGGGTACTCTGGTAAGAATTTTTCTAGCCTGTTCCTTCACAGCATTCTCTATCGATTGGGTTCTATGAAGTTTTCCCCATTCAATTAATAACTTGTCCATACGACTCTCCTTTTTTGTTATAATTCGACTTTTCTATATTTAGACTCGATCATTGAGTAAATCCCAAAAGCAATGAGTCCCAGTCCCATTGTCAAAAGGAGTATCTCTCCAAAAGCTAGATTTTGAATAAGTTCAAGCGAACTTTTCAATTTAGCTTCCTCGTGACCGAGGTTACTTTGACTAACTTGATAAAATAAAAAAGCGACACCGATAAAGGCGACACCTTTGGAAATCAAACCAAATTGGCAAAAATATTTTAACTTTGTAGATGGTTTTGTTTTGAAATATTTCATAAACCCGGCTTTCACGCCTTTGGATATATGAGCTATTCCTGCACCGAGGACACCTATAGACACAAACATAATTGCGTAAGGTCCCCAACTCTGCTCCATAATAAAACTCACCCAATCTTTTGAGCCCATATCATCATGGGCCGATCCTTCTATTAATTTCATTGCCCAATAAGCAAGGGAGAGATGTGTAATCGAGGAAATAAATAAACCGCCACGGACTGCTACCCCCTTAGGCCCCATCCCGTGATCATCTGTATCTTTAACACTTTGGGTGAAACGCCAAATAGAGTAAAGAATCAACCCAATGACTGTTAAACCTAATAAAATTCGCCCAAAAGGTGCGTTTAACAAAACTCTAAGTGATCCCTTAGTTCCTTTTGGTTCGGTTGAGCTATAAGCAGCAAGCAAAGTGAAACCACCACTAATTAGATAGACCCAACCTCTACTCAGATATCCTGCGCGAGCGATATAAGAAAGTTTTTTACGTGTATCCATTCTACTCTCCCACCCCCATATTTTAGAAAAAATCGGAGGTATACTCCTTCTAAGAATGTGTAGATAAGATAAAATTTTAATCACATATTAGACTATGACTTCAAAAGCTCTGAAATCAGGTCGGCTTCAGGAAGATTTTTCCAAAATTTCTTTGGCATTTCATTCATCATAGCTTTTGAGTTTTTACGCGACTTATTATAAATGCTTGAGTAATAAGTTTTCCAAATATCATCCCAAGCATCACTTGTCTTAAACGGATCTTTTGCCACCCCATCGGAGAAATGGATTTTTTTCAAATCCCAATAAGCAGTTACATCAGGAGTAGCGATAATCCATTTTTTATCACCAAATCGCCTCACAAAAAAATCTGCTGTGTGCTTTAAGATTATATGCTCAGGCTTAAACCATGAAACATACATTGACTCACCTTCAGCATCTTGCATCTCACGAAAACGAACGAAGGCATGCATTTTATGGATATCACGACCGAGGGACTTTCGTTGCCGATATAGCCAAACAATATCAGGATCAGAAACTTTTTTTAATAAATTTTTATTCTCAAAGTACAGTCTATACAAAATTCGATATAATATCCCCCACTTCGAATGATCTCTAATCATAGAGACGTATCTAGCTTCTTTTTCAAAACGAAGAAAAAACTCTGAACTAAAAAATAAAGGCTTAAATTCAGAACGTTTCGGTGGAACCTCAAGTTCAAAAAGTGAAGGAATATCAGTACTCCAATTTATTTCTTCGGGTTTAATTCCAGCAGCCAAATAGTTCTTTGAAACTTCTAACCACGACTTAAATGTTTGATCGAATTTTGGACAATACATCTCTCACCTCTAGATCAATACGAGTTGTTCTTCTTTGGGTTTAAATAATTTATCAAAATTCTGCGTATCCAAAAAACTAAGATCAGGATTCGTATCGTGAACTGTGATGAAATATTTTGCCTTATTCAGAGGAATCTTCATTCGAATTAAGTCTTGCATCCAAAGTCTTTGAATTCGCCGCAATTGAATAATCTTATCAACTGAACGCACTCCAAGCCCTGGAACTCTTAGTAGTTGCTCTCTTGAAGCTTTATTTATATCCAAAGGAAAAAAACTACGGTTATCTAAAGCCCAAGCGACTTTGGGATCAACTTCTAAACTCAAGTTTTGAGTATTTTTTGTCAGCTCATCAGCTCTAAAGCCATAGAAACGTAAAAGCCAATCTGCCTGATACAGACGATGCTCTCTTAAAAGCGGAGTTTTCGTAGCAAGTAGATCTCCATAAGAATTTTCTATCGGAGTGTAAGCACTGTAAAAAACTCTTCTCAACGAAAAAGCATCATAAAGATTTTCAGCGCGGGTCAGAATCGATTTATCGGAGTTTTCAATAGCTCCTACAACCATTTGGGTGGATTGTCCCGCAGGTGCAAACTTTGGTGTGCTTTTAAACTTCTTTTTATCTTCTTTATACTCTAGTGTTTTTTCGGCCACATCACTCATTGCACTCTGTGCTTGAGAGATTGTCTTTCCAGGAGCCAAAATATCAAGTTCTTCTTGAGTCGACATTTCGATATTAGCACTTACCCTATCCGCCCAAAGTCCAGCTTTTTGAATCAACTCTCTTGAAGCCCCTACAACAATTTTCAAATGAATATACCCGTTAAACTTATGGATTTCCCTGAGGTCTCTTGCGACTTTAATTAATTGTTCCATGGTGTAGTCGGAATTTTGAATAACTCCCGAACTTAAAAACAAACCTTCAATATAATTTCTGCGATAGAGCTCCATCGTTAAAGCAACCACTTCCTCAGGCTTGAACCTCGCACGCTTTATATCGTTTGAACTTCTATTCACACAGAACTTGCAATCGTAAATACAAAAATTTGTCAGGAGGATTTTTAAAAGGCTTACGCACCTGCCGTCGGGTGTGTAGCTATGACAGATCCCCATTCCTTCTGAGTTTCCAAGGCCGCCTTCGGCTCTTTTACGGCTACCACCACTACTTGAACAGGATGCATCGTATTTTGCTGCATCTGCTAGGATTGAAAGTTTGTTTTTAATTCCATTTAAAGATATTGCCATACTTACGTATAACTTACGGATGAAAATTTTGCAAGATTTTGAAGTTTCAGAGGCCTAGACAAGCCTTGAGTGTTTGATTTTTTTTAATATAATCTTCACTCACTTTCAAAAGGTTCGATATGTCAGAAAGCACAAATGAAAATTGTATTGAAATAAAACTGCAACCAAGATTTAAAGACACCGATGCCTTAGGCCATATCAATAATGCAAGTATAACCACTTGGTTCGAGGAAGGAAGACAGCCGATCTTTAAATACTTTATTCCTGACCTTGATCCGAAAAAATGGAATCTTATCATCGCAAGAATCGAAGTAGACTACTTAGCGCAAGCTCATTATCAAGGTGAGATCACAGTTAAAACAAATATCGCAAAAATTGGGAATAGCTCATTTCAATTATTACAAGAAGCTTACCAAGGTGACACTCTTGTTAGCCGAGCGAAATCATTTTTAGTGCATTTTAACTACGCGACTCAAAAATCAGAAACGATTCCTGAGTCAATCAAAGAGAATTTAGCCAAACATTTGATATAGGATTATACTGATACGGGTAAAGAGAATCTTGTTGAAGTGCCCAGTCCTGGATTTGACAATATGTGGAAAGTACCACCGACACTTTTTATTGTTTCAATCGCGTGCTTTAGCCCAAGCCCGTTGCCTTTTTTCTTTCCGTAAGAAATATGCTCCTTCAAAATTTTTTCTAGGATATTCTTGGGAATCCCTTTTCCATTGTCTCTTATTTCAAGATCAACAAACTCATTTCTCTTTTCAATTCTAATATTGATCTCTCCGGCACGATCTTCAATTGCTTCTATGGCATTATTAAGAAGGTTTGAGAAAACTCTACTAAAATTTGACTCATCCATTTTTACAATGCTGTCATCAACATTAGAGTCAAATGTGAAACATATATTATTAGAAATTACTTTCTTTTCTTGGATTATATTCTGAACGGCTGAAGTAATCTCTGTTATTTCTTTTAGTTTTCGATTTGAAGCAAGAAGATCTTCGGAGATATTGAAAAGTCTGTTCGTAGCCATTTCAATGAGTTCTACTCCTTCTTCACTATTCGCCATTCCACTTTGAGTAACCATGGCCAAAACATCCAAAGGTGACTTTATATCATGAGCAATCTGCAAGGCGAGTTTATTTATAGCCTGTGCCTTTTCTTTTTCTTTTATTTTTACTTCTTGTACCTGTATTCTTTTCGAAAGTGATTGCAACTTTTCTTTAATTTGATAAATCTCTCTTATTTTACTATCTAATTTAATTTTCGAAAGGTCATCACTCTTTGAAAATGATCCGAGTTCGCTAGACAGATTCTCTAAAGGCTCAGCTAGCTTATTTCCCATCGCAAACACTTCGCGCATGCTTAAAAAGTAGATTATGGCAATTAGTACAAGTGCTCCAACTAGAGCAGCAATAAAGACTTTGGTTGGAAGCTTTCGTTTGATTATAATTGTGCCAATTGGATTTACTCCATTCCTAAGCTTCTCAACAGAACTATAGAAAACTTCGCCTTTTTGTAGATTGAACCCTATTGAGTCATTTATCTGAAAGCTATTTCGCCCTTCAAAGGTATGTCCCCCTTGTGATACAACTCTCAGATCAATATTTTCATAAGTAATCTCATTGTTTAAAATGGTTCTTTCAATCTGAAACGAGTCTCCAACCTGTAACCAAAACGAAAAATTTTCCTTTAGTGAATTTAGTCTAGATTCTGTATCTTTCTGAATATAAATTATTCCGATTGCACTTGTAATGGTTCCCAAAACGATTGCAATAAGTCCAACAAACTTAAATGATTTTTTTAAAGAGTATGTTCTGCCAAAATTTCTAAAGCTTAGCATAGACCATTTCACTTTTTAGACAAACTGCAATAGCTTCTCTGTATATTAGCTTTCCAAGTTTAGTAAATCCTACTCGATCTAAAGCCTCAACAGCTTTTTTAAGATCGTCTATTAAGCCTCTAAATCTTTCTTTAATATAGTTCTGATCCCCTAGACCTAAGAATTTCTCAGGAGCGCTAATTATCAGCTCTAGCATATAAACGATTGCAACCATTGCATGTATACTCTGAATAAGAGGGCGTTTTGTCCGTCTGATTGCTGAAAAGACTGGAGTCCGATGACAATCATAGGCGATTTTATCGTGTCTTTGATAAGTAAATAGTGCTTGGTGGCCAAGCTCATGAACTAAATTTAGTAAAAGCTCTACCTTCACTCTATCGGGTACCAGGGGAAGGCTTAAGAATATTCCTTTCCTATAGAAATGAGTGCTTAACCCCGCTCCATCTTTTCTTAGTGGCCTATTAATATCACCAGAATCTATAGGAACGAGCTCTGCACATAATAACTTAAATCGCTCGATCCAAGACGAAGACAAATCACCCAAATATGACAAACAGTCCTCTAAAGCTAATTCAAACTCTCTCAGTTTCGCAGGACTGACTAAAACAATTTGACTTGAACCCTCTCTAGGATGGATTACATTCAGATTGCTATGTATGCTGTCAGTGAATGCAACAGCTCTGGACTCTAGATCGACTAAATCACTCACAAAGGTAGCATCTACCTCTGAAATATTCTTCAACTTAACAAAATTTAGCTTGTGGCTCATTTTGGGTTTAAATGTAAAATATTCTTTGGATGAGAATTGATTATAATTTTTCAAATCTTGAATATCGATTAAATTAGTAAAAAATTTAAGTTTCTCTGTTCCTAAGCTACCGGTAATGATAGATCCTGACCAATCATTTGTTATCAAAGTCATATTCACCACCCTCTCAAAGAAGCTCTAATTGTTGAAGGTTTAGCGTAAGAGGATACAATTGCAATCCCAAATTTTTTACAGTTTTTGAATTGAAATATATGACCTTTTTCTCTTCTGCTAGGACAAGAGTAATAAGATTGTCTTGAGCTAAACGACTCAACTGCTTCACTACTTCGAGTCTTTCATCAAAAGTTTCAGAGTTTATCGCCTTTACATAAAGCTCTTCATATTTACCCTCAATAGATTTTTGAACTTTATAATATTTTTCATGTCCGTTTTTTCTAAAAGCAGAAAAAGTGACTAGTGGGTCAATATAATCTGCCACCATTGCCGCTGAATACAATGGAGCATTTATAGCAGTTTTCCTTGATACAAATTTCTCTTGATTAGTGATAAATTTAATTTTAAACCCAACCTGTTCGAATTGATCTTTCAGATGTTTTTCATAAAATAAATGTTTTTCAGACAAGGCATCACCTGCAAAAACAGGAATTTCATAAACTTTATTTAAAAGATTTTTTGGAATTTTAGAAAAATAAAATTGAGCTTTTTCTAAATTAAAATCTAATTTTTTGCTAGATCGCCCCCAAAATGGAGTCGGAAGTAGCTGACTCAGAGGCGCGATACCTAACTTGGTATTACTGAATTTACTCCTATCAACTAAGTACTTTAAACCTTCTCGAAAATTTGGGTTGGCAGATAGCTCATTCTCAAGACTAATTGTCATTAGTCTAATTCCAGCTGGACGTGAAGAAAGATAACTCTTTTCATTCGGGACAACTCCTGCAACAAAAGAAATATCAAATCTAATTTTATCTAATCTTTTATTGTAAATATTTATAACTTGATTATTAACTTCATTTTTTAATACCGTTTTAATGCCATCAAATTCACTGACTACTTTAAATTCACCAGCTCCTACCGGTTTAGCTTTCCAAGTTAAATAGTCTGACTTCAACTCTTCAATTGGAACTAAGGAAAAATAAGGAGTAGTTAATGAATGAAAAAAAGCTGGATTTGGAGATGTTAATTTAACCTCTATAACATCTTCACTCACGACTCGAACTCCCTCAATTAAACCCGTTTTATATTTGGTGCCAGGCGTGATATTCTCAATTCCAACAATATCTCCGAAATACGTCTTAAAAAAACTTGAATCAGGAGAATAGAATCCACGTAAAATTGAGAACTCTAAATCCTGAGAAGTTACCTTTCTTCCATTATGAAAAGTTAACCCATCAGCTAACTTCAATACATAAACTTTTCTTTCAAAGTCATAGTGAAACTTTGAGATATGACTAGGAGATAAGCCATTTTTATTATTTATACTCAGTAATTGTCCGCGAACAGCCATATTAAATAAAGAAAGAATTGAACCTGGTGCGTGTATGTCGTATGGTGCGACCTCACTCTTATCCCAAAAAATGTTTATTTCAGCTGCCAAAGCGTTCTCCAACAATAGAATTCCAACACTAAATATCTTTAAAACTCGAAGCACCAAGCTCATTCAAGTACCCTTCATTTTGAATTTCAAGATTTCCTTCCGTATGGATTCCGCCGATAGAGATCGTTAGAAGCTCTCTAATCAATTCATTTTTCTCTTCATCGGACAAAAGTTCTGGATTGAACTTTAATAGTTCAGCGATGTTTTCACGAGATTTTATTGGCATTTGGCTGAGTGCGTTCTTAAGCAAAGGCATTAGCTGAGACCTACTTTTATTAGTGTTTGCATGAGTAAGACTACTACTAAGTACAGACAAAACTACGGTTAAGATTGATGTTAACTTTTTCATATTTCCCCTGCTTTTAAAATTGATAACAAAATCTAGTTCTGAAAGAGCCACAGTACAATTCCGATTGTAATATTTATATTTAACAACTAAAGTTACACTCATACTTTTAAGTACTTAGCTCAATTGATTAATTGGCAAAATGTCTTTAGTATCTCTTTTCTACAAACATTTGATATAGGAAGTTCCAATGAGCCTAGATGCAATCGGTATTGCTTGCCGTGATATAGAAGCGACAATTAAATTCTATCAAGTTCTTGGAATCCAATTCAAAGAGTTCGGTCAGGGCCATTTTGAAGGAACGACTAGTTCTGGCTTGAGGATAATGCTGGACTCTTTTGAACTTTTGAGAAAAATAAATCCTGAGTGGCAAGAACCGAAAACACCGGGAGTGACTCTTTGTTTTTTACAAGAGTCGCCTTTAAAAGTTGATGAAACCCACAGGGAATTAATCGCTGCGGGTTATTCATCAGAAAAAGATCCTTGGGATGCTTTTTGGGGACAACGATACGCCTCAGTTAGAGATCCAAATGGTAACCAAGTAGATATTTTTGCGTCACTTTAGTTAAAAAAATCACCAAATAACTTTGTAAACCTCAGCGTGGTAAACTCATAGTGAAAGTCTCTTTTTAATCGCTCCCCCATTGCAGTTTTATGCTCAAAAGCTTGCACCATACTGACCATTTCAATCTCTGATTTCCAAATACTAAAAGTACAAAAATTATTGGGTGGACGAAATGCTGCGATAGAAAAAATTTTACCAGCATGGTCACGAACTTGTGCCTCGACAGGCTTGCCCCATTTCACAAAGCGGGCTATTTCAGCGATTTTTAGTCTCGCCACAGTAACGGCTGCCACTTCTTGTCTTGGATTTATCAAGTCGCTATGGAGCACAGAATTTTTAAGTTCTGAGAGCGCTCCCCATTGCCGGTAAGCTTTCATCTGTAAATGCCGTCCAGTTTGAACCTGATATAAGTTCTTAGCAAAAAAAGACTGATATGATTCTAAACTCTCCCACCGAAGAAACAAGGCAATAGAGCTCAAGTCGTAGCGTTTTATAGAAAGAACTGGCATACCAAGATTCATGATTAAGAAAGCCTCTGAGTGCATAAGACCAGAAATTTTGTGACGATACAATGGAATAAGTAGATGTTTTAGCACCTGCCAAAAACCAATCTTTATAATATGGAAACTATAGACTTCCTTCGCCATTATAAAAATACTATCCTATCTTAAAACATTAGTGCAAATGGAGTCTTGATGCCTGAAGAAGCTTCACTATTAAAACTATACCTATCAGTAGCTTTCATTGTTGCTCCTCAGGTTACAAATAGCTTTTTTATTCGCTCTAAGTTATTAAGCATAGTCCACCTAATTGTAGCTGTTATAGTTATCTTTGCGATATACAGTGATCAAAAAGCTTTAAGCTACTGCTGGCCAATATTCTGTGTAATTCATTTGGTCTTTTATTTAAAACTAGGTACTAAAAGTAAGACCACTAACCTCATTCCTTTTTTCTTCAGTTTTGTCGCCTCCATTTGGATCGTTGCCGGTACAAATAACTACTACCTTTTAGGCTATCATCAAAACTGGAGCTATTATGCAGCCCTACATGGTCATTTTTTAGGTTGGATATTTTTTAGCTACTTGGCTTTTCTTAAGCAAAACTCCCAGCGCTTCAAAGGCTTTTACAGAACCGCTACATATACCGGTGTTGCATTTTTCTTACTAGTAGCATTTGGAATAAATGGTATACCTGTCATTAAAGCTATTGGGGCAATAGGATTGTGTATATTGATTCCAACGACAGTCGCTCTTTTTTGTATCGAATCTAAGAATTCAATGGCAAAAAGATTAGGTCAAATCACTTTTGCTCTCGTCTCGATTTCTATGATTTTGGCATTTCTTAAGGAGTTGGAACAACTTCCCTATATCGAGTTTTTAGGTGCGCGCCTTATGGTGTCAATGCACGGTTTAATAAATTCTATATTCGTACCAATTCTATTTTTCTTTGCAATTCGATTGGAATTTAAAAAAGATCAGCTCCTCAAAAGTATTTAGTCAGCTTTAGATAGTAGGTATCAAATTGAGCAAAGTTATAAACTTCGTCGTTGTCAGCACCGCCACCTAAGATTCTTTTTCCAAAAGAAGCTGAGTAATCATTTATTTGATATTTAAGTTCAACTTGAGAATCATAAGCTGATCCACGGCTTGAGCCGAGTGCATCTGTATGGGAAAAGAAATACAAGTTTTTATAAACTCGATAATTTAAACCAAACGAAAGCAGAGGAACAACGCCAATATTGGAAAAAGAGTCTGAAAGACTACCTTGAATGGCCTCTGTTTTGGCGTCACGAATTTTGGCGACTAGCCCAGCCCAATACTTAAGATCAGTAGCTTTCCAAGTCCAGAGATAACCAAGACGGTAAGAGTTAAACTTATATCGAAACTTTGTCGCTGTGTTGTTTGAAAAATCAGTGTCATTAAATCTAAAACTTTTTTGAGAATGAAACTTATATTCAACTTCCAAGGGTGCATATAGAAAATAAATCTGATTACCGGAAGAAAGATCATAAAAACTTGTTAGTCACATAGAAGTGAGCCTATCATCACTTCCCAGAGACAACTCATTAGACTGACTACTTGGAATACTAATTCGATTAAACACTGTCTCAGTTTGTCCAATATCAATACTTAACTCATTAGCAAAGGCGGTATTGAGTATACTTATAACTAGCAAAGTAATGATTTTTTTAAACATTCACAATCTCCTGATAGACAAATATTATATCGAATTTATTTGAACTGATATCACATTGACGAAAATCTAGCTTTTGTTTAAGTTTTCCAAGAACTATGGAGGCCTAAATGAAATTTTCTTTATTATTACTATTAATTCTAAGCTTTCAAGCTTTTGCAACTCCTGGAGCAAGCCTTTTGGATTCTGAAGCCACTATACCTGTTTTTGGAAAAATAAAGTACAGAGCGCCGAAGGTTTTATCTGATGAAACTCCTATCGTGCTTTTTCATGGAATTTATGGAGGCGCAAGCCATAGAACTTGGCGCAAGCTTTTACCTGAACTGGAAGCACTAGGTAAAGAGGTTTATATTATGGACCTTCCGGGAGCGGGAGAAAGTGCTAAGCCAAACAAAGGGTACTCTATCGAAGACTTTGACAAATTCGTCGAAGTTTTTCTAGAAAATGTTGTAAAAGAAAGAGCAAATATCGTTTCAGAATCAATTCTGAGTAATGGAGTACTGAGAGTTGCTGCAACGAGACCTGACTTAGTAAGAAGAGCCATAGTGTTAAACCCATCAGGTGTGACGACCCTAAATGAAGCTCCCAGTGAGAGAGAGCAAAGACTTTACGAAAGATTAAGTAATGATGATGAAGCTGCTATCGCATTTTATCGAAATCTTTTGAACCCAAACTCCATTGGATATTATTTAAGCTTTGGCTTTTATGACGATACCCTAATAGATGACGCGCTTAAGGCTGACTTTATTGCCATGAGAGATAATATCGATCAAAGATTTCTAACACTGAGTTTTGTAGGTGGACAACTATATAGAACATTTGAAGAATCATCTCAAGGAGTCTTTATTCCAGTACTAGCTATTTTTGGAAAAGAATATGAAGCCTTCCAAGATAATAAAATTTCAACCGCGGCAGACTTTAAAAAAATTAGACCTTATTTTGAGTACGTCGAGATTGAAAAAAGTGGTGCATCTGTTCAGCGTGAAAAACCAAAGAAAACCGCTCAACTGATCGTCGATTTTCTGGTAAAAGACTAAAAAATCATAAAGTCGCTCCACGGACTCTTTAGTGGAGTGACTTCTTTTAAAGCCAAATACCTATAACAATTTATCTTAGTTTATTGAGTGATTTTTAAATCCTTCAATTCACAAGTACTTTCTCCATTCGATTTGAGAAGTGCCTTGAAATACAAATCACCTGAGGTTACAAATTTTTTAAGTTCTCGGGACGCTAGTTTTATCTCATTTGACTGATTAAGGGAATTTGATCCTAACACCCAAGACTCACCATCAAAATAATAAAAATCTACACCATCTTTTGAAAATTGATACTTGACCTGACATTGCCCTTCTACAGAGTGGCTAATTCTTCTTATCTCTCTTCGGATTTGAATCGGTTTCTTGGCTGAAATGACGGCTAAGTTAGAAAAGTAATTCCCCGTTGTAGTGAGTAGTAATCTTGAAACTTCGGGAGCACATTTTTCGCATGCAGTTTCTATACGAGTTCGAAATTGAAAATATCTAGACTCCAGTGCACTATAATTATTAGTTAAAAAATCATCAAGAATAAAATTTGAGCTTTGCCCATTCGTGCTTCCCATATAAATGAGTTCATTATGACTACAGACAGAATCTCCGTCACAAGCCTGCAAAATATTTTGAATATCTGAAGACGGTCGATTAAATATCTCAGAAAAATGAGTCGATGAATCTCCGCCTGGCCCCTTCCACTCTGTAGCACTTGTACATGTTGAGTTATGGCATACTCTCAATTGTGTTTTCACCCGCGTTGCAGAGCGGTTATGTAGTTCGGAAATTTCAGTATCTGAAAGAGCTCTAGACCAAATAGCTATTTCATCTAGATTTAAACTTGCAGCAGTCGTTCCAATTCCAAAAGCTGACGTTGGATCATCAATTGCCTCTCCATCTTTGATCGCGATCCCCATACTATTTTCAAATTTACCATCAACATAAACGCTTACTAAGGAATTAGAACACTTAAATACAATATGATGAAACTTGCCATCAAAAACATTTGAAGTAGAAGCAAGTTGTTTTTGCCCAGTACCATTAACATCGAGCCTTAAACCAATTCTCTTATCATAATTTCGAGCTTGAATCTTTAAATATCGTAAATTATCACTAGGTTCTCCCTTAATAAAGATACCATGGTAAGCAGAGGGTATTTCATCTGGTGCTTTCATCCAGAAAGAAAATGTAAATTCATCTGCAATTGTTGGTGCATCTGAAACTGGAATTTTAAAATGCCTGCCGATAGGAATTGATTTCCCTAATATTCCTACTGAGGCTTTGGTAGCAGCCCCTGAATCACCGAGATAACCGTGATGACCATTTCCGCTCAAATCCTTCAGCTCGCCAGATGAGCCATTAAAACTCTGAGCATGCACTGGATAGTAAGCCTCTAGGCCATCTGATAAATTTCCCTCAATCTTCACGTAGTCGCTACTTGATTCAAGCTCTGTAGAAATTTCTTTTCCCAGTGGTAGGGTTGAATTTAGTTTAAGCTCACTAATCGTTTCAGTTTGCCCCAAATCAATAACGGGAGAAACATATTCAGAAACGGCTCTTTGTTTCTGAAACTCATATATTCGAAGTACTTCGTTTTCTGTGAGTGCTTTTTTCCAAATAGCAACTTCATCAATATATCCGTTGGAAAAATGGCCAGCGACTGAATCACTTGTACCAGTACCTCCAGCTCCGATAAGAAATTTGCTAGTACCGTACTCTCGAATTATAAATCCTGTAATATCTCTACTCGCAACCTTTTCTCCATTTACAAATATAGCTATTTCATTTTTTTCATAATCAACTGTACCTAGGACATGATGATAGAGATTTACACTGTAAGACCTTGGTGTAACAACGCCATGATTCACACCGGAACTATCCCACAATAAAAATCTAAATTTGCCCACTCCATCGTAAGATAGTCCTGCATGGAAACCAGACTTCATTATGATACCGTGCTGCTGGTTTCTAGTTACAGTATTGCTAGGTAATTTTTTAGGATAATACCATGCCTGCAAACTAAAGCTTGATTCTTGAACATTTTCTAAGCTGGGTGAATTTGGAATTGAAACATATTGAAATGCAGTATCATCATCAAAACTTCCTGCTCCTGTCCCTGCGATGCTTTTATCTGCTAACATAGGTGTATTTACAGGAGCACCATGGTTCTCAAATTTACTTTTATCACTCCAGTTATGATTTAAACTCCAATAACCGACTAAATCATCAAAACCGGGAGTCCACGCCTCAGAGAATTCATTGAAATTTTTACCTTGAACTTGATACAATTTTTTTATCTCTGCAGGACTTAGAGCTTTATTGAGTAAAAAAACCTCATCAATATTTCCATTGAAAGTAGAGTTACCTAAATCGGCGTGACCGATCTTAATTGCAGCTGAGGTATTAAGCGGAAGCTCACTTAGGCTGGTATTTTTTGCAACAAACTCTCCATTTATATAGATTTCTATTGAGCTCTCTTTAACTAAGGCAACAACATGATACCAACGGTTATCATAAATCATATCTGTTCCCTGTGCACTAATATTTGTATCAGCAGATGGTTTAGAAATCTGAAATGAAACAGAACCTGGGCTTCCGTTATTAACTCTTAATTGAAGAACGTCCTTATTCCATGTTCCTCCGATTCGAAATGGCACTCCAAAAACATGAGAGTTGTGTCCATCCCCTAGTTTTTTAATCCATAGTGAAATTGTTTTAATATCCTGTTGGTTGATTTTACCACCTTCTTCAGTTCGTAATCCTCCGGATGAAAAAGTTTGAAAGCTATAATTTCCTTGAATATAATCTGAACTACTATAACCAACTCCTCCAGTAGCTTCTAGATGAACCTCTCTTCCAGAGCTATCTTTTCCATTGTTCTCTAATCTCCAATAACCCAAAAAATTTTCTGAGTATTGACTAAGAACTTTATCAGCCCTTATAGAGTCTGAGTTTGAAGTGGATATCGTCAGGTTATTTGAGGAACTAAGATTTCCACCATAAAACTCACCTCGCAAGAATTCCGAGCCTGTAAAGTCAGTCGCTAACTTTCTTATTTTCACAGAGCCATTAGCAACTTCTAATTCTCCAGAATTGTAAGTATAAAGAGATGAATCATTAAAGCTCCACCCTCTAACAATATTTGCCGTCTCACCTTTAGGACAACTTCCATCCTCCATACGTGATGTTGGACAAAAGCCTTCATTGCCGGAGTCCAGACTTTCTAGCACCTCTCCATTACAGCTGAAAAAAATGAATATAAATAAGGTTAAAATATATTTCATAGATAACTATATGATTTTAAATCAATTAATCTCCTCGTCCTAATATTGTGAATATTGACGTAAATTCAAGCATTTCTAAAATTGAAAATTCAACCACTTATTAAAACTGCCAACCAAAACCTACAGATAACTCTAAATTTCTGGTCGTCTGTTTCGCATCATCTATTTCAAATTCTCTCTGGATATACATCGTTCCAATTGAATAAAATTTGTCATCCTTTTTGTATTGAGAGCTAAACCCAACAGCATAAAAATACCCTGAACTAACTTCATATTTCCCTGTATCCGAAGGGTGCATTCCCCCCAAACGTAATTGTGAACCAATATTGAATCCACTTTCAAATTCAAACCAAGTGTATTTTGTAGACAGACTAAAGGAAGGAATGACAAGTTTCTCAACAGTAATATTGGCATCACCATCGGATTCTAAAACAAGCGAATCACCTATTCCTAGGACTGATGAAAATGATAAATCTTTTGTTATTTGAGAACTCAATCCGACACCAACAAATCCCTGTGTGATTGCTCCCTGTGAAATTTCACGACTGTCTGAAACTCGAAAATTATAATTTTTTGCACTACCTACGAAAAAAGCATTCAATCTTTTACTCCATAAGTGCTGCCAAGAAAGGGTCACTCCGTAAACAATATCTGATACGGCAGTTGCCTCCACATTGGAAACGGAGTCTACCGACTTTATACTGGCGGAACCAAAATTAAATGAATACTGAAAACCTATTTTAGGATTTCGAATGATAACTTTTGGAGATTTTATTATTTCTTGCTTAGGTTCTATTGAAGAAGGTGTCCTGTGGAAGCCTCTCTGAGACCTTAACATGAAGCGCTTGTTACTTATTATCCAAGTCGGCTTTCCCTCATGACATGTCACTGAGTCTGTGGGATATGGTTTGAACATTTTTTTAAATTCTTGCATATCACAAGACAAGGCTGGCATAATTCCAACAATTAAAAATATAAAAACGAAAAAAATACTATGCATACACGTAGTTTTATCGGCATTTACTGCGCATCAATTTTTCTTGATAAATTAGACGGCAAACAATTCCGATAAAAACAATGTGAAATATTTTATATTGATTAATATATTCTTCATCTCATCACTGATGGCCTTTGAACTGCCACAGGACTTAAAGTTCATTGAATCTGAAACGGATTTAAAGGCCCTTGCACAGTCAATTCAGTCGGATGAGGAATTGTATGCAAAATACGATGAAATCTATCAGGAATTACAGATCATTCCTTTCACTCAAGAATTAAGGGAGGCTGAGCGGGTCTATATAGATAAACTTTTTGAGCGGATGAGTGAAATCAATGAACATTTTAATTTTGAAGAAACTCCTGGAGGCGATCTTGAGGCTATTTTTGGTATCACCCATGATGGCCATAAGTTTACCGAAAACGAAATTAAGACTGATCCCAACCGAGAATACTTTGATGGTCACCTCGACGAAGATCGTAACTCCTTGGCATTAAAAGGTGTTCACACACCAGATAAGATTGAGAGTTTTAACAATAGTATTGAGACTATAATATGCCATTTTGAAAATAGAGCAGAACTAGAACTTCCTCAAGATGTTATCCATGCGCTAGTACAAAATCTTGAACTAGCGCTAGTAAGTAGTGATACGAGTTTAGAAGATAAATTGGCCATATACTGCTTGCTTTCTAGTTTTTATGAAGCAAACGAGTTATATGACCGTTTAATTGATTTTCTTTATTTAAATATGCCTGATTCAGATAGCTTTATTAGCTGCGGTAGTTAGTACGACACATCCAATTCTTTTTCCACTATCTCCGGAAGGTTGGGATTCAAAATCATCTGCTCCAGCATGCAATACTATTGAACGGTTAAGAATTGATCTTTTAGCATCTTTATCTAAGGAAGATGCCTTTACCATCTTATGTATACTAATCTCACCATCCTTATTACTTTTTAGATTTCCTAAATCCCCTAAGTGGTGATTCTTGTCGCCAGGATTTCCATGTTTTTCATTGGTTGGATTATAATGTCCACCTGCTGACTTTCCATCCTCACTACTACAGTCAGGCTTCTCGTGAATATGAAATCCAAATTTATGGTTAGGCTTTACTCCTCTAATGTCACCGCTAATATAGACATTTCCGCCTTCTTCTTTCAGCGTGATGGTTCCATTTAATTCACTGCCACTTTTTGCCATCATGGGCTGCGTGATAGAGGTGACTCCCAAGGCACTAGTCATAAAACCTGCCAATAAAATTGCTGATACTTTTTTCATTCTAGTCTCCTAATATAATTCAAAAACTTCTTCTAAATCTTTTCTTGGAGATAAGTGTTCTTTCTCTTGTAAATCAGAAGGAAGGACTCCTACCTCTGCATTTTTACCAATGGCAAATCCACAAATCACGTCCTCTTCATCTGCGTTCAGGTCAAAATAATCTATAATCTTCTCACGCTCTATTCCTCCCATTCCATGGGTTTGCAGTCCCATTATATTGGCCTGATGTGAAAGACTCATCCAAGCAGCACCACAATCAAATTGATAGGTGTAGTTCTCTTTTCCAGTCTTATCAAAGTTTTTCGAACCAATTATAAAAACAATAGCTGAAGCATTTTTCGCCCAGCTTTGGTTAAATTCGTTGATAAGACTTAAAAAATCATCAAATTTTTTGCTGTTACGACTAGCAACTAAAAAACGCCACGGCTGTTCGTTGAAACATGACGGCGCCCATTTTGCAGCTGCGAATAGCTTTTGGAATTCTTTCTTTTCAATCTTATAGTTTTTATCAAAGGCTCTAGGTGACCAGCGATTAACAAACAACCTGTTGATACCAGCTTGAGTCTCTCTTTGCTCGTCATCAGTTAAACTTTTTGTTTTCTCTTGAATACGTAAATTCCCGCGAGCTGGGTAATCATCATTAATTATGAATTTAATAGCATCACGCATCTTCTCTAGACTTGGTCTGCCAAATGGCATTGAATTAATAGCGCTATAAAAAAGATCTCCATCAGATGAAACTAAAAACAATCCTGGCTCATTAAAAAGCCTTGGTTCTTTATCTGAGATTGATGAAGAGATGTACAGGCCCCAGTCTCTCATCGTTTGATCATCTAAATCATAGCCTATTTCAAGTCGTGGAATATCCCACTCTTCTTTAGCAAGTAGTGCTTTATCTTTATCATCACCAGAGACGGCAATTATCCTATCGACACCAAGCTCTAAATAGTCTGCATATAGTGAACTCAAAGTTTCTAAATAGTCTTTGCATACAGGACAATGATAACCACGATAGAAAATGATTAGACTAAATGTTTTGGCCGGAGTTTGGAATAAATCAAATTTCCCATTAAGAGTTTTAATTTTTAAGTTCGGCGCTTTTTGATTGATTGCGGGTAAAATCATTTTTTCTCCTTGTTTTGAAACATATTGATATTGTCCCAAAACTGTAGTGTAAATCATCACCTGAGTCTGGAACTTGGTTAATATGTAATTACATAAATCTTATGGGATAATCTGATTGCGCCACAGACCCATTGAAATCTTTCCATACAAAAATTAAAAGTGTCG